>NZ_JBFAGK010000022.1:0-158458 GCF_040660135.1 Streptomyces sp. NPDC050997
TGGCCCTGGTGGTGCCGCTGGTGCTGGTCTGGCTGGTGGACGGCCGCAGGGGCCTGCGCGAGACCTGGGTGCCCGCCCTGGCGTGCCCCGGCCCTCGCCGCTTGCTCGATCCGCGTCCTCGGTCAGCCCGTCACCACGGTCTCGGGGTCTCCGGTGCCCTCGCCGACCCCCTTGGAAATGTCACTCGCTGTATCGGCCTTGGCCGCAACTCCGGCCGCATCTCCGGCAGCCGAATCGGCCGAGGCCCTGATCGTCGCCTCGGCGCGCGCGTCGCCGAGCGCCTCGGCGGCGGGCCAGCCGCCCGCCGGTTCGAGCGCCACACCCCGCCACCACGGGTCGGCCGGAACGCTCTCGGCGGTCGGCTCGAAGGGTTCACCGGGCCGAGGCAGGGCGATCGGGGCGCCCGTCGCCAGGGAGGCGGCGATGGTGCCCTCACCGGGGTCGCTCCACGCGTGCGTCGCCAGGTTGAAGGTCGCCCAGTGGATCGGCAGCATCACACCGTGCGGCCGCCCGCCCTGGAGGTCGAGGTGGGCGCGCATGCCCTCCTCGGGGGTCATGTGGATGTCCGGCCAGAACTCGCTGTAGGCGCCGATCTGGATCATCGTGGCGTCGAACGGGCCGTGCTCCGCGCCGATGTCCTTGAAGCCCTCGAAGTAGCCGGTGTCGCCGCTGTGGTAGATCCGGTGTTCGTCCCCGGCGACGACCCAGGAGGCCCAGAGGGTGTGCTGGGTGTTGCGCAGCCCGCGACCGCAGAAGTGGCGGGCCGGGGTGGCGGTCAGGGTGAGCCCGCCGACCTTGGTGGCCTCGTGCCAGTCCAGCTCGCGCAGCCGGTCGGCGGACACCCCCCAGTGCTCCAGGTGGGCGCCGACACCCAGCGGCACCGCGAACAGGGTGTCGGTGCCGGCCAGCGCCCTGATCGTGGGCAGGTCCAGATGGTCGTAGTGGTCGTGCGAGATCACGACGACGTCGACCGGGCCGAGGGCGGCCAGCGGGAGGGGCGCGGGATGCAGGCGCTTGGGCCCGGCGAAGGCGAACGGGGAGCAGCGCTCACCCCAGACGGGGTCGAAGAGCACCCGCCGTCCGTCGATCTCGGCGAGCACGCTGGAGTGCCCCATCCAGGTCAGCCTCAGCCCGGTGGCAGGGATCTCGGCGATGTCGGCGAGCGTGGTGGCGTGCACCGGAACCGTGCCCTTCGGGGCTCGGCGGGCGCGCTCGTCCTTGTCGAAGAAGAGCTTTGCGAACTCCAGCGTCGAACCGGAGGGCCGGGTCCGGGCGGTTCCCCCGGGATTCTGGAAGACCCCGTCCTTGAAGTGGGGCGATCTGCGGATACGCGCCATGCGCTCACCGCTCGGGTCCGCACCGAATGCCGCGGGCCGCAGCGCGCGGAGCCCGGAGCTCGGGGAACGGAAACCGGTCACGGTGTACCTCCAGGTGGAGTCGGTGAGACATTCCATTATGGGCGGCCCCGCTGACAGCCGGGTTACCACCGGTGATCCGGCGGGTGCGTTGACAGGGTGCGACCCTCTTCGGATACTGACCGGTCATTCAGTAACGCCCGCGGCGAGCCGTCGTGCGGCCCCTGAGGTTCGTCATCCCCGAGGAGACCGCATGACCACCGCTCTGATCTCCCTCGTCTGGACCGACCACGTCACCGGACGCCAGGGCTTCCTGGTCGTCGACCGGTTGGTGCGCGGTGTCTCCAGCGGCGGGCTGCGGATGCGCGCGGGCTGCACCCTGGACGAGGTGGCCGGTCTGGCGCGCGGGATGACCATGAAAGAGGCCCTGCACTACAACCCGGAGGGCCGGTACATCCCCCTGGGCGGTGCCAAGGGCGGCATCGACTGCGATCCCCGGGATCCGGGGGCGTACGAGCTCCTGGTGCGGTATCTGCGGGCCATGCGGCCGTACATCGAGAGCCTCTGGACCACGGGCGAGGACCTCGGTCTCACCCAGGATCTGGTGGACCGGGCGGCCGCCGAGGCGGGGCTCGTGTCGTCCGTCCAAGCCGTGTATCCGCTGCTCGACGACGAGAGTGCGGCCCGGCGGCGGCTCGCGGACGCGTTCGCGGTCGAGGTGGACGGGATCGGGCTCGACGAACTGGTCGGCGGCTGCGGTGTCGCGGAGTCGGCCCTCGCGGCCCTGGACCGGGCCGGTGTGCCGTACGTGGGCACCAGGGTCTCCGTTCAGGGCCTGGGCACCATGGGCGGGGCCACCGCGCGCTTCCTCACGCGCGCGGGACTCACCGTCGTGGCCGTCGCCGACATCAAGGGCACCATCGCCAACCCGGCCGGCCTCGACATCGAGGCCCTGCTCGCCGCGCGGGACGCCTACGGGACCGTCGACCGCGCGGCCCTGCGTGCCGGCGACCGTGAGCTGCCCGGTGACGCGTGGCTGTGCGCGGACGCGGAGGTACTGGTGCCGGCGGCGGTCTCGTACGCCGTCGACTCCGTGAACCAGGAGCGGATCACCGCCCGCTGGATCGTCGAGGCGGCCAACATGCCGGTTCTGCCCAAGGCCGAGGAGTCGCTGGCCGCACGCGGGGTGACGGTACTGCCGGACGTGGTCGTCAACTCCGGGACGAACGCCTGGTGGTGGTGGACGCTGTTCGGCGACATCGGCCCCGCCGCGGACGAGGCGTTCGCCCACACCCGCCGCTCGATGCGCGCGCTGGTGGAACAGATGCTGGCCCGCGCGGAGGCCGACGGGACGACCCCGCGGGCGGCGGCCCACGCCATCGTCGCGGACCGGCTGCCGGTGATCGCGGAGCGCTTCGGGTGGTACCGGTGACTTCAGGCCGAACCCTTCGGGTGATCGCCCTCCCTCCGCCGACGCCCACGGCGGCGGATTAGGGTGACCGCGTGACGAGAGTGCGGTTGAGCGTGACGGAGCGGCGCGAGGAGTTGCTGCGCGCCGCCGTCGAGCAGATCGAGGCACGGGGCGTGGTGGCGGTCAGGATCGCCGACGTGGCCTCGGCCCTCGGCGTGAGCAACGCGTTGGTGCTCTATCACTTCTCGACGAAGGAGAAGCTGGTCGCCGCCGCCTTCACCTACGCGGCCGAGGGCGACCTCGCCCAGTTGCGCAGGCTGCTCGACCGCCGCACCACGGCGCTGCGCCGACTGCGGGCGGCCGTGCGCTGGTACGCCCCGACGGGTCAGGCCAAGGGCTGGCGGCTGTGGATCGAGGGCTGGGCCGCGGCGCTGCGCGAGCCCGCGCTGCGGGAGGTCACGCGCGACCTCGACCGGCAGTGGAAGGCGGCGCTCACCGAGGTGATCGCCGAAGGCGTGGCCGCGGGCGAGTTCGTCTGCCCGGACCCGACCGGCACGGCCCTGCGCCTCACGGCCCTGCTCGACGGTCTCGCCGTACAACTGACGTCCTACGCCGGCGCGGTCCCGCGGGTACGGGCGCAGGAGTGGGTGGACGAGACGGTGGCCCGGGAACTGGGGCTGGCGCGGGAGGCGTTGACCACGTAGGCCCGCGCCGGGCGACAGACCCGTGACCGTGACCGTGCCTGGGCTGTCTCAAGAACGCGGCGCCTGGTCCACCACGGCCCGCGGGTCGTGGGCCGTGGTGGACCAGGCGCCGAGTTCCTCAAGCCACCCAGCTGATCCGCGTCTTGATGTCGTCCGGCGACAGCGTGCCCTTGGCGGTCACATGGTCCCCCGACGACTCCCCGCGCAGCCGGCGTCCGATCCACGGCACCAGGTACTCCCGCGCCCAGTGCACATCGTCCCGCCGGATCTCCAGGGTGCCGCGCACCGGCAGCGGCGGCCAGGGCTGGTCCGGGTCGGCCGGGAGCTCCATGCCGAGGACCTGGCCCGCGCGCAGCGCCACGCGTGTGTGGCCCTCGGGTGAGAGGTGGAGCCGGTCGCCGTCCCAGGCCCGGCGGTCCTGAACGGTCTTCAGGGACCACAGGTCGAGCACGGGACAGCCGTACCGGTCGGCGACCGCCCGTACATGCCCGTTGTAGGTGGCGATCTTGCCGCGCAGATGCTTGAACACGGGCACGCCGCGGGTGTCGAATCCGGTCGTCACCATCACCGTGCCGGCGACGGAGGTCAGTCGCACCACCGCCCGCTCGAAACGCTCGGCGACCTCGTCGGGGTCGGTGCCGGGCCGCAGGATGTCGTTGCCGCCCGCACTGAAGGAGACCAGCTCCGGGGCCAGTTCCATGGCCTTGGGCAGTTGGTCCGCCACGATCTGGTCGAGCAGTTTCCCGCGCACGGCGAGGTTCGTGTACTGGAAGTCGCCCTCGGGCCGCCGGTCCGCGAGCAGGACCGCGAACCGGTCCGCCCAGCCGACCAACGCCCCGTCCGGGCCGGGGTCGCCGACGCCCTCGGTGAAGCTGTCCCCCACCGCCACGTACGACCCGATCACTGATCTGTTGTCATTCTTCGAATCGTCTGCCACATCGGCCCATGATTCACCTTCGGATGTGAGCTACGCGACCGTAGGAATGGGTTGACGTGCGGTGAGATAAGCCACCGTTCAAGGATTGGTCAAGCCTGGAATAGCTTTCTCGTCAGCGCTGTTGGGGCGGCAACCACCACACCCGGAATTCGGAGATCCGGAAGTGGCTCCAGGTGGTCCGGAAGCCGAAGTGCCCGCTCGTGTACGGCTCGGGGTCGGTGAGGTCGAACACGAGCCGCCCGTTGTTCCACCACCGCACGGTCGAACCGTCGGAGACGATCCGGACCCGGTTCGGCCGGTTCGCCACCAGCAGCGGCTCCGCGTAGTCGTAGACCAGCGGACGCACGCCCGCCTCGCCGACATAGCGGCGCAGCCTGGTCGTGGTGTTCGTGTTGGCGCCGTATCCGACGTAGTACGTCTTGAGGTAGTCGTACTCTGCCAGTGCCCCGCCCCGCGCGGTGGCGAACAGGTCGTCCGGGGAGCGGACGTCGACGGCGTTCCAGAAGTTGTTGAGGTCCGACACCCGGTCGTTGACCCCGCCCTGCGACACCGGTGTGGCGGTGTACTCCAGGACGTACGGCCCTTCGAGCCGCTGTGTGAACCAGACGGTCGCGCCGGCGGGCACGTCGACTTCCAGGATCCCGCGGGAGGCGGTGACGGTGCCGCCCTTCTCGAGTTCCACGGCCCATCGGCCGAGGCCGTGACGGAAGTCGTCGTGGGCGATCGGGCGGTGGTGGCGGGGCGAGGCGCTCGCGGGGGCAGCCGGGGCGAGGGCGGCCATCGCGGTTCCGGCGGCCAGGGTCGCGAAGGCTCTACGCGTGGTCGTCACGGGAGACGGCTCCTTCCGGGCAGCGGACGGGTGTGGTGACGGCGACCGTTCTTCGGCGTCGGGCGGGCGGATACAAGGGAACTCCTCCGGGACGTCAACGACAGAAAGCGCTTGCACAGCAACGGAGTTCACTGTGCCCCCACGCCTGCGCGCTGTCGACGCATTCGGCTCCCTTGCCACAGGACCGCAATGCGGTGATCACGGATTGACCAGGAAGGGTTCAGAACATGGCGTGATGGACCCGGACATACCGAAGGCCGGACCCGGGGATCAGGGGTCCGGCCTTCGGCAGCGTGTGGGGCAGGTGGTCGTGAGGGCGTCAGCCGACCGAGACACCCTTCGAGCGGAGGTAGGCGATCGGGTCCACGTCCGAGCCGTAGTCCGGCGTGGTGCGGATCTCGAAGTGCAGGTGCGGACCGGTCACGTTGCCGGTCGCGCCGGAGAGGCCGATCTGCTGACCCTCGGTCACGGTCTGACCGCCGGAGACGGAGAGCGAGGACAGGTGCGCGTACTGCGCGTAGTAGCCGTCGGCCAGCTTGATGACGACCTGGTTGCCGTACGCGCCGCCCCAGCCCGCGGAGACGACCGTGCCCGCACCGACGGCCTTGAGCGGAGTACCGGTCGGGACGACGAAGTCGACACCGGTGTGGTAGCCGCTGGACCACATGCTGCCCGCCACGTGGTAGCCCGTGCCGATGGTGGCGCCGCTGACCGGGAGGGTGAAGCCGTTCGCGGTGCTGGTGGTCACGGCACTCTGAGCGGCGGCCGCCGACTTCTTCGACGAGGACGCGGAGGCCGACTTCGGCTTCGGCTTCGGCGCGGAGGCCGGCTTCTCGGCACCCGTCGCGGCCTTCTTCCCTATCGTGAGCTTCAGACCGGGATGGATCAGCGACGGGTTGTCGCCTATGGCCTCACGATTGTCTTCGTAGAGCTTCTTCCAGCCTCCGCTGACGTTCTGCTCTTTGGCGATCTTCGCGAGATAGTCGCCGACGCGCACCACATAGGTCTTCGCGCCCGAAGTCCGCGCGGCCACCTTCTTTTCGGCCGTCGCCTTTTCGGCAACCGACTTCTTCGCGGTAGTCGCGACGGACGACTGAACGGCATTTCCCGAAAGGGACTGGACACTCGCCGCATGGGCGCCGGTGGCCCCCAGAAGCGGAAGTGCGAGTACGGCGCCGCCAGTTCCGGCGACGGCGATGGAACGAGCGAAGCGCTGGGTCTTCGTGCGGCGGTGCTTACCGTTCGCGGGCATGGCGAATTCCTCTCCGGCGCCTGCGAGGTGAGCTGTCGGGTGCGGACTGGAGATGCCCGGCCGTACCGAAGCACGACTTAACCCCTAGCCTGTTCCGGAGACCGAAACAGGCGGTTGTGCCTGTGGGTCCCCCGCTCCTGCCGTGTGCGGGTGAGTGTGTGCGGTCTCCGGGCGGCGGCAGGATTGGGCGTCCGTCCGGATCGGTGGCGAACGTAAGCGACTAAGACGCAATAGGACAAGCGGGAGGTTGCGTGCGAATGCGTTTTTGTTGATCCCTTACGGAATTCCCAGTCACCCTCAGTAAATCGACAGGGTCGCCCGCACCTCAAATCCCCTTGAAATACATAAGAATTACGTGAACATGACGGGCGACGCACGGTCACGAATATGACGCTGCTCACGCACCGTTCCTCAGATAGCCTCATTTCAGGCTGAGTTGCAATGAAGGTTCTAATTCGGACAGAACTCTCAGATGCGGCGCAGCCGGAGAACCGTCGCATCGAGGTCACCCCGAAGGCCGGTCCGCAGGCCGTGGTGCAACAACACGGCCCCTCGGTGGACTTCGCCCGTTTCGCGGCATTCGTACGAC
The DNA here is from genome assembly GCF_040660135.1 of Streptomyces sp. NPDC050997. Taxonomy (NCBI): domain Bacteria; kingdom Bacillati; phylum Actinomycetota; class Actinomycetes; order Kitasatosporales; family Streptomycetaceae; genus Streptomyces; species Streptomyces sp. NPDC050997. The sequence goes on from NZ_JBFAGK010000022.1 coordinate 7,078, forward strand.
GCCGTCGGGTCAAGTCCGCGCAGCCGCAGCGCCGGCACCGGCTCGCCGTGGCGCTGCGCCTGGAGCCAGGCCAGGACGACCGACTCGTCACCCAGCACGTACTGCACCGCACTCGATCCACCCTCCGGCGGGCGCAGCCGATAGAGGTCGCCGCGCTGCACGACGGGGCGGATCTCCTTGTAGAGAGTCACCCAGTCGCGGGCCTCGGCGAGCTCCTCCTCGGTCCACTCGGCGAGATCCCCGCCGACTCCGAGCACCCCGGCCATGGCGCTGACGAACCGGAACCGCAGTGTGCTGACCCGGTCGTTGAGCTGGGTATTGGGACTGTCGGTGACCCAGGCCGCCATCACGCGCGCGGGGTGGATCTGGCTGAAGCCGTGCTGGATGGCGAGCCGGTCGAGCGGGTCGGTGTTGTCGGAGGTCCACACCTGGTCGGTACGGCTCATGACACCGAGGTCGATCCGCCCGCCGCCGCCCGAGCAGGACTCGAAGGCGACGCCCGGGTGGGCCTGGCGCAGCCGGTCCAGCAGGCGGTACAGCGCGTTCACGTGATCGACCCACAGGCGCTGCGGGTACGGGTCGCCGGGCCAGCCGGCGTCGGTGAAGCAGCGGTTGAAGTCCCACTTCACATAGTCGATCGGGGCGCTGGAGAGCAGCCCGTGCAGCTGCTCCCAGAGGTATTCCTGGACGTCCTCGCGCGCGAGGTTCAGCACCAGCTGGTTGCGCAGTTCCGTCCGCTTTCGCCCTGGTTGGTACTGCACCCAGTCCGGGTGGGCACGGTAGAGGTCACTGTCCGGATTGACCATTTCCGGCTCGACCCAGATGCCGAACTGCATGCCGAGGGCGTGCACATAGTCGGCGAGGGGCCTCAGGCCGCCCGGGAAGCGGTCGGGGTTGGGCGTCCAGTCGCCGAGCCCGGCCCGGTCGCTCGTGCGCTTTCCGAACCAGCCGTCGTCGACGACGAACAGCTCGACGCCGGTCGCCGCGGCCCGGCGGGCCAGCACCCCTTGCTGCTCCTCGGAGATGTCGAACTCGGTGGCCTCCCAGGAGTTGAACAGCACCGGCCGGTCCCGGTCCGCGTCCGGGATGACGTACGCCCGCTGGTATGCGTGCCAGGCGCGGCTCGCCCCGCCGAAGCCGGCGTCGCTCCACAGGCCGGCGAAGACGGGGGCGGTGAAGGACTCGCCGGCCTCCAGACGGAGCAGGCCGGAGTCGTCGTAGCCCGCGCCGCCGGTGATCTGCACGCGTGTGTCGGGCAGTTCGGCCACGGCGATGCGCCAGGACCCGGACCAGCCGAGGGCGCAGCCGTAGACCTCGCCGTGTTCCTCGGTCGCGTCGGTGTCGAGCGCGACCCACGGCAGGTGCTGGTGCCCGGTGTGGCCGCGGCGGCTGCCGATGACCTTCTCGCCGTAGGTGAGGGGGGCGCGCACCAGCCGGGACTCCGCGGCCCAGCGGCCGTGCAGTTGGGACAGCCGCCAGCCGGTCTCGCGGTCGGGCAGGGTCCAGGTGGCGGAGTCGGCGCGCAGGAGCTCCACGGCGGGGCCCGCGTTGTCCAGGCTCACCCAGCGCTCCACGACGTCGTGCCGCATGCGGTAGTGCAGGGTGATCGTGAGGCCGCCGTCGTGGAATCTGAGCCGCAGCTCGTCGTCCTCGGCACGCTCGTACGCCTCGAAGATCCACTCGGTGCCGCGCCGCTCGTCCGTGCGCACCGACAGGGCGGGGCGCACGAAGCGGGGGCCGCCCTCGACCGGGTACTCCTCATGCCCGTCGAGCGGGGACTCGAAGCCCCGGTAGTCCGGCAGGGGGAGCAGGGCGAGGGCCTCGGCGTCGGCGAGCGCGATCCGCGGCCCCCAGTGCAGATGCAGCAGTTCGTCGCCCTCGGTGAGATGGACGGCGTAACTGCTGGTCGGCCCGGACAGAATCCACGTACGGCCGTTCTCGGCGATCTCCAGCATGCGGTCCCTCACAGATACGAACAGACACGAACAGGTGCACTCAGGCATCAACATCATCATGCGCGGCGAGCCCTCTATGCAACGCCTGTGGACAACTGCTTGCCCTACGAAGCCGTGTCGTATCGTCGGGTGGGTGCCCGCCGTCGAGCAGCGTCGACGGCACCGATTGGGAGGAGCCCCCGTGACACAGCAGGTCCCGTCGACCGAACCCGAGCTGTCCGGAGTGCGCAACTTCCGTGACGTGGGCGGCCTGCCGACCGTGGACGGCCGCCGGGTGCGGCCCGGAGTGCTGTTCCGCAGCGGCCACCTCGCGCACGCGACCGCCGAGGACGCGGCGTTCCTCACCTCCCTGGGCCTGCACACGATCTTCGACTTCCGCAACGCGGCGGACCAGAAGCTGGAGGGGCCCGACGTCGAGCTGCCGGGCGTGCGCAACGTGAACCTGCCGCTGACGGATCCGGCCCACGGCAGCGAGTTCTGGAAGATGGTCCGTGACGGCCGGATCGACGAGCTGCGCGAGACCCTGGGCGACGGCAAGGCCGCGGACCGGATGATCAACTCGTACCGCGACATCGTCAAGGAGCGCACCGCCGAGCAATCCCAGGTGCTGCGCGCGCTCGCCGAGGACAGTGTCCCCGCGCTGATGCACTGCGCGGCCGGCAAGGACCGCGCGGGTCTGTCCGTGGCGGTGACGCTGCTCGCCGTGGGCGTCGAGCGGGAGGCGATCCTCGCCGACTACCTGGAGTCGAACGCGAAGCACCGCCGCTACAAGGTGCACCGCAGCGGCAGCTCCGCTTCGGCCTACTCTCCCGAGGTCATGGTGTTGCTCAGCCCCCTCTTCGAGGCGCGCGCCGAGTATCTGACGACCGCCTTCGAGACGATGGAGGAGACCTGGGGCGACGTCGACACCTACCTGGAGAAGGGGCTGGGAGTCACCCCGGAGATCCGGGAGCGGCTGCGCGAGCGGCTGCTGGACTGAGTCCTTCCGCCTGAGGGTCCGCCCCCTGACGCCTCGCCTTCCGAGAGGTCACTTCTGGGCGCCCAGCGCGAACAGGAAGTAGATGAAGGCCGCGAACACGTGGCCGACGGCGAGGTAGATGATGAGGCGCACCCACAGGGCGCGGGGGAACTTCTCCTCCATGTCAGTCATGGCATGTCTCCAAAGGTGGGGCCCAGGCACAGCGTGGCCGTGGGGCTCTGCAGCAGGGTGTGGACGAACAGGAGCTCGACCCCGTCGGGGTCCTGGGCGGCGATGCGGTGCGGGGTCAGCGAGTCGAAGTGCGCGCTGTCGCCCGGTGCGAGCCGGTGCGTGGTGTCCCCGAGACGCAGGCGCAGCCGCCCTCGGAGGACGTGCAGCCACTCCTCACCGGGGTGCACCCGCACGATGTCGCCCTGGGAGCCGTACGGGACGTGGACGCGCAGCGCCTGCATGCCCCGGCCGGACGCGCCGGCCTGCCAGTAGGTCCAGCCGCCGGCCGCGGTCGGTTCCATGTCGGCGGCACGCACGATCGCGTCCCGTTCCCCGACCGTCTCGCCGAGAAGCTCCGAGACCGTCGTACCGTAGGTACGGGCGAGCGCGAGCAGCATCGGCAGTGAGGGCTGGCGCTGCCCGGTCTCCAGCCGGGAGAGGTGGGCGGGCGACAGTCCGGCGGCCCCGGCGGCGGCCTCCAGGGTGAGGGAGGCACGGCGGCGCAGGGCACGCAGCTGTGGTGCGACCGCGGGCAGGTCGGCGACCGGCCCGGTCGACGGCTCGTTGTCGGCTTCCGGGGAGCTCATGCCTCCATTGAGCCGCAGACTTGCCTCTGCGGCAATTTTCTTGCCTCAGAGGCAAACCCGTTTACGCCGAGCAGCCGACACCCCGCGCCCTACCGGTTGGCCACCGCCTGCTTGATCAGCGTCTTGCCGAAGTCCCACATCAGCCCGCTACCGCTGTGCGCGTCGTCCATCACATCCGTGAAGGCGTCCACGAACCGGTCCACCTCCGCTTCCCCGACGACCAACGGCGGGATCAGCTTGATCACCTCCAGGTGGTCGCCGGAGACCTGGGTGAGGACGCGGTGGCGTTGCAGCAGCGGGACGACCACCATCTGCGCGAACAGTCCCTTGCGGGCGGCCTGCAACATGGCCCAGCGGCTGCGCAGCTTCAACGACCGGGGCCTGCCGAACTCGATGCCGATCATCAGGCCCCGGCCGCGGACGTCGGCGAGCAGCTCGTACTTGTCGACCAGCGCCGAGAGCCGGGACTTCAGCAGTTCGCCGGTGGCCCTGGCGCCCGCGACGATCTGCTCGCTCTCCATGACCGACAGCACGGCCAGTCCCGCCGCCATGGCCTGCGCGTTGGACCCGAAGCTCGCCGAGTGGACCAGCACCCGGTCCATGGACGAGTAGACCTTCCTGAAGATCCAGTCCTTGCCGAGGGTGGCGCCGACCGGCACATAACCGCCGGACAGCGCCTTGGCCACACACACCAGGTCGGGTTCGACGCCTTCCTCGTGCTGGTAGGCGTAGAAGTCGCCGGTGCGTCCCAGTCCCGTCTGCACCTCGTCGACGATGAGCAGCGCCTTGTGCCGGTGCAGCAGCTCCTGGGCGGCCCGCAGATAGCCCGGTGGGGCCTCGTGCACGCCCTTGCCCTGGATGGGCTCGACGACCAGCGCGGCGACGTCGCCCTTCTTCACCTCCCGTGCCAGGGCGTCGAGATCACCGAGCGGGACGGCCGTGTCGGGCAGCAGCGGGGCGAAGCCGTCCCGGAATCCGTCCTCGCCGTTGACCGACAACGAGCCGGTGGTCAGGCCGTGGAAGGCGTGGTCGCAGTACAGGATCCGCGGTTTCCCGGTGGCGTAGCGGGCGAACTTCAGGGCGGTCTCGACCGCCTCCGTCCCGCTGTTGCCGAAGAACACCCGGTCCAGGTGCGGGCTGTGGGCGAGCAGCTTCTCGGCCAGCAGCCCGGGCAGCGGCTGACAGTCGAAGCGGGTCAGATCGGCGAGCTGCGCGTCCAGGACGTCGTGCAGCGCCTTGCGGACGACGGGGTGGTGGCGGCCCAGTCCCATCACCCCGAACCCGGCGAGCATGTCCAGGTAGTCGTTGCCGTCCGCGTCCCAGAAGTGGGCACCCTCGCCCCGCTCGTAGACCTTGTCGAAGCCGATGGTGTGCAGCATGCGCGGGAGCTGGTGGTTCAGGTACTTGGTGTGCAGCTCGTAGCGCTCGGCTCCGCGCTCGGCCAGCAGTGCGCCGAGGTCGAACTCCCCGGACTGCGAGGAGGGCGACGCGGATTTGGCGGTTGTCATTCCTGTTTCTCCTTGGACGGCACTTCTTTGTTCGCCCTGGACGGCACTTTCTGTTTCGCCTTGGTCTGCGGTTCCCGTTTCGCCTCGGACGGCGGTTCCTGGAGGGCCGGACCGGTGTTCTGGGCGGGCAGGATCGCCGCCTTGACGGCCAGACTCGCGCCGATCCGTCCGGCGACCTCGACGGGCGTGAGGCCGATGTCGGCGAGCACCTCGCCCCGCTTGGCGTGCGCGAGGAACTGCTCCGGGATGCCGAACCGCCGTACGGGGACGTCGACTTCGGCGTCGCCCAGGGCGAGCGCCACCGCGGCGCCCACGCCGGAGGCGCGGCTGTTGTCCTCGACGACGGCGACCAGACGATGTGCGGCGGCGAGGCCGGGGAGCGCCGGATCGACGGGCTTGACCCAGCGGGGGTCGACGACGGTGCACCCGATGCCCCGGGCCTCCAGCAGTTCGGCGGCCTGGAGGCAGACGGGCGCCATCACGCCGACGGCGACCAGGAGCACCTCGGGCCGGTCCGCGCGGTGCAGGACGTCCAGGCCGCCCACCCGGTCGACGGCCGGGATCACCGGCCCCACCGACTCCTTCGGGAAGCGGATCAGTGTCGGCGCGTCGTCCACCGCGACGGCCTCCCTGAGCTGGGCCCCGAGCTGGTCGGCGTCGCGCGGCGCGGCGATCCTGAGGCCGGGCACGACCTGGAGGATCGACATGTCCCACATCCCGTTGTGGGAGGGCCCGTCGACGCCCGTCACTCCGGCCCGGTCCAGCACGAAGGTGACGCCGCAGCGGTGCAGGGCGACGTCCATCAGGAGCTGGTCGAAAGCGCGGTTCAGGAACGTCGCGTACACGGCGACGACCGGGTGCAGTCCGCCCGTCGCGAGGCCGGCCGCGGACACGGCCGCGTGCTGCTCGGCGATGCCGACGTCCCACACCCGGTCCGGGAAGCGGGCCGCGAACCCGCCGAGTCCCACCGGGTGCAGCATGGCCGCCGTGATGGCCACGACGTCGTCCCGCTCCTCGCCGATCCGCACCATCTCGTCGCCGAACACCGAGGTCCAGGACGGCCCGTTGGACGGTGTGAGCGGCTCGCAGGTGAGCGGGTCCATCACCCCGACGGTGTGGAAGTGGTCCTCCTCGTGCGCCAGGGCGGGTTCGTAGCCGCGGCCCTTCTCGGTGAGGCAGTGCACGAGCACCGGCCCGTGGAAGCGTTTGGCGCGCCTGAGCGCCGACTCGACGGCCTTGAGGTCGTGCCCGTCGATCGGACCGACGTACTTGAGGCCGAGGTCCTCGAACATGCCCTGCGGCGCGAAGGCGTCCTTGAAGCCCTTCTTGGCGCCGTGCAGCGACTCGTAGACCGTGTTGCCGACCAGCGGGGTCCGCAGCAGTACGTCCTTCCCCCAGGCCAGGACCTTCTCGTAGCCGTCGGTCGTACGCAGGGTGGCCAGGTGGTTGGCGAGGCCTCCGATGGTCGGCGCGTAGGACCGCTCGTTGTCGTTGACGACGATGATCAACGGCCGGTCCTTGGCGGCCGCGATGTTGTTGAGCGCCTCCCAGGCCATGCCGCCGGTCAGCGCGCCGTCGCCGATGACCGCGACCACATGGCCCTTCTCGCCCTGTACCTGGCGGGCCTTGGCGAGCCCGTCGGCCCAGCCGAGCGCGGTGGAGGCGTGGCTGTTCTCGATGACGTCGTGCTCGGACTCCTCGCGCGAGGGGTAGCCGGAGAGGCCGCCCTTGCTGCGCAGTTTGGAGAAGTCCTGACGCCCTGTCAGCAGCTTGTGCACATAGCTCTGGTGGCCGGTGTCCCACAGGATGCGGTCGACCGGCGACTCGAAGACCCGGTGGAGCGCGACGGAGAGTTCCACCACCCCCAGATTGGGCCCGAGGTGTCCGCCGGTCCTGGCGACCGCGTGCACCAGGAACTCCCGTATCTCTTCGGACAGTTCGCGAAGTTCCGCCTCGGACAGCGCCTTCAGGTCGCGTGGTCCCCGGATGTTCTCCAGAATCGTCACGTGTGGCCCCCTATCGGTCCGTGCTTGTTCAGCTCACGGTGACGGCCGGCTCCCCCGAGGCGACGCCGTCCTGCTCCATCTGTTCGGCGATCTTCATCGCCTCTTCGATCAGGGTCTCCACGATCTTCGACTCGGGGACGGTCTTGATGACCTCGCCCTTCACGAAGATCTGCCCCTTGCCGTTGCCGGAGGCCACGCCCAGGTCGGCCTCCCGCGCCTCTCCCGGGCCGTTGACCACACAGCCCATGACGGCGACCCTCAGCGGCACCTCCATGCCCTCCAGGCCCGCCGTGACCTCGTCGGCGAGTTTGTACACGTCGACCTGGGCCCGCCCGCAGGACGGGCACGACACGATCTCCAGCCGTCGCTGCCTGAGGTTCAGCGACTCCAGGATCTGGATGCCGACCTTGACCTCCTCGACGGGCGGTGCGCTCAGGGACACCCGGATGGTGTCGCCGATGCCCCGGCTGAGCAGCGCCCCGAAGGCCACCGCCGACTTGATCGTCCCCTGGAAGGCGGGGCCGGCCTCGGTGACACCCAGGTGCAGCGGGTAGTCGCACTGCTCGGCCAGCAGCGTGTAGGCGTTGACCATCACCACGGGATCGTTGTGCTTCACCGAGATCTTGATGTCCCGGAAGCCGTGCTCCTCGAAGAGCGAGGCCTCCCACAGGGCGGACTCCACCAGCGCCTCGGGCGTCGCCTTGCCGTACTTCTGGAGCAGACGCCGGTCCAGCGATCCGGCGTTGACCCCGATCCGGATCGGCGTGCCGTGGTCCTTCGCGGCCCGCGCGATCTCCTTCACCTTGTCGTCGAACTGCTTGATGTTGCCGGGATTCACGCGCACGGCCGCGCAGCCGGCCTCGATCGCGGCGAACACGTACTTCGGCTGGAAGTGGATGTCGGCGATCACCGGGAGCTGCGACTTGCGCGCGATGGTCGCGAGGGCGTCCGCGTCGTCCTGCGTCGGGCAGGCGACGCGGACGATCTGGCAGCCGGACGCGGTGAGTTCGGCGATCTGCTGCAGGGTGGCGCCGATGTCGGACGTACGGGTCGTCGTCATCGACTGCACCGACACCGGGGCCCCGCCCCCGACCGCCACCGGCCCGACCTGGATCTGCCGCGACAAGCGTCGCTCGGCGATCGGCCGGACCGGTACCTCGGGGACGCCCAGGGAAATGGCGGTCATGGCGTCAGTCGCGGTTTCCGTTGACGGTCTCACGCATGGCCCGCAGCGACTCCTTGAGCGACCCCATGGTGGCCAGCACGGCGGTGGGCTCGTAGCCGCAGTGCGCCATGCAGTTGGCGCACCGCGGGTCCTTGCCGCGGCCGTACTTGTCCCAGTCGGTCTCCTCGATGAGTTCGCGGTACGTCGGCACGTACCCGTCGCTCATCAGGTAGCAGGGGCGCTGCCAGCCGAAGAGCGAGTAGTTCGGGATCGCCCAGGCCGTGCACGGGAAGTCGACCTTGCCCTCCAGGAAGTCCAGGAAGAGCGGGGAGTGATTGAGCCGCCAGCGGCGCCGATTGCCGCCCGAGAAGGCCTTCTTGAACAGTTCGCGGGTCTGCTCCACGCCCAGGAAGTGCTCCTGGTCGGGTGCCTTCTCGTAGGCGTAGGCGGGCGAGATCATCATCTCGTCGACCTTGAGGTCGTCGTTGAGGAAGTTGAGCACCTCGATGATGGTCTGCGGGGTGTCCGTGTTGAAGAAGGTCGAGTTGGTGGTGACCCTGAAGCCGCGCCGCTTGGCCTCCTTGATCGCCTCCACGGCCTCGTCGAACACGCCCTCCTTCGCCACCGACTCGTCGTGCCGCTCCCGCAGCCCGTCGATGTGCACGGCGAAGGCGAAGTAGGGAGAGGGCTTGAACTTGTCCATCTTCTTGCGCAGCAGCATGGCGTTGGTGCAGAGGAAGACGTACTTCTTCTTCGCCACCAACTGCCGTGCGATCTCATCGATCTGAGGGTGCATCAGCGGTTCACCGCCGGCGATGGACACCATCGGCGCACCGCTCTCCAGCACCGCCCCGACGGCCTGCGCCACCGGCATGCGCTGCTTCAGCACCCCGGCCGGGTGCTGGATCTTGCCGCAGCCCTCGCACTTGAGATTGCACGCGAAGAGGGGTTCCAGCTCCACGATGAGAGGGAACTTGTCCCGCTTTCGGAGCTTCTGTTCGACCAAGTATGTAGCGACCTTGATGGACTGACGCAGCGGCATGGCCATCTGGCTCACCTCCTGGGGAGCAGCAAGGAACGGTGCCATTCATAGAAAGCGGGAAGGACCGATCGAAGTACGCGGAAAGCTGATATTCCACCGCGTACCGTGCCGATCCGGACGAGTTCATGTTCTGGAGCATCCACGACCACCCGGACGGCCGCAACCGGGCGCTCGCCCGTGCGCACGGCGCTCAGGAGGGTGGCCGCGGACTCCATGTCGACCGCGATCGCACCGGTCGCGAGCAGATCCGACCGTTCGTGACCGCGGACGACGTGATCGGAACCGGTGAGCGGCCCGGTGTGGACCGTGCGCCCGGGAAGGGCCCGTACCAGTTCCTTGACGAGCAGGTCGGTGCCGACGCACGGCACGGTGCCGCGCGGGTCCCGGGTCTCCTCCGCGACGACCAGGTCACCGGGGTGCATCCCGGGGGCCAGCCCGGCGCAGAAGCCCGTGGCCAGGACGGCGGCCCCGTCGAGCGCCGGGTCGGCCAGGAGCCGGGTGACGGCCCGCTCGGCCGCCTTCGGTCCCATGCCGGTGCGCAGCACGGTGACCGGCCCGTCGGCGCCGCCGCGGTCGCCGCTGCGCAGGGCGAGGTGTTCGATGCCGAGTGCGCAGGCGATCAGCAGCGGGGCCGGAGCGGGCTGGGTGGCCATCAGCCGGCTCCGGCCCCGGAGAACGGCTCTCCGTGGAGGTACCGGCCGAGGGCGGTGAGCGGGAACACCTGCCGGTAGAGGTGGTAGTTGATCGAGAAGTCCCAGGGGAAGCCGGTGCCGGTGAAGTACGGCTCGTCCCAGGAACCGTCCTCACACTGGGTGCTCGCGAGCCACTCGATGCCACGCTCGACGGCTTTGGAGTCCCGCTCCCCCGCCGCCAGCAGCGCCATCAGCGCCCAGCCGGTCTGCGAGGCGGTGGAGGCGCCCCGTCCGCTCCACTCCTTGACGTGCCGGTAGGAGCGCAGGTCCTCGCCCCAGCCGCCGTCGTCGTTCTGTACCTTCTCCAACCAGGCCACTGCCCGTCGGATCGCCGGGTGCGAGGCGGGGATTCCGGCCGCGGCCAGGGCGGGCACCACCGACCCGGTGCCGTAGACGTAGTTGACGCCCCAGCGTCCGAACCACGAGCCGTCCGGCTCCTGTTCGGCCAGCAGCCACTGGATGCCGCGCCGGGTGCGCGGATCGTGCGAGAGCCCCTCGACGGCCAGCATCTCCACCACGTGCGCGGTGACGTCGGCGGACGGCGGGTCGATGACCTCCCCGAAGTCGCAGAACGGCAGCCGGTTGGGGAACGGGCTGGTGTTGTCGACGTCGAAGGCGCCCCACGCGCCGTTCTTGGACTGCATGCCGAGGTTCCAGCGCACCCCGCGCCCGATCGCGTTCTCCAGCCGTTCCGGGTCGTGGTGCTTGACCCGGCGCAGCGCGAGAACGACCTCGGCGGTGTCGTCGATGTCCGGGTAGTTGTCGTTGTGGAACTCGAACGCCCAGCCGCCGGGCGGGAGTTGGGGCCGCTTCACCGACCAGTCTCCGGGCCGCACGATCTGTTCGCCGAGCATCCAGTCGGCGGCCTTGACCAGTTGGGGATGATCGGCGGGCACGCCGGCGTCGGCGAGCGCGATGGTCGCGAGGCAGGTGTCCCAGACCGGCGACTGGCAGGCCTCGATCATCCGGGCCCCGTCCTCGCGCCACACGGCGAACCGGTCCAGTGATTCGAGTCCCGCGCGCATCACGGGGTGTTCGAGGTCGTAGCCGAGCAGGTGCAGGGCGATCACCGAGTACACGGCCGGCGGCTGGATGCCGCCCCAGCAGCCGTCGTTCTCCTGCCGCTCGATGATCCAGCGGGCGGCGGAGTTCATCGCGGCCTTGCGCAGCCGGCGCGGTGCGACCCTGCGCAGCGCGTGCAGGGCCCTGTCGAGTCTCTGGAAGGCGCCGTCCCAACTCGCCACGGGAGCCAGGGGCTTGGGGGGATTGGGGACGGCCGGGTCGGTGTGCAGTTCGTCGAGCGGGAAGGGCGCCGGCCGTACCGGCCGCTTCGCGGAGACGATCGTCAGCGGGACGATGGTCTGCCGGGCCCAGCACCCGAAGTCGTAGATGTTGAGCGGTACCCAGGGAGGGAAGTAGATCAGCTCCGGCGGGAGTTCGGGCAGGTCCTCCCACTTCCACCAGCCGAACAGGGCCAGCCAGATCCGGGTGAAGACCCGGGCGGCGGCGATCCCGCCCCGCTCGCGGATCCAGGCGGATGCCTTCGCCATGTGCGGGGCCTCGGGTGCGTCACCGGCGAGGCGGAGGGCGACGTACGCCTCGATGGTGGTGGAGAGTTCGCCGGGGCCGCCGTAGAAGCTCGCCCAGGCGCCGTCCCCGCGCTGTTCGCCGCGGACGAAGAGCGCGGCGGCCTGGGTCGTCGCGTCGTCGCGGATGCCCAGGAACTGCCGCAGCAGCAGATCCTCGGCGTCCATCGTGACGTTGGTCTCGAGGTCGCCCTTCCACCAGCCCTCGGCGTCCTGTCGGGACAGCAGGAATTCGGTGGATCGTTGTGCGGCGCGTACGGCGGCGTCGCGTACCCCCGCCGTGACGGCGATGGTGATGTCGGTTTCGCTGGCCGAGGCAGCGCGGGGCGGCAGGGCCCCGGTGCTTCCGTCGGTCGTCGCTGTCATGGCTTCCCCTTCGTGCAGTCGTACGAGTCGTGCTGCTGTGGGTCCGCCGTCGGCCGGTGCTGTTCTTCCCGCGACACCGGCCGGCGACTACGCGAGGGCTATTCGACCGATAGTGATCATCTCTTCCGTACGACGACGAAGTCGGCCAGCGCCGTGAACCGCGCCCGCACCCGGTCGGGCATGTCCACGGAGTCCAGGGCCTCGATGGCGATGGTGTGCTGACGGCGAGCTTCCTCGGCCGTCCACTCGCGGCCGCCCGCGTCCTCGATGAGGGCGGCGCGGGCCGCGAACTCCTCCTCGGAGAAGTTCTCGAAGTCGCTGCTCTTGGCGTCGGCGGCGAGGATCTCGCCGAGCCGCTCGGAGGCGGCACCGCTCGCCGCGAGCGCGGCCACGACCGGCAGGGACTTCTTGCGCTGGCGCAGATCGCTCCAGGTCTGCTTGCCGGTCGACACCGGGTCGCCCCAGATGCCGAGGAGGTCGTCGACGGCCTGGAAGGCGAGGCCGAGGTGGTAGCCGTACTTCTCCAACGTGTCGGCGGTGCGGTCGTCCGCGCCGCCGAGCACCGCGCCGATGGAGCTGGCGCAGGCCAGCAGGGCGCCCGTCTTGTTGCCCTCCATCTCCAGGCACTCCTCGACGCTGACGCGGTCGCGGTGCTCGTAGGAGATGTCCTGCGCCTGGCCGTCGATGAGGGCGCGGGTGGCGGTGGTGAGGCGGCGGGTGGCGCGGCCGGCCTCGGCGGTGCCGAGTTCCAGGAGAACCTCGTTGGCGAGGGCGAACAGGGCGTCGCCGACCAGGATGGCCTGGGCGGGGCCGTGCACCTTCCAGACGGTGTCGCGGTGACGGCGCTGTTCGTCGCCGTCCATCAGGTCGTCGTGCAGCAGTGAGAAGTTGTGGACCAGCTCGACGGCGACCGCACCGGGGATGCCGGTCTCGGGCGCCGCGCCGGTGACCTCGGCGGAGAGCACCGCGAGGGCGGGCCGTACGGCTTTGCCGCCGTCGCCGTCCGAGGGGTTGCCCTGGGCGTCGATCCAGCCGAAGTGGTAGGCGGCGACGGTGTCCATGGGAGGTGCCAGGCGGTCCACGGCCGCCCGCAGCACCGGTGTGGCCAGGGTCCGGCCGCGCTCCAGGAACGCGGTCACGTCCACCGCGGTCCTCCGAGCGGCCGTCTCGGCCGGGGGCACAGTGGGCACAGTCTCTCCTCTTGTTGCGGTACCGGAGGTGCGGGGACCTGCCGTGCCGTGCTGATCGACCGTCACCGGGCCCCACCTCGCGGTGAGACGCCGGTCCCCTCCGGTGTTCGGCCGGGGGCGTGGGGGTGGTCCCCCTCGACGATGCGGTGGGCCGCCTCCTCGAACTCGAAGAGACGGTGGGGACGGGGGCGGCCCAGTACGCCGAGTGCGGCGTCGGCCGCGTTCACTCCGCTGCGGACCGCGCTCTCCATGGTCGCGGGCCACCCTGTGGCGGTCCACGCTCCGGCCAGGTAGAGGCCGGGTGCCTTGGTGCGGGCGCCGGGCCTGAGCCGCCCGACGCCGGGGGTGGGCGCGAACGTCGCCGTACGCTCCCTGGTCACGAAGAAGTCCCGCACCTCGGCCCCCCGGGTACGGGGCAGCAGCCGCTCCAGCTCGGGCAGGTAGCGCTCGCGCAGCACGGCGACCGGCTCGTCGATCTCGTCATGCGCGGCCGACTGGGAGAGGGCGAGGTACTGGCCCCGGCGCAGCCCGGATGCCTCGGTCCGGTCGAACACCCACTGCACCGGGGTGCCGAGGGCCGCGAGGAACGGTGTGCCGAGCACCTTACGGTCGTAGACGACATGGACGTTGAGGATCGGCGCGGTGCCGATCCGCAGCAGCCGTTCGGGGGCGTCGAGCGCCCCGCGGGGCAGCAGGTCGTGGGCCTCGCGCTGCGGTACGGCGAGGACGACCGCGTCCGTCCGAAGCGTTTCCCCGGGAACCTGAACGCTCCAAGTCCCGTTCTCGTCAAGAGAGATGGAGGTGACGCGTGTACGGACCTCGGTACGCACGCCCGCGGAGGCGAGCGCCTTGCGGGCCAGCCGGTCATGCAGTTCGCCCAGCGGGACGTGCGCCCAGCCGATGTCGGCCGCGCCCGGGTCGGACAGCAGGCCTGTCTTGAACACCATCGCGGCGAGCCCGAGCGAGGCGTCGCCGGCGACCGCGTTGAGGGTGGCGACCCCGACCAGGTCCCACAGGGCCTCGACGGCACGCGCCGACTGACCGTGCGCGGTCAGCCAGCTGCCGAAGTCCTGGGTGTCCAGGGTCGGATCGGCGAGGTCGAGCCCCTTGAGCGCGAGCGCGGCACGCCCGACCTTGGCACGTTCGGCGAGCGAGAGATGCGGATACGTGGCGAGGCTGCGCCCCAGATGCAGGGGCACCGGCAGCGCGTCGCGCCGTAGCCTGCCGAGCCGCCGCCCCTCGGGCCGGTCGACGTCGAGAACGGGCACGTCGAGACGTTCCTGCAGCGGAGCCAGCCCCGCGCCCTCGATCCGGTCGAGGAACCAGCGGTAGGCGGTGCAGCAGCGCAGGTAGACGTGCTGTCCGTTGTCGACGGTCAGTCCGTCGCGCTGGAAGGAGAAGGCGAGCCCGCCCAGGCGTGTTCGGCCTTCGAGCAACGTCACCCGGATCCCGGCGTCGGCGAGCGCGAGCGCGGCGGTGATCCCGGCGAGTCCGCCGCCGATCACGACGGCGTCCGACCCGGAGTGTCCCGGCGTGTCCGCGAGCGGCTCGTCGGACCGCGTGCCGTCGGTCATCGTGCGCCCTCCCCTGCCCGGCCGCCGTACAGGTTGAACGGTGCATGGCTGGTCGTCGCAGTCAGGGACGCCGTCGCCCACCGGAGGGTTGCGTGCCGCTTTCCCGCGGTGGCATCACCTTGGACCGGATTGTCCATCAGGCGCGCCTCCTGACGGTCCTGCGGGTCACATGCCGGGCGTCCAGGCCGGACAGGCCACGCACGGCGACATACGCCTTCTCCCGCCCGGGCAGCGAGACCCGGCCGCGCAGCACGGCCTCCGGGTCGCGCTCGATCCGGTCCAGGAGGCGGCGGTAGATGCCGGCCATGGCGGCGACACAGGCACCGCTTCGCCGGTCGAGCATGGGGAGCAGCCGGTAGCCCTCGGCGAAAAGGGCGCGGGCCCGACGCACTTCGAAGTGCACGAGGCCCGCGAAGTCGGCGCCCTCCGGTGGTTTCGGCCCCCTGAAGCCGGCCGAGCAGCCGAACTTGGCGAGGTCGTCGGCGGGCAGGTAGGTACGCCCGCCCTCGGCGTCCTCGCGGACGTCCCGGAGGATGTTGGTGAGCTGGAGCGCGAGTCCGAGCGTGTCGGCGTACTCCGGCGCGCGTTCCACACCTCGCGCTCCTGGTTCCGTACCGAACACACCGAGTGACAGCCTCCCGATGGCGCCCGCCACGCAGCGGCAGTACACCTTCAGGTCGTCCCAGGTCTCGTAGGTCTCCCCGTGTACGTCCATCAGCACGCCGTCGATGAGCTCGTCCAGGCCGCCGAGCGGGATGGGAAAGACGTCGGCGGCATGGGCGAGGGCGACCGCGACGGGGTCGGTGTCGTCCTCCTCGACCCCGCCGTCGCGCACCCGGGCCAGCATCGCCCGGGTGTCGTCGAGCCTCTCCCTCTTGACCTCCTTGGCCAGCGCCCCGTCGCCGATGTCGTCGACGCGTCGGGAGAACGCGTACAGCGCCGACATCGCACGGCGTTTGGACGTGGGCAGCAGCCTGATGCCGTACGCGAAGTTACGAGCCTGCTGCCCGGTGACGACCTCGCAGTAGCTGTAGGCGGCGAGTACCGGTGCGGACACGTGCGGTTCCGACTCCACGGTCCGGATCACCCCTCTCCTCGCAGAGTGACGCCCACCTCGCGCAGCAGTTGGAGCTTGCCGGGCTTGGGCGGGCCGGGAAGTACGTCGTATTCGGCGGCGACGATCGCTCGGATCGCCGCCCTTCCTCCCGCTACGAACCCTGCGAGCAGCAGCTTCAACCTGCCGTGGACGCTACCCACGAGGGGGGCGCCTTCATTCAGGAGGTCGCGGGCGCGTTGTGCTTCGTACGCAACCAGCGCACGCACCGACGCGCCCCCGGTTTTCGTGGCGAGATCCGCTTCCTGGACGTGAAAGCGCTTCATGTCCTCGGAGGGCAGGTAGATACGGTCACGGCCGAGGTCCTCGGCGACGTCCTGGAGGTGTTCGACGATCTGCAGGGCCGTGCAGATCGCGTCGGAGCGGCGGATCCGCTCGGGGGTCGAGGTGCCGGTGACGGCGAGGACCAGGCGGCCGACGGGGTTGGCGGACAGTTCGCAGTACGCGAGGAGGTCGTCGTAGGTCTCGTAGCGCGTGACGAGCTGGTCCTGGCGGTTCGCGGCGATCAGCCCGAGGAAGGGCTCGGGGGTGAGCGCGTGACGGCGGACGGTCGGCTGGAGGCGGCGCAGCAGCGGGTGGCGCGGGGTGGAGCCGAAGACGCGGCGGAGGTCGGCTTCGAAGGCGTCCAGCAGCGTCATCCGGTCCTCGGCCGCCGCGGGCGACAGTCCGAGCAGGCGGGCGTCGGCGCCACCGGGTGCGAGGTCGCCGTCACCGATGTCGTCGACGAGGCGGGCGAAGCCGTAGACGGCCATGAGGTCGGTGCGCCAGGCTTTGGGCAGAAAGAAGGGGGCCACGGGGAAGTTCTCCGCGGCGGCCTTGTCGAGCGTGCCGCGCTCCGCCGGGCCGGGGCGGGTCGTGCTGGTTCCCGTCATCGCCGGCTGCCCGGAGCGGGGACGGCGCACGCTGCGTGGAGCTGGGGAGTTTCCGTAGCCATTGCCGTCACATCTCCCGTTCTACACCGCCGACCCAATGCGCACTATTTCGGACACGCCGCCCGACCGTTCGCGCGACGGCCCTGGCGCAGGATGTCGTGCATTATCGCCCCACTTGCCGCGTTTCGGGACCGGTACAGCTTACGTTGTACAACGCGGCGCGGTTCGCTGGGGTGTCCTACAGATCACAAGAACACACCGATTGGGCCCAAGATTCCCAAGGCGGGCCGAAGTTGACGTTTCCTTTGCAGACGCGGAGGCCCGCCGGAGCAGTTCCGGCGGGACCCTGGGATGCGGGGCGGTCTCTTTCGCCCGGGTTCGGGTGGACTACTTGCCCGTGAACTTCTCGTACTCCTTGAGAACCTCGTCGGTCGGACCGTCCATGCGCAGCTCGCCGCGCTCCAGCCACAGAACGCGGTTGCAGGTGTCACGGATCGACTTGTTGTTGTGGCTGACGAGGAACACCGTGCCGGCCTCCTTGCGCAGCTCCCGGATGCGCTCCTCGGAGCGCTTCTGGAACTTGCGGTCGCCGGTGGCCAGCGCCTCGTCGATCATGAGGACGTCGTGGTCCTTGGCGGCGGCGATGGAGAAGCGGAGCCGGGCCGCCATTCCGGAGGAGTAGGTGCGCATCGGGAGGGTGATGAAGTCGCCCTTCTCGTTGATCCCGGAGAAGTCGACGATCTCCTGGTAGCGCTCCTTGATCTGCTCGCGGGTCATTCCCATGGCCAGCCCGCCCAATATGACGTTCCGCTCGCCGGTGAGGTCGTTCATCAGGGCCGCGTTGACGCCGAGCAGGGAGGGCTGGCCGTCGGTGTAGACCTTGCCCTTCTCGGCGGGCAGCAGGCCGGCGATGGCGCGCAGCAGGGTCGACTTGCCGGAGCCGTTGGAGCCGATCAGGCCGACCGCCTCGCCCCGGTAGGAGACGAAGGAGACGCCCTTGACGGCGTGCACCTTGCGCACCCCGCGCTCCTCGCCGCGCTTGACGATCCGGCTGAGGGCCGCGGTGGCGCTGCCCTTGCCGCTCTTGGCGCCGTTGACGCGGTAGACGATGTGCAGTTCGTCCGCGATCACGGTGGGGATTCGCGCGTCCTCGATGTTCTCAGCCACGGCCGTACCTCTCCTCCGCCTTCCAGAAGTACACGAAGCCCCCGAGCGCGAAGAGCACGGCCCAGCCGCCCGCCGCCGCCCACACGTGGTCGGGCAGGTTCTCGGAGCCGTAGCCGTCGATGAGGGCGAAGCGCATCAGGTCCATGTAGATCGCGGCCGGGTTCCACTGCAGGACGGTGGCGATCCAGGCCGGCTTGTCCTCCAGCATGATCTTGATGGAGAACATCACGCCGGACGCGTACATCCAGGTTCGCATCACGAACGGCATCAGCTGGGCGAGGTCGGGGGTCTTGGAGCCCGCGCGGGCCATGATCAGCGACAGGCCGGTGTTGAAGAGGAACTGCAGTGCGAGCACCGGGACGATCAGCACCCAGGACAGGTCCGGATAGCTGCCGAAGGCGATCACCACGATGAACACCACGATCATCGAGAACAGCAGCTGCTGGAGCTGCTGGAGCGCGAAGGAGACCGGCAGCGAGGCGCGCGGGAAGTGCAGCGCGCGGACCAGCCCGAGGTTGCCGGAGATCGCGCGGACGCCCGCCATCACCGAGCTCTGGGTGAAGGTGAAGACGAACACGCCCGTGACCAGGAACGGGATGTACACGTCCCGTGGCATGCCGCGCCCGGCTTTCAGGATGACGCCGAAGATGAAGAAGTACACGGCCGCGTTCAGCAGCGGGGTGGCCACCTGCCACAGCTGCCCGAGCTTGGCCTGGCTGTACTGGGCGGTCAGCTTCGCCCGCGAGAACGCGAGGATGAAGTGGCGCCGGTCCCAGAGCTGGCGGACGTACTCGACGAGGGAGGGCCGGGCGCCGCTCACGGTCAGTCCGTGCTTGGCGGCGAGCTGTGCCGCCGTGAGGCCCTCGTCGGCCGGCGCGGGCGCGCTCACCGCGACCGTGCCGTCGTGCGTTGTCTCACTCACTAGTGGAAACTTTCGTCTTCGAGATGCGCAGCCCGTGCGGGCATGCCATGAGCCGGGGGCCCCGGTACGGGCCCGGGGCCTCGGTACGGCCCGGTTGCTGTCGGATACGAGCTTGTCAGATGACGGGGGGCCGCCCCAGTCGAGTCAGCCGCCACACGGTACGCCACTTCATGGCCCGGCGCGGCCCGCACGGCGTGCTCCAGCCTTCCCGGAATCCACCGAACCACGCCTTCAGGGCGGACCGCGAGGGGCGCCGCAGCAGGGTGAGCAGCATCCAGACGCCCAGGTAGACCGGGATCAGGAGCGCGGGCAGGTTCCGGCGGGCGAGCCAGACGCGGTTGCGGGCGACCATGCGGTGATAGACCGCGTGCCGCGAGGGCGCGGTCGTGGGGTGGTACAGCACCATGTCGGACCGGTAGTCGATCATCCAGCCCGCGTCGAGGGCCCGCCATGCCAGGTCGGTCTCCTCGTGTGCGTAGAAGAACTCGTCCGGGAGTCCGCCGACTTCGGCGAAGACCTTCGTACGAACGGCGTTGGCGCCGCCGAGGAAGGTGGTGACCCGGGAGGAGCGCATCGGGTCGGCGGCGCGCAGACGCGGGACGTGACGGCGCTGGGTGACCCCGGTCTCCGGGTCGGCGATGCGGAAGCTGACGATGCCGAGCTTCGGGTCGGCCGCGAAGGCCTGTCGGCACAGCTCGGCGGTGTCGTGGCCGGCGAGGAGGCCGTCGTCGTCCAGGAACATCAATATGTCGACGTCGCGACCGCCGGGGCCGAAGGCCTCGATGCCGACGTTGCGGCCGCCGGGGATGCCGAGGTTCTCCGGCAGCTCGATGGTCCGGACACCCTCGGGGACGTCCGGGACGGGCGAGCCGTTGCCGACGACGACCACCTCGACACGGTCGCCGTCCTGCTTGGCGACCGAGTCGAGCAGGGCGCGCAGTTCGTCGGGGCGGTTGCCCATGGTGATGATCACCGCGCCGACCTTCGGGCCCGCGTTCATCGCAGCCTGCTCGACGCGAGGATGGACACGAGGTGCAGCACGGTCTGGAGCAGGGCGATGCCGGCCAGCACGGCGACGCCGAGCCGGGTGAAGAAGAGGTCGCCGCGCGCCTGGTCGACGATCGCCAGGACCAGGATCAGGATGGAGGCCTCGATGCCGAGCACCAGGCGGTGGAACTGCAGCGCGGCGGCGGCCTTGCGGGCCAGCGCCATGCCGGAGGAGCGCGGCTCGGACGCCGTCTCCTTGACCGGCGGCAGCCCGCCCTGGTGGCGGGCCACGCCGACGAGGTCGGTCTCGGCCTTGATCAGGATCGCGCCGAGGGCGGCCAGCGTGCCGAGGAATGCCCACAGCCAGTCGATCCGCCCGGAGCCCCACAGGTCGGCGGCGCGCAGACCGAAGCCGACGAGCACCGCGGCGTCGGTCAGATAGGCGCCGACCCGGTCCAGGTAGACCCCGCCGAGCGAGTACTGCTTCTTCCAGCGGGCGATCTCGCCGTCGACGCAGTCCAGCAGCAGATACAGCTGGACGCACACCACGCCGAGCACGGCCCCCGGGATCCCCGGCACCAGGAGCGCCGGGGCCGCGAGGACACCGCAGACGGTCATCAGGTACGTGAGCTGGTTGGGCGTGACCCTGGTGTTCACCAGGTAGCGGTCGACCCGCAGGGACACCTCTCGCATGTAGAGGCGCCCCATCCAGTGCTCACCGCTGCGCCGGTCCTTCACCCCCGCGGGGTGGACGACCGGTCGTAGTTCAGCTACCGATGGCCTTGACATAGTCGGCGTAGATGTCCTTGATCTGTTCGGTCTTGAGGTCGAGGTGTTCGAGGATCGTGTACCGGCCGGGTCGGGTCTGAGGGGCGTACTCCACGGCACGGACGAACTCGTCCGTGGTGAAGCCGATCTCCTGCGGCAGCACCGGCAGTCCGTGCCGGCGCAGCACCTCGGCCATGTTGGCCGACTCCTCGTGGGCTCCGCGCAGGTACATCGCGAAGGCCGCGCCGAGCCCGCACTGTTCGCCGTGGGCGGCGGCGCGCTTGGGGTAGAGCACGTCGAAGGCGTGGTTGATCTCGTGGCAGGCCCCGGAGGACGGGCGGGAGTCGCCCGACACCGACATGGCGATACCGGTGAGGACCAGTGCCTCGGCCAGGACCTGCAGGAAGGCGTCGTCACCGACACCGCCCGGGTGCCTGAGCACCGCCTCGCCTGCCTGGCGGGCCATCGCCGCGGCGAGACCGTCGACCTTCTCGCCCTTGACCCGGTTGGCGAGTTCCCAGTCGGCGACCGCGGAGATGTTGGAGATGACGTCGCCGATACCGGAGCGCACGAAGCGGACGGGCGCCTCACGGATCACGTTCAGGTCGATGACCACCGCGATCGGGTTCGGCACACCGTACGAACCGCGGCCCGCGTCGTTGTCGAGGGTGGCGACCGGCGAACACAGGCCGTCGTGCGCGAGGTTGGTGGCCACGGCGACCATGGGGAGGCCGACACGCGCCGCCGCGAACTTGGCACAGTCGATGATCTTCCCGCCGCCGAGGCCGACGACCGCGTCGTAGTGGCCGGCCTTTATGTCGCTCGCCAGCCGGACCGCGTCGTCGATCGTGCCGCCGCCGACCTCGTACCAGGTGGCGCCGGGCAGCGTGGGGGCGATCCGCTCCCGCAGCCTGGCGCCCGAGCCGCCGCTGACGGCGATCGCGAGCTTGCCGGAGTGCGAGATGCGCTCGTCGGCGAGGACGCAGCCCAGGTCGTCGAGGGCTCCCGGGCGGATGTCGACGACGAGCGGGGAGGGGATGAGCCGGGTCAGTACTGGCACGCGATCTCCCGTCCCCGGGCGAGGTCGTCGTGGTTGTCGATCTCCACCCATGTGACGTCGCCGATCGGCGCCACGTCGATACGGAAGCCGCGGTTCACGAGTTCCTGGTAGCCGTGCTCGTAGAACTGCTGCGGGTCCGTCTCCCAGACCGCCTTGAGCGCGTCGGCCAGTTCGGGGGCGGCGTCGCCCTCGATGAGGGTGACGCCGATGTACTCGCCGGTCGCCTCGGCCGGGTCCATCAGCTTGGTGATCTTCGTCATGCCCTTGCCGGGGTCGACGACGACCTTCATCTCCTCGTCCGCGAGGGACTTCACCGTGTCCAGGGCGAGGATGATCTTCTTGCCGTCGCCGCGGGCGGCGAGCAGCGTCTTCTCGACGGAGACCGGGTGGACGGTGTCGCCGTTGGCGAGAATCACGCCGTCCTTGAGGGCGTCACGTCCGCACCACAGGGAGTAGGCGTTGTTCCACTCCTCGGCCTTGTCGTTGTCGATCAGGGTGAGCTTGAGGCCGTACTTCTCCTCGAGGGCCGCCTTGCGGTCGTACACGGCCTCCTTGCGGTAGCCGACGATGATCGCGACCTCGGTCAGACCGATCTCGGCGAAGTTGCCGAGCGTCAGGTCCAAAACCGTGGGTTCGCCCTCTATACCCGCGGGCCCCACCGGCACCAGCGCCTTGGGAAGGCTGTCGGTGTAGGGGCGCAGACGCCGTCCGGCGCCGGCCGCCAGCACGAGGCCGATCATGCGGGTTCTCCTTCATCGTGTACGGCGGGCGCGCCACCCTTGTGGGCAGACACCCAGAAACGGATGCTCTCGACGAGCACCACCAGGGCGACGGCCACGGCGAGGACCGTGAGCGCGACCGTGAACTGCGAGGCGGTGAGCACCGCGGCCAGGACGGCGACGAGCAGCGTCCGCCCTTCGTGCCCCCCGATGACGCGCACCAGCCAGGCCGGGGGCGCTCCGGCGTCGCCGCGGATGCGGTACACCGTGTCGTAGTGATGGTAGGCGACGGCCGCGACCAGGCCGAAAGCCGCAGGAAGGGCCCCGTTCACGTCCGCTTCGTAGGCCAGGATCAGCACGGTGCCGTATTCGGCCGCGCGGAAGAGCGGGGGGACGAGCCAGTCGAGGGAGCCCTTGAGGGGGCGGTACAGCGCCTGACCGGCGGCGACCGTGTACACGACGGCGCCCGCGACCGGCGCCCAGGTCACACCGGAGAAGAGGGCCACGGCGAGGACGGCGGTCCCCGCGAGCGCCACCAGCAGCGGGGCGCCGAGCCGGACGCGTGTGGCACGCGCCACGAGGGAGGCGAGCGGCCCGTTGTCCGCGAGGTCCGCCAGCGCCTGCGCCGCCCGGTCCGTGCGCCGCGCCTTGCGGGTCAGTGAGCGCAGCACCCGGCCGGCGGTGGTGTAGGTCGCCGCGAAGGCGCAGCCGATGAGCAGTGCGTAGAAGGTGATACGGGGATTGGTCGCCGCGGTGAGAACGGCGATCATCGCCCAGCGCTCACCGATCGGCAGGACGATCATCCGCCGTATCCACACCGTCCAGCCGACGCTGTCGAGCTTGTCGGAGAGGGCCGCCGTGGGGCTGGTGTTGGCGGTGGCGTCGTGGTTCGCCTCGTTGAAGGAGAAGTCCACGACGTGCCGGCAGGTCTGCAGGACCATGGCGCCGAGGGCGAGGGCCCATACGTCGTCGCCGCCCCGGGCGGCTCCGAGGGCCAGGCCCGCGTAGTAGGCGTACTCCTTGGCCCGGTCGAAGGTGGCGTCCAGCCAGGCGCCGAGCGTGGAGTACTGGAGGGAGTAGCGGGCGACCTGTCCGTCGACGCAGTCCAGGACGAAGGACGCGATCAGCAGCACGCCCGCCGCGACGAAGCCGCCCCGGGTGCCGGTGGCCGCGCAGGCCGCCGCTATCAGCGCGGTGAGCAGGGAGGCGGTGGTGACCTGGTTCGGGGTCAGGCCCCGGCGGGCGCACCAGCGTGCGATGTAGCGGGAGTACGGGCTGATGAAGTAGGTGGTGAAGAAGCCGTCGCGGGCCTTCACGGCCGACTTCAGGCGTACGGCCTCGTCGTCGACGGCGGCGACGGCCTGCCGAGCCTCGTTGCCGGCCTGCGGGTCGGCGGGCACGGCGGCGACCAGGCTGCCGAGTTCGGGGCGGTGCACGGCGGTGCCGTCGGCGTCGAGGGCGGTGACGATGCGGTCGGCGAGGCTGTCCACGGCGAGGGCCGTACCGCCGCCCGCGGAGTTCTCGCGGGCCACCGCCCGGGTCAGGGCCTGGCGGCCGGCCGGCTGGGCGGTGACGGCACCCGTGACCGCGGCGAGCGGGAAGCGGGGGTCGGTGAGGCCGAGGCGCAGCGCGTGCACGTGGCCCACGAAGCGGGCGTCGACCACGGCGACCCGCTGGTCACCGGGGACCTGGGCGAGCAGGGTCTCGGCGTCGGCGGTTTCCGAGGCGATCCGAACGTCGAAACCGAGGGACCGCAGATCGCCCTCGATCGACGATCCGGGGACCGGCTGACCGGTGAGGATGGCGGTCGACAACCGAACTCACTCCCTGGGTGCCGACGCGCGGGCGTCGGGCGTGTGCATGGTGGGGGCGCCCTTTGGTGTCGCTTGGCTGAACCAGGCGGGCGGCATGTCGGCAGAGGCTATCGGATCCCCGGAAGGCCGCGTTCACCGCCCGTTCAGGTGCCGATCAACGTCGTCTCCCCCGGCCCTTGCCGCGATCATCATCGGGGATCGCGGGCCCCGCCCACAAACCTGCGCCCGCAGTCCGGGCATCGGGGACATTGCGCCGGGCGTCCGGGACATTTACGCGGTGTCCGGGCCTCGGCATAGGGTGGGCGACCATGACTTGGCTGATCACCGGCGGTGCCGGGTACATCGGGGCACATGTGGCGCGGGCCATGACCGACGCCGGCGAGCGCGTCCTCGTCCTGGACGACCTGTCGGCCGGGGTGCCCGCGCGGCTGCCGGCCGGTGTTCCCCTGGTGCACGGGTCGTCGCTGGACGCCGTCCTGCTGAAGCGGGTGTGCGCCGAGCACATGGTGACGGGGGTGGTGCACTTCGCCGCGCGCAAGCAGGTGGCCGAGTCCGTGGCCCGGCCGACCCACTACTACCGGGAGAACGTCGGCGGTCTCGCCACTCTCCTGGAGGCGGTCGCCGAGGCCGGGATCAGGCGTTTCCTCTTCTCCTCGTCGGCCGCCGTGTACGGCGCCCCCGATGTGGACCTGATCACGGAGGAGACTCCGTGCGCCCCGGTGAACCCGTACGGCGAGACCAAGCTGGCCGGGGAGTGGCTGGTGCGGGCCGCGGGCGAGGCGCACGGCATCGCGACGACGTGCCTGCGCTACTTCAACGTCGCCGGCGCCGCCGCGCCGGAGCTGGCGGACACGGGGGTGTTCAACATCATCCCGATGGTCTTCGACCGGCTCACCCGCGGCGAGGCCCCGCGGATCTTCGGTGACGACTATCCGACACCGGACGGCACGTGCGTCCGTGACTACATTCACGTCGCCGATCTGGCGGCGGCCCACCTCGCGGCGGCCAGGCGGCTGACCGGGGACGCCGCCCAGGGGGATCTGACCGTCAACATCGGCCGCGGTGAGGGCGTCTCCGTCCGCGAACTGATCACGGTGATCGGCGAGGTGAGCGGCGACCGGCGGGCGCCCGTCGTCGAGGCCCGGCGCCCCGGGGATGCGCCCCGCGCGGTCGCCTCGGCCGCCCGGGCCGCCGAAGCGCTCGGCTGGACGGCGCGGCGCGGGGTACGGGAGATGGTGGAATCGGCGTGGCGGGGATGGCTGCTGCACCACGGCCGCTGAGGGCGCACACGCCCTGACCTGCATAGCGTTTCCGCAGGTCACGGCACATGACAACGGTGTTCAGTGCCGCGTTGCCGGATACCCCCCGCCCGTAGTTCACTGTGATCCCGGACGGAACACAGGAGGCGTTTTTCATGGGGGCTGGCCACGATCACGGGCACGCGCACGGTCCGCCGGCCGGTGGCACGGCGACCGCGGCGTACCGCGGACGGCTGCGGGTCGCCCTGTCGATCACGCTCACCGTGATGGTGGTCGAGATCGTCGGCGGTGTGGTCGCGGACTCGCTCGCCCTGGTCGCGGACGCGGCCCACATGGCGACGGACGCGCTGGGCCTGGGCATGGCGCTGCTGGCGATCCACTTCGCCAGTCTGCCGCCGAGCGACCGGCGCACCTTCGGCTACGCCCGCGCGGAGATCCTCGCCGCGCTCGCCAACTGTCTGCTCCTGCTCGGGGTCGGCGGTTATGTGCTGTACGAGGCGATCCAGCGGTTCGTCACACCCGCCGCCACCGAGGGCGGACTGACCATCGTGTTCGGCCTGATCGGTCTGGTCGCGAACATGATCTCGCTCACGCTGCTGATGCGCGGCCAGAAGGACAGCCTGAACGTGCGCGGCGCGTTCCTGGAGGTCGCGGCGGACGCGCTGGGTTCGCTCGCGGTGCTGATCTCGGCCGTGGTGATCCTGACCACCGGCTGGCAGGCAGCCGACCCGGTCGCCTCCCTGGTCATCGGCCTGATGATCGTCCCGCGCACCTGGAAGCTGCTGCGCGAGACCCTCGACGTCCTGTTGGAGGCCGCCCCCAAGGGCGTCGACATCGCGGAGGTCCGGGCCCACATCCTGGCCCTGGACGGCGTCGACGACGTCCACGACCTGCACGCGTGGACGATCACCTCCGGGATGCCGGTACTGTCGGCGCACGTGGTGGTGCGCTCCGACGTGCTCAACGCGATCGGCCACGAGAAGATGCTGCACGAGCTCCAGGGCTGCCTCGGCGACCACTTCGACGTGGAGCACTGCACCTTCCAGCTGGAGCCGATCGGGCACGCGGAGCACGAGGCCCGACTGTGCCACTGACACGCCAGTTCGGCCGTTGACATACGCGTTCTGACGGAATGCAGCGATCCGGTGCACAGTTGCGTCCTCATGCTCACAGCACCGCCCCGAGCGGTTCCGTGGCCGCCGCGCCGGGCACGATCAACTGCCGGGAGTGCCGGATGGGTACGGCACACTTGGGGCGCGAAGACCGATGTGAAGGATGGGTATGCCGATCACACCTGCCACCGCGACGCACAGTCCGTCGAACGGCACCGCGGACGAGATCCTGCTGGAGCTGGTCGACGAGAACGGCGTGACGATCGGCACCGCG
The DNA here is from genome assembly GCF_040660135.1 of Streptomyces sp. NPDC050997. NCBI lineage: Bacteria > Bacillati > Actinomycetota > Actinomycetes > Kitasatosporales > Streptomycetaceae > Streptomyces > Streptomyces sp. NPDC050997. The sequence continues at coordinate 34,006 of NZ_JBFAGK010000022.1, forward strand.
GAGAAGCTCGCCGCGCACCAGCCGCCGGGGCAGTTGCACCGCGCCTTCTCCGTGTTCCTCTTCGACGAGCGGGGCCGGCTGCTGCTCCAGCAGCGGGCGCTCGGCAAGTACCACTCCCCCGGCGTGTGGTCCAACACCTGCTGCGGGCACCCCTATCCCGGCGAGGCACCCTTCGCGGCGGCGGCCCGGCGGACATACGAGGAGCTCGGGATCTCCCCGTCGCTGCTCGCCGAGGCGGGCACGGTCCGCTACAACCACCCGGACCCGGACTCGGGCCTGGTGGAGCAGGAGTACAACCACCTCTTCGTCGGGCTGGTGCAGTCCGCGCCGCGGCCGGACCCGGAGGAGGTCGGCGAGACGGTCTTCGTGACCCCCGCCGAACTGGCCGAGCGACACGCGAAGGACACCTTCTCGTCCTGGTTCATGACCGTCCTGGACGCGGCCCGGCCCGCGGTCAGGGAGCTGACGGGTCCGTCCGCCGGCTGGTGAGCGGGCCCTTCGGCGGCGGTGCGGGTTCGAGGGGCAGCGCGACCCAGATCACCTTGCCGCCGCTCGCGGTGTGCTCGACATCGCACACCCCGCCCGCCTCCCGGGTGATCTCGCGCACCAGCAGCAGTCCGCGGCCACCGGTCCGGCCGTGGTCGGTCTCCAGGGCGCTCGGCCGGTAGGGGTGGTTGTCCTCCACGGACACCCGCACCCACTCGGCGCCGACGGCGACCTCCACGGCGAGCATCGGCGACAGCACCGCCGCGTGCCGCACGGCGTTCGTGACCAGCTCCGAGACGATCAGCAGCAGACCCTGGGCCAGGTCCTGCGAGAGGGGCACACCCTGGCGGTACAGCAGGTCCCGTACGGCGTGGCGCGCCTGCGGGACGGAGGCTTCGACGGTGGGTGCGGTGAACCGCCACACGCCCTCGTACGGCAGCGGGTCCGACGGCCCGAGGTCGAAGGGCTCGTCCGCCCCGTCTACTGGGCGTGGGGCGGACCCAAGCCCGTGGTCGTCCATCGTCCGGTCGCCACCCTTGCGCTCGATTGTCACCACACCTCGAGTGTTGGGAACCGGCTCCCCCACCCGGAGACCTGAACAGAAGTCAGCGGGTATCGAGCGCTTCCGACCGTTGGCGTACGCCACGGTCGTACGTGGGACCACTTCTGTCCCCTTCACGCCACCTTCGTGAACTATTCGGGCGGTACGCGCTGGGCGACGGCCTCGCCCGGTTTCGTTCCGCGCGTGGTGGCCTGCCCGCGCCACCCTCTCCCCCGAGCCGTCCGACGTCTGGATAGCATCCGGCGCATGGAGCCCCAGCTGCTGCACGGTGTCGCCGACTCGGTGGCCACCGTCGTCATCCACCACCCTGCCAAGCGCAACGCGATGACCGCCGAGATGTGGCGGGCGCTGCCGCCGCTCCTCGACACGCTGGCGGCCGATCCGGACGTGCGGGTGCTGGTGCTGACCGGTGAGGGCGGGACGTTCTGCGCGGGCGCCGACATCTCCACGCTCCTGGGGTCGCCCCAGGAGGCGCAGGGGCTCGCGGTGCGCGCCGAGGAAGCCCTCGCGGCCTTCCCGAAGCCGACGCTGGCGGCGATTCGCGGACACTGTGTGGGCGGCGGGGCGCAGCTCGCGGCGGCCTGCGATCTGCGGTTCGCCGAGGAGGGCGCGCTGTTCGGGGTGACGCCGGCGAAGCTCGGGATCGTGTACGCGGCGTCCTCCACCCGGCGGCTGGTGTCGCTGGTGGGCCCGGCGACGACCAAGTACCTGCTGTTCTCCGGGGAGTTGATCGACACGGAACGGGCACTGCGCTCGGGTCTGGTGGACGAGGTGCTGCCCGCGGGTGAACTCGGCAAGCGGGTCGCGGAGTTCACCCGGGTCCTGGTGTCCCGCTCGCAGCTGACGCAGGCCGCGGCGAAGGAGTTCGCGGACGGGCGCACGGACCGGGACGGCCACTGGGCCGGGCAGGCACGCGGCAGCGGCGACACCGCCGAGGGGGTCGCCGCGTTCCTGGAGCGCCGCCGCCCGGAGTTCTCCTGGACAGTCCCTAGGCCAGGATGAAGCGGCTGCGCGAGCGGAGCAGTTCGACCAGGTGGGCGGGCGCCTTGTGCGGGGCGCCGGCGTCGTAGGGCGGCTGCGGGTCGTACTCCGTCCCCAGCTGTACGGCCTGCGCGTGCTCGTGGCCCGCGATCCGGCCGGTCAGCGTGAGGGCCATGTCGATGCCGGAGGAGACCCCGGCGGAGGTGACGTACTTGCCGTCCGTCACGACCCGCTCCCCCGTGGGTTCGGCGCCGTACACCGTGAGCTGCTCCAGGGCCAGCCAGTGCGAGGTCGCGCGGCGGCCGGCGAGCAGCCCGGCGGCGGCCAGGAGCAGGGAGCCGGTGCACACGGAGGTGGACTGTGTCCGGCCGGATCCGGGCCCTGCCCCTGACCCGCATCTGGAAGAGGTACCGACCGGTCGGTAACGTGCCCGGCATGACTACCGTTGCCCTGGACCCCCGCGCGGGCCGCCGCTGCCACAACGTCCTCAACTCCCTGCACGCGACGCACTACTTCTCCCCCGATCTGGGCCGCGAGCTGGGCGCGATCGGTGTCACGCACCCCCGGGCCGTCAACTTCGCGGTACGGGCGGCGGCGCTGGGGCCGGTGGGGGCCGGCGCGGTGACGGCGGCGTTCTACAACTACAAGCACCAACTGGTGGCCCGCCATGTGCCCGCGGTGTGGGAGACCGCCACACCCGAGCAAGTCCTGGCGGCACGCGCGCGTGCCGTCGACGCGACGCTGCGCCGCCTGCTGGGCGAGGAGACGGTGGCGTCCGCGGAGATGGCGGAGGCCGCCCGCCTGGCCCTGCGCGCCGCCGAGGCCTGCTCGCGCGGCGCCCGCCCGCTGTACTCCGCGCACGCCGACCTGCCGGTGCCGAACGAGCCGCACCTGGCGTTCTGGCACGCCGCCACACTGCTGCGCGAACACCGGGGCGACGGCCACCTCGCCGTTCTGCTGTCCGCGGAGCTCGACGGCCTGGAGGCCGTGGTCACGCACACGGCGACCGGCAAGGGCATGACGCCGAAATGGGTGTCCGACACCCGTGGCTGGACCCGGGAGGAGTGGGACGCCGCGGTCGGGCGGCTGCGCGGGCGCGGCCTGCTGGACGAGGACGGCGAACTGACCGAGCGGGGGCTAGCGTTGCGCGAGGAGATCGAGCGGGACACGGACCGGCTGGACCGGGCCCCGTACGAGCACCTGGGCGCGGACGGCGTGGCCCGTCTGACCGAGCTCGGCACGGGTTTCGCGCGCGCCGCGCTCACCGCCGGCGCCTTCCCGGCGGATCTGCTCGGCAAGCGCTGATCATTCCGGTAACGGCTGCGACGCATGTCCGGCCGTTCGCGAGGTACCCGTTCTTCCCCCGGTCGTCGTGGCCGGGAGAAGAAAGGGGAATTTCGTGTTCCGTGCGATCGCAGACGTACTTCGCCAGATCGGTGGCGCCATCGCCACCGTCGTGACGCTGCCCTTCCGGGCGCTGGCCCGCCTCTTCGGCGGCGCGTCGAGCTCGACCCGCAGCCGCCGGGCCTAGGGGATGTCGTTCGGATCGCCTCGGATCAGGCCGCGGCGTATGGTGCGGTGCATCGCACCGCGGAGCATGACCCACGTACCGGGCGTACTCGGGTGATGCGACAACGCGGCGAGGTGCCGTGCCAGGCGTCGCGGACCCGAGGGGATCCAAACGACACCCCCTAGCCGCGGGACGGGCCGGCGCCCGCGGCGACACACCGCGGGCGCCGGCCCGTCCCGGCCCGCCGGGAGACCGCCCTGATCCCCAGATGTCCGTGCCACCTGCCACAATTGCCGCGCAACCCCAGTGGAGAAGGCGGTACGGGATCGTGACGACACCCCTCGTAGGGTCCATCGAAGGCAGGATCGCCGAGGAACTCGGCGTACGGGAGCGGCAGGTCAAGGCTGCCGTGGAGCTGCTCGACGGCGGTTCCACGGTTCCCTTCATCGCCCGCTACCGCAAGGAAGCGACCGAGATGCTCGACGACGCGCAGCTGCGCACGCTCGAGGAGCGGCTGCGCTATCTGCGTGAGCTGGAGGAGCGGCGGACGGCGATCCTGGAATCGGTGCGCGAGCAGGGCAAGCTCACCGAGGAGCTGGAAGCGCGGATCCGGGGTGCGGAGACCAAGGCGCGCCTGGAGGACATCTACCTGCCGTTCAAGCCGAAGCGGCGCACCAAGGCGCAGATCGCGCGCGAGGCGGGCCTGGAGCCGCTGGCGGAGGGGCTGCTCGGCGACCCGAGCGTGGACCCGCTCGCCGCGGCCGCCGCGTTCGTCGACGCCGACAAGGGCGTGGCCGATCCGCAGGCCGCCCTGGACGGTGCCCGGTCGATCCTCACCGAGCGGTTCTCGGAGGACGCCGACCTGATCGGCGAGCTGCGCGAGCGCATGTGGGTGCGCGGGCGGCTGGCCGCCAAGGTCCGGGACGGCAAGGAGGAGGCGGGCGCCAAGTTCGCCGACTACTTCGACTGCGCCGAGCCGTTCACCGAGCTGCCCTCGCACCGCATCCTGGCGATGCTTCGCGGTGAGAAGGAGGAGGTCCTCGATCTCGTCCTGGAGCCGGAGGAGCCCTCCGAGCAGCCCGGCCCGTCCTCGTACGAGGGGATGGTCGCGCACCGCTTCGGCATCGCCGACCGGGGCCGTCCCGGCGACAAGTGGCTCAAGGACACCGTCCGTTGGGCCTGGCGCACCCGGCTCCTCGTGCACCTCGGCATCGACCTCAGGCTGCGGCTGCGCACGGCCGCCGAGGACGAGGCGGTGAACGTCTTCGCGGCGAACCTGCGCGACCTGCTGCTCGCCGCGCCGGCCGGCACGCGCGCGACGCTGGGACTGGACCCCGGGTTCCGTACGGGCGTGAAGGTCGCCGTCGTCGACGCCACCGGCAAGGTGGTCGCGACGGACGTCATCCACCCGCACGTCCCGGCGAACCGGTGGGACGAGGCGATCGCCAAGCTGGCGCGGCTGGCGAAGGAGCACGCGGTCGACCTGGTCGCGATCGGCAACGGCACAGCGTCCCGCGAGACCGACAAGCTCGCCGGTGAACTGATCACCAAGCACCCGGAGTTGAAGCTCACCAAGGTGATGGTGTCCGAGGCGGGCGCTTCGGTGTACTCGGCCTCCGCGTTCGCCTCGCAGGAACTGCCCGACATGGACGTGTCGCTGCGCGGCGCCGTGTCGATCGCGCGCCGGCTCCAGGACCCGCTGGCCGAGCTGGTGAAGATCGACCCGAAGTCGATCGGGGTCGGCCAGTACCAGCACGACCTGTCCGAGGTGAAGCTGTCGCGTTCGCTGGACGCGGTGGTGGAGGACTGTGTGAACGGCGTCGGAGTCGACGTCAACACGGCCTCGGCCCCGCTGCTGTCCCGGGTCTCCGGCATCACCTCGGGGCTCGCCGAGAACATCGTGGCGCACCGCGACGCCAACGGGCCCTTCAAGTCGCGCACCCAGCTGAAGGGCGTGGCGCGGCTGGGCCCGAAGGCGTACGAGCAGTGCGCGGGCTTCCTCCGTATCCGCGGCGGCGACGACCCGCTCGACGCGTCCAGCGTGCACCCCGAGGCGTATCCGGTGGTGCGGCGGATGGTGAAGACGTCCGGGCAGGAGGTCGCCTCGCTCGTCGGCAACACCGGCGTGCTGCGCTCGCTGAAGGCGCAGGAGTTCGTGGACGACACCTTCGGTCTGCCGACCGTGACAGACATCCTCAGGGAGCTGGAGAAGCCCGGACGCGACCCGCGGCCCGCATTCAAGACGGCCACCTTCAAGGACGGCGTCGAGAAGATCTCCGACCTGTCCTCCGGGATGATCCTGGAGGGCGTGGTCACGAACGTGGCCGCCTTCGGGGCGTTCATCGACGTCGGCGTCCACCAGGACGGCCTGGCGCACGTCTCCGCGCTGTCCAAGACGTTCGTCAAGGACCCACGGGACGTGGTCAAGCCCGGCGACATCGTCAAGGTGAAGGTCCTCGACATCGACATCCCGCGCAAGCGGATCTCGCTGACGCTGCGGCTCGAGGACGAGGCGGCCGGGCAGGAGCGGCAGCAGGGCTCGGGCGGCGGCGAGCGCCGGCAGCGGGGCGGGCGTCCTCCGCAGCAGCGGCAGAACCGCGGTGGCGGCGGTGGCGGTGGCGGCGGTGGCGGCTCGCGTCAGGCGCCGCCGCCCGCCAACAGCGCGATGGCCGACGCGCTGCGCCGCGCGGGGCTCACCGACCCGAACAAGGGCAAGCGCTGAGCGGCCGGGCCCGGACCGTCCGGCAACGCCGGGGTCCGGGCCCGGTCCCCTCGTAGGGTCACGTCACGTCAAAACCGCTCGGCCGGAGATCGAAGGGGACAGGCCGCGGGCCCGCGGGCGTGCGGTCGGGACGATTCCGGAGCCCTGCTGGATCTCGTACACGCTCGACACCGCCACAGGCTTCGTGACCCGTCGGCTGCGTGCGAGGGTCGCAGACCTGTACGCACCTCACGCGGAGGGAGCTCGGCGGGCGGGTCCGCTCGTCTCCCGCGGCTTCCGGAGCGACGTCGAGTTCGACGCGGACGGGTGCGTCGTCGACTGCCCGACGTCGGCGCGTCGCCCGGCCACCGGGTAGGTCAGCGCTCCGTCACCTTCCCCGCCGCCACCTCCAGGCGCCGCGTGGTGCGGACGGCGTCGAGCATCCGGCGGTCGTGGGTCACCAGGAGCAGCGTGCCCTCGTACGCGTCGAGCGCCGCCTCCAGTTGTTCGATGGCCGGCAGGTCGAGGTGGTTGGTCGGCTCGTCGAGGACCAGGAGGTTGACGCCCCGGCCCTGGAGCAGGGCCAGCGCGGCCCGGGTGCGTTCGCCCGGGGAGAGGGTCGAGGCCGGGCGCAGGACATGTTCCGCCTTGAGGCCGAACTTGGCCAGGAGGGTGCGGACTTCGGCCGGTTCGGTGTCCGGGACGGCCGCGCCGAAGGCGTCCAGCAGGGACTCCGAGCCGTGGAACAGCTTCCGGGCCTGGTCGACCTCGCCGACCAGGACCCCGGAGCCGAGGGAGGCGGAGCCGGCGTCCACCGGGACGCGGCCCAGCAGGGCGCCCAGCAGTGTGGACTTGCCCGAGCCGTTCGCGCCGGTCACCGCGATCCGGTCCGCCCAGTCGATCTGCAGGGACACCGGCCCGAGCACGAAGTCGCCGCGCCGCACCTCGGCGTCCCGCAGGGTCGCGACGACCGCGCCGGATCGCGGGGCCGCCGCGATCTCCATGCGCAGGTCCCACTCCTTGCGGGGCTCCTCGACCACGTCGAGACGCTCGATCATGCGCTGTGTCTGCCGGGCCTTCGATGCCTGCTTCTCGCTGGCCTCGCTGCGGAACTTGCGGCCGATCTTGTCGTTGTCGTTGCCCGCCTTGCGCCGGGCGTTCTTGACGCCCTTGTCCATCCACGAGCGCTGCATCTGGGCGCGACCTTCGAGCGCGGACCGCTTGTCGGCGTACTCCTCGTAGCCCTCGCGGGCATGCCGGCGCGCCACGTCCCGCTCCTCCAGATAGCCCTCGTAGCCGCCGCCGTACAGGGTGATCTGCTGCTGCGCCAGGTCGAGTTCGAGGACCTTGGTGACCGTGCGGGTGAGGAACTCGCGGTCGTGGCTGACCACGACGGTGCCGGCGCGCAGGCCGCTCACAAAGCGTTCGAGGCGCTCCAGGCCGTCCAGGTCGAGGTCGTTGGTCGGCTCGTCGAGGAGGAAGACGTCGTAGCGGGACAGGAGCAGCGAGGCCAGTCCGGCTCGTGCGGCCTGGCCGCCGGACAGGGCCGTCATCGGCTGGTCCAGGTCCACGGTCAGGCCGAGCGAGTCGGCGACCTCCTCGGCCCGCTCGTCCAGGTCGGCGCCGCCGAGGCCGAGCCATCGCTCCAGGCTCGTGGCGTACGCGTCGTCCGCGCCCGGTGCTCCGTCGACGAGGGCCTGGGTGGCCTCGTCCATCACCCGCTGGGCCTCGGCCACGCCGGTGCGGCGGGCCAGGAACTCTCGCACGGTCTCCCCCGGCCGGCGTTCCGGCTCCTGCGGCAGATGCCCGACGGTCGCCGTCGGCGGCGACAGCCTGAGCTCCCCCTCCTCCGGCGCGGTCAGCCCGGCGAGCAGCCTGAGCAGGGTGGACTTGCCGGCGCCGTTGGCTCCGACCAGCCCGATCACATCGCCGGGCGCGACGACGAGGTCGAGCCCGGCGAACAGGGAGCGGTCGCCGTGCCCGGCGGTGAGGTTCTTGGCGACGAGAGTGGCAGTCATCAGACCGTCGATCCTAGTGGGCGACCTCGGCGGCCCGCGCCCCGGTTCTCAGTGCGCCATCGCCTCCACCAGCACGCTCCCCGAGGTGCGCGCCACCACGAAGGACTCCCCCTTCACCGCCCTGGCGTCCAGGGCGATGCGGTGGCGGCCCGGTTCCAGAACGCCGTCGAAGAGCTCGTGGGTGTGGGTGCGGTAGAGGCGGTCGAGGCGGTACGCGGTGAGGCGGACCCGGCACGGGGAGGTGACCTCGACGCCCGCCTCGCCGTCGGCGGCGACCAGGCGGGTGAGGCGGCGCCGCTCCACCGGGCTGCCGTCCAGGGCGTGCTCGATCTGGGCGACGAGGAGGGGCACGATCGGGGCGAGGCCGTCGACGTAGGCGACCTCCACACCGGCCTGTGCGAAGGAGTGGCGTACGGCGGCACGTTCCTCCGGGCCGACCGCGCGGCCGAAGGCGACGGCGCCGTAGCCGCGCAGTTCGTCGGCGGGGACGTCGTGTGCGTCGTGGGTGATGTCGGCGCCGATGCCGATGGTGCGCAGTGCGGCGGCGAGCTTGGCCAGCACGGCGACGCGGGCGCCGATCAGCAGGACCCGGCGGCGGTGTGCGGCGGGTGAGGCAGCGTCCAGCAGGGCGGCCAGCGCCGTCCGGTACTCGGCGCCGTGGAAACGGAAGGGGCCGATGCCGTGGTAGCCGTTGAGCTCCAGGTCGGCGCGTTCGTCCGTCTGCCAGGCGAAGTCCCGCCAGATGAAGTCGTCACCGTCGTGTTCGATCACCGCGGTGACGGCACCGCACGCCAGGTCCTCGCACTCGGGGCAGCCGTAGACGACGTAGCGGCCGTCGGGCAGCGGCGCCCCGGTCTCCAGGAGCAGGCTGCGGACCTGGGCGGTGAAGATCGCGGGTGGCACGTCGGAGGCGAGCGGGGAGACGGCGTCGAGGTCGGAGAGCTGGAAGAGGAGCGGGCGTCCGTCGACGATGAAGTCCACGAAGTCCCGGTGTACCTGGTAGCCACCGTCGGCGAGGACTCCACCGGCACGCATCGCCGGTGCCAGGCCGAAGGTCGCGTATGCGGCAGACATGCTGTGAGTATCCCCAGAACGGGACCAGTATGAGCACGGCATGACATATTCCGCCAACGTCCCTGTGTGGACGGTGGGTTGAGGGCCGATGTCGTGGTGGTCGGCGGCGGTGTGATCGGGCTGACGACGGCCGTGCTGCCGGCCGAGCGCGGCCGGCGGTGCGGCGGGTGCGGCGGGTGCGGGTGTGGACGCGGGATCCGGGCGAGCGGACCGCCTCGGCGGTCGCCGGGGCATGGTCCGGGGCCTCCCCGTCGCCACTGGACGGTGGCCTGGGGATGCGCGAGGGAGGCGGCGGAACTGGCCGCCGCCTCCCTCCCGCAGGGCCGGTCGGGCGGGGTCAGCAGTCGGTGACCGCCTCGCCTGCCGTGAGGTGGTAGGGGGCACGTTCGTCGAGGAGCAGCGGGACGAGGGCGCGCAGGGACTGGCGGAGCGGGACGTAGGTGCCCTTCGTCCGCACTCCGTGCAGGGCGAGTGCGTCCTTCACCTCGGCGTACTGGTCGGCGGTGAGCCGGTAGCCGCAGGGCGGGTCCTGGATCACCTCGGCCGGTTCCGGCGGGTCGTTGTCGGCGCCGCCGAGGTAGACGGGTCCGGCGTCGGCGTGACCGGTGCGTCGGGCCGAGTCCGTCACCGCCTCGACCCGGGCCCGGCGTTCGTCGGTGAACCGCACCAGGCCTTTGAGGGCGGCCAGTTGGGAGTCGACCCGGCGTCGGTTGTTGACCGCTTCCGGGACATCCGCGAGCGGCTCGATCCGGCTCTCGATGAGCAGGCCGAGCGCGTGCTTGACGCCGGACATGTTCCGCAGGATGCGTTCCTGTCCGTCCCCGGCGACCTGCCGGATCGGCTCGCCGGTGACCGGGTCGGTCCAGATGCCGTACGTGCCGGTCGAGTGGCCGGCGCTCTGTGCGGCGGGGCGGACGTACGCCTCGGACAGGGTCCGGGCCTCGTCGTGGACGGCCGCGTCCGTGTTGAGGTTGCGCGGCCACAGGTCGAAGAGGTCCTTGTCGTAGTACGGGGGTGTGGCGCCGTACTCGTGCAAGTCGTAGATCACGTCGGGGTGTTGGTCCCGGATGACCGCGGCCGCCGCGCGTGCCTCGGCGGTCTGCAGGGCGAGGTGGTCGCGGTTGACGTCGACTCCGTCGCTGTTGCCGCGGGTGTCGGCGGCGCGGCCGTCGGGATTGGCGGTCGGGACGACGAGCAGGGTGGTGCGTTCCAGGAAGCGGCGGGTCGGGCGGTCCTTCGCGTACGCCAGGTCGCGGATCGTGGTCAGGCAGGCCTCGCGGCCGGACGGTTCGTCGCCGTGCTGGCTGCACACGAGCAGCACCTTGTTCGAGGCGTGCCCGGCGCCGATCCGGACGAGTTGGAGAGGGCGGCCCTGCTTCGTCGTCCCGATGGGGGCGACGGAGACATGTGCGCTCGCCCGGTCGACGGCGGCGAGGAAGGTCTGTTCCTCGGGCTGGGACGTCCAGCGGGCGCCGTTCGACTGCTCGAAGCCGGTGCGGGGCGCCTGCTCCGTGGCGGCCGCGGGTACCGCGACCAGGGAGGCGGCCAGGGCCGCGGTCGTGAGGGTCAGGGCGCGGATCATCGGCCTCCCCCCGGGACGCGCTGGGTGCCGCGCGGCACGGTCACGCCGTCGAGGGTGGTGGCCTCGGGTGCCGCGGTCGCGGCGCCGGCGGTGGCTCGGGCGAAGGCGGCCGTTCCGCCGACGAACGGGACACGGGCCGAGGTCCGGGACAGGTCGAGGGTGAGCGTGGGCCTGGTGGACGGCGGGTCGATGAGGTCCTTGTCGGTGCCCGCGACGATCAGCGCGAGGCGGTGTCCGGCCGGCACGACGTGGTCGGTGGCGCCCAGGTCGAGGGTGATCGTGTACGCCTTGCCCGGGGTGAGCGGACGGCCCTTCCCCTCGGACGCGTGGTTTCCGAGGTCGGCCCAGCCGCGGCTGACGACCGTCTGGTCGACGGCGGTGGTCTTCGCCCGCGTCTCCTTGAAGCAGGCGCTGTCGCCGGTGGTGCTCGCGCCCCAGCAGGTGCGGTCGGTGAGCGTGGTGATGCCCTCGCCGGCGGCGCCGTAGTCACGGATGGTGTCGGGGCCGAGGTCCACCAGGACGGCCGACAGGTGGGCCGTGGTGGTGGTCGGGGTGGCGGTGACGGTGACCTCGGAGGAGCCGGACAGGCGCAGGTCGCGGGTGAGCGGTCCGGTGGTGAAGCCCGCCTTGTCCGGGGTCGAACTGTCGATCCGGGCGGCCCAGTCGGTCTCGCTCAGCTGCGGGTCGTCGGTGAAGGTCTCGGTACCGGTGCCCTTGCGCAGGCCGAGCGTGCCGACGCCTTCCTGGCCGCCCTCGGCGGGGCGCAGGGTCGTGGCGCTGGTGCCGCGCGGCGGCCAGGCCTTGGAGGTGGCCCACTGGTCGGGGTGGCGTTCGATGTCGGCCACGGGTTCGCGGTCGATGCCGTTGTCGTAGCCGAGGAGTTCGTGGTCGAACCAGCGGTGCAGGGTGTCGACCCAGGTGGCGCGGCGGAAGTCGAACGGGTCGACATGGCCGGTCTGGGAGAGCCAGATCTTGCGCTCGACGCCGTTCTTCGCGAGTGCGTCCCACCACGGACCGACGTGCTGCGTACGGACGTTGAGGTCCTGCATGCCGTGGATCAGGAAGACGCTCGCCGTCACCTTGGAGGCGGCCTTGACGTAGTCGCGTTCGGCCCACAGCGGGGTCAGGTCGCCGGAGCGCGGGGCCCCGTCGACGAGTTTCTGCTGGACGGCGGCGCACTTGGCGCGGGCGTCGGGGCTGTCGACGTAGTCGGACAGCCAGTCGGGGCCGGAGTCGTAGAGGGGGGCGCCCTTGGAGAAGTAGTAGTCGTACCAGGTGGAGATGGCGCTGATCGGCACGATGGTCTTCAGGCCCTTGACGCCGGTGGCGGCGACGCCGTTGGCGATGGTGCCGTCCCAGCTCTTGCCGATCATGCCGGTTCTGCCGTTGGTCCAGGTCGCCTCGGCGCGGGCGTTGCCGGTGCGGGTGGTGTAGGCCTTGCCGCGGCCGTTCAGCCAGTCGACGACGGCCTTCGCGGACTGGATGTCGGAGCGTCCGCCGACGTCCACGCAGCCGTCGGAGCGGTTGGTGCCGGCGAGGTCGACTCCGACGAAGGCGTAGCCGCGGGGCACGAAGTAGTTGTCGTAGAACAGTGGCGCCTGGACGACGTTGCCCTGGGCGTCGTAGGTCTTGAGCTGGCTCTCGTTGCCGCGTCCGCAGCAGGAGTAGTACGGGCTGGCGTCCATGATCACGGGCACCTTGCGGCCCTGCTGGGCGGGTTCGCGCGGGCGGACTATGTCGGCGGCGACGCGGTCGGTCCTCCCGTCGCCGTCGCCGTCGAGTCCGGTGTCCACCCAGACGGCTTCGCGGACGGCGTTCTCGTACGAGTAGACGGGCCGGCTCTCGCGCGGGGCGGGGTGGGCCACGGCCGGGGTGAGGAGGGCGGCCGTCAGGGCTGCGACGGCCACCGAGGCGAGCGATCTCCAGGTCGTGAAGCGCATGGGTGTCGGCATGCGCGGGACGGTACATCGGTCAACTCCCGTGCAGAAGAGGGCAATCACGCGCGTGTGATGCGCAAGGTGTCTCCGGAACGGGACTCATGACGGCCGAATGGCATTCGTGTGACAGCGGTGACCGTGGACAGGCCTGTGCCCACAGGGACTGAATAGGCTGCGAACAGACCTGGTATCCCTACGACTTGGAGCTTTCGTGCACCGCAGAATCTTCGCGCCGGGCGCGGTCGCCGCGGCCAGCCCCTTGGCCGCGACGGCGGGTGGCCATGGAGTCGGTGACGGGCACCGGCACTAGTCGGTCGACCTGCGTGACCCGCCGCTTCGCGACGTAGCAGGTCGACCCGTGACCTGCTATCGGGATTCATTCGCAGTGCTCTGGCGTTCACGCCGGGGGTGGAGCGAATCTGATGGTTGCGACGCGGAGCGTCGCGGTGTCCTTCCGGCGGAGCCGGACTGTGGCGGGAGCGGTGAGGGTTCGTACGAATGTTCCGTCGTGACGGTGTGTGTGCGAGATGTTTAGTGTAATCGTCATGCAGCTCAGGTACAGCTTCCGCCTGTACCCGGACACCGGCCAGCAGACCGCGTTGGCGAAGGCGTTCGGGTGTGCCCGCGTCGTGTTCAACGACGCGGTCCGCGCCCGTGAGGACGCCCGCAAGGCCGAGCAGCCGTTCCCGAAGGCAGGCGAGCTGTCCACGCGCCTGATCACCGAAGCCAAGCGGACAGCGGAACGGTCCTGGCTGGGCGAGGTCTCCGCCGTCGTCCTCCAGCAGTCCCTGCGGGACGCCGAGACCGCTTACCGCAACTTCTTCGCCTCCCTCAAGGGAACCCGCAAGGGCCCCAGGACCGGCCCGCCCCGCTTCAAGTCCCGCAAGGACGCCCGGCAGTCGATCCGGTTCACCGCCAACGCCCGCTGGAACATCACCGACAGTGGCCGTCTGACCCTGCCGAAGATCGGTGCGGTGAAGGTGAAGTGGTCCCGCACGCTGCCCACCATCCCCACCTCCGTCACCGTCATCAAAGACGCGGCCGGACGGTACTTCGCCTCCTTCGTCATCGACACCGACCCCGCCGCCGACACGACACGGATGCCCGAAACCGACCACACCATCGGCATCGATCTCGGCCTCACACACTTCGCGGTCCTCTCCGACGGCACGAAGATCGACTCCCCCCGCTTCCTTCGGCGCGCGGAGAAGAAACTGAAGAAGGCCCAGCAGGAGCTGTCCCGCAAGCAGAAGGGAAGCAAGAACCGCGCCAAGGCCCGCCTGAAGGTCGCCCGCGCCCACGCCAAGGTCACTGACGCCCGCCACGAGTTCCACCACCAGCTCTCCACCAGGCTGATCTCCGAGAACCAAGGGATCGCCGTGGAAGACCTGTCGGTGGCGGGACTGGCACGCACCAGGCTGGCCAAGAGCGTGCACGACGCCGGATGGTCATCGTTCCTCAGCATGCTGGAGTACAAAGCGGCCCGGTACGGCCGCACCCTGGTCAGGATCGGCCGGTTCACACCGACCTCCCAGACCTGCTCCACCTGCGGCGCCAAGGACGGGCCCAAACCCCTGAGCATCAGGGAGTGGACCTGTAGCGCCTGCGGCACCGTCCACGACCGGGACATCAACGCCGCGATCAACGTGAAGACGGCCGCCGGACTGGCGGCATCGGCCTGCGGAGCGCCGGTAAGACCAGGAGCAATCCCGGCACAGCGCGAAGAAACAGGAAGCCACGGATTCTCGACCGAACCCTGTGCCGCGTAGCAGCACAGGGTTCGGTCGAGAAGGCCAGAATCCTCGGGCTTCAACCCGAGGTGCAAGTCAATTCGTGAAGTCCGACAGTTCCCTGTCCGCCGTCTCCGACACCCGGCGGCGGACGGCGAACCATCCTCCGATCAGCAGCAGGCCGATCACCGGGATGAGGAAGAGGGTCTTGCGGCCGACCCCGGGGTCGTTCCACATCATCGCCAGGCAGGCCAGGAGGAAGGCGATCGTGGTGATCTCCGTGACCGGGCTGAACGGGAGGCGGAAGGAGGGGCGGGTCACCAGGCCCGTCCGCGCGCGGCGGACGAAGACGAGGTGGCAGATCATGATGATGACCCAGGTGCTGATGATGCCGAGCGAGGCGATGTTCAGCACGATCTCGAAGGCCTGGCTCGGCATGAGGTAGTTCAGGCCGACGCCGAGCACGCACACCGCGCAGGTCAGCAGGATGCCGCCGTACGGCACCTGACTGCGGTTCATCCGGGCGGTGAACTTCGGTGCCGAGCCCGCCATGGCCATGGAACGCAGGATGCGGCCGGTGGAGTACAGGCCGGAGTTGAGGGACGACATCGCGGCGGTGAGGACCACCAGGTTCATCACGTCGCCCGCGGCCGGGACACCGATCTTCGACAGGACGGTGACGAAGGGGCTCTCGTCGGCCGAGTAGAGCGAGCCGGGCAGGAGGAGGGCCATGAGGACGACGGAACCGACGTAGAAGAGGCCGACGCGCCACATGATCGAGTTCACCGCGCGCGGGACGACCTTCTCCGGCTCGGCGGTCTCGCCGGCGGCGACACCGACCAACTCCAGGGCGGCGTAGGCGAAGATCACGCCCTGCATCACGAGGACGACGGGCATCAGGCCGTGCGGGAACACACCGCCGTTGTCGGTGATCACGCCGGTGCCCGGTGTCCGTCCGCCCACCTCGTGCTGGGTGGCCAGCAGGAAGATGCCGATCAGCATGAAGCCGACGAGGGTGGCGACCTTGATGATCGCGAACCAGAACTCCATCTCGCCGAAGATCTTCACCGAGATCAGGTTCACCACCAGGACCACCGCGAGGGCGATCAGCGCGAGCACCCACTGCGGGATGTCGGTGAACAGGCTCCAGTAGTGCGTGTAGAGCGCGATCGCGGTGATGTCGGCGATACCGGTCGTCGACCAGTTCAGGAAGTACATCCAGCCGGCGACGTACGCGCCCTTCTCCCCCAGGAACTCCCGCGCGTACGACACGAACGAGCCGGAGGAGGGGCGGTAGAGGACCAGTTCTCCGAGCGCCCTGACCACGAAGAAGGCGAAGACCCCGCAGACCAGGTAGGCCAGCGCGAGCGCCGGGCCCGCGTCGCGCAGACGGCCGCCGGCGCCCAGGAAGAGTCCGGTGCCGATCGCGCCGCCGATGGCGATCATGTTGACGTGGCGGGCCTTGAGATCCTTGCTGTAGCCGGCGTCGCCCGCGTCCGCGGGCACCTGGCCCACGTCGGTGCGGGAGGCGGCCTGTGCCGATTGCGCGGCGTCCTTGCTCACGGTGATTCCACTCTCTGGTGCGCCCCTGCGGGTCTCGCTCGGGTATCCGGACGTGCCTCGGCCCGTGCCCTCCGTAGGGTCACGGACCGACGGGGCTTCTTCCCCGGAAACCACACCGCACGCGATGGCGCACGTCACACGGCGGACCATGTCACCCGGTCCTCGGGAGATGTGACCGTTCGCGATAGTCGGCGGATGCGCTGATTGTTCTGCGCTGGTCATCAGCAGGGCTGTTCAACGTAGTTGGCGGTGCCTGTTCACGTTGGTTGGCGCCTGAGGTGCCCAGTTGCTCACGAGAGTTGGAACCGGTGGCTGGGCGCCTCGGAGCAGGGCTCATGGGCCGGCTGAGGCTGTGCGCGGATGAGGTGGTGCGGAGGAACCGCGCAGGTCTGCCGTGGTGGCGCCCACCACAACGACTGCGCCGAGGCATAGCAGGCCACCGCTGACGAGGGCTGCTGCTCCCGAGGTGGCGTCTGCGACGAGACCGCCGCGCATGTTGCCGATGTCGGGTCCCGCTTGCCCGACGATCTGTTCGGCAGCGCTGACGCGGCCGAGTAGTTCGTGCGGGGTGTGCATCTGGACGACGGTGCTCCGGGAGACGACGGAGACGGTGTCGGCGGCGCCGGCTATGACGAGGAAGGCCAGACCGGCCCATGGGTTGGGCGAGAAGCCGAACAGAGTCAACGATGCGCCCCAGGTGGCGGATCCGCCAAGCATGGCCAGGCCGGGGTGGGGGAACCGTGTGAAGGTTCCGGAGAAGAGCGACGCTGTAACGCCGCCGACGGCGATGGCTGTGAGGAACAGTCCGAGAGTGCGGGGGTTGCCGCCGAACCGTTCGGCGTTGATCAGGGGGAACAGGCTGATGGGCATCGACAGCACGGTGGTGGCCAGGTCGGTGAGCAGGGCCCCGCGAATGACGGGGGTGCGTGCCAGGAAGGCCAGACCGTCCAGCACTCCGCGCAGGCCGGGCCGTGCGGGCTCGTCCCCGGGGTCCATCTGTGGCAGGCCGAACGCCCCGTGGAGCGCGGCGATGAAGGTCAGGGCGTCGATCAGGTAGCAGGCGCCGACTCCCAGCCCGCCCACGAGCAGTCCGCTCAGTGCGGGACCGAGCAGCATGGCGCCCTGGAAGGCGATTCGTCTCAGCGCCAGACCCGCGGCCAGTTGGTGCTTGGGCAGGAGGTGGGGAATGAAGGTGCGCGAGGCGGGGCCGCTGCCTGCGCCGAAGCAGGACTGGAGTGCGACCAGCCCCAGGACGCCGGCGGCGGGAACGTGCCCGAGGAAGCCCTGGAGCGCGAGGAGGAGCGAACACGCGGCTTGTCCGCTGGTCGTGAGCAGGTAGAACTTCCGGCGGTCCACCCGGTCGACGAGCGAGCCGGCGAACAGTCCGAGCGCGACGAGGGGAATCGCCTGGGCCAGCCCGACGGCACCCGTCCACGTGGGACTCTCCGTCATCTGCCAGACCTGGAACATGACGGCGACGAGCGTCATCTGGCCGCCGAAACCGGACAGGGTCTGCCCGATCCACAACCGCCGGAACGGTGGTGACGTCCGTAACGGAGTCACGTCGATCAGCGTGCGCTTCAGCCCCACGCGGGATCTTCCGCCAGCTTCTCGGCGATCCGGTCGTGGAAACTCCTTCGCTCCAGAGACCGCTCGATATCGGCGACGACCTGGGAGAGCGGGTAGGGAATCTCCGCCTCCAGGTCAGCGACGGCAGCCTCGGTGGCCCGCCATTCCGCCGCGAGGCGGTCCACGACGCCGCGGGCCTTGTCGGTGAGCGTCACCTTCCTGGTGCGCGCGTCGTCGCCCACGACGGTCTGGACCCAGCCGGCCGTGCGCATCGCGGCGACCTTCTGGCTGAGCGCCGAATGCGTGCGCTGGACCGACTCGGCCAGTTCCGCGATGGTCATGGGCCCGCAGGCGTGGAGCCGGAGCAACTCCATCACATAGCTGGGCTTGAGCCCGTCGATCGGTTGCTCGGAGTAGACCTGGGCAATGTCGGCGTCCATTGACGCCTGGAGCAGGCGCAGGGGTCGCCAGAGGCTCTGCCGCGTCGGGTCGAGTGCATGGGGGTCGGCCATGAGACGCATCGTAACAGTGCTTATATAAGAACTGTTGCTTTTATTGCGTCAACGCCGGGCCAACGATCGGTCGACGACATATGCGGTGAGGCGAGCGCGGCTGTGAGTACGACGGCTCACGTCTCACACGGTCATCGACGGTGCTCAAGAGGTTTCACAGCATTGGTGAGACAGCGATACTGCTGCACATGACGAGCGAGACCGAGGAGCCGACCCTCACGATCGACGAGCTGGCCGCGCGGGCGGGTGTCACGGTCCGCACGGTCCGCTTCTACGGCACCAGAGGTCTGCTGCCCCCGCCGGCGATCGGTCCACGGCGGGTCGGCCACTACGGCCGGGAGCACCTGGCACGTCTCGCGCTCATCGAGGAGTTGCAGCAGCAGGGCATGACGCTGGCGGCCATCGAGCGCTATCTGCAGCAACTGCCCCCTGGGCTGAGCGCGCACGACCTCGCCATCCACCGGGCCGTGGTGGCCTCATGGGCGCCGGACGCGGAGGAGACGGTCACGCGGGAGGAGCTCGAGCGGCGGGCGGGCCGGGCGCTGAGCGACGACGACGTGGAGCGACTCGCCGCGATGAACGTGATCGTGCCGCACGCGGACACCTACCGCGCCGACCTCGGCCTGCTCCGGATCGGCGTCCAGCTGCTCGACGTACCGCTGTCGCAGGAGGCGATCCGCGCCTCGCGCAAGGTCCTCATCGAGCACTCGCGCGCGGCGGCCCACGAGCTGGCCCGGCTCTTTCGCGACGAGGTGTCGCAGCGGGCGGCGCGGGAGGTTAGGTCGCTGTCCGAGCACATGCATCCCCTGGTGTTGCAGGCACTGCTGACCGCCTTCCAGCGGTCGCTGAAGGAGGAGCTGCGCGAGCTGCTCACCGAATCGCCGGAGGACGGGGCGCCCGACACGGCCGGTGTCCCCGAGTCAGCGGTGGGCCGCTCCGCCCGGCACGCCGAGTCCGCCTGACACGTCGAGCCCAGGGCGGACGGGCCCCCGGCACCCGCCCGCACCCGCCAGGTCAGCGCCCGTCGCTGAAGGTCTCCCCCTTCTGCGCCTTCTCCACCAGCAGCGCGGGCGGCGTGAACCGCTCCCCGTAGCGCTCGGCGAGTTCCCGCGCGCGGGCTACGAAGCCGGGCAGGCCTCCTTCGTAGCCGTTGATGTACTGGAGGACACCGCCGGTCCAGCCGGGGAACCCGATGCCGAAGACGGAGCCGATGTTGGCGTCGGCGACGGACGTGAGGACGCCTTCCTCCAGGAGCTTGACGGTGTCGAGGGCCTCGGAGAAGAGCATGCGTTCCCGCATGTCCTCGAAGGGGATCTCGGCGCCCTCGCGGGTGAAGTGCTCGCGCAGTCCCGGCCACAGCCCGGTCCGCTTGCCGTCCTCCCCGTACGTGTAGAAGCCCGCGCCGCCGCCGCGTCCGGTGCGCCCGAACTCGTCGACCATGCGGTCGATGACCGCGTCGGCGGGGTGGGCGGTCCAGGTGCCGCCCGCCTCCTCGACCGCCCGCCTCGTCTCGCCCCGGATCTTGCGCGGGAGCGTGAGCGTCAGTTCGTCCATCAGGGAGAGGACCTTGGCCGGGTAGCCCGCCTGGGCCGCCGCCTGTTCCACCGACGCGGGCTCGATGCCCTCGCCGACCATCGCCACGCCCTCGTTGATGAACTGCCCGATGACACGCGAGGTGAAGAAGCCGCGCGAGTCGTTGACGACGATCGGTGTCTTGCTGATCTGCCGGACCAGGTCGAAGGCGCGCGCGAGGGCCTCCTCGCCGGTGTGCTCACCCTTGATGATCTCGACGAGCGGCATCTTGTCGACCGGTGAGAAGAAGTGCAGTCCGATGAAGTCGTCCTGACGCTCGACACCTTCGGCGAGTGCGGTGATGGGCAGGGTGGAGGTGTTGGAACACAGCAGCGCGTCCGGCTCGACGACGTGCTCGATCTCCTGGAACACCTTGTGCTTGAGCGAGGTGTCCTCGAAGACGGCCTCGATGACGGCGTCGCAGCCGGCCAGGTCCTGCGGGTCGGCCGTGGGCGTGATGCGGGCCAGCAGCGCGTCCGCCTTCGCCTGGGTGGTACGGCCCCGGGAGACGGCCTTGGCGCACAGCTTCTCGGAGTAGCCCCTGCCCTTGACGGCCGCGTCCAGGGACACGTCCTTGAGGACCACGTCGATCCCGGCGCGGGCGCACGAGTAGGCGATCCCCGCGCCCATCATCCCGGCGCCGAGGACGGCGACCTTGCGCACCCGGCGCGGCTCGATGCCCTTCGGCCTGTTGGCACCGGAGTTGACGGCCTGGAGGTCGAAGAAGAAGGCCTGGATCATGTTCTTCGACGTCTGGCCCGCGGCCAGCTCGACGAAGTAGCGGCCCTCGATGACCTGCGCGGTCTCGAAGTCGACCTGGGAGCCCTCGACCGCGGCGGCCAGGATGGCCCGCGGGGCGGGATACGGGGCGCCGCCCGTCTGCTTGCGCAGGGTGGCCGGGAAGGCGGGCAGGTTCGCGGCGAACTTGGGGTTGGCGGGGGTGCCGCCGGGGATGCGGTGACCTGGCCTGTCCCAGGGCTGCTGGGACTCCGGGTGGGCCTCGATGAACGCGTGCGCCTTGGCGAGCAACTCCTCCTGGGTGGCGGCCACTTCGTCGACGAGGCCGTTGTCCAGGGCGCGCCGCGGGCTGTACTGGGTGCCCTGCAGGAGGACCTTGAGCAGGGCGTCGGCGATGCCCAGCATGCGTACCGTACGGACGACGCCGCCGCCTCCGGGGAGCAGGCCGAGGGTGACCTCGGGGCAGCCGATCTTGGTGCCGGGCGCGTCGAGGGCGATGCGGTGGTGGCAGGCGAGGGCGATCTCGTAACCACCGCCCAGAGCGGCGCCGTTCATCGCGGCGACGACCGGCTTGCCGAGGGTCTCGATGCGGCGCAGGTCCCGCTTGATCGCCATGCCGCCGTCGAACAGCTGCTGCGCGGTGTCGGGCGTGACGCGGATCAGGTCGCGCAGGTCGCCGCCGGCGAAGAAGGTCTTCTTGGCGGACGTGAAGATGACGCCCCGGACGCTGTCCTTCTCGGCCTCCAGGCGGTCGGTGACCTGCGCGAGGGAGTCGCGGAACGCCTGGTTCATGGTGTTGGCGGACTGGTTCGGGTCGTCGAGGACGAGGGTGACGACACCGGTGCGGTCCTGTTCCCAGCGGATGGTGGTGCTCTGTGTCATGGCGAGGGTCTCCGTAGAAGTCTCTTGAAAGCCGCTGGGGTTCAGACGCGTTCGACGATGGTCGCGATGCCCATGCCGCCGCCGACGCAGAGGGTGGCGAGGCCGTACCGCTTGTCCTGGCGCTCCAGTTCGTCGACGAGCGAGCCGAGGATCATGGCGCCGGTCGCGCCCAGCGGGTGGCCGAGGGCGATCGCGCCGCCGTTGACGTTGACCTTGTCGAGGGACAGGCCCATGTCCTTGACGAAGCGGAGCACCACGGCCGCGAAGGCCTCGTTGATCTCGACGAGGTCGATGTCGTCGATGGTCAGCCCGGCCCTGGCGAGGGCCTTGCGGGTGGCGGGGGCGGGGCCGGTGAGCATGATGGTGGGCTCGGAGCCGGAGACGGCGGCGGAGACGATCCGCGCGCGGGGCGTGAGCCCGTAGCGCTCGCCGATCTCCTGGGAGCCGATCGCGACCAGCGAGGCGCCGTCGACGATGCCGGAGGAGTTGCCCGCGTGGTGGACGTGGTCGATCTTCTCGACCCAGTGGTACTTCTGGAGGGCCACGGCGTCGAAGCCGCCGAGGTCGCCGATGTCCGCGAAGGACGGCTTCAGCTTCGCGAGGGAGTCCGCGGTGGTGCCCGGACGCGGGTGCTCGTCGTGGTCGAGGACGACGAGGCCGCCGCGGTCCTTGACCGGGACGACGGACCGGTCGAAGCGGCCCTCCTTCCAGGCGGTGACCGCGCGTTCCTGCGAGAGGGCCGCGTACTCGTCGACGTCCCGCCGGGAGAAACCCTCGATGGTGGCGATGAGGTCGGCGCCGATGCCCTGGGGCACGAAGTTGACGGCGAGGTTGGTCATCGGGTCGTTGAACCAGGCGCCGCCGTCCGAGGCCATCGGCACCCGGGACATCGACTCGACGCCGCCCGCGAGGACGAGGTCCTCCCAGCCCGAACGGACCTTGGCGGCGGCCATGTTGACGGCCTCCAGACCCGAGGCACAGAAGCGGTTCTCCTGTACGCCGGCCACGGTGTCCGGCAGCCCGGCGGCCACGGCGGCGATCCGGGCGATGTCGGAGCCCTGGTCGCCGACCGGGCCGACGACACCGAGGACGATGTCGTCGACGGCGGCCGGGTCCAGGCTCGGGAAACGGTCGCGGATCTCGTGGATGAGTCCGACGACCAGGTCGATGGGCTTCGTGCCGTGCAGGGCGCCGTTCGCCTTGCCGCGGCCGCGCGGGGTGCGGATCGCGTCGTACACGTACGCTTCGGTGCTCACAGGTCAAGCCTTTCGGGGAGGTCAGCCCAGCAGGGAACGGCCGATGATCTCCTTCATGATCTCGGTCGTCCCGCCGTAGATGGTCTGGATACGGCCGTCGGTGAAGGCCCGGGCGACGGGGTACTCGGTCATGTAGCCGTAGCCGCCGTGCAGTTGGAGGCAGCGGTCGGCGACCCGCTTCTGCAGTTCGGTCGCCCACCACTTGGCCATGGAGGCGTGCACGGCGTCGAGTGCGCCGTCGGAGTGGTCCGATATGCAGCGGTCGAGGAAGGCCCGGGTGACGGCGCATTCGGTGGCCATCTCGGCCACCTCGAACCGGATGTGCTGCTTGCTCGCCAGGGGCCGGCCGAAGGCCTCGCGCTCCTTGACGTACCCGGTCGTGATCTCCAGCAGGTGTTCCGCGGCGGCGATCGCGGAGACGGCGATACTCAGCCGCTCCTGCGCGAGGTTCGTCATGAGATGGACGAAGGCGCCGTCGCGCTCGCCGAGCAGGTTCTCCTTGGGGACGCGGACGTCGTGGAAGAACAACTCGGCTGTGTCCTGGGCCTTCTGGCCGATCTTGTCGAGGTTGCGGCCGCGCTCGAAGCCCGCCATGCCGCGCTCGACGACCAGCAGGGAGAGGCCGTGGGCGCCGCCCTCCGGTGTCGTCTTCGCGACCACGATCACCAGGTCGGCGAGGATGCCGTTGGAGATGAACGTCTTGGTGCCGTTGAGCAGCCAGTGGTCGCCCCGGTCCTCGGCGTGGGTGCGGATTCCCTGAAGGTCGGATCCGGCGCCCGGCTCGGTCATGGCGATGGCCGTGATCAGCGTGCCGTCGCAGAAGCCGGGCAGCCAGCGCCGCTTCTGCTCCTCGGTCGCGAGAGTGGTGAGGTACGGGCCGATGATGTCGTTGTGCAGTCCGAGGGCGAGCCCGGGGGCGCCCGCGCGGGTGAACTCCTCGGCCAGGACGGCGCTGTAGCGGAAGTCGGCGCCGCCGCCGCCGTACTCCTCGTCCACGGCGAGCCCCAGCAGGCCCTGCTTGCCGGCCGCCCGCCAGGCGTCACGGGAGACGATGCCGTCCTTCTCCCACTGCTCGTAGTACGGCAGCACCTCCCTGGCCAGGAAGCTGCGCACGGTCTCGCGGAACACCTCGTGCTCGGGGGCGAAGATCTGCCGTTTCATTCGGGACCCTTCACTTCGAGAGCCTTCGCTTCGGGCGCCTTCGCTTCGGGCGCCGTGGCTCCAGGGCCCTTCGCTTCGAGGCCTTTCAAAAGGTCGGGTACGTCCCAGTCGCGCGCCACGTCCGCGGTGTCGGCGCCCGGCCGCGCGGGGCCCGTACGGATGGTGGTCGGCGTCGCCGAGAAGCGGGGCGCGGGTGCGGGCTGCGTGATGCCGCCGTGGTCGACGAAGGTGCCGCGCGCGGCGAGGTGCGGATGGTGCGGGGCCTCGCGCAGCGACAGGACGGGCGACACGCACGCGTCGGTGCCCTCGAAGACGGCTGTCCACTCGTCTCGGGTACGGGATCTGAACCGGGCCGCGACCGCCTCGCGCAGTTCGCTCCAGCGGGTCCAGTCCTTGCGGGCCTTGGCGAAGTCCGTGAGGTCGAGCAGCCGCAGGAACAGGTCGTAGAACTGGGGTTCCAGGGCGCCGACCGCCATGTGTCCGCCGTCGGCGGTCTCGTAGGTCCCGTAGTACGGACAGCCGCCGTCGAGGAGGTTGGCGCCGCGCCGGTCCTGCCAGCCGCCGGCGGCGAGCATGCCGTGGATCATCGCGGAGAGATGGGCGGTGCCGTCGACGATGGCGGCGTCGACGACCTGGCCGGTGCCGGTGGCGCGCGCGTGGTGGAGGGCGGCGAGGACGCCGACGACGAGGTAGAGGGAACCGCCCGCGAAGTCCCCGAGCAGGTTGGCGGGGACGGCCGGTGGCCCGTCCGGGGCGCCGATCATGCCGAGGGTGCCGGTGACGGCGATGTACGCGATGTCGTGGCCGGCGCGCGGGGCGAGGGGGCCGTCCTGGCCCCAGCCGGTCATACGGCCGTAGACGAGCCGCGGGTTGCGGGTGTGGCAGGCCTCGGGGCAGACGCCGAGACGTTCGGCGACTCCGGGGCGATAGCCCTCGATGAAGATGTCGGCGTGTTCGGCCAGGTCGAGCACGCGGGCCGGGCCGTCAGCCGCCTTCAGGTCGACGATCACCGAGCGTTTGTTGCGGTGGGTGAGGTCGTATGCCGGGTCGATCGCGAGTCCGGAGCCCTCGGGCCGGTCCACGCAGACCACATCGGCGCCCAGGTCGGCGAGGAGCATGGCGGCGAACGGGCCGGGCCCGATGCCGGCCAGTTCGACCACGCGTACGCCGCTGAGCGGACCCTGTCCTGGCGTCTTTGCCATTCAGCCCCCACGGTCGTGACACAACTGCTGTAACACCAGTGATGCTAAGAAGACGTCGCACCGGGCACAAGACCTGGCGAGCAAGCGCTTAGTCCAGTGTGGCGGCCTCCTGGTCGGACCGCCACACTCCTCACGCTAGCCTCGGCCACCGACAACGGCGCGCAGGCCAGACCAAGGGGTGTCATGAGCAGGCTGAACGGGACAGACCGTCCGTACGACATCGTCCTCTTCGGAGCCACCGGCTTCGTGGGGACGCTGACGGCGGAGTATCTCGCCGCACACGCGCCCGAGGGGCTGCGCTGGGCGGTCGCCGGACGCGGCGAGGCGAAGCTCCGGGAGCTGTGTGAGCGGCTGCCGGGCGGCGCGGAGATCGGGGTGCTGCGGGCGGACGTGTCCGACCCGGCCTCGCTGCGCGCGCTCGCCGAGCAGGCGCGCGTGGTGGCCACGACGGTGGGCCCCTATGTGACGTACGGCGAGGACCTTGTCGCCGCGTGCGCGGACACCGGCGCGGACTATCTCGACCTCACGGGTGAGCCGGAGTTCGTGGACCTGACGTACGTCCGTCATGACGCACGCGCGCGTGAGACGGGCGCGCGGCTGGTGCACGCGTGCGGTTTCGACTCGGTGCCCCACGATCTGGGCGTGTACTTCACGGTCCGGCAGTTGCCGGAGGGAGTGCCCCTCACGGTGGACGGGTTCGTGAGCGTGGACGCGGCCTTCTCGGGCGGTACGTTCGCCTCGGCGCTCAACCAGTTCGCGCGCGGGCGGCAGGTACTGGCCGCCGCGCGGGACCGGGGGCGGCACGAGCCCCGTCTGGTCGGCCGGCGGGCCTGCGCCCCGGCCGGCGCGCCCCGGTTCGCGCCGGAGGTCGACGCGTGGGCGCTGCCGCTGCCGACGATCGACCCGCAGATCGTGCGTCGGTCCGCGACGGCGCTGGAGCGCTACGGGCCCGACTTCCGGTACCGGCAGTACGCCGCGGTCCGGCGTCTGCCGGTCGCGGTGGGCGGGGTCGCGGCGGTCGGCGCGCTGCTGGCGGCGGCCCAACTGCCGCCCACCCGGCGCTGGTTGTCCGACCGGGTCAAGCCGGGGGAAGGGCCCGGCCCGGAGAAGCGAGCGAAGAGCTGGTTCAGGATCCGCTTCGTCGGTGAGGGCGGCGGCCGCCGCGTGTTCACCGAGGTCGCGGGCGGAGACCCCGGGTACGGCGAGACGGCGAAGATCTTCGCCGAGGCGGCGCTCTCCCTGGCCTTCGACGAACTGCCGCCGAGTGCCGGTCAGGTCACCACGACGGTCGCGATGGGCGACGCGCTGACGGAGCGGCTGCGGCGGGCGGGGATCACGTTCCGGGTGGCGGCGAGCCGGTAGGACAGGCCCTGGGCCGTGCGTCGGCGCCGGGGTCCGACGGGACCCCGCCCCGGCCTACAGCGACCACCCGAGCACGGTGTAGATCATCCCGCCGATCCAGGCGACCCCCACCGCCACGGCGAGGACCAGCGCGCCCGTCACCGCACGCTCGACGGGCCGGGTCGGGTCGGAAAGGGGCTTGTGAGCTCGGTGCGTCGTCATGCGGGACAGCCTGCCGACCGGGACGGCGGCCCCACATCCGTACGGATACTCAGACGAGGTACTCAGATGATGATGGGGCTGCCGTCAGGGTGTGGCGTCCCGGAGCGCCGCGCGGCACAGCGCGTCCGCCCTGCGGGTCGTCTCGGGCAGGCGGTACTTCGGGGCCAGCGCGAGGGTGTGGGCGCAGGCGTTGTCGAGGCTCATGCGGTGGCCGACGGAGACGAAGACCGGTTTGACGGCGTCCCGGGTGCGCAGTGCGCGGCCGACCTCCTCGCGACCGGTTCCCTCGCTGTCGGCGAGCAGGGGGGACGTACTGCCGCGCCGGGCGCCGGGATCGTCGTACGTGAAGGTGAAGGGGTTCTTGGCGACGCCGAGCGTGGGGAGTCCGGTCAGGACGCCGAGGTGGCTGGCGAGGCCGAAGCGGCGCGGGTGGGCGAGGCCGTAGCCGTCGCAGACGACAAGGCCGGGCGGGCACGGCAGCCTGTCGAGGGCGGCCAGGACCGTGGGGATCTCGCGGAAGGCGAGCAGGCCGGGCACGTACGGAAAGGACACCCGGCCGACGGCCGTGGCCTGCGCGACGACCGTGAGGCTCGCCGCGTCCAGGACGACGGCCGTGGCCACGACCAGGTCGCGCTCGTCGTCGTACGCCACGTCGACACCGGTCACCCGGCCGGTGCCGGGCGGCGGGCCCGGCTCGTCGAGCACCACCCGCCCCCGCAGCTCGTCCTGGACCGCGCGGGCCTCGTCCTCGGTCGCGGGCCAGCCCGCGGGAATGGATACGGTCGTCATGGTGGTGACGAGCGTACGGCTCCCGCGGGCTCTGCGGGCGGCGGGGTCACCGGGGTCGCCAGGTCAGCTCTTGCCGCCCAGCGCCCGCTCGAGCTGGCTCTTGTTCATGTCCGAACGGCCTTTGACGCCACGCTGCTTGGCCTCTTGGTAGAGCTGGTCGTACGTGGGGCCCTGGGAGCCCTTGCCCGACCGCCGGCCGCCGCGCCTGCCGGACGACATGTCCTCGGTCGAGGTGCGGCTGGCGGTCTTCGACTCGCCGGACCGGGCGCGTTCCTTGTTCACCGTTCGCGCGGCGATCTCCTCGGCGCGCCCGGTGCTCTCACCCCGGTCCTGAGCGCTCTCCTTGATGTGCTCGTACTGGCGTTCCCGCTTGGGACTGGAACCACTGGGCATGTCCGCTCACTCCTCTCACGTTCGGTGCACGGGTACCCGGATTCCGCCCCCACGGCGCAGCGCCGGCGCTCAGTTTTCCAGGCGGGCCACCCGTCCCTTCTCGCCGGCCGCCCAGCAGCCCAGGTCGGGGGCGCAGTCGACGGTGTCGTACGAGCCCGTGTCGACCGTCCGCCAGGTGCGGCCGCCGTCCGTCGTCAGGTCCGTGCCGGTCGGGCCGACGGCGAGGGCGGCGGTGTGGCTGTGCGGGAGCCAGGTGACGCCGGAGCGGTAGGCGGGCGGCGGCTCGGCGGCGGGCCGCCAGGCACGGCCGCCGTCGACCGTGCGGGCCGCGGCCTGCGGGGAGGGTTGGTCCGCGGTGAAGTCGCCGCCGACGGCGAGACCGTGCGCGCGGTCGCGGAAGGCGAGCGCGAACACACCACGGGCCGGGTCGCCCGCCGGGATCGGTGTGTCGGAGGCCGTCCAGGTCAGCCCACGGTCGGCGGAGTGCAGCACGCGCGCGCGTGCCGCCCCGCCGGTGGCCAGCCACACGTCCCGGGGGCCGGAGGAGACCAGGCACTGGCCGCTCGCCGCGAAACCGGCCTCCCCTTCCTGCGCGGCCGGCATCCCGGCGCTCGGCAGAACCTTCCAGGTACGGCCGCCGTCACCGGTCGACAGGATGCGGAACTTCCCGTCCACCGGGTCGCTCATGGCGAGGCCGTGGCGTCGGTCGAAGAAGGTGAGGCAGTCGTAGAAGGCTTTCGCGTCGGTGTTGCGGAAGGACTCGGTCCAGGTCGCGCCGCCATCCTCGGTGCGGTACACGCGGGACGCCTCGCCCTCACCGATGGCCAGCACCACGGCCCTTCGCGCGTCGAACGCCTCGATGTCCCGGAACTGCAGCTCCGCGGCGCCCGGCGGCGAGACGTTCCGCCAGCTCGCCCCGCCGTCGGTGGTACGCAGCACGGTGCCCTGCGTTCCGGCGACCCACGCGGTGCTCCGGCCGACGGCCGCGAGGCCCCGGAAACGGACCTGGGGGCTGCCGGTGTCCTTGAGCTCCCAGTGCGGGGTCCGGCCCTTCGGCGTGCCGCTGTCCGGTGCCTGCGCCTGTGCGGGTACCGCCGTCAGGACGGCCAGTGCCGCCGCGCAGGCCGCCCCCGCCGCAGTCGCCCGACTCGCCCAGCTCGTACGTCTCGTGCGTCTCGTGCGTCGCGTGCGTCGCGTGTTCCCCAAGCGCCTCATGGCGGGCGAAGCTAGCCCACCCCCCAGGTGCCGGTCCAGAGGACCGTGTCCACCCTGTGCCGGTTTTGCCGCACACGCCACAAGTGCCCCTAAGGGCCCACGAGATGAGCTGGATCACTTCCGTGAATGAACACGGTGACAGAGGTCACTCGATATTCGTGTGCACGGATTGAGTCATTCCGGCGTCTCTTCCAGTGCCCGGCCTAATCCCCGGAAGTCCTTCCCGCCGTCATAAGGGAGCAAGGCGTTGTTTATCGTCATCGATCAGCCCGTCGAGGCCCGTCTCGTCGCCGCCGCGCCACGGATGCCGAGCATCCCCGCCACGCTGCACTACGACCGGCGCGACCCGTTCGCCGTCCGGATGACCTTCCCGGCCCCGGCCACCCTGGAGGGCGTGGAGGTCTGCTGGACCTTCAGCCGCGAGCTGCTGGCGGCCGGGCTCCAGGGCCCCGAGGGCCACGGTGACGTACGGGTGCGGCCGTACGGCTACGACCGCACCGTCCTGGAGTTCCACGCTCCCGAGGGCACCGCCGTCGTCCATGTCCGCTCGGGCGAACTGCGGACCTTCCTCGAGGCGACCGCCGAGCTGGTGCCGGTCGGTCTGGAGCATCTGCAGCTGGACCTGGACCACGACCTGGCGGAGCTGATGCGGGACGCCTGCTGAGCCCTCCGGTCGCGGCGCACGCCCGGCTCCACGGTTTCACCGTCCCGACTGCGCGTCGATCGCGCGGCCTGGTCGATACCCGTGCCCACGTGGGCCGGCATGTGTTCATGCGTCCCGTCGATTCAGCCGATTCCGCCGATTTCATCGATTTCATCAATTCCGTCGACGAGGAGCTTCACCACCCCCGGGTCGACGGCCCCGGGGAAGAAGACCCCGTCGGCGCGCGCGGCATGAGGCTCAGTGAGCGACGGACGCCGCCACCCGCGTCGTACGCACCTCCCGGACGACCGTCCGCAGCACCGGTGCCGCCGCCCCGCCGCGTTCCGTGAGTTCCTCGAGACGCCCAGGCGGGTACTCGCCGCCGGACAGCAGCCCGGAGGCGGCCGCGAGGGCGGCGAGGGCCGCGTCCCGTTCGGAGACCTCCGCCACCGGAACCGGCCCCAGTAGCACCGTCCGCGTCTGAGCGCGCAGTGACTCCACCACGGCGGGGCGGTCCAGGACGTACTCCACGGTCGGGAAGACCCCGAGGACCCGTCGCTTCTCCGCGCGCAGACAGCCATCGGCGGTCAACTGCTCCCGTACGGCGTCCAGGGTGATCCGCGCCCGCAGGGTCACCCAGGTCCGCCAGCGGTGCGGCAGGGACTCCCGGACCAGTTCCAGGAGCCCGTCGAGGACCGGGTCGCCGGTGTCGGTGTCCAGGTCGACCGGCGTGGCGATGCCGTCCTCGTCCGTGAGCAGGCCGCGTTGGGCCAGTTCGGTGAGGGCGCCGGCCCGGACCAGAGGGGGCAGCTGGGCGGCGCCGGAGACCTCCGCCGTCCCGGTGTCCCAGGCCAGCAGGCAGAGCCGGGCCGGCAGCGAGAGCGAGCCGTGGGACACGGGGCCTCCTTGGGGCGGTGAGGTCGGGGCTCACGTTAATCCGTTGACAGCCGACAGGGCTGTTCATACGGTGTTCAGCGGTTCTGTTGCCGTCGATAGGAGAAGGACGTTGCTCGTCTGAGGTTCTGAGACACCACGTCACACACCTGAGGTGTGTGCGCTGTGTGCGACCTCGGCGTTCGAGCCGTCCTCCGGTCCTCCGGAACAGGGCCTCTCTCATGCCCCGGGACTCTCTCCCGCGTCGGTCGCAGGTGTCTCGATACGCGCTTGCCCCTGATCGCTTCGAGCAACCGCGGAGACCCCGTATGCCAAGTTCCATCACCTGTACCTCCCTCACCTTCTCCTGGCCCGACGGCACCACCGTCTTCGACGGCCTCGATGTCGCCTTCGGCCCCGGCCGCACCGGCCTCGTCGGTGTCAACGGCTCGGGAAAATCAACCCTGTTGAAGCTGATCGCCGGAGACCTGGCCCCGGCCGACGGCACCGTCCGCGTCGCGGGCGAGGTCGGCTACCTCCCGCAGAACGTCACGCTCGACACCACGCTGAAGGTCGACGAGGCCCTCGGCATCGCCGCGCGGCGGGCCGCGCTGCACGCGATCGAGGCCGGTGACGTGGCCGGGGAGCACTTCGAGACGGTCGGCGACGACTGGGACGTGGAGGAGCGAGCCCTCGCCACCCTCGGCGAACTCGGGCTCGGCCACATCGAGTTGGACCGCACCGTCGGCGAGGTGTCGGGCGGCGAGTCGGTGCTGCTGCGGCTGGCCGCCCTGCTGCTGCGCCGACCGGACGTCCTGCTGCTCGACGAACCCACCAACAACCTGGACCTGTACGCGCGTCGGCGGTTGTACGCGGCCGTCGCGTCCTGGCCGGGCGTCATGGTCGTGGTCAGCCACGATCGCGAACTCCTTGATCTGGTCGACCAGATCGCCGATCTGCGTGCCGGGGAGATCACCTGGTACGGGGGCAACTTCTCGGGGTACGAGGAGGCGCTCGCCACCGAACAGGAGGCCGCCGAGCGGATGGTGCGGGTCGCGGAGAGCGACCTGAAGAAGCAGAAGCGTGAACTGGTCGACGCCCAGGTCAAGTTGGCCCGGCGCAGGCGCTACGGCCAGAAGATGGCGGACCAGAAGCGCGAGCCGAAGATCGTCATGGGGGCACGCAAGCGCGCGGCGCAGGAGTCCGCGGGCAAGCACCGCATCATGCACGAGGAGAGGCTCGCCGACGCGAAGGGGCGGCTCGACGAGGCGGTGGAGGCCGTGCGG
This sequence comes from Streptomyces sp. NPDC050997, assembly GCF_040660135.1. NCBI lineage: Bacteria > Bacillati > Actinomycetota > Actinomycetes > Kitasatosporales > Streptomycetaceae > Streptomyces > Streptomyces sp. NPDC050997. The sequence continues at coordinate 65,804 of NZ_JBFAGK010000022.1, forward strand.
GACGACGACGAGATCCGCGTCGAGCTGCCGTACACGGCCGTACCGCCGGGCCGTACCGTTCTCACTCTCCTGGATCTGGAACTGGCGTACGGCGCACGGGTGGCGGGTGGCTTCGATGTGCGCGGCCCGGAGCGGATCGCGCTGATCGGGCGCAACGGCGCGGGCAAGACGACGCTGCTGCGGACGATCGCCGGGGAGCTGGAGCCGGTCTCCGGCGAGGCGAGGGCCCATGTTCCGCTCCGCTTCCTGCCGCAGCGGCTGGACGTGCTCGACGGCGGGCTGACCGTCGCCGAGAACGTGGCCCGGTTCGCGCCGGGCGCCACCAACAACCGGGTCCGGGCCCGGCTGGCCCGCTTCCTGTTCCGGGGCGCCCGCGCCGACCAGAAGGCGGCGACGCTCTCCGGCGGCGAACGCTTCCGGGCCGCGCTGGCCGCGCTGATGCTGGCGGAGCCCGCGCCGCAGTTGCTGATGCTGGACGAGCCGACCAACAACCTGGACATGGCGAGCGTGCGGCAGCTGACGACCGCTCTGGAGTCGTACGAGGGAGCGCTGGTCGTGGCCAGTCACGACCTGCCGTTCCTGGAGTCGATCGGCATCACCCGCCGACTGCTGATGGAGGACGGAGAACTGAGGGAAATCACGACGGAGGACGACTGGTATCCCTCCTGACGTCGGACAGTTGCCCGATTCATCCCCCTTGCCGGAGCGGGGACGGCAGCCGGGACAACGGCCGGGTGAGCGTCGAGGGGCCCCCGCCGGCTCCTCGACGACCGGAAGTCGATCACGGTGGAGCATCTCAGGAGGGCAACAGCCTGACGCCGAGGGTTTTGCCCGTGCGCGCGGGCGCTGCATGATGACTGATCGGCGCCGCCCCACGGGCGCCGACAGCCGCCGATACGGAGATCCCCTCGTGCCCAGCAAGAAGGCCCTCGTCCGCCGCCCCGGCCCGCGCCTCGCCGAAGGTCTGGTGACGCACATCGAGCGGGAGAAGGTGGACCTCGACCTCGCGCTGGAACAGTGGGAGGCGTACGTCGAGGCCCTGGACGCGCACGGCTGGGAGACCATCGAGGTGGACCCCGCCGACGACTGCCCGGACTCGGCCTTCGTCGAGGACACGGTCGTCATGTACCGGAACGTCGCGCTGATCACGCGGCCCGGCGCGGACTCCCGGCGGGACGAGACGATGGGCGTCGAGGAGGCCGTGGCACGTCTCGGGTGCTCGGTGAACTGGATCTGGGAGCCGGGCACGCTGGACGGCGGTGACGTGCTGAAGATCGGCGACACGATCTACGTCGGCCGGGGCGGGCGCACCAACGCGGCCGGTGTCCAGCAGGTGCGGGCCGCCTTCGAGCCGCTCGGGGCGCGGGTCGTCGCGGTGCCGGTGAGCAAGGTGCTGCATCTGAAGTCGTCCGTGACGGCGCTGCCCGACGGAACGGTGATCGGGCACATCCCGAAGGTCGACAAACCGTCGCTGTTCCCGCGCTTCCTGTCCGTGCCCGAGGAGTCCGGGGCGCACGTCGTACTGCTGGGCAGCGAGAAACTGCTGATGGCGGCGAGCGCGCCGAAGACGGCGGAACTGCTCGCCGATCTCGGCCACGAGCCCGTCCTGGTCGACATCAGCGAGTTCGAGAAGCTCGAAGGCTGTGTGACATGCCTCTCGGTGCGCATGCGCGAGCTGTATACCTGAACGGGCGATTCCGCTTCCTCATTCGGCCCCGGACCTGCGACTCCCGCGGTCGCTTGTCATGCCCGGGGAACCGGGCTGATCAGGGCTCTTTACACTGGTCTTAACCTACGGTCACGTAACCTACGGATACGTAGCCTACGATTCCGTAGGTACCACACCGGCACCGCTCGCCGGACGCTTCCGATCTTGTTCCACGTCCCCTGGAGTACCCGTGACGATCACTTCCCCCCACCTCGGCAGCCCGTCCTCCGCCTGGACCGACGCCCGGCTGCTGTACGCGCTGGAGGAAGTCGTCGAGCAGGAGCTCAACCGGCACCTGAAGGTCGCCAAGGACTGGATGCCCCACGAGTACGTGCCGTTCAGCGACGGCCGCAACTTCCCGGGCCTCTTCGAGGACGGCCAGGCCTGGGAGAAGGAGCAGTCCAAGGTGACCGAGATCGGCCGCATCGCGCTGGTCGTGAACCTGCTCACCGAGGACAACCTCCCCAGCTACCACCACGAGATCGCCTCGCTCTTCGGCCGTGACGGCGCCTGGGGCACCTGGGTGCACCGCTGGACCGCGGAGGAGGGCCGGCACGGCATCGTGATGCGCGACTACCTGCTCACCTCGCGCGCGGTCGACCCGGACCAGCTGGAGCAGTTCCGCATGGCCCACATGGCCGAGGGCTTCGAGTCGGACAACCGGCACTCGATGCTGCACTCGGTGGCCTACGTCGCCTTCCAGGAGCTGGCGACCCGCGTCTCGCACCGCAACACCGGCCACCAGTCCGGGGACCCGGTCTGCGACCGCATGCTGGCGCGCATCGCGACCGACGAGAACCTGCACATGGTCTTCTACCGGAACCTGCTGAAGGCGGCCTTCGACCTCGCGCCCGACCTGACGATGCAGGCGGTGCGCGACGTGGTCGTGAACTTCCGCATGCCCGGCCACGGCATGCCCGGCTTCGAGCGGGCCGCCGCGCAGATGGCGATCGGCGAGATCTACAACATGCGCATCCACCACGACGACGTGCTCCAGCCCGTTCTGCGCTTCCTGAAGGTCCTGGAGATCGACGGGCTCGGCCCGGAGGGCCTCAAGGCGCAGGAGGAACTCGGTCTGTACATGGGCGGCCTGGACTCCGAGGCCTCGAAGTTCGACGAGAAGCTGGCGGCGCGCAAGGCGCGGATGGCGGCCCGCGCGAGCGCCTGACGACCTCTGCCCGGCAGGGCCCTCACGGCATTACCGTACGAGGGCCCTTCGGTTTGCCGGACGTGGGGCAAGGCCGCCTCAGCGCGACGTCCCGCCGCGTGCGGGGTCGTACGGGAGCCAGGTGGGGATCGTCGCGGGAACCCGCGGGCCCACGCGACGACGTCGTGTCACGGTCGGGCGCGCCTCAGGTGCAGTCGTTCCTTCTCCGACAGGCCGCCCCACACGCCGAAGCGCTCGTCGTTGGCGAGCGCGTAGTCCAAGCACTCGGAGCGCATCTCGCACATGCCGCAGATGCGCTTCGCCTCCCGTACCGAACTGCCCGGCTCGGGGAAGAAGAACTCCGCGCCGGTCTGCGCGCACAGGGCCTGCTGGGTCTGCCAGGCGGAATCCGCCGGGGTGATGGTGTCGATGTGCATGGGCGAGATGGTGCCGGGCGGCGAAAAACATTCCATCAACGCGGGATCAACGCCGCGTCCACGACCTCCGGCCGACCGATGATGACCCCGCCGGGCACCCCGGCGCACGGCGGCGCGCGGAACGCGGTACGACAAACCGAGATCGGTCGGTCACCCAGGGTGCCCGGCCGCGTCGACGGAATCCCGAGCGATTGTCAGTGGGCGGTGCCAGACTCGGCAGTGCAGGCAACGGGACCCTTCAAAGGAGGGCAGCGATGCTCACCACCCGTTATGTCACCGGCGCTCCGAACTGGCTCGATCTCGGCACACCCGACATCGACGGCGCCTCCTCCTTCTACGGCAGCCTGTTCGGCTGGCGGTTCCGGTCGGGCGGACCCGAGGCCGGCGGTTACGGCTTCTTCCAGCTCGACGGCAGAACAGCCGCGGGCGGCATGCAGACCACCCCGGAGCAGGGCCCGCCCTCCTGGACCGTCTACTTCCAGACTCCGGACGCGGACGCCACCGCGAAGGCGGCCGAGCAGGCGCACGGCTCGGTGCTCATGCAGCCGACGGATGTCATGGACCAGGGCCGCGTGGCGATCCTCGCCGACCAGGCGGGAGTCGCCTTCGGTATCTGGCAGCCCGCGGCCAACAAGGGCCTGGACGCCGTACGGGAGCCTGGCTCGCTGTGCTGGCTGGAGCTGTACACGCGGGATCTGCCCGCGGCTGCCGGTTTCTACCACGCGTTGTTCGGCTGGGAGACCTCCGCCCTCACCTTCGCCGGGGGCACCTACACCACCGTCCACCCAAAGGGGACCGAGTCGGAGGCCATGTTCGGCGGCATCGTCCCGCTGGAGGACGCCCCGGCCGGGGAGACGTCCGGGGCCTGGCTGCCGTACTTCGAGGTCCCGGACACGGACGCGGCGGTCAGCACGGCGCAGCACGGGGGCGGCACGGTGCGTCTACCGGCGACCGATCTGGAGGACGTCGGCCGGATTGCCGAACTCGCCGACCCGTACGGTGCCCGCTTCGCGGTGATCAAGAGTTCGCCGCCCCCGCCGCAGTAGGGGTCGGGGGGTGGCGGCCGGGGGTCACGCCGAGGCGCGGCGGACCAGTGTCGTCGGCAGGACGACACCGGACGGTGGGTCTGCCGCCTCCTGCGCGGTGTTGCGGTGGTCGAGGCCGCGCAGCAGCAAGCGGGCCATCAACCGGCCCATCTCCTCGATGTCCTGACGGACCGTCGTGAGCGGCGGATCGGTCTGTTCGGCGAGCGGCAGCATGTCGTCGAAGCCGATCACGGCCACGTCGTCGGGCACCCGCCGCCCCTGGTCGCGCAGCACCCGCAGAGCCCCGGCGGCGGTGAGGTCGTTGGCGGCGAACACGGCGTCCACGTCGGGGCAGCGGTCGAGGAGTTCCCGCATCGCCCGCTCACCGCCGGCCGGTGTGAAGTCGCTGCCCACGACGAGCCGGGGGTCGGTGTCGGGCAGGACGTCGCGGAAGCCGTCGAGCCGGTCCGCCGCCGATGTCTGGTCGAGGGGGCCGGTGATGTGGGCGACGCGGGTGCGGCCGAGGCCGACCAGATGACGTACCGCCTCGCGGGCGCCGCCGCGGTTGTCGCTGTCGACGTACACCGCGCCGTCGCCGCCGCCGTCGTCGTCCCAGCCGGGGCGGCCACCGAAGACGGTCGGGACACCGGCCCGGCGGATCAGTCCGGGCAGCGGGTCGTCGAGGTGCAGCGAGAACACCAGCGCCCCGTCGACATGACCGCCGGCGAGATAGCGGCCGACCCGGGCGTGGTCGTCGCGGCCCTCGATGAGCAGCAGTACCAGCTGGTTGTCGTGAGTCGTCAACTCCTTGCTGATGCCGCGCAGGTGCCGGGCGAAGAAGGGGTCGGCGAAGACCCGGGTCTCCGGTTCGGCGACGACCACGGCGATCGCGTCGTGCCGTCTCGTCACCAGGCTGCGGGCGGCCTGGTTGGGCACGTACCCGAGTTCCTCGACCGCCTGCCGGACCCGCTCCACGAGTGGTTCCCGCACCCCGTCACCGCCGTTGACCACACGGGAAGCGGTGGCCCTCGAGACCCCGGCCAGCGCGGCCACGGCCTCCAGCGTGGGACGCGGCACTGTCTCGGACACTTGCGGCTCCTCGTCGCTGGGTGCCGCTCAGGATAGTCCGGCCGGAGCACCGAGGTGAGAGCGCTCTCGGCACCACCGGAAGGGCCTTGCGCGTACGCCGACCCGAGCACTCAGCCGTCAGTGATGGTCGTGCGGCTCGTACCCCGGAATCGTCCCGTCCTTCTTCTTCACCAGGAACAGCCCCGCCATCCCCATGTCGGCGTGGCTCTGGACATGGCAGTGGTACATCCACGCGCCCGCTCCGACGCCCTCCCCCGCGATCACCTGGAAGCCGAAGGAGTCGGCGGGTCCCACGATCTTGTTGTCGAGGACTTGGCTGGGGTCGTCGGGTCCGGTGAGCATGCCCGTGCGGTTGTCCGCCCAGCGATGACCGTGCATATGGAAGGTGTGGTAGAACTCGCCGTGCGTGATCATCACGAACTCGACCCGATCACCCACCGTGGCCTCGAAGTTGGGGCCGGAGTGCGAGAACTTGTTGTTGATCAGCATGTCGTTGAAGACGATCGTGTGGGTCCGGTCCGGCAGCACGTCTCCCTGCCGGCGAACGATCATCGCCCCGTAGAGGCCCTTGCGGATACCGCCGGTCCCGTGCTCCGTCCCCACGACGTGGTCGTGGTAGTGCCAGTAGCCCGCGCTCCCCTCCCGCCAGGTGCCGTCGTCGCGCCGGCCCGGCACGTGGGTGCGCCAGGTGTAGGTGCGGGTGCCGCCCGGCTCGACGTGACTCTTGTTCAGCTTCGTGCCGTCACTGGTGATCTCGTAGTCCAGGCCGTGCACATGCAGGCTCACCGCCACGTCCATGGTGTTCTCGAACTCGATGTGCAGCGTGTCGCCCTCGTTGAGTTCGATGAGCGGTCCGGGGATCGTCGCCTTCCCCTTCTCCAGGCCGTAGCCCAACTGCCCGTCGGCCAGCTTCTCGGCGTACAGCTTGAGGTGCCTGACCTCGCCCCCGGCCGGGGCGGTCGGCGCGGGCGTGTTGACGCTCGACGCCTCGGGCGCGACGGACAACGATGTCGCGGCGACCGCGCCGCCCAGCAGCAACCGCTGGTTGAATCGGCGTCTGTCCATGCAGAACTCCCCACCGTGAGACGGAACTTGCGGAGCAGTACCTGTGATGAACCTGTGAGACCGTAGCGGCCTCGCGGCAGTTTATCCACACCCAGGACAAAGTTCGTGTTTTTCCGGTCATAGGTATTGGCGAGCCGCGCAAAGAGGTCTAGCTTCCTTGGCGCTGTCGCCGTGACCGAGGAGGCGTCCATGCACTTACGAGGGTTGAGTACCGCAGGCGCGAGAAACACCAGAAGACGGGCCTGGGTGGCCACCGTGGCCACCGGGGCCGTCGCCGCCGGACTGCTGTCGGGACCGACCGCCATCGCGCGTCCGGATCCGGAGCCGCCCCTGACAACGATGTCCGTGAAGTCGCCGCCGGGCGGCTCGAACGTACGTGTGCTGATCTTCCACGGATCCGCGGCGGCCGGGGACGAGTCCCCCGTCGTGAACGCCGGGATCGAGGCGATCGAGAAGATCGGGCTGACCGGCCCGGAGAACCAGCGCTACAAGGTGGAGGCGACGAGCGACGCCTCGGTCTTCACCGACGAGACGAAACTGGGCCGCTTCAACTCGATCGTGTTCCTGACCGGCGGCGGAGACGTCCTCGACCCGGAGCAGGAGGCGGGCCTGGAAGCGTATATGGAGGCCGGCGGCGGTTTCGTCGGCATCCATGACGCGGCCCGCGCGGAGCCGTACTCGGACTGGTTCACCGGGCTGGTCGGCGCCCGCCCTGCCACCTCCAGCCCAACAGCCGTACAGCGGGCGACGGTTGAGGTGGGAGACCGGCAGCACCCGGCCACCAAGGACCTGCCGGTCCAGTGGAAGCGCCCCGACCAGTGGTTCAACTGGGCGAAGAACCCCTCGGGCGACGTGCACACCGTGGCCCGGGTACGCGAGTCGACGTACCGACCGGGTGCGAGCGCCAACGGCTGGGATCATCCGGTGAGTTGGTGCCGTGACTACGACGGCGGGCGTTCCTTCTACACCGGCATGGGCGGCACGGTGTCGTCGTACGACGAGACGGACTTCCGTGCCCACCTGCGCGGCGCGCTGCTGTGGACCACCCGGCTGGCGCAGGCCGACTGCAAGGCGACGATCAACGGCAACTACAAGGCGGAGCGGCTCACCCCGTCCAACCAGCCCGGGCAGAACGACCAGATCGGCGAGCCGCACGGCCTGGTCACCGCGCCCGACGGCCGGGTGTTCTACATCGGCCGGGGCGGCACCGACTCCTCCCGGCCCGTCATCACCGACTGGAACAACCCGGACATCGGCAAGGGCAAGGGCCAGATCCACGTCTACGATCCCGCGACCAGGAAGGTCACCCTGGCGGGTGAGTTGACGGTCTTCGGCAACAAGGGCGGCGGCGACGAGCTGGTCAAGGTCGAGGAGGGGCTGCTCGGCATCGAACTCGACCCGCGCTTCGGGCAGAACGGCTGGGTGTACCTGCACTACACACCCCACTCGGGGATCAACCGCGACACCCGGATGGCCGAGCGGCGCGTCTCCCGCTTCACCCTGGACCCGGTCACCGACAAGCTGGACCTGGGCAGCGAGAAGGTGCTGCTCAAGTGGCCGGTGCAGATCCACAGTTGCTGCCATGCGGGCGGCGGGATGGCCTGGGACTCCAAGGGCAACCTGTACATCGCCACCGGCGACAACAACTCCAGTGGTTTCAGCGACGGTTACTCCGGCAACAACCCGAAGCCCAACTACAAGGGCGTCTCCTTCGCCGACGCGCGCCGCACCGCGGGCAACACCAACAACCTCAACGGCAAGATCCTGCGCGTCCACCCGGAGTCCGACGGCACGTACACGCTGCCCGACGGGAACCTGTTCACCGGCAGGGAGACCGACGAGGGCGGCGGCAAGACGCGCGGCGAGATCTACGCGATGGGCGTCCGCAACCCGGCCCGGATCTTCGTCGACCAGCGGACCGACGTCCTGTACGCGGGCTGGGTCGGCCCGGACGCGAGCGCGCCGTCGACGACCTGGGGCCCCGCCAAGTACGACACCTTCGCCGTGATCACCAAGGCGAGCAACCGGGGCTGGCCGTACTGCATGGGCAACAAGCAGCCCTACCGGGACCGCAACCTGCCTGATCCGACCCAGCCGCTCGGCTGGTACGACTGCGACCACCCGAAGAACGAGTCCCCGAACAACGACGGCCTGGTCAACCTGCCACCGGTCACCGGGAACAACATCTGGTACTCGCCCCAGGGCGGCGCACCCGACTTCCCGCGCGACGCGAACGGCATCCCCTCGTACAAGCAGGAGGAGTCCGGCTATCTGCTGCCGTGGCTCAAGGGCGGCGGCCAGGCCGCGATGAACGGCCCGGTCTACCGCTACGACGCGGCGAGCAGCAGCGGGACGAAGTGGCCGTCCTACTGGGACGGCAAGTGGTTCGTCGGCGACTTCTACGACGCCGACCAGCCGCGCAACGCGGTGCTCACCGACCCGAAGACGCACGGTGACGGCGGTCTGCCGATCCACTCGGAGTCCCTGAAGAAGATCGTGCCGATCGGCAACGACGGCATCAAGAACCTCATGGACTGGAAGTTCGGCCCGGACGGCGCCCTGTACGTCCTCGACTACGGCCGCGGCTTCTTCACCTCGGACCCCAAGTCGGCGCTGTGGCGGGTCACTTACAGGGGCGGCGGGCCCACGCCGGCCGCCGACCAGCTGGCGAGGGGGACGCAGTGACACACCGACGAGGCCGACGAAGAATCTGGACGGCCCTGCTGGCCGCCGTGCTGGTCATGCTCGGGCTGCAGGCGCTGCCCGCGGCCGGGCAGACCCGGCAGCCCCAGGAGAAGGCCGCGGCCCAGGTCCTCACCTGGACGGCCGGTGACGACATCACCAAGTACACCTCGGCGCCGCTGACGGCTACGGCGGGCGCGGCGACGATCGTCTTCGAGAACAGCGCGGCGACCGGCAACACCATGGGCATGCCGCACACGTTGACGTTCGTGACGTCGGATCCCGAGTTCAACAACGATGTCGCACTGAACATCCTCGCCAATCCCAACGACGACCAGGGCGGCCGCTACACCGCCGAGGTCACGCTCACCCCGGGCCGGTACTTCTACCACTGCGCGATTCCCGGCCACGGCCAGATGCAGGGCATCCTCGTGGTGACCGAGGGCAGTGGCGAGGACACCACACCGCCCGAGACGGCCGCGCGGGTGACCGGGACGCAGAACGCCCAGGGCGAGTACGTCGGTTCGGCGAGCGTCGCGATCAGCGCGACGGACGAGGGCGGCTCGGGTGTCGACGCCGTCCAGTACGCGGTGGGCGACACCGGTGAGTGGCTGCCGTACACCGCGCCGGTCGTCGTCGATCAGGTCGGCGGCCACCGGATCCGTTACCGGGCGCTCGACAAGGCGGGCAATGTGTCCGCCGACAAGAGCGTCTCGTTCACGGTGGTCGCGCCGCCCTCGGACGACACGACAGCGCCACAGACCTCGGCGACGGTCAGCGGCGAACAGAACGCCGACGGGACCTACGTCGACATGGCCACGGTCACCGTCAGCGCCTCCGACACCGGCTCCGGGGTCAACACCGTCGAGTACGCGGTGGGTTCGGGTGCCTGGCAGCCGTACACCGCGCCCGTGATGGTGCACCAGACCGGCACGCACACCGTGCGGTATCGGGCCACCGACAAGGCGGGCAATGTGTCCGCCGACAAGAGCGTCACGTTCACGGTAGTGGCGGCGGCTCCGCAGGACACCACCCCTCCGGTGACGGGCGTGACCGTGGACGGCACCCGGAACTCCGACGGGGCGTATGTGCGCAGTGCCAGGGTGACCGTGAGCGCCACGGACGAGGGTGGCTCGGGTGTCGACCGGATCGAGTACTCGCTCGACGGCGGCCCGTACCTCGCGTACACCGCCCCCGTGGTGGTCGACCGCGCAGGTGCGCACACCGTCGCGTACCGGGCGAGCGACAAGGCGGGCAACACCGCCGCGGCCCGCACGGTGAGCTTCACGGTGGTGGCCGGTGGCGGGGTGCCCGCGCCCAACTGCCCTGAGTACGACGAGCGGTTGACGGTGATCGTCGGCACGGTCGACTCGGGTGTGCCCAACCGGGTGACCAACAACCGGTGCCGGATCAACGAGTTGATCGAGGACGAGAAGGAGTGGACCTCCCACGCGCTGTTCCTCAAGCATGTGAAGACGGTCCTGGACAAGCTGCTCAAGGAGGGGGTCCTCGACCAGCGCGAGTACTCCGCGATCCAGCAGGCGGCCCGGGACTCCGGGCTCGGCACGCCCGGACAGACCGAGGGGTACCGCACCATCATGGACGGCACCGCGGATTCCTTCGCCAAGTGGCAGCAGGTGGGCGGTGGTTCGTTCGGGCTGAACCCGGACGGCTCGATCACCTCGGGCACCACGAAGGCCGGCCTCGGCATGCTGTGGTTCCCCGAGCGCAAGTACGGCGACTTCTCGCTCAAGCTCCAGTGGCGTGACGACGCGCCGGGCACCGGGAACGCCAACTCCGGTGTGTTCGTGCGGTTCCCGTGGGTGCTCGACCACCCGGAGGAGTCGCGGCCGGAGTGGGTCGCCATCAAGTACGGGCACGAGGTGCAGGTGCTCGACCGTCCCGACGGCGACATGTACAAGACGGGTTCGGTCTACGGCTTCGACCGGGTGGGGCTCGCCGGTGCCGGCGTCACCCAGAAGGGCACCTGGAACGACTACGAGATCCGGGTGGTCGACCAGCACTACTCGGTCTACCGCAACGGTGTGCTGATCAACGAGTTCGACAACATCGGCGGCCAGGACTTCACCCCGCCCCGCTCGGACGACCCGGGCACGGACGGGCGGCGGTTCGCCTCCGGCTACATCGGACTCCAGGTGCACGGAACCACGGACGTGGTCTCGTACCGGGACATCCGCGTCAAGGGGCTGTAGGCCCCGAAGGGGGTGTCTCCGGCGGGGCCGCCGGAGACACCCCCTTCTTCGCCCTGCTCGGCTGCACCCGCGTGGGCTCCCCCGGCATCTTCGGATACTCGGGCGGGTACGGCAGGTCGCCCAGCCCGTGGTCCTGCTCGTCGCGGCGGGCGAGGTCGAGCAGGGCGTCCAGGGAGAAGCGGTGGTCGTCCATGTCCGCGTGCACGTCGCCGAGTTCGGCGAACCGCGCGGGCATGGTCGCGATGTCGAAGTCCTGGGGGCGCGCGGTGCCGACCTCCTCCCAGCGCAGGGGCGCCGACACCGGGGCGTGCGGGCGCGGCCGTACGGAGTACGCGGAGGCGATGGTGCGGTCCCGGGCCGTCTGGTTGTAGTCGACGAAGATGCGGGCGCCCCGCTCCTCCTTCCACCATTTGATGGTCACGTGGTCCGGCATCCGCCGTTCCATCTCCCGCCCGACCGCGATCGCGGCGCGCCGCACCTGGGTGAAGGTCCAGCGCGGCTCGATGGGGACGAAGACGTGCAGGCCACGCCCCCCGGAGGTCTTGGGCCAGCCGCGCAGACCGCCGAACTCGTTGAGGACGGCGCGCAGTTCATGGGCGGCGCGGACGGCGTCGTCGTAGTCGGTACCGGGCTGCGGGTCGAGGTCGAGGCGCAGTTCGTCCGGGTGGTCGACGTCGTCGCGGCGCACCGGCCAGGGGTGGAAGGTGAGCGTGCCGAACTGGGCGGCCCACAGCACGGCGGCCTCCTCGGTCGGGCACATCTCGTCGGCGCTGCGTCCGCTGGGGAAGGTGATGTGGGCGGTGGGGATCCAGTCGGGCATGTTCTTGGGCGCCCGCTTCTGGAAGAAGGACTCGCCGGCCATACCGTCCGGGTAGCGCTCCAGGGTGGTGGGGCGGTCGCGCAGGGCGCGCAGGATGCCGGGACCGACGGCCTGGTAGTAGCGGGCGAGGTCCAGCTTGGTGAAACCGCGCTCGGGAAAGAAGACCTTGTCCGGGCTGGACAGCCGTACGGTCCGGCCGCCCGCCTCCAGTTCCACCGCTGCACCCATGCGAGACACGGTAGGCGCACCTCGCAAGGCCCGCACACCGGGCATTTCGCGACACGCGGGGGCAGAATCGGAGCATGGACCTGCCGGTGATGCCGCCTGTGAAGCCGATGCTCGCCAAGTCGGTGGCGACCATCCCGCCGGACATGCAGTACGAGGCGAAGTGGGACGGGTTCCGGGCGATCGTGTTCCGCGACGGGGCCGAGGTCGAACTGGGCAGCCGTACCGGAAAGCCGCTGACCAGGTATTTTCCCGAGCTGGTGGTGGCACTCAAGGAACGGTTGCCGCAGCGCTGTGTACTGGACGGGGAGATCGTCATCGCCCGGGGCGGGCGGCTGGACTTCGACGCGCTGACCGAGCGGATCCACCCGGCGGACTCCCGGGTGCGGATGCTGGCCGAGCGGACACCGGCGTCGTTCGTGGCCTTCGACCTGCTGGCACTGGCGGACGAGTCGCTGCTGGAGGTACCTCTGAGCGACCGCCGACGGCTGCTGGCCGGCGCCCTGTCCGGGGTCACGGCGCCCGTGCACCTGGCGCCGTCCACGACCGACATCGAGGTGGCCCGGCAGTGGTTCGAGCAGTACGAGGGGGCCGGTCTGGACGGGGTCATCGCCAAGCCGCTGTCCGTGCGCTACCTCCAGGACGCGCGCGCCATGTTCAAGGTCAAGCACGAACGGACGGCGGACGTGGTCGTCGCCGGCTACCGCCTCCACAAGAGCGGCCCGGTCGTCGGTTCGCTGCTGCTCGGTCTGTACGACGAGCGGGGCGCCCTCCAGCACGTGGGCGTGTCCGCGGCCTTCCCCATGAAGCGGCGCGCCGAACTGATCGATGAGCTGGAGCCCCTGCGGATGGACGATGCCGCGGGGCACCCCTGGGCGGCCTGGTCCGACGAGGCGGCGCACGAGAGCGCCCGGCTGCCCGGGGCGCCCAGCCGCTGGTCGGGCAAGAAGGACCTGTCCTGGGTGGCGCTGCGGCCGGACCGGGTGGCCGAGGTGGCGTACGACCACATGGAGAACGGCGCACGCTTCCGGCACACGGCCCGTTTCCGCCGCTGGCGCCCGGACCGGACCCCCGAGAGCTGCACGTACGCGCAGCTGGAGGAACCGGTGCGGTATGACCTGACGGAGATCCTCGGCGGCTCCTGAGCGAGGGCGGGGCCCTGGTTCAGGGCGTGATCCGGCTCAAGGCCTGACCCGGCCAAAGGCCTGACCCGGCTCAAGGCGTCATCAGCACCTTGACCGCGCCGTCCCGCTTGCGCTGGAACATCTCGTACGCGTGCGGGGCGTCCGTCAGCGGCAGCCGGTGGGTGGCGAAGTCGTCGACACCGAGCGGGTCCTCGTCGGTGAGGTACGGGATGATCTCGTCGCTCCAGCGGCGGACGTTGGCCTGGCCCATCCGGATCTGGATCTGCTTGTCGAACATGGTGCCCATCGGCAGCGGGTCGGAAGTGCCGCCGTACATGCCGGACAGCGAGACCGTGCCGCCCCGGCGCACCAGCTCGACGGCGGTGTGGAGGGCGGCGAGCCGGTCGACGCTGAAGCGTTCCGCGAACGGCCCGCTGATCCGGCGCGGCAGCAGGGCCGAGGCCTGCTGCGCGAGCCTGGCCGCCGCGCTGCCGTGGGCCTCGGTGCCGACGGCGTCGATCACCGCGTCCGGTCCGCGTCCGTCCGTCTCGTCGCGGATCGCCTGGACCAGCTCCTTCTCGCTGTCGAAGCTCCTGATGTCGAACGTCTCCACGCCCCGCGCCCGTGCCCGGCGCAGCCGCTCGCTCACCAGGTCCACCCCGAACACCCGCCCGGCGCCGCGCACCTGGGCGACCCGGCAGGCCATGTCGCCGATCGGCCCGAGGCCGAGTACGGCGACGCTGCCACCCTGCGGGATGTCGGCGTAGGCGACCGCCTGCCAGGCGGTGGGCAGCACATCGGAGAGATAGACGAACCGGTCGTCGGGCGGACCCTCCGGCACCTTGATCGGGCCGTACTGCGCCTGCGGCACCCGCAGGTACTCCGCCTGGGCACCCGGTACGGCGCCGTACAGACGGGTGTAGCCGAACAGGGCGGCGCCCATGCCCTCGCTGGTGACCTGGGTGGTCTCGCACTGGCTGGGCAGGCCGGTCAGGCACATCCAGCAGTTGCCGCACGCTATCTGGAACGGGACGACCACCCGGTCGCCCGCCGCGAGGTCGGGGACCCCGGCGCCGACCGCCTCGACGATGCCCATGGGCTCGTGACCAAGGATGTCGCCGGGTGTCATGAACGGGGTAAGCACCTCGTAGAGGTGCAGGTCGGAGCCGCACAGCCCGGTGGAGGTGACGCGGATGACGGCGTCCGTCGGCTCCTGGATCTTCGGATCGGGCACGTTCTCCACCTGTACGTCCCGCTTGCCCTGCCAGGTCACTGCCCTCATCGCCACTCCCTGGGTCACGTCGACGTGTCGGGAATCTCCGGCCTGCGGTGCCGCCCGGGTACCCGGGGCCCCTCACCGCGAACCGCCACCCCTGGGCCGAACGGCCTACAGAACGCGCGCGATCAGAATCGAGCGGGTATATGCGCCAATGAACTTATAAGCGCACAATAAATGACACGAGACAGGTGGCCACGGGTGAGCATGGGAGAGAAGGCGCGCAAGCGCCGCGCCGCCACGGCAGCGGCGCTGCTGACCGCCGCGGTGACGGCGTCGCTGACGGCGGGCTGCACAGGGGCGCGCGGCCCGGTCGACGACAGCCGCGGACAGGCGCAGACGCCCCAACGGAGCCACAGCCCGAGCCCCAGCCCGGCCGAGAGCGGCGGCGGCGCCGTACTCGCCGTGAAGATCGACAACGTGCGGGCGGCCAGACCCCAGACCGGCCTGGACTCCGCGGACATCGTGTACGCCGAGCAGGTCGAGGGCGGTCTGAGCCGGCTGATGGCGATCTACGCGACCAAGCTGCCGAAGGCCGTCGGACCGGTGCGCAGCGCACGCGAGTCTGACCTGGAGCTGCTGCGCCAGTTCGAGCGGCCGACGCTCGCCTTCTCCGGGGCGCAGGGCAAGCTGCTACCACTGATCAACAAGGCCCCGCTGGACGGGCAGACCCCCGAGAAGGTGGCCGACGCCTACTACCGCGGCACCGACAAGCCGGCCCCGCACAATCTCTACGTGCGTCCGAACAAGCTGCTTCCCTCCGCACCGGGCGCCGACGCGCTGACGACCGGCTTCCACCACGGCGCCGCACCCGTGGGCGGACGGCCCGAGAAGTCGCGGACCGTGCGCTACCCCTCGGCCCGCTTCACCTTCACCTGGTCCGGGGGCCGTGACCGCTGGCTGGTCTCGATGGACGGCACACCTGCCGTGACGACCGACGGGCAGCGAATGGCGCCGGCGACGGTCGTCGTGCAGCACGTGAAGGTGCGCGAGTCCGCCTTCCACGACTTCCTCGGCAACAACACGCCGTACACCGAGACCGTCGGCTCGGGGAAGGCGGAGGTGCTGCGCGACGGACGGTCCTACGACGTGAACTGGAAGCGCGCCTCGGCCGCCGACGGAACGGAGTTCACGACGGCGGACGGTGCGCCGGTGAACTTCGCCGAGGGGCAGGTGTGGGTGGTGTTCCTCAAGGACTGAGCGGTCCTGTGAGGCCTCAGGGCCGGGCGGCGAGGGGTTCCGCGGGATTGCGTAGCCCCTCGGCCGCGTCCGAGACCCGGCGGATGAGGTCGAAGAAGACGGTCTGTTCCTCGGCCGAGAGCGGGGCCAGGAACACCTGGTTCATCCGGGCCGTGCGCACCGCGAGCTTGCGGTGGGTGCGCAGCCCGTCGTCGGTCGGGCGCAGCAGGAAGCGCCGTCCGTCCTGGGCGTCGCGCACCTTGTCGAGCAGTCCGCGCCGGCCGAGGCGGCTGATCACCTCGGCGATGGTGGAGCGGTCGAGACCCACCCGCTCCCCCACCGTGCGCTGGTCGAGGCCGGGCTCGGCCACGAGCGCGTTCAGGACCGCGAACTGCGGAGAGGTGATCTCCTCGGAGACCATCGTGTTCCACAACAGGTAGTGCGCCTGCTGGAGCCGCCGGGCCAGGTGCCCGGGGTGGGTGGAGAGGTCCACCGCGGCCATGTGCGCTCCCGAGGTCGTATTCGTTGCTGCCACTTCATGGGCGTATTTCGTTGGTGGGCTGAACAATACCGGGGCGGTGACTCCGCTGTCTGCGGTGCGCACACATGAGATGAGCTCGCATTTCTCCTGGCTCTTGACGCCTCGCCGCTCCAATGGCAGCGTGAAGCACACCTCACTGAATTAATCAGTGCCCTGACTAATTGGCTCGACGGGCGCTCGGACGGGATGGGGCTTCACGGATGGACAAGGTGGTCGCCACGGCCCTGGAGGCGGTGGCCGACGTGCCGGACGGCGCGTCGCTCGCGGTGGGCGGGTTCGGGCTGAGCGGTGTGCCGAACGTACTGATCCAGGCACTGTACGAGCGCGGGGTCGGCGGTCTCCGCGTGGTCTCCAACAACTGCGGGGCGATGGACTCGGGCCTCGCGGTACTGCTGTCGGCGGGGCGGATCGCCCGGGTGACCGGCTCCTACATCGGCGCGAACAAGGAGTTCGCCCGCCAGTACCTGGGCGGGGAGCTGGAGGTGGAGATGATCCCGCAGGGCACGCTGGCCGAACGGCTGCGGGCCGGCGGCGCCGGGATCCCCGCCTTCTACACCCCGGCGGGCGTGGGCACACAGGTCGCCGACGGCGGACTGCCCTGGCGCTACGACGGCTCCGGTGGCGTCGCGCTGGCGTCCCCGCCGAAGGAGGTACGGGAGTTCGACGGTACGGAATACGTGCTGGAACACGGGATCCGTACCGACTTCGCGCTGGTCAGGGCCTGGAAGGGCGACCGGCACGGGAACCTGGTGTTCAACAAGTCCTCCCGCAACTTCAACCCCCTCGCGGCGATGGCGGGCCGGATCACCATCGCCGAGGTGGAGGAACTGGTCGAGCCGGGTGAGATCGACCCGGACGCGGTCCATCTGCCGGGGATCTTCGTGCGGCGGGTCGTCGCGCTCACCCCGGAGCAGGCCGCGGACAAGGGCATCGAACGGCGCACGATCTCCGCGCCCGAGGCACGAGGCACGGTGAGCGGCTGATGGCCTGGACACGCGAGGAGATGGCCGCGCGGGCGGCGCGCGAGCTGGAGGACGGCCAGTACGTCAACCTCGGCATCGGCCTGCCGACGCTGATCCCGAACTACCTCCCGCCGGGCGTCGAGGTGATCCTGGAATCGGAGAACGGGATCCTGGGCACCGGTCCCTACCCCACCGACGACCAGGTGGACCCGGATCTGATCAACGCCGGGAAGGAGACCGTCACGGTATTGCCGGGGGCCTCCTTCTTCGACTCGGCGCTGTCCTTCGGGATGATCCGCGGCGGGCACATCGATGTCGCCGTACTGGGGGCCATGCAGGTCTCCGCGGCGGGCGATCTGGCGAACTGGGCCATCCCGGGGAAGATGATCACCGGGATCGGCGGGGCGATGGATCTCGTGCACGGCGCCCGGACGGTCATCGTGGTGATGACCCACACCGCCAAGGACGGCTCCCCGAAGATCCTGGAGGAGTGCGCGCTGCCGCTCACCGGCAAGGCGTGTGTGAACCGGGTCATCACCGACCTCGGCGTCCTGGACGTCACCGGGGACGGGCTGGTGCTGGTGGAGACCGCGCCCGGTGTCATGGTCGAGGAGATCGTGGCGAAGACCGCCGCGAAGGTCCGCATCCCCGAGGAGATCCAGCCGTGAGCCTGAAGGACGTCTACATCGTCGACGCGGTCCGCACCCCGATCGGTCGCTACAGCGGCGCTCTGGCGTCGGTACGCCCGGACGACCTGGCCGCGCATGCCATCCGTGAACTCGTGGCCCGTACCCCGGACTTGGACCCGTCCCGGATCGAGGACGTGTACTTCGGCAACGCCAACGGCGCCGGCGAGGAGAACCGCAACGTCGGGCGGATGGCCGCGCTGCTGGCGGGCCTGCCGACGTCCGTGCCGGGGGTGACCGTCAACCGGCTGTGCGCGTCCGGTCTGGAGGCGGTCATCCAGGCCGCCCGCGCCATCGCGGCCGGGGACGCCTCCGTCGCCGTGGCCGGCGGGGTGGAGTCGATGACCCGGGCGCCGTATGTGCTGCCCAAGTCCGACAGGCCCTTCCCGGCCGGCCACACCGAGATGTACTCCACCACCCTGGGCTGGCGCATGGTCAACCCGAGGATGGAGCCGCAGTGGACGATCCCGCTCGGCGAGTCCGCCGAACTCATCGCCGACAAGCACAAGATCAGCCGTGCACAGCAGGACGAGTTCGCGCTGAACAGTCACCGCAAGGCCGCCGCCGCCCAGGAGGCCGGCCTGTTCGACGCCGAACTCGTCCCCGTGGGCATCCCGCAGCGCAAGGGCGAGCCGCTCACCTTCGGCGCCGACGAATGCGTACGCCAGGACGCGTCCTTGGCGGCGATGGCCAGGCTCAAGCCCTCCTTCCGCACCTCCGAGGGGACGGTCACCGCCGGCAACGCCTCGCCCCTCAACGACGGGGCCGCCGCCCTGCTCCTCGTCGACGCGGAGGGCCTCAAGGCCACCGGCCGTGAACCCCTCGCCCGGATCTCCGCCACCGGCGTCAACGCCGTCGACCCGCACTACTTCGGCCTCGCCCCCGTCGAAGCCGTCAACCGCGCACTCACCAAGGCGGGCAGGACCTTCGACGACGTGTCCGTGCTCGAACTCAACGAGGCGTTCGCCGCCCAGGTCCTCGGCTGCGTGGCCGAGTGGCCCGAGTTCGACCCGGCGATCCTCAACCCGCAGGGCGGCGCCATCGCACTCGGCCACCCGCTCGGTGCCTCCGGCGCCCGCCTCGCGGGCACGGTCGCCCACCAACTCGCCCGCCAGGGCGGCGGAACCGGCGTCGCCACCCTCTGCATCGGCGTGGGCCAGGGCCTCGCCCTCGTCCTCGAACGCTGAAAGCGCCGTTCGGAAACGGCCGGCCGTCCGTGGCGGTCGCGCCCGCGGCGGAGCCGCATATCGAGACCGCCCCGCGCCCCAAGGACGCGATACGGCCCCCGACTTCGACGAGACCGTCCGAACCCCCAGGAAACCCCATGCCTCTGACCCAACACGACATCGACCTGGAGATCGCGGCCGAGCGCGCCGCGTACGAGAAGCGCATCGCCGACGGCGGCCCCGTCGAGCACCAGCCGCGCCGCGGCTACGCCCCCTACCGCTCCTCGGTGCTGCGGCACCCGAAGCAGCCGCCGATCGCGATCGACGTCAGCAAGGACCCGGAGCTGGTGGAGCTGTCCTCCCCCGCCTTCGGGGAGCGGGACATCACCGAGATCGACAACGACCTCACCCGGCAGCACCACGGCGAGCCGATCGGCGAGCGCATCACCGTCTCCGGCCGGCTGCTGGACCGCGGCGGGCGCCCGATCCGGGGCCAGCTGGTCGAGATCTGGCAGGCGAACTCGGCCGGCCGCTACGCGCACCAGCGCGAGCAGCACGACGCCCCGCTGGACCCCAACTTCACCGGCGTCGGCCGCACGCTCACCGACGACAGCGGCCACTACCGGTTCACGACCGTGCAGCCGGGCCCGTACCCGTGGCGCCAGCACGTCAACGCCTGGCGGCCGGCCCACATCCATTTCTCGCTGTTCGGTTCGGCGTTCACACAGCGGCTCGTGACGCAGATGTACTTCCCGAGCGACCCACTCTTCCCCTACGACCCGATCATCCAGTCGGTGACCGACGACGCGGCCCGGCAGCGGCTGGTGGCGACGTACGACCACAGCCTGTCGGTGCCGGAGTTCTCGATGGGCTACCACTGGGACATCGTGCTCGACGGGCCGCACGCCACCTGGCTCGAAGAAGGGCGCTGACCTGCCATGACGAAGATCGACACAAGTCGTCCGGAGACCGTACTGCCCACCCCGTCGCACACGGTCGGCCCGTTCTACGGCCATGCCCTGCCGTTTCCCGGCGGCGGCAACATCGCCCCCGTCGGCCACCCGGACACGATCGCCGTGCAGGGGTATGTGTACGACGGCGAGGGCGATCCGCTGCCGGACGCGTTCCTGGAGCTGTGGGGCCCGGACCCGGACGGCAATCTGCCGACGGTCGACGGCTCGATGCGTCGGGACCCGGCGAGCGGCGGCTTCCTCGGCCGCAACGGCGTGGAGTTCACCGGCTGGGGCCGCGTCCAGACCGACGCGAACGGTCACTGGTCCGCGCGGACCCTCAGGCCCGGCGCCCGCGGGCAGAGCGCCCCGTACCTCAGCGTGTGCGTCTTCGCGCGCGGGCTGCTGGTGCACCTGTACACCCGGATCTACCTGCCGGGCGACGAGGCGGCGCTCGCCGTGGACCCGCTGCTCGCGCGGCTGGACGCGGAGCGGCGCGACACGCTGATCGCCGCCCGGCAGGGCGACGGCACGTACCGTTTCGACATCCGCCTTCAGGGCGAAGGCGAGACGGTCTTCCTGGAGTTCCAGTGACATCTGCCCCACCGGACGCCGGCCTGCTCGCCCCCGGGTGGGCGGGCTCCCCCGCCGCGGCCACGACCAGCGACAACGCGTTCCTCCAGGCGCTGCTCGACGCGGAGGCCGCGCTGACCCGCGTCCAGGCCGCGCTGGGGCTCGCCCCCGCCGAGGCCGCGACGGCGGTGACCGAGGCGGCCGACGCCGGCCGCTTCGACGTGCTCTCGCTCGCGGATCGCGCACGAGCCGGCGGGAATCCCGTCATCCCGCTGGTGGCCGATCTGACGAAGGCGGTCGGCGAGGAGTACGGCCCGTACGTCCACCGGGGCGCCACCAGCCAGGACATCATGGACACTGCCACGATGCTGGTGGCCGCGCGCACGCTGGCCCTCGTCCTCGGCGAACTCGGCCGCACCGAGCGGGCACTGGCCCGCCTCGCCGCCGACCACCGGGACACGGCGATGCCGGGCCGGACGCTGACCCAGCACGCCGTCCCGACGACGTTCGGGCTGAAGGCGGCCGGGTGGCGGTCCCTGGTGCTGGACGCGCGGGACCGGGTGACGGCCGCACGGGACGCCCTGCCCGCCCAACTCGGCGGCGCCGCCGGTACGTTGGCCGCCTTCCAGGCGTACGGCGCGGCAGACCCGGCCGCGCTGCCGGGGGCCTACGCCCGTGAACTCGGCCTCCGATCGCCCGCGCTCCCCTGGCACACCCTGCGCACTCCGATCGCCGACCTCGCGGGCTGTCTGGCCTTCGCGGCCGGGGCGCTGGGCAAGATCGCCGCGGATGTGCTCACCCTCTCCCGCACCGAGATCGCCGAGGTGACGGAGGGCAGCGGCGGCGGCTCGTCGGCCATGCCGCACAAGGCGAACCCGGTACGGTCCACGCTGGTCGCCGCCGCGGCCCGGCGCGCTCCACAGCTCGCCGCCACGCTGTACGGGTCGCTGGCGGCGGAGGACGAACGGCCGGCCGGAGCCTGGCACGCCGAGTGGGAGCCGCTGCGGGACCTGCTCCGGCTGGTCGGCGGCGCGGCCCGCGACACCGCCGAACTGACCGAGCACCTACGCGTCCACGCCGACGTCATGCGCGAACACCTGGACCTCACCCACGGGTTGGTCGTCTCCGAGCGACTGTCCGCCGAGCTGTCGCCGGTGCTCGGCCGGGCCCGCGCCAAGGAGCTGCTCACCGAACTCGCCCGGCGAACCTTCAGCGAGCAGCGGACTCTGCGTGAACTCCTCGCCGAGGAGCCGGAGTTGAAGGACCTCGACCTCGACGGGCTCACCGACCCCACCCGCTACACGGGCGCTGCCGCAGCCCTCACCGACCGTGCTCTGGAGCGACGTTGACCGACAAGCTGCTCAACCACCGTGCCGAGGGGCCCGTCACCGCTCCCCCACTGCTGCTCGGGCCCTCGCTGGGCACGTCGTACGCGCTGTGGGACAAGGTCGCCCCCGAGCTGTCCGTCACCCACCGGGTGGTCCGCTGGGACCTGCCCGGGCACGGGGGCTCCGCGGCCGACCTGATCGGGCCGGGCGCGACCGTCGGTGACCTCGCCGACCTGGTGCTGGCGCTCGCCGACTCCCTCGGCGTCGACCGGTTCGCGTACGCGGGCGTGTCCCTGGGCGGCGCGGTCGGGCTGCATCTGGCGGTGCACCATCCCGAGCGGGTGGCGTCCCTCGCGGTGATCTGCTCCTCGGCCCACTTCAACGGCTCGAAGCCGTGGCAGGAGCGGGCCGAGCGGGTCCGGCGCGAGGGCGTGGAGTGGCTCGCGGAGGGCGCCGACGCCCGCTGGTTCACGCCCGGGTTCACCGTGCCGGAGCTGGTCCGCGACCACCGGGACGCCGACCCGGAGGCGTACGCCGCCTGCTGCGACGCGCTGGCCGCGTTCGACGTGCGGGACCGGCTGGACGACATCTCCATGCCGACCCTGCTGGTCGCCGGCCGGCAGGACCCGGCGACCCCGCCGGCGCATCTGCGGGAGATCGCGGACGCGGTCCAGGGTGCCACGCTCGTCGAGCTTCCGGGTGCCTCGCACCTGGCGCCCGCGCAGTGTCCGGAGGCGGTGCTGACGGCGCTGCGGGCCCACCTCGGGGGGCCCGCCCCTCGGGGCATGGAGGTGCGGCGCGAGGTGCTGGGCGACGCCCACGTGGACCGGGCGCAGGCCCGGCAGACGCCCTTCACCGCTCGCTTCCAGGACCTCATCTCGCGTTACGCGTGGGGCGAGATCTGGACCGACGAGACCCTCACCCGCCGCGAGCGCAGCATGATCACGCTGACGGCGCTGGTCGCGCACGGCCACTACGACGAGCTGGCCATGCATGTGCGGGCGGCCCGGCGCAACGGGCTCACACCGGACGAGATCGGCGCGGTGCTGCTGCAGACGGCCGTGTACTGCGGGGTCCCGGCGGCGAACTCGGCCTTCGCGGCGGCCCAGCGGGTACTGGCGGAGGAGGACGGCACCGCGGGGTGATCCCGGCGGCGCCGGGCCACGGGGTGGTCCTGGCGACAGGGTGCCAGGAGCACCTCGTCGACGCCCGCATCCCTGTGCCCGGCGTTGGCAGCTCGGGGGTGCGCCGGCAGCCGGCAGAGATGACCGAGCGGCGCTCGGGAGGCTGAGCCCGACAGCGGCTCGCTGCCGCGACGCCGCGGACCGGGCAGCGCGTGCGCTCAGCACCTCGGGGTGAGCCCGCTAGGGGATGAGCCCGCTCGGAGGCGAACCCGCCCGGTACGAACCCGCCCGGGGATGAGCCCGCTCGGGGACGAGCCCGCCCGGGGGTGCCTATCGCGGCCCGCGTACAGCCTCCAGTGCCGCGCTCGCCCGGTCCGCCAGCCCGTCCGCCCCGCAGGAACGCGCCAGTGCCAGGCCCCGGTTGAGTTCGGTGACCGAGCGGGACAGGATGCCGTACTCGACCCGGGACGCCGCGTGTTCGTACTGGCAGGGCGAGGCCTCCAGATAGGCGACGGCCTGCCCGGCCAGCCGGACCGCGCGCTGGCCGGTCTCCAGGGCGGCCGCGCAGCGCAGGGCCTCTCCTATGGCGGTGTCCGTGCCGAAGCGCTCGGCGTGCCGACGGGCATCGGTGGCCAGCCGCGCGGCGCGGCTCGGGTCCTCCACGGCGAGCGCGCGGGCGAGGTCGACGGCCCACGGGACCAGCACCGGGTTGTAATGGCCGCGCGCGGCGGCGGCCTTCTCGGCGGCCTCCAGTTCGTTGACGCCGTCCTTGGTGCGGCCGACCGCGAGCAAGAGACGGCCGCGTACCGAGCGGGGGTCGGGCAGCACGATGGTGGACGGGTACGGCGGGGCGAAGCCGTACTGCTCGGCTATCGACCAGGCCTCGTCGACATGGCCGCGGGCGAGCAGCGTGTCGACGAGATTGCAGGTCGCCGACCAGTACAACGGCAGCCCGCGGCCGACGCGTTCGGCGATGCGCAGCGACTCGCGCAGGGACGCCTCGGCCTCCCTGAGCCGGCCGCGCCTGCGGTGTCCGAGACCGACGTAGGCGTGCGCCAAGGCGAGGTGGCCGCCGCTCCAGCCGGACGACTCGTAGGCGCGCAGGGCCTGCGTGAACAGGCTCTCGGCACGGTCGAGTCGGTCGGTGTAGGCGTACGAGGAGGCCAGCATCATGGGGAGTTCGACGCCCCACTCGGTGTCCGTCCAGCCGAGTCCGGGGGCGAGCAGGCCGTTGACCAGGGCACGGTCGGACAGTTCGACTATCTCCTCGGCGTTCTCTCCGTGGGTCATGGCGTCGAAGCCGCGCAGGATGAGCAGGGCGCGCTCGGAGTTGTCCCGGCCGGCGCAGGTCCGGGCGAGCTCGGCGAGACGTTGCGAGCGTCCCGGGGAGGCCGTCTCGCCCGCGTGGATGCCCTCCCACATGTACTGCACGGCCTGCAGCCGCATCCGGGCGGGCCCGGGCACCTGCCGGGCGGCCTCCGTCTCGACCGTGCGGACGGCCTCCTCCAGCTGGTCGTTGTGCAGGAGTGCCTGGGAGAGGCGGAAGACGGCGTCGACGCGTTCGGCGCCGTCCAGGCCCGGCATGGCGAGCGCGGTCTGGAGGTGGTCGATGGTCCGGGCGGGCGCGGTCAGCAGGGTGGCGCAGCCGAGTTCGTAGAGGACGCGCGCGTGGACCTCGGGCGACGGGGGTTCCAGCAGGGCCCGTTCGAGACAGCGGCGGGCCGCGTCGGGGGCGCCGACGGCGAGGTGGTCGCGGGCGGCCTCGCGCAGCTGCTCGACGAGTTCCTCGTCGTCGTCCGGGTGGACCTGGAGGAGGTGACGGGCGGCGGCCGCCGCACCGCGCCCGGAGTCGGTGACGACCTGGGCGGCGATGCCGTGCATCGCGGTGCACAGGGCGGGTGGGATGGAGTCGTAGACGGCGGTGGCGATCAGCGGGTGGACGAACTCCAGGTCGCCGTCGTCCGACTGGGTGTTCGCCGGGTCGGACGTGGTCAGGATGCGGGCGCTGCGCAGCAGTTCGGCGCAGTGCCCCGCCTCGGCGCGGTCCAGGGTGGCGAGCTTGGCCACCAGGTCGACGGAGATGTCGGTGCCGAGGATCGCCGCCGCCCAGGCGAACCGGGTGGCGTCTATGCCGAGTTCCTCCAGGCGGGCGACGAGACCGCCGCCGCGGGCCGCGCGGTTCAGGGCGCGCAGTTCGCCCGCCGCGCCCTCGGAGGGTTGCAGTCCGCTGTCGCGCACCTTGGCGAGGAGTTCGACGGTTTCGTACGGGTTGCCGTCGGTCACGGCCCACACCTCGCGGCAGAACGGGGCGTCGGCGTGGTCGCCCAGGGTGGCGCGGGTGAGGCCGGCGGTCGCCTGCGGGGTGAGGGCGCTCAGGGTGGTGGCGGGGGCGCCGGCGCTGGCGGCGATCACGTCGAGGAGCCGGGCGCTCTCGCCGCTGACCTCGCCGGGGCGGCGGGCCATCACGACCAGCACGGACAGGTCGTCGAGGCGCTTGGTGAAGGCGGCCAGCCAGCGCAGGGTCTCCTGGTCGGCCCAGTGCGCGTCGTCGATCAGCAGCACCAGCGGCCAGTCGCGCCGGGCCAGCCGACGCACCGCGGCGACCAGTCCGTCGGTCACGTTCTGCGGGTCGGCCTGCCGTTCGCCGGGCTCGGTGAGGCCGAGGGCGGGGCCGGCGATGTCGTACCAGTCGCCGAGGTACTCGCGTATCTCCTGCGGCATCAGCGACACCAGGGCGGGCTGCAGCAGCTGCCGTACGACGTTGAAGGGGACGGACCTGAGGGTCTCGCCGCCGCGGGCCGACCACACCGTGCAGCCGAGCCGTTCGGCGATACGGCGGGTCTCGGCGAGCAGGGCGGTCTTGCCGAAGCCGGCCTCGCCCCGGACCACCAGCAGGCTGCCCGAGGAGGCGCTGTCCGCACGCAGGGCCCGAACCGCCGCCAGGACGGAGTCGACTTCCGCGTCGCGTTCCCACAGGGCGGCCGAGGCGGCCGTCGTGGGCCCTACCTCCGTCATCCCGCTACCTCCCCATAGTCGCCCGAACGACGTACAGAACTTGAGCGTAGCCGTCCCGCTGCCGAAGCGGAGGCCGGTCCCGGTACCTGTTGCCGTGACGGGTGACGTCGGGTACGGCGGTCGACGCGCCCTGCCCGTGACCAGCGGTCATGAAACGTGACCATCAGTCAGAAGTGCCGGTTCGACGGGTTCGACGAGGAGACGGCCCTCGTCACCGGGGAGAGGCCCAATCCCCAAGAGCACGTCCAGGAGCGATGATTAGGTGCGTCCTGCCGGGCGCGGCACTGTGGCCGAGGCTGCGGCGGGCGGTGACGCTGACGGGGGGCGCTGCTGCCTTCGCTGACCGACGACGCCCCGATCTGATCGCTGGTGAGGTCCAACTCCTACTATGCGAGAGCCGGCACCCAGTCGGGTGTGCGGCATGAGCTGAACGTCCCGATGACGGTGGTTCGGGGTGGCGGCAGGTGGCTGACCCGAGTGGTGCCGGCAGCGATCTCGCGGAGCTGAATCATCGGCTGCTTCTCGCCCCACGGCAGCGTCAAAAGGCAAGATCAGTACCTGTTTTCTGGACACGAGCCGCAGGGCCCGCATTCTCTGAACTGTCAGTGGGTCGACGTACCCTCGGCAGGTGACCCACCATCTGATATCGCAACGCGTCCTCGACGCTGCGATCGGTGACGCACGTCAGGCTCTTGCTGAGCGCGACAACGCGTTGGAGTGGCTGCTTCGCCCTGAAGCGGCAGGTGATGGTCCGCTGGCAACCGAAGTCTGGGTGTTCGACAGCGCGTTGACGCATGTCCTGCTGGTGCGGCATCGGTGGCGCGGGTGGGTGCCGCCCGGCGGCAGGGTGGATCCCGGAGAGACGCCACGAGAGTCGGCCCGTCGCGAGTTGTTCGAGGAGACCGGAGTGCAGACGGAACTTCTCAGGACGCCGGCGGCTGTCACCGTGCGCTCCTATCGTCCCGGCTCGTCGGCCACCATGGGTGTGTCTTTCATGACGGTCGTCGATCGGAGCACGCAGTTGGTCCCCGAAGAGGGCCAGCCCGCTGCCTGGCAACGGCTGGATGAGCCGTGGCAGAGCTGGTTCTCCGAAGATCGCCTTCACATGGAGCAGTGCGCCGGATGGCTCAGGCAACGCGGTTGAACGCGCGCCTGGCCCGGGTCGGCAGCACCCGGTGCACCAGGAGTCAGGCTGAGTCCGTCCGGCCGAC
The DNA here is from genome assembly GCF_040660135.1 of Streptomyces sp. NPDC050997. Lineage (NCBI taxonomy): Bacteria > Bacillati > Actinomycetota > Actinomycetes > Kitasatosporales > Streptomycetaceae > Streptomyces > Streptomyces sp. NPDC050997. Next base: position 93,350 of record NZ_JBFAGK010000022.1, read on the forward strand.
GGACTCGGAACCGGTGGCCGAGAGGGGGGTCCCCTTGCCGCCGCCGGCGCCGACGCGGGAAGGGCCGGTGCGGCTCGTACTGGACTGATACCGGCCGGAACGGGATCCCTCTCATCCCTCTTTCACCGAGTACTCATACGGTGGGGGCATGACGCAGGCGACTCCTCCCGGCTGGTATCCCGACCCCGGGCAGACAGATGACGTTCCCGCCACCGAACGCTGGTGGGACGGTACGGCGTGGACGGACCAGACCCGCCCCTCGGGATCGGCCGCCGCATGGGGTCCCCCGCCGCAGGCGCCGGCCGTGGGACCGTACCCGGCGCATCCCGGCTACCCGGAGTACCCGGGGTCCCCGGCCCAGCCGCCGAGCGGCTCGCGGCGCGGGCTGCGCACCGGCATCGCCGTGGGCGCCGCCGCCGTGGTCCTGGCCTGCATAGGCGTGGGCGTGTTTGCCCTGTCCAGCGGTGACAGCGGGGCCGACGACACCGCCAACTCGCAGCCGGGGCAGGGCGGCCAGGGCGGCCCCTTCGGCGGCTCGGGCGGCTCCGGGGGGTCCGGCGGCTCCGGCGGCCAGTCGCCCGAGCCGGACCAGTCGCCCGGCCCCGACGAGTCCGAGGCACCGAAGATCGAGAGCGGCTCGGTGACCGACGCGATCGACGGGATCAGTCTGCCGATCCCGGACGGCTGGTACGGCCGGGAGGCCTCGGTCGGCGCGCAGCTCACGTCGAACGACTCCTACAACTGCCCCGGCGACACCTCCCAGAAGTGCACCAAGGGCGGCGCGTACTCGGCACCGGCGCTGGCGCTCGGCACCAAGGGGAGCACGGCCGAGGAGGTGGCGAAGGCGGACATCTCGGCCAATGCCAAGGAGTCCTACGGGGCGGGCTACGGCGAGATCACCTCGCATGACGTGCTGGCCTCCGAGGCGGTGACCGTGGCCGGGCAGAAGGGGTACCTGGTCCGCTGGAAGGCGGTCACGAGCAAGGGCTCCGACGGGTACGTCCAGTCGCTGGTCTTCCCGTCCCCCGCCAACGCCAAGCAGCTGGTCGTCGTCCGCTTCGGCGTCGACGTCGAGGAGAAGCAGTCCGTGCTCGACGACATCACCAAGGGCATCAAGGTGTCGAAGGGCGGCGGCAGCGGCCAGGACGTCTGACCGTTCCAACACGAACGGCCGGGTGGAGCACCCCTCCGCTCAAGAGGAGCTCCACCCGGCCGGGGTGCGCGCCGCCCCCGTCCCCACGGTGCGGCGCGAACAGGTCACCGTCCAGTCATCTCATGGACGGCGGCCTGGGTCTCAGGTGATGCCTGGGTCTCAGCCGACTGGGCCTCAGGCGGGCCTGTCCGGCGGATCAGGCCCCGGACGACGTGGGTTGCTCGGTCGACGTGGCCGCACTGCAGCCCGATCCGCCGGTCAGGCCCAGCGCGGGGAGCACCGCGGCGTCCACGAAGCGGACCAGATAGTCCGGGTCCGCGTACTTTCCCTCCAGGACTGGCCGGGCGCGCAGGACGCCGAACATCTGTGCGGGGACGTACTCCAGCGCCGGATGGTCCCCGGCGACCTCACCCCGCTCGACGCCCCGCCGGAGGATCTCCCCCAGCGCGACGATCTCCGGCTCCACGAGCGCCTCACGCAGCGCCTGAGCCAGCTCCTGGTCCTGGGTGACGGCGTGGCCGAGTGCCTGCACCAGCTTGGTGTCGTTCGTCGACCAGGCGCCCGCGGCCCGGGCCGCCGCGCGCAGATCCTCGGCGAGCGAACCGGTGTCGATGCCGATGAAACGCACCCGCCGGTTGGCACGCAGGGCCGCCGCCACGAACTGGGGCTTGGTCCGCCACTGCCGGTACAGCGTCGACTTGCTGCAGCGCGTGCTGGTGGCGACGCCCTCCATGCTCAGCGAGTCGTACCCGCACTCGCGGATCTGCTCGAGGACAGCGTCGAAGAACTCCCTCTCACGCTCGGGCGTGATCTTGGAGCGGCGCGAGGCGGCGGCCGTCTCCGGCCCCTCCGCTTCTTCCGCGGCCTGCGACGTCATCTGCTCGTCTCCTCGCTCGGGTCCGGCGACCTCAAGGCTCGCGTTCCAGTGTGTCGTACGTCAATCGATACGCCAGTGTACCGGTACGCCGCCGTATCGGTACACTGGCGTATCGGTACACTGTCGTATCGGTACACTGTCGTATCGGTACGCACCCGTATCGATGAGTTCCACGTGCTCGACGAGTCATCAGCTCGTACAGCACGGCACTCGCACCACCGTCAGCGAAAGGGCCGGGGGATGAATGCCCGCACCGAGCCTGCAACAGCCAAGCCTGGCGCTATAGCCCGGCCGCCGCTCGTCCGTGAGCTCCTGCTCGTCGCAGGGCTCTTCCTCGTCTACAAGTTCGGCCGGCAACTGGCGACGGGCCACACCGCCGAGGCCTTCCGCGACGCCCACCGCGTGTGGGACCTGGAGCGGGCCGTCCAGCTGCCCGGCGAGGGCTCGGTACAGTCCCTGCTGCTGCACGGCCACACGCTCGCGCAGTTCGCGAACACCTACTACGCGACCGTCCACTTCCCGGCCACCGTGGCCTTCCTGGTCTGGCTCTATCTGCGCCGCCCCGCGCACTACGTGTGGGCCCGCCGCGTCCTGGCCGCGCTCACCACCGCGGCCCTGGTCACGCACCTGGTGTTCCCGCTCGCCCCGCCGCGCATGCTGGCCGCGACCGGCCTGGTGGACACCGCCCGGATGTACGGCCCCTCGGTGTACGGCCCGCCGCAGACCGACCACCTGTCGAACCAGTTCGCCGCGATGCCGTCGCTGCACTTCGGGTGGGCGCTGATGGTGGCGATCGGCCTGATCGTGGCGACCCGGTCGCGCCTGCGGTGGCTGTGGCTGCTGCACCCGCTGCTGACCCTGCTGGTGATCGTCGGTACGGCGAACCACTACTGGCTCGACGCGCTCGCGGCCGGTGTCCTGCTGGCTCTCGCGCTCGCGGTGATCCACCTGCCGCACCGGACGGCCACGACCGCCGGACGCGCCCAGGAGAAACTCGTACCGGCCGACGAGATCGTCCTGGTCGGAGCGGGCCGATGAACGCCACCCTGCTCGCCGTCGCACTGTCCCTGTTCTCCGCCGTCGCCTACGCCGCCGCGGCCGTCGCCCAGGAACGGCTCGCTTCCCGCAACCCCGGCTCGGGCCTGCTGCGGCTGCTGGGCTCGGGCGCCTGGTGGTGGTCGGTCGGACTCAACGCGGCGGCCGCGCTGCTGCACGTCGTCGCCCTCAAGTACGGTCCGCTGACCGTGGTCCAGCCGCTCGGCGCACTCACCCTGGTCGCGGCGGTGCCGCTGGGCGCGCGGGTCGCCGGACGCCGGGTCGCCGCGGTGGAGTGGCGAGGAACCGCGCTCACCCTGGTCGGTCTGTCCGCGATCCTGGTCACGGCGTCCGGGCCCGCCCCGGAGGACGTGCTGAGCGTGCCCGAGGCGCTGACGGTCGCGGGAGTGACGGCGACCCTGATCGGTGTGCTGGCACGGCCGGGAGCCCGGCCCGGCCTCAGGCACGCGAGCGCGTCCGGCTTCGCCTCCGGAGTCGCCTCGGCGCTCACCCAGACGGTGACGGTGGCCGCGACGGACCGCACGGAGTCGCTGTTCGGCGTGCAGGTGATCGGAGTCGCGCTGCTCGTCGCCGCCTTCGCGACAACCGGACTCCTGCTGTCCCAGACCGCCTACCGAGGTGGCCTCGGCGCCCCGCTCGCGATGGTGACCCTGGCCAATCCGACGGCCGCCGCGGTGATCGGGCTGGCCCTGCTCGGCGAGCGACTGCAGGGCGGCGCGGCGGGCGTGCTCCTCGCGCTGGCGGGAGCGGGACTGGCGTCCTGGGGCGTGCTGCTGCTCACCCGGGCGACACCGCACACCGCGCAGGACGCCCTCCCCGTGGACGGCCCCGCTGTGGACGACCACCCCGTGGCGGTGGTGCTGGCGCTGGAGCCGGCAACGGCGACGGCCGAACCGGCGCTGATGCCCCGGCCGGCGACGCCAGGACACCTCACATCACTGTGACCGTCGTTCTGAGCGCAAACGGGCCCGCTGACCGGAAACGGGCCCGCTGACCGGGATCGGGATCGTGCTCGACCGGGCACCGGGCGGCCCAGCCGGGCACCGGGACCGGACGAGCACCGGCCCGGCCGAGCACCGAGCTCGACCGAGCGGCAGGTTCAGCCGAGTCCGCGCGAGTCCTGCTTGAGCGCTGTGTCGACGGTCAGCGCCGTCGCCACGACCAGGCTCAGCAGCGGCTCGGGCAGCTGGTGGTGGATCTGCAGGACGTAGTTGTCCGCGGTCGTGAACATCGTCTTGGCGAGGCCTTCCCAGGTCTTGGTGATCCGTGCGACCTCGCTCTCGGTGTGGTCGACGATCACGAAGTTCCAGGCCCGCCAGTTCTCCGCCTTGATCGCGCCGACCTGTTGGCCGTTCACGTTCATCGCGAAGTTGATCTTGCCGATCATGTTCTGCTGAACGATCTCACCGACCGGCGAGCCGTCCGGACGCTGCACGATCACCCGCGACTTGAGGAACTTCGCGGGCCGGGTCAGCAGCAGCACGGGCTGTCCGTAGGCGTCGCGGATCTCCAGCTTGTGGGTGAGGAACTGGTCGATGCTGGCGACGAAGCGAAGGATCTTCTTGAGCGCGCTCTGCCCGACCTGGACGACCGAGCCGAGCTGGTTGCCGTTCTGATCCATGACCTTGTACTCGTTGGTCAGCTCGATCAGCTTGGCCTTCTGGTTCACCACGAGCACCGGCTCGCTGAACAGGCTGCCGCCGCCGGGGCCGCCCGCGGCGACCCCGGCCTGCTGCTGCACCTGACGCTGCACACCCGCATCCGGTCCGGCCTGCTGCTGCGGCATCTGCGGGGCCGCCTGCTGCTGGTCCGGGTTGGTGTGCTGGGTCCACTGCACACCGTCCCAGTAACGGAGCGTCTGGGGCGCCCCGTGCGGATCGGGGTACCAACCTGCAGGAGTGTTCGATTGCGTTGTCACCGGGGCACAGTACCCCGGGACCATCCATTTCCGGCCAGCCTTGATGGGCCGCCCCACGGAGGCTTTACTCCGTTGTGACAGCCGGGTCGCTGACCCCGGGGCGCCCGTTCTCGACATGTCCGGCGAATCGCCGCACAAAGGCCGGCTCGGCCTCGGACGTGACGGTCAGGTCGTACCAGCGCCTGCTCGCCGCGAGGTCGAAGGTGTGGCGCACGGTGACCCCGGCCCGCACCGTGAAGGTCCTGGCCCGGCCGCCGTAGCCGTCGGCGACCTTCAACCGGGCCGTGCCGGAGCCCTTGTTGGTGAGGGTCAGCTCGATGTCGTCGCCGGTGTGGCGCGCGGTGACCTCGGGTCCTGCCGTCTTGTTCGCGCCCTTGAAGACACGCAGGAAGCCGTTCGGACCGTGCACGGTCAGGTCGTACGACCCCGTCGAGTACGCCGAGTTCCAGGTGTCCGAAACGCTCTTGCCGGCCTCGGTGGTGTAACTCCACGGACCGTCGGTGCGGTTGCCGGAGGTGACCAGGAACGCGGCGCCCGCCTTCGCTCCGGAGGCGAAGGTGAGGGTGAACTTCCCGTTCACCGTGTCCGCCGAACCGTCCACGCGCGGCGCGTACCTGAGCGGACGGGCCAGGCGCAGGCCACGCTCCTGCCGGGGCAGCACCGGGTGGGCGGGCGGGGTCGGCACGTAGTCGGGGTGGCGCTCGCGGTCCGGCGGCTCGTAGCCGTCGGTGTCCGGGAGGGCGACCGGACGGGTGTCCTTGCGGGAGAAGTCGAACGCGGCGCTCAGATCGCCGCAGACGGCCCGTCGCCAGGGCGAGATGTTCGGCTCGTGCACACCGAAGCGGCGTTCCATGAACCGGATGATCGAGGTGTGGTCGAGTGTCTCGGAGCAGACGTAACCGCCCTTGCTCCAGGGCGAGACCACGAGCATCGGCACCCGCTGGCCGAGACCGTAAGGACCGGCGACATGCTCGCTGTCGCCCTTGAAGACATCGAGACCAGCGTCGACCGTGGACTTGCCCTGTGCGGCGGAGGCGGGCGGGAACGGCGGGATCAGGTGGTCGAAGAAGCCGTCGTTCTCGTCGTACGTGACGAACAGGGCCGTCTTCGCCCACACCTTCGGGTCGGCCGTCAGCGCGTCCAGGACCTGGGCGATGTACCAGGCGCCGTAGTTCACGGGCCAGTTGGGGTGCTCGGTGAAGGCCTCGGGGGCGACGATCCAGGAGATCTTCGGCAGCTTCCCGCCCTTGACGTCGGCCTTGAGCTGGTCGAAGTAGCCCTCGCCCTTGGTGTAGTCGGTGCCGGTGCGGGCCTTGTCGTACAGCGGGTCGCCGGGCTTCGCGTTCCGGTACTGGTTGAAGTAGAGGAGCGAGTTGTCGCCGTAGTTGCCGCGGTAGGCGTCCTGGATCCAGCCCCAGGAGCCGTTCGCGTCGAGGCCGTCACCGACGTCCTGGTAGATCTTCCAGGAGACTCCGGCCTTCTCCAGGCGCTCGGGGTAGGTGGTCCAGCCGTAGCCGACCTCGTCGTTGCCCAGGACGGGGCCGCCGCCCTGGCCGTCGTTGCCCGTGTAACCCGTCCACATGTAGTAGCGGTTCGGGTCGGTGGAGCCGATGAAGGAACAGTGGTACGCGTCGCAGATGGTGAAGGAGTCGGCGAGCGCGTAGTGGAACGGGATGTCGTCACGGTTCAGGTACGCCATGGTCGTGGACCCCTTGCTGGGCACCCACTTGTCGTACGCGCCCCCGTTGAAGGCGGCGTGACCGTCGTTCCAGCCGTGCGGAAGGTCCTGGACGAAGGCCATGCCCAGGTCGTCGGCGTCGGGGTGGAAGGGCAGGACGTCCTTGGTGCCGTCCGACTGGTGCCACACCGTCCTGCCGTCGGCACGGGTCACCGGCCGAGGGTCTCCGAAGCCCCGGACGCCCCGCAGCGAGCCGAAGTAGTGGTCGAAGGACCGGTTCTCCTGCATCAGGACGACGATGTGCTCCACGTCCTCGATAGTTCCCGTGCGGTCGTTCGCCGGGAGGGCGGCCGCGCGCTGAATGCTGTTCGACAACGCGGTGAACGCCGTGGTGGCGCCCCCGAGCTGGAGGAATCTGCGCCGATTGACTTCGGGCATGAGTGGGTGCCTCTCATCCTGGGGTACGGATGGCCGGAACGTGAGCGAATGCGCGCGGTGCGAGCTTCCCAAGCCCACCAAACGTCAGGGAAGGGTCTGGTGTCGCTGATGTGAAAGTCGTCGGTACGTGAGGTGTGCCGGTACCGGGGCCGGGGGATGGTCGCGATCATGACAGAGACACACACGTCGCCGTCCACCCCGACGAAACGGCCCGTACGTCAGCTCCTCGCGGCCTCCGTGGGCAACGCCGTGGAGTGGTACGACTGGTACGCCTACACCTTCCTGGCCACCTACATCGCCGCCGAGGTCTTCCCGAAGAGCGCGGACAACTCGCTGGTGCCGCTGCTGTCGACGTTCGCGGTGTTCGCGGTGGGCTTCTTCATGCGGCCGGTCGGCGGGCTGCTGATGGGCGCCGTCGCGGACCGGCACGGCCGGCGCGCCGCGCTCACCGTCACCATCCTGCTGATGGGCGGCAGCAGTCTGCTGGTCGGGCTGACGCCGACGTACGCGGCGGTGGGTGTCCTCGCCCCGGTGGTCCTGGTGCTCGCGCGGCTGCTCCAGGGCCTGTCCGTGGGCGGCGAGTTCGCGGCCTCGACGACCTTCCTGGTCGAGTCGGCGGGGCCCGGCCGGCGCGGGCTGTTCTCCAGTTTCCAGTATGTGTCGACCACGGCCGGTCAGCTCGTCGCGTCCGGGATCGCCACCCTGCTCGTGAACACGTTGAGCGACGGGCAGATGAACGGCTGGGGCTGGCGGATCCCGTTCGTCCTCGGGGCCGTACTCAGCCTGGTCGGCTTCTGGATCCGGCAGGGCGCGCAGGAGACCCGCAGCACCGAGCAGCAACAGGCGCCGCGCCCGGGCCTGTTGGAGGCACTGCGCCGCCACCCCCGCGAGTCCCTCCTGATCTGCGGCATCACGGCGGGCGGCACCATCGCCTACTACACGTGGACGTCGTACCTGCCGACGTACGCCGAACTCAACGCGGGCGTCGACAAGTCGGACGCGCTGCTCGCGGGCACGATCTCGCTCGCCTTCTTCGGCCTGCTCCAGCCGCTCGGCGGACTGCTCTCCGACCGCTTCGGCCGCCGCCCCCTGCTCCTCTTCTTCGGCCTCGGCTTCGCCCTCCTGAGCGTCCCCCTGCTGCACTCCCTGCGCGACTCCTTCGTCGTCCTGCTGCTCGTACAGTGCGCGGGCATGATCCTGCTGACCGGCTTCACGTCGATCAGCGCGGCGGTCAACGCCGAGATCTTCCCGCCCCGGGTGCGGGCGGCCGGCATCGGCTTCCCCTACTCCCTGACGGTCGCGCTGTTCGGCGGCACGGCCCCGTACGTCGGCACCCTCTTCAAGGAGACCGGCCACACGAGCCTCTTCCCCTGGTACGTCGCCGCCCTGTGCCTGGTGTCCTCACTGGTGTATCTGCGACTGCCGGAGACGGCGCACGGGGAGTTGCGGCGCTGAGGTAGGTGAGCTGCGCGAGAGGGTGTCGCGACGACTGCCGACTCATGGACCGGACCACCCCCGGCGCCGTGATGACCGGGCCGAGCACGTCGGCTGCCGCTCCTCGGCCATGGCGACGCGCAGCCCCTCCCCCGCATTCACTCCGCGCCTCACACACGACGGCGTGTGCTGTGTCGGGCTACTCGTGTCCGGTGAACATGTTGATCAGGCTGTGGGGTGCGTTGTCGTCGTAGAGGAGCTCCTGGATGTGGGCGCCCTCGGTGGCGGCCTCGGCGCTGCGGGGGAACATGGCCTGCTCGTACTCGGTGAGCGCGGCCTCGACGTCATCGGGGTGCGCGGCGAGGGCCTTGCCGAGTTCGGCGCCGTCGTACATGGCCAGGTTGGCGCCTTCACCGGACGGGGCCGAGAGGTGGGCGGCGTCGCCGAGCAGGGTCACTCCCGGCACCCGGTCCCACCGGTGCCCGATCGGCAGGGAGTTGAGGGGGCGCAGGACCGGCGCGGTGTCACCGTCGGTGATCAGTGCGGTGAGCTCCGGCGCCCAGCCGTGGAACTCCCGCGCGATCCGCGCGGTCGCCGTGGCGGAATCGGTGAAGTCGACACCGGCGAACCAGTCCTGCGGCTTCGAGAGCGCCGCGTAGGTGTGGAGGGTCCCGCCGCTCTCCCGGTGTGCCAGGATCCCCTTCCCCGGCGCGAGCGCGAAGAGCGCCCCGCCACCGACCACCCGGGCGCTGACGGGGTGCCGGGTGTCGCCGTCGAGCAGGTAGGTCTCGATGAGGGATCTGCCGAGGTACTCGGGCATGGCGTCGGAGAGCAGCGGTCGGACTCGTGACCACGCGCCGTCCGCGCCGACCAGCAGACTCGTGACGACGGTGGTGCCGTCGGCGAAGGTCACCTCGTGACGGCTGTCGCCGAGGGCACGGACACCGCTGACCTTGTGGCCCCACCGGACGGTGCCGGCGGGTAGGGAGTCGAGCAGGATCTGCCGCAGCTCGCCGCGCTGCACCTCGGGGCGTCCACCCGTGCCGTCGTCGGTCTCGTCGAGCAGAACGGTCCCGTCCCGGTCGAGGACCCGGGTCGCCTCGCGACCCTCCAGGACGAGGCCGCGGAACTCGTCGGTCAGGCCTGCCGCCTGGAGAGCCGGTTGGCCGTTGTGGTCGTGGATGTCGAGCAACCCGCCCTGCGTGCGGGCGGTCGACGAGGACTCGGCCTCGTAGACCGTGGCCGGGATGCCGTGGACATGGAGGACGCGGGCGAGGGTCAGTCCTCCGAGTCCGGCGCCGATGATCGTGACTTCAGTGGTCATGGTGGGTCCTTGCTTGTCGCACCTCCGCCGGGTGGGCACCCGACAGGACATCTCTGGAATGCCGTTCCAGTACGAGCCTGGAACAGCGTTCCAGAGATGTCAAGCTGGAACAGCGTTCCAGGCGTGTGTCAGGATGTACGCATGGCAACCAGGACGCGTCGTCCGGAGCGACGAGAGGAACCGCTCTCCCGCGAGCGCATCGTCGAGGCCGCGATCGGGCTTCTCGACACGGCGGGCGAGGGCGGACTCACGTTCCGCGCACTGGCCGAGCGCCTCGCCACCGGGCCCGGTGCGATCTACTGGCATGTCACGGGCAAGGAGGAACTCCTCAGTGCCGCCACCGACGCCGTCGTCGCCGGCGCGGTGACCGCCGACACCTCCGATGCGACGCCACAGGAGGCGATCCGCGCCCTCGCACTCGGCGTGTTCGACGCGATCGACGCCCACCCGTGGGCCGGCACACAACTCGCCCGCGCTCCGTCTCAGTCACCGCTGCTGCGCGTCTTCGAACACATCGGACGCCAGGTCCAAGCGCTCGGAGTGCCCCACGCCGCCCAGTTCACGGCCGCGTCCGCGCTACTGAACTACGTCCTCGGAGTGGGCGGACAGAACGCGGCCAACGCCCGCGGTCACCAACTGGACACGGACCGGACCGAGTTCCTCAGCACCGTCTCCGCCACATGGGCCGACCTCGATCCCGACGAATACGCGTTCACCCGAAACGTCGCGGACCAACTACGCGATCACGACGACCGAGTAGAGTTCCTCGCCGGCATCGACCTCATCGTCACCGGCATCACCGCCCGTCGATGGCCGACCGACCCGGCGCCGTCGTAGCCGGCCTCGCACAGCCGTCACGGGTGGCTCAGAGCCGATAGCCCTGACGGCCGCCTGACCGGGTCTCGGGGCGGCGCCCGTCTGGGTCCCCGCGACTCCGGCGACGCCCCCTCTCCTCAGCCGCCCCCACGCAGCACACGCGACAGCCCCAGGGCCGCGGTGCGTACGGCGGGGGCGAGTTGGGCCGGGCTGAAGCGGGCGCGCGGTACGGCCACCGAGAGGGCGGCGACCGTGGTGCCGCCGGCGAAGACGGGAGCCGCGATGCAACTCACGCCGAGGGCGGCCTCCTGCTCCTCGTAGGCGAGACCCGAGACCCGGATCTTCTCCAGGGCCATGCGCAGGCGATCCGGGTCGGTGATCGAGTGGGGCGTGAGGCTCGGCAGCGGCCGGGACAGCACCTCCTCGGTCAGCTCCGCACCCGAGAAGGCGAGCAGGGCCTTGCCGACGCCGGTGCAGTTCAGCGGCAGGCTGCCCCCGATGCGGGAGGGCAGCCGCAGGGCCGCGTGGCCGTGGATGCGCTCGAGGTAGACCACCTCCAGGCCCTCCCGTACACCGAGGTGGACCGTCTCACGGGTGGCCTCGAACAGGTCCTGCAGGAAGGGCAGGGCCGTCTCCCGCAGATCGAGCCGGTGCGGGACCAGCGAACCCAGCTCGAAAAGCTTCGCGCCGAGCCGGTACCGCGGCCCCGAGCGCTCCAGCCAGCCCAGCCGCACGAGGTCCGCCGCCAACCGGTGCACCGTCGGCTTGGGCAGGCCAGTGCGCTCCGAAAGTTCCGACAGACGGTACAGTCCACCGCTCGGACTGAAGCTTTCGAGGATGAGTGTGGCCTTTTCCAGCATGCTGGCGCCCACATTGTTCCGTGTCACGGAACAGAGTTTGTGCCTTCCCGGAGGCGATGTCTATATCGAGTCCTAGCCCCGCTTCTCCCGCTCCTGGAGGTATCCCGTGTCGACCGTGCTCGACGGCGTCCGTCCGGACGCCGCCCCACCGGCCGTGGTCAAGGCCGCCGACCTGCTGGCGGACGCCGCCCGTACCGGGGCCGCCTGCCCGCCGGTGCGTGACCTGTTCGACGACGGCGGCGATCTGGAGAACGCGTACGCCGTGCAGCAGTTGAACGTCCGGCGCGCTCTGGACGCCGGCCGCCGGATCGTCGGCCGCAAGATCGGCCTGACCTCCGTGGCCGTGCAGAAGCAACTCGGCGTGGACCGGCCCGACTTCGGTGCCCTGTTCGCGGACATGGCCGTACCCGACGGCGGCCAGGTACCGGCCGGGCGGCTGATCCAGCCCAAGGTGGAGGCCGAGGTCGCGCTGGTCCTCGGCGCTGACCTGCCGCACCGGGAGTGCACGGTCGTCGACCTGCTGCGCGCGGTCGACTTCGCGCTGCCCGCGCTGGAGATCGTCGACAGCCGGGTGCGGGGCTGGGACATCTCCCTCGTCGACACGGTCGCCGACAACGCCTCCTGCGGTCTGTACGTCCTGGGCGCCACGCCCGTACCGCTCACCGCCGTGGACCTGCGTGCCGTGACGATGACCATGACCCGGGGCGGCGAGACCGTCTCCGAGGGCACCGGCGCCGACTGCCTCGGCAGCCCCCTCAACGCGGCGGTATGGCTGGCCTCCGCGCTCGCCGAACGGGGCGATCCGCTGCGCGCGGGCGACCTCGTACTGACCGGCGCCCTCGGCCCGATGGTCCCGGCCGCCCCGGGCGACGTGTTCGAGGCCCGTATCTCGGACCTCGGCTCCGTACGGGCCGGGTTCGCCGCCGAAGCCGAAGGAGACGCCGAGTGAGCGACAAGACCGAACCAGCGAGCAACAGGACCGAACCAGTGAGCAACAAGACCAAAGTCGCCGTCATCGGGTCGGGCAACATCGGCACCGACCTGATGATCAAGATCCTGCGGCTGTCGGAGAGCATGGAGATCGCCGCGATGGCCGGCATCGACCCGGACTCCGACGGCCTGGCCCGCGCCCGACGCTTCAAAGTGGCCACCACCCACGAGGGCGTCGAGGGGCTCGTCGCACTGGACGAGTTCGCCGACGTCGAGTTCGTCTTCGACGCGACCTCGGCCGGCGCCCACCGTCACCACGACGAGGTCCTGCGCCCGCTGGGCCGCACCCTCGTCGACCTCACCCCGGCGGCCGTCGGCCCGTACGTCGTCCCGCCCGTCAACGGCGACGCCCATCTCGGCGCCGCCAACGTCAACATGGTCACCTGCGGCGGCCAGGCCACCATCCCGATCGTCGCCGCGGTGGGCGCCGTCACGCCCGTCCACTACGGCGAGATCGTCGCCTCCATCGCCTCCCGCTCCGCAGGACCCGGCACCCGGGCGAACATCGACGAGTTCACCGAGACCACCTCCTCCGCCATCGAGAAGGTCGGCGGCGCCGCCCGCGGCAAGGCGATCATCGTCCTCAACCCGGCCGAACCCCCGCTGATCATGCGGGACACCGTGCACTGCCTGGTCTCCGACTGCGCCACCGAGGCCGTCACGGCGTCCGTGGAGGAGATGGTCGGCCGCGTCCAGGCGTACGTGCCCGGCTACCGGCTCAAGCAGAAGGTGCAGTTCGACCGCGTGGCGAGCGACGACCCGCTGCGCGCCCTCGCCCCGGGGGCGGGCGACGCCCTGAAGGTCTCGGTCTTCCTGGAGGTCGAGGGCGCCGCCCACTACCTGCCGGCCTACGCCGGAAACCTCGACATCATGACCTCGGCCGCGCTGCGCACCGCCGAGCGCATGGCCGCCCTCCCCCACTCTCGGCTTCTCCCCCACTCTCGACTTCGCTCGAGCGGGGGGACCCCCATGAGCGCGGGGACCCCCATCGCCGCGGAGGTGGCATCCCGATGAGCCGTCTGTACATCCAGGACGTGACCCTGCGGGACGGCATGCACGCCGTCCGGCACCGCTACACCGTCGACCAGGCCCGCGCCATCGCCGCCGTCCTGGACGCCGCCGGAGTCGCCGCCATCGAGATCGCGCACGGCGACGGACTGGCCGGCTCCAGCATCAACTACGGCGTCGGAGCGCACACCGACTGGGAGTGGATCGAGGCCGTCACCGACGTCACCCGGCACGCCGTGCCCACCACACTGCTGCTCCCCGGCATCGGCACCCTGCACGACCTCAGGCAGGCGCACGCCCTGGGCATCCGCTCGGTGCGCGTCGCCACCCACTGCACCGAGGCCGACATCTCCGCCCAGCACATCGCCGCCGCACGCGACCTGGGCATGGACGTCGCCGGGTTCCTGATGATGTCGCACATGGCCGAACCGGCCGAACTCGCCCGCCAGGCCAAGCTGATGGAGTCCTACGGCGCCCACTGCGTCTACGTCACCGACTCCGGCGGCCGCCTCACCATGGACGGCGTCCGCGACCGCTTCCGCGCCTACCGCGACACCCTCGACCCGGCCACCGAGCTGGGCATCCACGCCCACCACAACCTCGCCCTCGGCGTCGCCAACAGCGTCGTCGCCGTCGAGAGCGGCGCCGTACGGGTGGACGCCTCGCTCGCGGGCCAGGGCGCGGGAGCGGGAAACTGCCCGCTGGAGGCGTTCATCGCGGTCGCCGACCTCATGGGGTGGGAGCACGCGTGCGACCTGTTCCCGCTCATGGACGCCGCCGACGATCTCGTACGTCCGCTGCAGGACCGCGAGGTCCGGGTGGACCGCGAGACCCTCAGCCTCGGATACGCCGGGGTGTATTCCAGCTTCCTGCGCCACGCCGAGACGGCGGCCGCCCGCTACGGCCTCGACACCCGCGGCATCCTCGTCGAGGTCGGCCGACGCGGCATGGTCGGCGGCCAGGAGGACATGATCACCGACATCGCCCTGGACCTGGTGGCCCGCGGGGAGAGCGCGGTCTGATCCCTCACGCGGGCACGATCGGCCGGACGAATGCACTGACCAGCCCTTTCACGGAAGGTCTTCCGCCTGACAGAAGCCGTCTTGCCGAGCAACCACCGACGTCACGACCCTGAGTGCAACCACGGCACGCGGGGCGAGGGCGCCCCGCCGACAGGGACGGGACCGCCATGCCGCACACGACCGCCTTCGCCAGGAACCAGTGGTACGTAGCCGCCTACAGTCACGAGATCGGGCGCGAGGAGTTGCTCGGTCGGACGATTCTGGGTGAGCCGCTGGTGTTCTACCGGACCGAGGAGGACGGAACGCCCGTCGTCCTGCACGACCGTTGTGTGCACCGCCGCTACCCGTTGTCCGAGAGCCGGCTCGACGGCGACCGGATCGTGTGCGGCTATCACGGCTTCACGTACGACACGACCGGCGCGTGCGTGTACGTGCCGGGGCAGAAGCGGATCCCGCGCACCGCCCGGGTCACCTCCTACCCGGTCGTCGAGCAGGACTCCCTGGTGTGGGTGTGGATCGGCGACCCGACGCTCGCCGACCCGCAGAAGATTCCGCGGGCCTCTCACCTCGACTCCCCCGGCTGGACGACCGTCCGGGGCATGGAGCCCATCGACGCCGACTACGGGCTCCTCGTCGACAACCTCCTCGACCTGTCCCACGAGACCTATCTGCACGGTGGTTACATCGGCACCCCCGAGGTCGCGGAGACGCCGATCACCACCGAGGTGGACGAGGGCGCGGGGATCGTACGGGTGAGCCGGCACATGGACGACGCCGAGTGCCCGCCGTTCTACGCCCGTTCGACCGGGATCGAGGGCCGGATCACACGGTGGCAGGACATCGAGTACCACGCGCCCTGCCTGTATCTGCTGCACAGCCGGATCGCGCCGGTCGGTGTGCTGCCGGAGGCGGACGGCAGCGACCCGAACGGCTTCCACACCGAGATCACGTACGCCATCACGCCGTCCGCCGACGGCAAGGTGTACGACTTCTGGATGGTCTCGCGGGACTGGGCGACCGAGGACACCGAGGTCACCGAGTTCATACGAGGCAACAACCACACGGTGGTCATGCAGGACGTCGACGCGCTCAACCTCCTTCAGCGGACGCTCGGTTCGGAACGCACCGGCTACCAGGAGCTGAGCATCAACATCGACACCGGTGGCCTGGCCGCCCGCCGTATACTCGCCCGGCTGGTCGAGGAGGGCGACAAGCCCATGGAGAAGGTCCAGTGACGAGCCCTACGGGTGAGGTCTACCGCATCGACTGGCTGCCGGGCACCGACGTCCTGCAGGGCACCTGCCACTGCGGGGCCGAGCACACCGCCCAGGACCCGGTCGAGATGTGGGAGTGGATGCTCGGCCACCCGGAAGGCCACCAGCCGCGAGGAGACGACTCATGAGCGTGTACGAAGCCGAACTCGTCGTCGAGAGCAGGGAGTTCGCCGCCGACGGCGTGCTCGCCCTGACCCTGCGGCACCCACTGGGCGAGGAACTTCCGGACTGGGAACCGGGCGCCCATGTCGACGTGGTCCTCGGGCCGGACCTGGAACGCCAGTACTCGTTGTGCGGCGATCCCGCGGACCGGACCGCCTGGCGGGTCGCGGTGCTGCGCGAGCCGGACGGGCGCGGTGGATCCTCGTATGTGCACGAGCAGTTGGGGCAGGGCGACAAGGTGCGGGTGCGCGGTCCGCGCAACCACTTCGCGCTGCGGCCCGCCCCGCGCTACCGCTTCGTCGCGGGCGGCATCGGCATCACCCCCATCCTGCCGATGCTGGCCGCGGCCGAGGCGGCGGGCGCCGAGTGGAGCCTGCTCTACGGCGGGCGCACGCGCCGGTCCATGGCGTTCACCGAGGAGTTGGGCCGGTACGGCGACCGCGTCACGATCGCCCCTCAGGACGAGTCGGGACTGCTGGACCTCGCGTCGGTGCTCGCCGACGTGTCCGAGGGAACCCTCGTCTACTGCTGTGGCCCCGAGGCGCTGTTGGACGCGGTGGAGGAGCGGTGCCCGGCCGGGTCGCTGCACGTCGAGCGTTTCCAGCCGAAGGCCCAAGTGCTGGTCCAGAACACCGAGTTCGAGGTCGAGCTGGCCCGCAGCGGCCGTACCCTCAGCGTCCCCGCGGACGTGTCGGTACTGGACGCCGTACGCCTGGCCGGTGTCGAGGTGCTGTTCTCCTGCACCGAGGGGACCTGCGGAACCTGCGAGACGGACGTCCTCGAAGGCACCCCGGACCACCGGGACTCGGTGCTCAGCGACGAGGAACGGGAGGCCGGCGAGACCATGCTCATCTGTGTGTCCCGGTGCCGGGGGAAGCGGCTCGTGCTGGACCTGTGATCCGCAGGCCGGCCTTCACGCGGCCGGCCGACTGTCAACAACCCTGTCAGACATGGCCATTGACCGTGCCGGACGGCCCGCTCTACGTTCCCTGCACGCCCTGAGAGCACTACTGTGCGGTGTGCGCACAACCTGTCGGAACACCGTTGTCTGTACAGGAGGAGCCATGCGTCGTCTGTTCGCCGGTCTCGCGGTGGGCACCTTCCTTCTCGCCACGGCGGCCTGTGGCTCGTCCGGCGACTCCGGTACGTCGGGCGAGGCCGCCTCGTCCGGCGGCATCACCACGGTCAAGCTGGGACTCATCCCCATCGTGGATGTGGCACCCGTCTATCTCGGCCAGAAGAAGGGCTTCTACGAGAAACACGGCCTGAAGCTGGCCATCTCGACCGCACAGGGCGGCGCGGCGATCGTCCCCGGCGTCGTCAGCGGCCAGTTCCAGTTCGGCGTGAGCAACGTGACGTCCCTGATGGTCGCGCAGACCAACAACGTGCCCGTCAAAGCGGTCACCAACGCCAGCGCCTCAACAGGCGTACGGGGCAAGGACTTCAACGCCCTCATGGTGAAGAAGGGCAGCACCATCAAGTCGCCGAAGGAGCTTGAGGGCAAGAAGGTCGCCATCAACACCCTCAAGAACATCAACGAGACCGCGGTGCGCGCGGCGGTGCGCACGGCGGGCGGCGATCCCGACAAGGTGAAGTTCGTCGAGCTCGCCTTCGACCAGATGCCGGCGGCCCTCGACCAGGGGCAGGTCGACGCCGTGTGTGTGGTCGAACCGGCGGCGGCCACCGTCCGGAGCCAGGGCGGCGTGCAGATCGCCTCGCCCCTGATCGACATCGCCCCGGACCTCACGGTCGCCCTGTACTTCACCTCGCAGCAGTACCTGCAGAAGAACCCGGACGTGGTGAAGCGGTTCCAGGAGGCCACCGCGGAGTCCCTCGCCTACGCCGACGCGCATCCGGACGAGGTCCGCGCGATCGTCACGACGTACACGAAGATCCCGGCCGCGGTACTGGAGCGGGTGACGCTGCCGAAGTGGCCGGCCGAGGCCAACCGCCCCTCCATCGAGGCGCTGGCGAAGCTGGGCCAGGAGGACGGTCTCTTCAAGACGGCGCCGGACCTGGACAAGCTGCTGCCGTGAGGGGTGTGAACAGCGCACTCGGTGCGGCCGGACTCGCGGTCTTCCTCGCCCTGGGCGAGGCCGTGCCGCGGCTCGGCCTGGTCAAGGAGGCCTACTTCCCGCCCACCAGCCGTATCGCCGAGGCCCTCGGCGACGAAATCGCCGACGCCGCCTTCTGGACGGCGCTCGGCGACACGCTCACCGGCTGGGCGGTGGGCCTGGCGGTCGCGGCATGCGCGGGGATCGTCGTGGGGGTCGTCGTCTCGGTCGTGCCGTATCTGCGGGAGGCGACCGCCTCGACGATCGAGTTCCTGCGCCCGATCCCGTCGGTCGCGCTGATCCCGCTGGCGGTCCTGCTGTACGGGAACGAACTGCGCTCGGTGCTCCTGCTGGTGGTGTACGCCTCGTTCTGGCAGGTGCTGATCCAGACCATGTACGGCGTCCAGGACGTCGACCCGGTCGCCGACGAGACGGCACGGTCGTACGGCCTGGGCACCTGGGCGCGGATCCGGTACGTGCTCTGGCCGACGGCGCTTCCCTACGTCATGACGGGCCTCAGGCTGGCGGCGGCCGTCGCCCTGATCCTGACCATCACCGCCGAACTCGTCATCGGTTCCCCGGGGTTGGGTGCCCGGATCGCGATCGCGCAGAACTCCCAGGCGGTGCCCGACATGTACGCGTTGATCGTGGTGACCGGACTGCTGGGTCTGTTGATCAACGTGGGCGCTCGGTCCGTGGAACGGCGGGCCCTGGCCTGGCACCAGTCGGTGCGCGGGGAGGTGGCAGTGTGAGGCGGTTCCTGCTGCGCCTGGCGTTCACGGTCGCGCTGCCCGCCGTCCTGCTCGCCGTGTGGTGGGCGGCGTCCGACAGCAACACCGACGTGTACTGGCCGCCGCTGCGCACGATCCTGAAGACCTTCCCGGACGTCTGGACGGCCGAGCGACTGCGCACGGACGCACTGCCCAGCGTGCTCAGACTGGCGGGGGGTTACGCGACGGCGGCCGTGGCCGGCGTCACCCTCGGCACGGTCATCGGCTCCTACCGGCGGGTGCGGGCGGTGTGCGAACCGGTCCTTGAGTTCCTGCGGGCGGTGCCGCCGCCCGTGCTGATCCCGGTCATCATGCTGTTCGCGGGCATCGGCGACACCATGAAGGTCGTCGTGATCGCGAGCGGCTGTGTGTGGCCGGTCCTGCTCAACACCGTCGAGGGCGTACGGGCGGTGGACTCCGTGATGGCGGAGACGGCCCGCTCGTACGGCATCACGGGCGCGGCGCGCCTCAGGCACGTGGTGCTGCGCTCGGCGAGCCCGCAGATCTTCGCGGGTCTGCGCCAGGCGCTGTCCATCGGGATCATCCTCATGGTCATCAGCGAGATGTTCGCGGCCAGCAGCGGGCTCGGCTTCACCGTCGTCCAGTTCCAGCGCGGTTTCGCGATCCCCGACATGTGGACCGGGATCCTGGTGCTGGGTCTGCTGGGCTTTGTTCTGTCGGTGCTGTTCCAGCTGGTCGAGCGGCGGGCGCTGGGCTGGTACCACGGTCTGCGCGACTCCACCCGGCGGTCCCGGTGACGTCTGCGAAAGGGCAGGGCATGCTCGACGTACGCGGCCTGAAGAAGGTCTACGAGGGATCCGGGCGGCGGGTGGAGGCGGTGCGCGATCTCACCTTCACCGTCGAAGCGGGCGAACTCGTCTGTCTCGTGGGCCCGTCGGGCTGCGGCAAGACGACTCTGCTGAAGTGTATGGGCGGCCTGCTCGCGCCGACGGCGGGCCAGGTCCTCCTGGAAGGGCGCGAGGTGAACGGGCCGCCGCCCGGGATGGCCTTCGTGTTCCAGGAGTACGGCCGCAGCCTGTTCCCCTGGATGCGGGTCGGCCAGAACGTCGAACTCCCCCTGAAACAGAAGGACTTCAGCAAGGCGGACCGTCGGGAACTGGTGGCGGACGCACTGCACTCGGTGGGTCTCGCGGACGCCGCCGGAGCATATCCCTGGCAGCTTTCGGGCGGTATGCAGCAGCGGGTCGCCATCGCCCGAGCGCTGGCGTACCAGCCCCGGGTGCTGCTGATGGACGAGCCGTTCGCGGCGGTGGACGCCCAGACCCGCGCCGATCTGGAGGATCTGGTACGGCGGTTGTGGCGGGAGCGCGGCATCACGATCCTGTTCGTCACCCACGACATCGACGAGGCCGTCTATTTGGGCGAGCGGGTGGTCGTGCTGTCCGCCTCGCCCACGGTCGTACGGGAACAGCTCAAGGTCGATCTGCCGGACGAGCGCGACCAGTTGCACACCCGGGTGGCCCCACGCTTCGCCGAGCTGCGGACCCATGTGTACGAGCAGATCCAGGCGGCCAAGCGCGGGGCGCCGGTGGCTGCGGAGACCGCCGGGAAGGACACGTCTCCACCTCACTGAGCCGTACGAGTGGATTACCAGGCCGCCCACCGACCGCGTACATGGCCGAGGTGACGAGTCGTCACGCGGCATCGGCGTCCGGATCGAGGACGACGTGCTGGTGACGGCGGACGGGCACGAGAACCTGCCGGCCGCAGGCCGATGGGCCCGGGGATGAGCTGACGAGGCGCCGTCGGCGACCTGAACGCCGGCGGTGCCTGTCAGATCTCGGGGGCGGGCACCACGCTGAGGTGGCCCGCCGCACGGCGCGGACGCACCGTCCGTCGCGTCGCGGGTCCCGAACGGCGCGCGGGGCGCAGCACCAGCGTCAGCCGGGTGTAGCCCATTTCTCTCAACGCCCTCGGGGTCTCGTCGACGATCCGGCAGTCGGTGGCGCCCCAGCGCGGATCGGGGTGGACCAGCGGGCGGACCGCCCCGTCGTGCTCGACGGCCTGCTCGCCGACCTCGCGGATCCAGTGCGGCAGCCCGTGCCGGTAGGCGGCGTCCATGATCGGATCCTGGGCGATCTCGCGCTGGATGGACTGCAGGGCGTGGTCCTGGCCGTGCCGCTCCACGGCGGCGGCGAAGTGCGCCAGCATCGGCAGGCACCAGCGCGACTCGTGCTCGGCGAGGACGGTGCTCGCGTCGGGGTGGAAGAGGACGAATCTGAGGAAGTTGTCGCCCGGCATGGCCGTCGGGTGGGGACCCACACCACGGAAAAGTGACGCGAAAGCGGTGTTGGCGAGTACGACGTCCCAGCGGTGATCGAGGACGACGGACGGGAACGTGACGGCTTCCAGGAGGGTGGCGTAGTCCTGGAGATATGTCTGGGCCTCAAGGCCTTCGGGGACAGACCGCGGTACGGACCGCTGCCCACCTGCCTGATATGCCATCGGGAGGTCACCCCTCTTGCCTATGCGGCCTTCACGCGGCGCTCTTGATCCTGCTGCCCCGACGCGAGCGGTGTCAACTATCGTGGCATTTCGTGCCTGTTGAAGGCTGAAATTGGCCACAGTTGTGGCGAGACCTGGATGTAAGTTCGAACAACCCGCTACTCTCCGGGGAGTTCACGGCTTCCGCTTGTGAGAAGCCAGTGGGAGACCTAGGAGATCTGTCGGTGTCGGTCGGCTTCGAGGGTCCCGGCGATGTGGCGTCGGCTGTGCTGTCGGCCGTCGTCGGCCGAGTCACCGCACTGGCCGACCGGCTCGGCGTAGCGCATGCGGAGGTCTTCGACACCGCCGCGCTGTCCGTCGCCTCCGGTGTTCCGGAGCCCGTGGTCAAGGCCCTGCTGAGCGGTCGGCCCGCCGGTGAGCCCGATGTGCAGGCCCGGTTCCTGCAACGCCTGGACCTGCTGCGGCGCACCCGGCTCAAGCCCAACGGGCGCAAGTACACCCAGCAGGAGATCGCCGACGGCGCGGGAATGTCCCGGCAGCAGGCCGGCGCGCTCATCAACGGCGACCGGCGCCCCACGATGGAGCACTGCGACGCCATTCAGCGTTTCTTCCGGGTGCACGCGGGTTTCCTGACGGCCGAGGACCCCGAGGCGCTCGCGGGGGCCCTCCAGCGCTCCGAGCAGGAGCTCCTGCAGAAGCTCGCCGAACGGGAGGCGGCCGCGGCGCTCGACGACCCGTTGGAGCGGCTGCTGCAGGACCACGGCGTTCGCCAGATCGCCTGGCGCGCCGCTCAGCTGCCCACCGACCAGCACCGCGACAAGGTCGCGGAGTGGCTGGACATGCTCCTGGAGAGCGTCAAGCGGCCCGAGTCCTGATCCGGGGGAGAACCATCGGCAACGGCAGGGAGAGGCGCCGCCTGTGCGGCGAGTTGGTGGCGGAGCTGCCCCTTCCCGGTCCTGAAGGTCGCCGCCCGCAGCCGCTTCGACCTGGACGGGCCCTGAGCCGACCGGCGATGCGGGTCAGGTCGCGCTGCGTTCGCTCACCTCCCGCAGATCGCGTTCCCTCACGCGATCGCGGGCGTCGTCCGGGCGGCCCGGGGTGATGGGGCCCTCGCACAGGAGGTCGCGCCAGTGCTCGAGGCTCCAGTCGGCGGGATCCGTACCGGTGGTGAACTCCTCGACGAGGGCGACGAAACGGGCCGGGTCGCTGTGGAACGGGAAGTGGCCCGCGCCCTCGAAGATCTCCAGTCGGCTGCCCGGCATCGCCTTGTGCGCCCTGAACGCGTGCCGCACCGGCACCACGCTGTCCCGGTCGCCCCAGAGCAGCATGGTCGGCATGCCCTCGGTGAGATAGGCGCGGTCCAGCATGGTCACGACCTGTCCACGCCAGTCGACGACCGCGCGCAGGGTGCGGATGAAGGCGTTGCGGGAGGTCTCGTCGGGCAGCGCGTCCACCAGGGTGAGCAACTCCTGCGCGTCCTGGCCGAGATCGGTGTCGAGAAGCTTCATCAGCCGGGCGGCCAGGCCGACCTGGAGCCGCATACCGGGCAGCCGCAGCGCGGACAGCATCAGATGGGCGCCGGGCAGGGAGACCAGCCGCAGGACGGGGTTGACCTCGCGGCCCACTCCACCCGCGCTGACCAGGATGAGTCGTTCCGTGAGCTCGGGGAACTGGTAGGCGAACTGCATGGCGACTCCCCCGCCCAGCGAGTGCCCGACGAGGGTCGCGGACTCGATGCCGAGGGCGGTGAGCAGGTCGCGCACTCCGTTGGCGTAGGCGGCCACCGAGTAGTCGGCGCGCGGTTTGTCGGAGGCGCCGTGGCCGAGGAGGTCGGGGGCGATGACGGTGTGGGTGCGGGCGAGGTCGGGGATCAGTTCGGTCCAGGTCGCGGAGGAGTCCCCGATGCCGTGGATGAGCACCAGTGCCGGGCCGTCGCCGGCCATCAGGTAGGCGCGCCGGTAGCCGTGCACGACGCGGTACCGGAGCTGGAGTTCCGCGTCGCCCACGGGGCGCA
Source organism: Streptomyces sp. NPDC050997 (assembly GCF_040660135.1). Lineage (NCBI taxonomy): Bacteria > Bacillati > Actinomycetota > Actinomycetes > Kitasatosporales > Streptomycetaceae > Streptomyces > Streptomyces sp. NPDC050997. The sequence continues at coordinate 116,664 of NZ_JBFAGK010000022.1, forward strand.
GCCGTACGGTGTACGCCGAGTGGAGTCGCGGGGCGTCGGTCACGGACTCGCCTCCTGTTCCGTCGGTCGTCGGGGAGCGCCCGAAAGCCCTTCACTCCAGCGTAGAGGGGCATTCCCGCCAGGGATTTCGGAGAGGTTTCGCCTCCGCTAAGCGGGCGAACCGGTGTGCGGCGGGGCCGGATTGTCAGTGGCGGGCGGCAAGCTGGATGTGCGCCGCCGTGTGCGGCGTGACCCAAGCAGTCGACCTGGGGAGAGCCGCCCGATGCACACCGCCGTACTGACCGACCACGAGCGCACCGCCGTCCAGGCCTATCTTCGGCTGCTGCACACGGTGCGGGCCGCGTTCGACGTGGCGCCCGGCGGGTCTGGCGCGGGCCGACCACCCGTCGTTCCGCCCGCCGTGCTCGCCGAGGCGGAACAGGCCTTGGCTCAGGCGGGGCTGACGGGCAACGAGGAGGCGTTCTTCCGGCTGCTGCACACCTGGTGCCCACCGGAGCCGTAGGTGCCGCGGGGCGGCAGGCGCGACGACGTCGGTCGTGCCGTACGTCAGTCGTGAGCCACGGCTGTCGTGCCGTACGTCAGTCGTGCGGCACGGTGACGGCCGTCGCCACCAACCCGCGTCCGAAGGCCCAGCGGCCCTCGAACCGCCCGATCCGTCGGTCGCCCACCAGCGGCCCGGGGACGAGGAGTTCGGCGCGGAAGGAGCCGTGCGGCCGCTCGCCGGGGTCGACGCCGATCTCGATGTCGGCCTCGGAGAAGTCGAGCCACTGCCGGGTGAGGGGGAACCACGCCTTGTAGACGGACTCCTTGGCGCTGAACAGGAGCCGGTCCCAGTGGGCCGCGGGGTGGTCATGGGTGAGCCGGAGCAGGCGCTCCCGTTCGGCGGGCAGCGCCACGGCGTCCAGGACACCGTCCGGGAGCGGTCCGTCGGGCTCGGCGTCGATGCCGAGGGAGGCCAGGTCGGTGGTGCGGACCAGGGCGGCGGCGCCGTATCCGTCGCAGTGGGTCATGCTGCCGGTCAGTCCGGCCGGCCACTGCGGGGCGCCGCGCTCCCCGGGCAGAATGGGCTGGGGCGGCACGCCGAGCTTCTCCATGGCCCGGCGGGCGCAGGAGCGCACGACGGCGAACTCGCGGCGCCGTTTGCGGACCGCCTGGGCCACGACGGCCTCTTCCTCGGGGTACAGCCCCGGGTTCTCGATCTCGTCGTGGCCGTACACCTCCACGGTCACCACCGAGCCGGGCATCAGTTCCTCGATCACAGCGCCCGGACCTCCCTCGGTGCGATGCGGCGCAGCCGCCCCGGTGGTTCGGCACGTTTGCGCCACTCGCGGGGGTAGCCCACCGACACCTCCTCGAAGCGGACGCCCTCGTGCCAGGTGGTGCGGGGGATGTGCAGATGGCCGTAGACCATGGTCTCGACGCGGAACCTGCGGTGCCAGTCGGCGGTGAGCCGGGTGCCGCACCACATGGCGAACTCGGGGTGCCACAGGACGTCCGTGGGGTGCCGGTCCAGCGGGTAGTGGTTGACGAGGACGGCGGGCAGGTGGTCGGGCAGCGCGGCGAGCCGGCGTTCGGTCTCGGCGACCCGGGCCCGGCACCAGGCCTCGCGGGTCGGGTAGGGATCGGGGTGCAGGAGGGCCTCGTCGGTGCAGACGATCCCGGTGCCGTGCGCGTACTCCAGCCCCTCGTCCTTGGTCGAGCAGCCGGCCGGCAGGAACGTGTAGTCGTAGAGCAGGAAGAGCGGGGCCACCGCGACCGGACCACCCGGGCCGTTCCAGATGGGGTAGGGGTCCTCGGGTGTCGTCACACCGAGTTCCCGGCAGACGTCGACGAGGTGGTCGTAGCGGGCGACTCCGCGCAGGGTGACGGTGTCCTTGGGGTGGGTCCACAGTTCGTGGTTGCCCGGGGCCCAGACGACCTTGCGGAAACGGCCCGCGAGCGTCTTCAGCGCCCAGCGGATGTCGGCCACGGTCTCCGCGACGTCGCCGGCCACCAGCAGCCAGTCGTCGTCGGTCTCCGGCCGCATCCGTTCGACCAGCGCGCGGTTCTCCTCGTAGCCGATGTGCAGGTCACTGATGGCCAGCAGCTGTCCGGCACCGCCGACCGTCGACGTCACCTCTCGCCTCCTCCGACTCCCGAATGTGACCACGAGAACACACCCGGGGGCCCGGGGACAAGGGCGGCTCGGCTCGCCCGGGCGACGGGTCCGGTCGGCCGTCCGGTGGCGCGCGGTCCGTGGTCCACCCGCGCGCCCGCGATCCTCATGTCCGACTACCGGATCACCGGACGGCCGGATGGCTGGATGGCTGGATGGCCGGATGACGACCGGATAACGACCTGTCTCGTGCCGACGGTGTTCCGTACGCCTCGCACCAGCGGTGTTGCCCGCCCGGATGCTCGGTGTCCACCTGATCGGATAATCCGTAACACGCACGTTGCACGCGCGACCCTTCGGACGCCGTATGATCGCCCCAACACCACCGCCACAATGTCCCTTCGCACGGGGGCGGTTTGGTGTACCTCCCAACACCCTTTGCCGGGCACGGCCTGCTTCGCTGTGCCCGCGAACCTTGAAAGGACGGCCTGCATGGTCTCTCGCGTACGCGTCTGGCTCAACCGCACGTACGCGGAGAACGTGTTCTTCATGGATCAGCTGCGGAGAAATCCGAGCGATCGTGCCGTCGAGATCCATGCGACACACGGCGACGCCGACTCCCCCGTCCTGGCCGCCGCCGACACCGCCGACCTGGAGCCGGAGGGCCTGTCCCCGGCCGGGTACGTGGAGTACGCGCTGGACCAGTGCATGCGACGCGGCATCGACGTGTTCGTGCCCCGGCTGCACCAGGCAGCGATCGTGGCGCACCGCGCCGACTTCGAGGCGGCCGGGACGGCGCTGCTCGCGCCACCGCCGGAGGCCGTGGCCGTCTTCCACGACAAGGTGATCGCCTACGAGGCCGTCCAGGCGATCGGGGTGCCGGTGCCACCGTGGTGGCGGGCCCGGTCGGCAGACGAACTGCTCGCGGCCGTCGAGGAGTTGGAGGCCGGCGGGCACAAGGCGTGCTTCAAGCCCGCGTCCGGCGCGGGCGGGGTGGGCTTCCGGGTCATCACCCGAACCCCCTTCTCGCTCACGCAACTCAACGGCTTCCCTAGCCCGTACGTCCCGCTCGATCTGGTGCTGGAAGCGCTGAAGCAGGCCGACGAACCGGTGGACTGGCTGGTCATGCCGCGTCTGGAGCAGCCGGAGGTGTCGGTCGACTGCCTCACCGGACCCGACAACCGGATCCGGCTGGCCATCGGCCGCACCAAGAACGGCCGCCGTCGTGGGTTCACGCTCGCCGAGCAGTGGCTGGAGCCGGCGCGACAGATCGCCGAGGGCTTCGGGCTGCACTACCTGTCCAACATCCAGTTCCGGATGTTCGGCGACACGCCGGTCCTGATGGACGTCAACACACGCCCGGCGGGCGGGCTGCACCAGCTGTCCCTCTGCGGGGTCAACGCCCCTTGGGCCGCCGTCCAGTTGGCGCTCGGCGAGGATCCGGGGGAGATGGCTCCGCCGTTCCTGGGGCAGGACTACTCGGTGGTGTCGGGGCCGCGGCCGTTGCGGGCGGTGTCGATTCCGCAGCAGTCGTTGCCTCCGGCGATGGAGCGGGCGCCGATCGAGCCGGCTCAGGTCGACTCGCCGGTCAGGACCGAGACGGCGAGCGCGGCGAGCGCCCTGCCCCTTTAGGCCGCCTTCGGCTCCGCTTCAGGACGCCTTCGGCTCCGCCCGCGGCCTTCACGCTCCCCGCGGTTACAGGTATGGACCAATCCTGTCCTCGACCCTTGACAGGGCGATTGGTCCATACCAACTTGGTTGCGCATCGTTCAGCACATCTCTGCACTCCCGAACACCCCCATTCTTCAGGGAGATCGCGTGCGCAACCCACTCAGACGTCCCGGACGTCGCCTCCTCGCTCTTCTCGGGACCGCGGCCCTCGCCCTCGCGGGGGCCGTCGCGTTGCCCGGTACGGCCCATGCGGCCAACGTCCTGCCCAACCCCGGCTTCGAGTCGGGCCTCTCCCCCTGGTCCTGCGGCGGCGGCCTCGGCTCGGTCGTCTCCTCCCCCGTGCACGGCGGCACCAAGGCCCTCGCGGGCGCGGTGAGTTCGAGTGACATCGCCAAGTGCGGGCAGACCGTCGCCGTCCGCCCCAACACGGCGTACACGCTCAGCGGCTGGGTACGCGGCTCCTACGTCTACCTCGGGGTGGACGGCGGCGCCTCGACATGGACGTCGTCACCGTCGGCGTACAGCCAACTGAGCGTGTCCTTCACGACCGGCGCCTCCCAGACCAGCGCCACCGTCTACGTGCACGGCTGGTACGCGCAGGGCACCTACTACGCCGACGACATCTCACTCGACGGCCCCGGCGGCAGTACGGACACCCAGGCGCCGACGGTGCCCGGCGGACTGACCTCCACGGGCCGGACGTCGTCGAGCGTGTCCCTCAGCTGGAACGCCTCGACGGACAACGTCGGGGTCACGGCCTACGACATCTACAGCGGCTCGAACCAGGTGCTCAGCGTCTCCGGTACGTCCGCCACGGTCAGCGGACTCGCGCCCGCCACGGCGTACACCTTCACGGTGAAGGCGCGGGACGCCGCCGGGAACACGTCGGCGGCCTCCGGCCCGGTGAGCGTCACCACCGAGCAGGGCAGCGGCGGCACCGGCTTCAAGCAGGCCGCGCCGTATCTGTACCTCGGCTGGGGCGATCCGCCGAGCGCGACCTCGGTGATGAGCGCGACCGGGATCAAGTGGTACACCATGGCGTTCGTCCTCTCCTCCGGCGGCTGCAACCCCGCCTGGGACGGCAGCAGGCCGCTGACCGGAGGCAACGACCAGAGTGTCATCAACTCGATCCGCTCGGCCGGCGGTGACATCGTGCCGTCGATCGGCGGCTGGAGCGGCAACAAGCTCGGCCCGAACTGTTCGACGGCGGAGGCGCTCGCGGGTGCCTACCAGAAGGTGATCGACGCGTACGGGCTGAAGGCGATCGACGTCGACATCGAGAACACGGACGAATTCGAGAACGCGACCGTCCAGGACCGGATCCTGAACGCCCTGAAGATCGTCAAGACGAACAACCCGGGCCTGCGCACGATCCTGACCTTCGGCACCTCCACGACCGGCCCGACGTCCTGGGGCAACCGGCTGATCGAGCAGGCCAAGGCGCTGAACGCGAACATCGACGTCTTCACGATCATGCCGTTCGACTTCGGCGGCGGCGCCGACATGTACGGCAACACCGTGAACGCGACGGAGGGGCTCAAGGCGAAGCTGAAGTCCACCTTCGGCTGGGACGACGCCACCGCCTACGCGCACGTCGGGATCTCCGGCATGAACGGTCTGTCCGACCAGCAGGAACTCACCTCGACCGCGATCTGGACGCAGATCCGCGACTGGGCGAACGGCCACCACATCGCCCGGCTCGCCTTCTGGTCGGTCAACCGCGACCGCTCCTGCCCGGGCGGCGGCGTGACCAGCAACTGCTCCGGCATCAGCCAGAACGCCTGGCAGTTCACGTCCATCACGGCCGGCTTCACCGGCTGAGCGCGCGCGGCCCCTGCACCGTCGAGGTGCCGGGGCCGTGGCGGGTCAGCCTTTGCCGGGCCGGGTGTCCCCGGCTCAGAAGCGGCCCGCTCCCCGGTACAGCTCCAGCTCACCGTCCAGTTCGACCGCGAGCACCGTCGCGTGCGGGTCGAGGTCCGCCGCGGCGGGCGGGTCGATCCACAGCACGCCGACGGCCTCGTGCAGCCCGCCCACGACCCGGTGGGCGAGTTCGGTGCCGGTGCCGAGGACGGAGACCTTGCGGACCTTTGTCACGAGGCCGCGTACGCCGATCTCGGCGCGCGGGATGTCGTACAGGGTGAGGTAGAGGGTGCGGCGGTCGGCGGAGAGGGTGCTGGGCCCGTAGTGGTGCCCGGCCGGCAGCCCGCGGACCGTCCCGTACACAGCCTCGGAGTGCCTGCGGATCCACTCCCCGAGGCCTTCGAGACGCTCGACCTGCGGCTCGGGGATGGTGCCGTCCTCCCGCGGGCCGACGTCCAGCAGCAGGTTGCCGCCCCCGCCGATGGTCTCGGTGAAGTAGCGGATCAGCTGACTGAGCGACTTGTGGTTGTGGTCGTGGTGCTGGTAACCCCACGAGTCGTTGATCGTCAGGCACAACTCCCAGGGCCCGGCGGGCGGTTCGATGGGGGCGCCCTGTTCGGGAGTGGCGTAGTCGCCCTCGCTGAGCATGCGGGCGTTGAAGACGACGTCGGGCGAGTAGGAGCGGATGAGTGCGGCGAGTTCGGGGATGCGCCACTGCTCCTCGCTGCGGTCCCACTCGCCGTCGAACCACATCAGGTCGGGCCGGTAGCGGGAGGCGAGTTCGCGGATCTGGCCGTCGCGGTAGGCGATGAACCGCTCCCAGGCAGCCAGGTCCTCGTCCTCGGCCGCGACCTCGGAGTAGCGGTTGTCCTCCTGCTCCGGCGGGCGGCCCGGCTTGCGGGTGGAGGCGTAGTCGGGGTGGTTCCAGTCGGAGTGCGAGTAGTACAGACCGACCTTGAGGTCCTTCTCGCGCAGGGCGTCGGCGTAGCCGGTGAGGTAGTCGCGGCCCAGGTCGAGATCGCCGTACGCGGTGTCCCACAGGGCGACGCCGTCGTGGTGGCGGCTGGTGAGGACGGCGTACCGGGCACCGGCCCGGGCGAACAGGTCGGCCCAGGCTCTGGGGTCGTACCGGGCGCCGGTGAAGCGGTCGAGCTGGGACATGTACCGGTCGTGCGGGACGATGTCGTCGTAGAACGACCAGGATTCCTGGACGCCGTCGACGGCGTAGATCCCCCAGTGGACGAAGATCCCCAACTTGGCGTCGGTGAACCACTGCTGCATGGGCATGGCTGAACTCCTCGACAGGACAGGCCACTTGGGGGAACTGAGGGGGAAGTCGGGGCAACTCTAGGGGACTCGGGGGAAGGGGGCGGGCGCGGCGAGCGCGCCCGCCCCCGGGCGCCGGTGCTAGCGGCTGGTGGTGCCGCGCCGCAGACGGAGCGTCAGCACCTGGAACGGGCGCAGTGTCACCGCGACCGTGCCGTCGTCGGAGACGTCGGTGGTTTCCAGCGGGCGCTCCAGCAGGTCGGTGACCTGGGCGCCGGCCAGCGGGAACCCGGTGCGCAGCACGCCCTGGCCACGGCCGCCGCGGGACTCGTAGAGGCGGACCACCACGTCGCCGGACTCGTCGTCGGCGAGCTTGACCGCCTCGACGGTCACTCCCTCGCCGTCCACGGAGACGACCGGCTCGGGGGCGCCCGCCGCGTCCGCCACCCGCAGCGGCAGGTTCAGTGCGTAGCCCTCGGCGACCGCGTCGTCGATGCTAGCGCCGGGGAGCAGGGAGTACCGGAATCGGTGCGCCCCCTGGTCGGCCTCGGGGTCCGGGATGCGCGGGGCGCGCACCAGGCTGAGGGCGACCGTGGTGGTCGTGCCGCCGTCCTCGCGGACCGTGCGGGTGACGTCGTGGCCGTACGTCGAGTCGTTGATGACCGCGACGCCGTAGCCGGGCTCACCGATGTGCACCCAGCGGTGGCCGGAGACCTCGAAGCGGGCCGCCTCCCAGCTGGTGTTGGTGTGGGTGGGCCGCTGGACGTGGCCGAACTGGATCTCCGCGGAGGAGTGCGCCGCCCGGACGTCCACCGGGAAGCCGGCCTTGAGGATCTTCTCGGCCTCGTGCCAGTCGATCTCGGTGTCGAAGTCGATGCGGGGGCTGCCGGCGCGGAGGGTGATGGTCTGGGTGATCGTCGAGCCCTTGCCGAAGGAGCGCGTCACCCGGATCGCGCCGAGCAGGGGGTCCTCCTCGACGACGGCCACCGACTCCGCTTCCAACAGGTCCGTGTAGCGGTTCTTGTAGTGCTTGTCGATGTCCCAGGCGTCCCAGTAGTTCGGGAGGTCGGTGTGCAGGCGGAGCAGGTTGCCCTGGCCGGCGAGGACTTCGCGGTCGGACCGCAGATCGAGTACGGACGACAGCGTGCCGTCCGTCGCGACCTCGACCCGGACCAGGCCGTTGTCGAGGACCCGCCCCTCGGCCTTCACCGGCTGCGGGGGCTGGGCGTCGGTCAGCGGCGCGCTGCCGCTCGCGGGCACCTCCACGTACGCGGGTGCGCCATCGGCCGTACGGACCACGTCGGAGCGGTCGTAGGGGCTGGTGTTGAACACGCGGGGGCCTCCGGCGCCCAGCGCGGCGAGGGCCTCGGCGGTCAGCACCTCCAACTCCTCGGCCACCCGGGCGTATTCGGCCTCCGCCTCGCGGTGCACCCAGGCGATCGACGACCCGGGCAGGATGTCGTGGAACTGGTGCAGCAGGACCGTCTTCCACAGCCGGTCGAGCTTCTCGTACGGGTACGCGTAGCCCGGCGCGTTCAGCGCGGCCGTCGTCGCCCACAACTCGGCCTCGCGGAGCTTGTGTTCGCTGCGCCGGTTGCCCTGCTTGGTGCGGGCCTGGGAGGTGTAGGTGGCGCGGTGCAGCTCCAGGTAGAGCTCGCCGTTCCAGACCGGGGCGTCCGGGTACTCGTCCCGGGCGGCCTTGAAGAAGTCGTCGGGGTGTTCCACGACGACCTTGGGCGAGCCCTCCAGGTCCGCGAGCCTGCGCGCGCGTTCCATGATCTCGCGGGTGGGGCCGCCACCGCCGTCGCCCCAGCCGAAGGGCGCGAGAGAGCGGGTACCGCCGCCCTTCTCACGGTAGTTGCGGACCGCGCGGTCCATCTCCTCGCCGCTGAAGCGGGCGTTGTAGGTGTCGACGGGCGGGAAGTGGGTGAAGATGCGGGTGCCGTCGATGCCCTCCCACCAGAAGGTGTGGTGGGGGAACTTGTTGGTCTGGTTCCAGGAGATCTTCTGGGTGAGGAACCACTCGTTGCCGGCGAGCTTGGCGAGCTGCGGGTAGGCGGCGGTGTAGCCGAAGGAGTCGGGCAGCCAGACGCCCTTGGTCTCGACGCCGAAGTGCTCGATGAAGAACCGCTTGCCGTGGATGAGCTGGCGGGCCATGGCCTCGCCGCCGGGCAGGTTGCCGTCGGCCTCGACCCACTGGCCGCCGACGGGCGCCCACTGGCCCTTCTTGACCGAGTCCTGGATGCGGGCCCACACCTTGGGGTAGTTGTCGCGCACCCACTCGTACTGCTGGGCCTGGGAGCAGGCGAAGATGAAGTCGTCGTACTCGTCGGCCAGGGACGTCACGTTGGAGAAGGTGCGGGACGTCTTGCGCTTGGTCTCGCGGATCGGCCACAGCCAGGCGGAGTCGATGTGCGCGTGGCCGACACCGGAGACGGTGTGGGCGCTGGCGTGCGCGGGCCGGGCCAGGACGGGGGCGAGCACCTCGCGGACGGCGGCGGCGCTGCCGGAGACGTCGTCCAGGTCCAGGGTGTCCATGGCCCGGTCGAGGGCGTGCATGATCTCGTGGCGGCGCGGTTCGTGCTCGCCGAGGTGGACCATGAGTTCGCGCAGCACCTGGAGGTCCAGGTCGAGGTGCCAGACCTCCTCGTCCAGGACGGCGATGTCGGCGCGCTGGAAGGTGTACAGCGGCTTGTCGCCGGCGGTCAGGACGTCACCGAGGTGGGTGGTCTTCGAGAAGTCGTCGGCGAGGATGTCGGGGTTGGAGGCCGCCTCGACGAGATAGTCGATCGTCTCGCCGCCGGTCGCCGGGTTGGCGATCGGCACGTACTGGTTGAGCGGGTTGACCGCCTTGAGCGGTGTCCCGTCGGGCAGGTGGACCAGCGCCTCGGCCTGGTTGCCCGGCCAGTCGCCCACGAAGCCGAGGTCGATGACGGCCTCGACGCGCTTTCCGGCCCACTCGGCGGGCACCTGCCCGCGCATCTTGAACCAGGTCGTGCCCCACGGCGGGCCCCACGGGGTGTCCATCGCGAAGGGCTCGTAGGGCGCGGCGGCGGCCTCCTCGAAGGGGACCGGCTCGCCCGGCGCGTGCCAGGCCACGACCTCGAGGGGGACGGTGTCCGCGTAGATCGCGGCCTTGATGCGCTGGTTGTGGACGCGCTCGACGCGCTCCTCGATCCGGCGTCGTTCGTCGTGCATGAAGATCTCCAGAGAACCGGGAAGCCAGGGAGGGGAAGAGCCCGAAGGCCAGAAAGCGCTTACTAGGCCCGCTTACACAAGGTACGCCAGGCCTGGGTGGACGTCTGTGTAGCCCTCCACCAGCCTGCGGGCCACATTGACCGAGTCCACCAGAGGATGCAGCGCGAACGCCTTCACGGCCGTCGCACGGGAGCCGGACTCGGCCGCGGCCAGCACCTCGCGTTCGACCCCCTTGACCGAGCAGACCAGGCCGGTGGCGTGGTCGGGCAGCGGGGCGACGGCGACCGGGTGGGCACCGTTGGCGTCGACCAGGCAGGGCACCTCGATGACGGCGTCCTCGTCGAGCACCGAGAGGGTGCCCTGGTTGCGGACGTTGAGGATCAGGGTGGTGCGCTCGTCGCGCGCGATGGCCCGCATCAGGGCGAGGGCCACCTTCTCGTAGCCGCCGGAGAGGTCGTCGGCGTCGCGCTCGCCGGCGCCGGCCGTCTCCCGGTTCTCGGACATGTAGGTGGCCTCGCGCTCGGCGCGGGTGCGGTCCCAGGCGGTCAGGGCGGCCGCGTCGGGGCGCTTCATCTCCTCGTAGAAGCGGGCCTGCTGGTCGGCCAGGAAGGCGCCGCGGGTCTTCTCGGCCTGCTGGTAGGCCCGGACGGCTTCCCGGTTGAAGTAGTAGTAGTGCAGGTACTCGTTCGGGATCGCGCCCAGCGACCGCAGCCAGTCGACGCCGAAGAGCTTGCCCTCCTCGAAGGAGCCGAGCAGGTCGGGGTCGGCGAGCAGCCGCGGGAGCTCGTCCCGGCCGGCCACGCGCAGGCCGCGTACCCAGCCGAGGTGGTTGAGGCCGACGTAGTCGATCCAGGCCTCGCGGGGGTCGGTGCCCAGGACGCGGGCGATACGGCGGCCGAGGCCGACCGGCGAGTCGCAGATGCCGATGACCCGGTCGCCGAGATGGCGGGACATGGCCTCGGTGACCAGGCCGGCCGGGTTGGTGAAGTTGATGACCCAGGCGTCCGGGGCCAGCCGGGCCACCCGCCGGGCGATGTCGACGGCGACCGGGACGGTCCGCAGACCGTAGGCGATGCCGCCCGCGCCGACCGTCTCCTGACCCAGGACGCCCTCGTCCAGCGCCACCCGCTCGTCGTTCGCCCTGCCCTCCAGACCGCCGACGCGGATCGCGGAGAAGACGAAGTCGGCGCCGCGCAGCGCCTCGTCGAGGTCGGTCGTGGCGCTCACCTCGGGCGCGTCGCTCACCCCGGCGGCCTGCTCGGCGAGCACCCGGGTCACCGCGGACAGCCGCCGGGAATCCAGGTCGTGCAGCACGACATGGGTGACGCGGCCCTCGGCGCGGTCCCCGAGGAGCGCCCCGTACACGAGGGGCACCCGGAACCCGCCGCCGCCCAGAATCGTCAGCTTCACGCCGCGCCCGCCTTTCCTTGTGTCCCTGCCGGCACCACGTCGACACCGGCCTCCTCCAGGGAGGCCAGCGTCGCCGGGTCGACCGGCGCGTTCGTCACCACCGCGTCCAGGTCCTCGGGACCGCAGACCTTCGCCATGCCCGTGCCCGGGAACTTCGCCGAGTCGGCGAGCAGGACGACCTTCTCACTGGCCTTGATCATGGCCCGTTTCACCGGGACCTCGACGACCGTCGTATCCATCACCTGCCCACCGGGGCGCACTCCACTGGTGCCGAGGAAGAGCCAGTCGGCGTGCAGCTGGCGCAGATTGTCCTCGGTGAGGAAGCCGACCAGGGAGCGGTACTCGCGCCGGACCATGCCGCCGAGCAGCACCAGCTCGATGCCCTCGTCGTCCGCCAGCTCCTCGTAGACCACCAGGTTGCTGGTGATCACGGTGAGCCGGCGGCCGTGCAGCTGCCGGGCCAGGCGGTAGGCGGTGGTGCCGATGTCGAGCAGCACCGACTGACCGTCCGTGACCATGGCGGCGGCCCGCGCGGCTATGGCGTCCTTCGCCACCACGCGCACCTCGGCGACCTCGGCGAAGGGCTGGTCGCCCTCGTCGGCCACGGCGCCACCGTGCACCCGCGTCAGCATGCCGTCGTCCTCGAGTTTGACCAGGTCACGCCTGATCGTGGCGGGGCTCACACCCAGCTGCTCGGAGAGATCGGTCACGGCCGCGGGGCCACCGGAGCGCAGGGCGCGCAGGATGAGTTGATGTCGTCGTTCTGCCAGCACGACGTGAACACTACTCGTCATCTTCAATCATTTCCATGCTCAGTTCTGCTCGGGTATTGACCAATCTCGCGGATCAGCGGACGATTCCGGTCACCGAAATGAAGAGTTTTGACGAGCTCTCCGGATGAGAGGACCTTCACGTGGATGACGACCGGCCCGAGGTGCTGCTGACCGGGCTGCTCTTCTACGACCTCGTCCTCACCGGTCTGGGCAGGCCGCCGACACCGGGCGAGGAGATCTGGACGGCCGGCATGGGCTGCGGACCGGGCGGCATCGCCAATCTGGCCGTCGCCGCCTCCCGCTTCGGCCTCAGGACCTCCCTGGCCACGGTCTTCGGCGACGACTTCTACGGCGCGTACTGCCAGGAGGTCCTCACCGGCCAGGAGGGCGTCGACCTCACGCTCTCGCGTGTCGCGGACGGCTGGAACACGCCGGTCACGATCGCGCTGGCGCACGGTCACGACCGGGCCCTCGTCACACACGGCCAGGAGCCGCCGTACTCGCAGGACGACCTGATGGGCGACCCGCCCGAGGCACGCACGGCCCTCGTGCACCTGGAGGCCGAACCGCGCGCCTGGCTCGCCAAGGCCGCCGCGAACGGCACGCAGATCTACGCCGACGTCGGCTGGGACCCCACCGAGGAGTGGTCCGCCGCCCTCCTGGACCAGCTCGCCCTGTGCCATGCCTTCCTCCCCAACGAGACCGAGGCGATGGCCTACACCCGCACCGACAGCGCGGTCGCGGCCCTCGGCACCCTCTCCGAACTGGTCCCGGTGGCCGTGGTCACACGAGGCGGGGACGGCGCGGTCGCGGTCGACCAGACGACCGGCGAGTACGCGGACGTACCGGCTCTGGCCGTGGACGTCCTGGACGCGACGGGCGCCGGGGACGTCTTCGGTGCGAGCTTCGTCGCGGCCTCGCTCGGCGGCTGGCCGCTGGAGGAACGGTTGCGGTTCGCGGTACTGGCCGCCGGACTGTCCGTACGGCACCACGGGGGCGCCCTCGCGGCCCCCGGCTGGTACGGCGTCGACCGCTGGTGGCGCGCCCTGACCGACCCCGAACTGAAGCGGGCGTACGGCTTCCTGGCGGAGCGGCTGCCGCAGGACCCCGGTCCTCCCGTGCGGTACGCGCCCGTCACCCCGCCCGCCCGGCAGTACTGATCCCCCACACGCGAAGTACAGAACAGATCCGAAAGGACGGTGGGAGCTGTGTGGCTCTCACGTAGAGGCCTGCTGCGCGCGGGCCTGGCCGGCACGGCCGCCACGGCGCTCGGCGGCCTGGCGTCCGGCTGTGCCGTTCCGACCGGCTCGACCGGCCGCAACATGGTCCTGTGGTACTGGGACGGCGGCCTCGGCGACACGGTCATCGACAAGGCCAGGGCCCGGTACGACAGCACGGTCGACCTCAAGGCCGTCAAGATCGGCGGCTACTACCGGTCCAAGCTGATCACCACGATGTCCGGCCGCGCCCACATCCCCGACATCGCGGGCCTCAAGGGCGAGGACATGGCGTCCTACCTGCCCAACGCGGACCAGTTCGTGGACCTGCGGACGCTCGGCGCGGACAGGTACAAGAGCCAGTACCTGCCGTGGAAGTGGGACCAGGGCATCGCCGACGACGGCTCCATGATCGGTTTCCCGATCGACTGCGGTCCGGTCGCGCACCTCTACCAGTACGAGGTCTTCCGCAAGGCCGGGCTGCCGTACGAACCCGCCGACGTGTCCCGGGAGTTGGACACCTGGGAGAAGTTCTTCGCGGCGGGCGAGCGGCTCCGCAAGCGGATCCCGGGGACGTCCCTGCTCACCGACGTCAACAGCGTCTTCGAGAACGTGGTGCAGCAGGGCAGCAAGCGGTACGTCGACAAGGACCGCGCCTTCATCGGCGACCAGGAGCATGTGCGGGCCGCGTGGGCTCTGGCCGTGGAGGCCAAGCGGCGGGGGCTCGTCTCCAACCTGGTCACCGGCACCCCGGACCAGCTGTCGGCCGTCGAGGACGGCAAGCTGCCCAGCCAGCTGGGCGCCTCCTGGGCGACCTACGACCTCAAGAACGGCGTGCCGAAGACCAAGGGCAGATGGCGGGTCGCCGACATGCCCGTGCGGCCCGCCAACAACGGCGGTTCGTTCCTGTCGATCACCAAGGCGTGCCGGGAGCCCGAGCGGGCCTTCGAGATCATCGCGTGGATGCTCAACGCCTCCAACCAGGCCCAGGGTTACGTCGACGCGGGCCTCTTCCCGTCCACTCCCGCCTCGTACGGCCTGAAGCAACTGCGCGAGGCAGACCCCTTCTTCGGCGGCCAGGTGACGACGGACGTCTTCGGGCCCGCCGCGCAGAAGATCGTGGTCGCCTACAACAGCCCGTTCGACGTGGCGCTCGGGCAGCCCATCAAGGACGAGATCAAGAACGTCGGTGTTCTCGGCAAGGACCCGAAGAAGGCCTGGAGTGACGCCATGAGCAAGTGCCGGCGGATCGCGCAGCACCTGGGGGTGAGCTACTGATGGCCACCGTCCCCGCGCTGGAGCGGCCCCCCGTGGTCCTGGCGGACCCACCCGCCACGCGGCCGAAGAAGGGGTGGCGCAAGTACTGGCACCTGTATGCCGCGATATCCCCGTTCTATCTGTTGTTCCTCGCCTTCGGCCTGATCCCCGTCGGCTTCTCCCTCTACCTCTCCTTCCACCGCTGGGACGGCCTCGGCTCGATGGAGTGGGCGGGCCTGTCGCAGTACCGGTACCTGGTGAGCGACAGCGACTTCTGGAGCTCGATCGGCAACACGATCATCATCTGGGCGCTGGCCACCTTCCCCATGATCTTCCTGGCGATGATCACGGCCGTGATGCTCAACGCGGCGGTCCGCTTCAAGAACGTCTACCGCTTCGCCTACTTCCTGCCGAACGTCACCTCGGTGGTGGCGATCGCGATCGTCTTCGGCTCGGTGTTCTCCACCAACTTCGGCCTGGTGAACGCCCTGTTGCGGGCTGTCGGCCTGGATCAGGTGGCCTGGCTGAACACGCCGTGGGGCATCAAGGTCGCCATCGCGACGCTGATGACCTGGCAGTGGGTCGGCTACAACGCGATCATCTTCCTCGCGGGGCTGCAGACCGTCCCGAGCGAGCTGTACGAGGCGGCGCGCGTGGACGGCGCCGGGCCCGTGCAGACGTTCTTCCGGATCACGCTGCCCATGCTGCGGCCGACCCTGCTGTTCGTGCTCGTGGTCTCCACGGTCACGGGCCTGCAGAGCTTCACCGAGGCGCAGGTGCTGCTGCAGAACACCTCGAACGACTCGACGTTCTCCGGCGGTCCGGACCACGCGGGCCGGACGATGGTCCTCTACTTCTTCCAGCAGACCTTCGACAACAACGACTTCGGTTACGGCGCCGCCGTGGCGTGGGGCATCTTCCTCGTCGTCGTCATCTTCTCGATCATCAACTGGCGCCTGGTGCAGCGCCGGGACGAAGACTAGGGAGGCGGGAACACCATGGCATCCGTCCAGGACACCACAAGCTCCAAGGGCATCCAGGGTTCCCGGCGCCGGGGCATCGCGCTGCACGCGGTCCTCGTCATCGGGCTGCTGCTGTCGGCCTTCCCGTTCTACTGGGCCATCATCATGTCGACGCACACGTCGACCGAGATCTTCTCCTACCCGCCGAAGCTGCTGCCCGGCTCGCACTTCCTGCAGAACGTACGCAGCCTCTTCGACAACATCGACTTCTTCGGCTCGATGTTCAACTCGCTGCTGGTGGCAAGCGCGGTGACCTTCCTGGTCCTGTTCTTCGACTCGCTGGCCGCGTTCGTCTTCGCCAAGTTCGAGTTCCCGGGCCGCAGGGCGCTGTTCGTCCTGCTGATGGCGATCTTCATGGTGCCGACGCAGATGGCGATCATCCCGCAGTTCGTGATCATGTCGAAGATCGGCTGGATCGGCTCGATGACGGCGCTGATCGTGCCGGCGGCGGCCAACGCGTTCGGCATCTTCTGGATGCGTCAGTACATGAAGAGCGCGATCCACGACGAACTGCTGGACGCCTCGAGGATCGACGGCGCGCACTTCCTGCGCCAGTACTGGCATGTGGCGCTTCCCGTGGTCCGCCCGGGCCTCGCCTTCCTCGGCATCTTCACCTTCATGGGCCAGTGGAACGACTACGCCTGGCCCCTGATCGCCCTGACCAACCCGGACAACGTCACCCTCCAGGTCGCGCTGTCGCAGCTCAACGGCGTCCACGGCACCACCGACTACGGCATGGTGATGACCGGCGCGCTGCTCGCCCTGATCCCGCTGCTGATCGTGTTCGCGGTCGGCGCCAAGCAGATCATCGGCGACCTCGGCAAGGGAGCCATCAAGTGACCGACCCGCTGCTCGCGCTCCGCCCCTGGGAGACACCCGAGGTGACCTCCTGGCGTCGGCTGCCGATGAACGCCGTCGACCGCCGCGCCGGCGCGCTGAAGCTGGACGGCGACTGGCGCTTCCAGTTGCTGCCGGCGCCGGACGCGCCACTGGCGGACGACTGGTCGTCCTCGTACGTCCCCGGAGTCTGGACGACGCAGGGCACGGACGACCTTCCGCAGTACACCAACATCGGTATGCCGTTCGCGCAGTTCCCTCCGCTCACTCCCGCCGCCAATCCGACGGGGGTCTACGAGCGCTCGGTGGACGTGCCCGCCGAGTGGGCCGGGCGGCGGATCGTGCTCCAGGTCGGGGCCGCCGAGAGCGTGCTGCTGGTGCATGTCGACGGGCGTGCGGTGGGCATCTCCAAGGACTCGCATCTGGCCGCCGAGTTCGACCTGACCGAGGCGGTACGCCCCGGCGAGCGGGCCACCGTACGGCTGACCGTGGTGAAGTGGTCGGACGCCTCGCACATCGAGGACCAGGACCAGTGGTGGCACGGCGGTGTCACGCGGTCGGTGCTGCTGTACGCGACCGACCAGCTGCGGCTCGCGGACGTGACCGTGCGCGCGGGACGGTACGGCGACCTGCGGGTGGACTGCCAGGTGCGGGACACGGGCAGGGCGCTGCCGCAGGGGTGGTACGTCAGCGGCGAGCTGGACGGTCATCTCCTCTCCCAGGACGGCGAGTTCGACCGGGCCAACGCCGAGGACGAGCGGGTCTCCGACTTCCTCGGCGAGGCACGGCTGCTGACGACCGTCACGGACGTACGCACCTGGAACGCGGAGGAGCCCGAACTGTACGACCTGACCGTCCGGCTGCACCGCGCCGACGGCACGGTCGCCGACGCCTCGCACCACCGGATCGGTTTCCGGGATGTCGAGATCGTCGGCCGGGACCTGCTGGTCAACGGCGAGCGGGTGTACATCCGGGGCGTCAACCGGCACGACTTCCATCCGCTGACCGGGCGGACGGTGACGTACGACGACATGCGCGCTGACCTGCTGCTGCTGAAGCGCTTCGGATTCAACGCGGTCCGCACCTCCCACTACCCGAACGACCCGGCGCTGTACGACCTGGCCGACGAGCTCGGGTTCTACGTGGTGGACGAGGCCGACATCGAGTCCCACGACCACGCCCACGAGATCGCCGACGACCCGCGCTATCTGAACGCCTTCGTCGACCGGGTCTCCCGGATGGTGCTGCGGGACAAGAACCACCCCTCGATCATCGTCTGGTCGCTGGGCAACGAGTCCGACTACGGCGCGAACCACGACGCGGCGGCGGGCTGGGTGCGCCGGCACGATCCGACCCGGCCTATCCAGTACGAGGGCGCCGCCAAGCGCGGCTGGGCGGACCCGGAGCTCGCCTCCGACATCGCCTGCCCCATGTACGCGCCGCTGGAGGACTGCGTCGCGCACGCGCTGTCCGGGGAGCAGACCAAGCCGCTGATCCAGTGCGAGTACTCCCACGCGATGGGCAACAGCAACGGCACGCTGGCCGACCACTGGGCGGCCATCGAGTCCACCCCAGGTCTTCAGGGCGGCTTCATCTGGGAGTTCTGGGACCACGGAATCCTGCAGCGTGTGAACGACGGCAGACCGGTCGGGCGTGGGGGCGCCGGACTCTATGAGAACGGTGCCGCCGCGCCCGGACATCGCTGGGCGTACGGCGGCGACTTCGGCGAGGCGATCCACGACGGCGCGTTCATCGCCGACGGGGTGGTCTTCCCGGACCGCACTCCCAAGCCCGTGATGTACGAGCACCGGGAGATCGCGGCGCCGGTACGGCTGGAGTGCTTCCGGCACGAGGGCATCGTCATCGGCAACCACCAGCACTTCCGCGGCCTGGACTGGCTGTCCGCCGAGTGGCGGTTGTCCCTGGCCGACGGCGGCACCCTGACGGCGCCGGCCGAGCTGCCCGAGCTGCGGCCGGGCGAGACGGCCGCGGTGCCGCTGCCCTTCGAACTGCCCCAGGACGGCGGGGAGGCGTGGCTGACCCTGCGCGTGACCACCGCCGGGGACGAGCCGTGGGCGCCGCGCGGGACGGAGGTGTGCCTGCCACAGGTGCGACTGCGGGCGGCTGACCTTCGGGCTCCTCTCCCGCCCGCGCGGAATCGTTCCGTCGAGGTCGACGGTGACGGTCTGCTCGTCCATCCCCTACTCGCCTCGGCGCCCACGCTGTCGCTGTGGCGAGCCCCCACCGACAACGACGAACTCGGCGGGATGGCGGTGAACTGGCGGGCCTGGGGCCTCGACACGCTGGTCCGCAAGGTCGTCGACGTGCGCCGGGCGGAGGGCCGCGTCACGGTGTCCGCGGAGTACGCCGCGGCGGCCGGTGTCATCCGGCACACGCAGGTGTTCACCCCGGTCGAGGGTGGCGTCCAGGTCGAGGAGTCGGCCGAGCTGCCGGACTCGCTCACCGACGTGGCACGGGTCGGCTCCGTGTTCGAGACGGTGGCGGGCCTGGACCTGATGGAGTGGTACGGGCAGGGCCCCTGGGAGGCGTATCCGGACCGCGCCTTCGGGGCGCCGGTCGGCCACCACTCCGTAACCGTGGACGAGTTGTTCACCCCCTACCTGCGCCCGCAGGAGAGCGGTGGGCGGCACGGCGTACGTCGCTTCACCCTGTCGGCACCGGACGCCACCGGGCTGACGGTCGTACTGGACGAACCCCGGCAGGTCTCCGTGACCCGCTACCGCGCCGACGACCTGACCTCCGTGACCCACCACGACGAACTCGTCCCACGGGCCGGCTGCGTCGTCCACCTCGACGCCGCCCACCGCGGCCTGGGCACCGCCTCGTGCGGCCCGGACACCTCTCCCTCCTACCTCGTCGCACCGGGCACCCATCGCTGGAGCTGGACCCTGCGCGCGCTCTGAACCCCCCACACCTCCTCTGTCACCTTTACGCAGTGTTACGGAGCACACGTGTGCGTTTCGCATGAGCACGACCAGGGTGAGGCCGCGCAGGCCGGTGCCGGCAGACGCGGTTTCCTGCGGGCGAGCGCCCTGCTGGGCGCGGCGGCCACAGCCGGCCTCGCGCTGCCGACGACCGCCGAGGCAGCCCCGGCTTCCCAGGCTTCCCAGGCGAGTTGGCGGCCCGATCCCGACAGCCGTCGCTTCACGCTCGCCGTCATGCCCGACACGCAGTACCTCTTCGACGGGCCGAGCATCGACAAGGCCCCCGTCGAGGCCTCTCTGCGTTATCTGCTGGAGCACGGCGAGGACGACAACATCGTCTTCCTGTCCCACCTCGGCGACCTCACGGAGAACGGCGCCCAGGCCGAAGTCACCGCGATCGGCGAGGCGTTCGGACTGCTGGACCGGCGCGGCGTCGGCTACAGCGTCCTGGCCGGCAACCACGACGTGAAGTCGTCGACCGACGACCAGCGGGGCCAGACGCCGTACCTGAACACCTTCGGGCCGGACCGGTTCAAGGGCAAGCCGACGTTCGGCGGCGCCTCCCCGGACGGCTACAACACCTTCCACCACTTCAGGGCCGCCGGCCGCGAGTGGCTGGTGCTCGCCCTGGACTGGCGGCTGTCGACGAAGGGCTACGACTGGGCCAAGGCCGTCCTGGCCCAGCACCCCGGGACGCCCGTCATCCTCACCACGCACGAGCTGGTCGTCGAGGACGACACCCTGTCGGCGTACGGGCAGCAGCTGTGGGACCAGCTGATCGACGACCACGACCAGATCTTCCTCGCCCTGGGCGGGCACTACTGGCCGGCCGGCCGGGCCACGCGCAAGAACGCGGCGGGGAACGACGTCCACCTGCACCTGACGAACTATCAGAACCGGTACTTCGGTGGCGCGGCGATGATCCGCCTCTACCACTTCGACCTGGACCGTGACGTCATCGACGTGGAGACGGTCTCCCCGTGGATCCTCGGCCGTGCCGCGAAGGGGCTCAACGAGCTGGAGCGGCAGGAGATCGAGCTGAGCGGCGACGCCGACCGGTTCTCCGTCGACATCGACTTCGCCGACCGCTTCGCCGGCTTCGACCCGGTGCCCGTCCGCCCGGCCCGCCCCGCGTCGAGGATGCTCGTCCCGGGCACGGTCGCGTACTGGCGCTTCGAGTCACCCGTGTCCGGCACGGTCCGTGACCTGTCCGGCCGCGGCAACGACCTCACCCCGGTGTCGGTGGGCGGCGGCTCCCTGGGCTGGTCGTCGGACCACCACCCCGACCAGCCCGGCCACGGCAGCCTGGAGTTCCAGGGATACAAGTCCCCACTGAAGGGCGCCTACCTGCGCACGGTCGACGGAGCGCCCCTCAACTCGGCGACCTTCAAGGCCGGTTACACCATCGAGGCCTTCTACCGTGTCCCGGCCGACTGGGACCCCGGCCACAACGCCTGGTCGGGACTGGTCAGCCGGACCGGCACGGGCGGCGCCGCGGGCAAGACCGCGGATGACCCCGACGAGCCGCTCGCCACGCTCTCGCTGTCCGACGGGCCCGGCCCGCAGTGGGCGGTCCGGCCGCTCAACCAGCAGGGCATCGCCACGAACTGGGGCGACGAGACGGCCCGGGAGGCGTGGTGGCACGTCGCCGTCGTCAATGACGGCTCCCACACCACGATGTACGTCCAGGGCTGCCCCGTCGCCCGCAATCCGCACGCCTCCGCTGTCGGGCTCACCTCTGTCGGACTGCCGTGGCTGCTGGGGGGTTACGAGTACGCCGGGAAGATCGACCAGATCCTGTACGGACGGCTCGGCGACGTCCGGATCGTCGAACGGGCGCTGCCCGTCACCTCGTTCATGAACCACTGAATCCACTGAATCCACTGAATCCGTTCAATCAGTTGAATCCGTTGAGGACAGACACGATGACCGATCAGCAGCTGCCCGCCTGGGCCGACCCGTCCGTCTCCCCCTCCGAACTCGACGCGCAGGGTGTCTCCCGGCGCGGGCTCCTGCGCCGCGCGGGCCTGTTCGGTGCGGCGTTCGCTCTCGGCTCGGCGGCCACGCCGGCGGTGGCGGCAGCGTCGGACGACAGACCGCTCGGCGGCGACGACCCCCGCCTCGCCTACCTCGTCGGCGACCACCACATCCACTCCGTCTACAGCCACGACGCGAAGTACACGTTCTCCCAACTGGCCACCGCGTCAGCCAGGTACGGCCTCGACTGGATGGTCTTCAACGAGCACTCCAACTTCGGGCACGCGTCCTACGGGGCGAAGCTGGAGCACCAGGAGATCCTCAAGGCGCGGGCCGCGAACCCCCGTCAGCTGATCTTCCAGGGTCTGGAGTGGTACATCCCGGCCGCCGAGCACTGCACGGTGTTCGCGGCGCCGGGACCGCACGAGGTCGACCTGCTCACACAGTTCGAGCTCGCGTACGACGGCAAGCTGCTCAACTACACGGACGGCGCGGCGGACAACCCGAACACGGCCCGCAACGAGGCACACGCCGTGAAGGCCATCAAGTGGCTCGCCGACCAACGGCGTTCGGGCTACGTCGACGACGTCCTGGTCCTCGCGAACCACCCGCTGCGGCTGGGCATCGACTCACCGCACGAGATGCGCAACTGGCGGGACGCGGCGCCGGAGATCATGATCGGGATGGAGGGGGCGCCCGGCGCCCAGGGCGGGGGCATCCCCGGCTGGGAGGGACCCGACTCACAGCGCGGCGAGTACACCAACAAGCCGTCCGTGAACTCCTGGCCCGGCTACCCGGAGAACGCGTACGTCCTGTACGGCGGATTCGACTGGATGACGGCGACCGTCGGCGGCATGTGGGACGCGATGCTCGCCGAGGGCAAGTTGTTCACCATCACCACCAACTCGGATGTGCACCGCGTCGTCTTCGACACCTGGAAGAACGGCGACTGGCCGCCGGGGCAGAACTTCGACAACACCGGCCACATCCCCGACCCGGTGAACACCGACACCCCTCAGCCCGGCGGCGACTTCTGGCCCGGCCAGTTCAGCCGCACCCATGTGGGCGTGACCCGCTACGGCTACCGCGCGGTGATGGCGGGCCTGCGTGCGGGCCGGGTCTGGCTCGACCACGGGCATCTGCTCGACGGGCTCGACGTGCGGCTGAACCGGGACCGCGACCACGGACGGGGCGCCACCCTCGGCGGCCGGCTGCGGGTCCGCAAGGGCGAGAAGCTCACGCTGAACGTCACCGTCACGACCACCTCTCGGCCCAACACCCAGGGAATCCTGCCGGAGTTGGCGCACGTGGACGTGATCCGGGGCGCGGTGCGCGGCCCGGCGACCGACCGGGACGCCTGGAAGGCTCCCGACACCAAGGTCGTCCAGACGAAGGACGTCTCCGGCCGGAAGGGGACGTACACCCTGCGCATCCCGCTGACCGCCGGCGACGAGTCCTTCTACGTCCGCCTCCGCGGCAGCGACGGCAACCGCAACGGCACGGGCTACCTGGGCGCCTCCATCGACCCGCACGGCCCGATCCCCCACGTGCCCGGAGACGGCGACCCGTGGGCGGACACGTGGTTCTACTCCAACCCGATCTTCGTGGACGTGGTGGGCAACTGAGGAGCGCCCCGTAAGGGGCGCGGGGAACTGCGCGACCAGCCACATCGGACGCGCAGTTCCCCACACAGCTCAACCCCTACGGCGCTACGGAAATCCACTCACGCGTAAAAACGCGACAGACTCTGCAGCACAGCCGCAGGCTTGGCGTCCCCCTCGATCTCGATCATCCCGTCGACGACGATCTGCACCCCGCCCGCCACGTCCTCGACAGAGACCAGCTTCCCCACCAGCCGGATCTTCGACCCGACCCTCACCGGTGACGGGAAACGCACCTTGTTCAGCCCGTAGTTGACCTTCGTCGAGACACCCTCGACATCCAACAGCTCGGTGAACAGCGGGATGAACAAGGAAAGCGTCAGGTACCCATGGGCGATGGGCGCGCCGAACGGGCCCTCCTTCGCGCGCTCGGGGTCCACATGGATCCACTGGTGATCCCCCGTGGCATCGGCGAACGTGTCGATCCGCTCCTGCGTCACCTCGATCCACTCGCTGGTCCCGAGGTCACTTCCTGCCAGCTTCCTCAGTTCGTCGATGCCGTTCACGGTGATGCTCATAAGTAGCCGATTCCTTAAGGGAGTTGATGATTTCCGTAGCGCTTGCGCACCCGGGACTTCAGGAGCTTCCCGGAGGCGGTGCGCGGCAGTTCGTCCGCCACCACCACGGACTTGGGGATCTTGTACTTGGCGAGCCGCCCGGCCAGCGAGGCCAGCACCTCGTCGGGATCCAGCGAAGCGCCCCCGCGCGGTACGACCACCGCGCGCGGCACCTCGCCCCACTTGTCGTCCGGCACGCCGATGACCGCGCACTCGACGATGTCCGGGTGGGCGAGGAGCAGGTCCTCGATCTCGGCGGGGTAGATGTTCTCCCCACCGGAGATGATCATGTCCTTGATGCGGTCGACGATGAAGACATAGCCGTCCTCGTCGGTCCGGGCCGCGTCCCCGCTGCGGAACCAGCCGTCGGCGAAGGCGGCGGCCGTCTCCTCGGGCAGCCCCCAGTAGCCGGGCATGACGTGCGGCCCGCGCACCACGACCTCGCCGGTCTCGCCGACGTCCGCCGGAGCGAGGTCCGGCCCGACGACCCGGACGTCGCTGAAGAAGTGCGGCACTCCGGCCGAGCCCGCCTTGCTCACGGCGTGCTCGGCGTCCAGGAACAGCGTGCCGGGGGCGGCCTCCGTCATGCCGTAGCCCTGGAGGAAGGTCAGCCCGCGCTCCTGGTAGGCGGCGATCAGCGGGCTCGGCACCGGGGAGCCGCCGCAGGTGAGGATCCGCAGGGAGGACAGGTCGGCGCCCTTCCAGCGCGGATGCCGGGCCACCTGGTCGAACATCGTCGGCACCCCGAACATGAAGGTGATCCGGTGCCGTTCGATCAGGTCGAAGGTGGCCTCCGGGTCGAATGCCTCGACCAGGACACAGGTGCCGCCCTTGAGGAGGACCGGCAGGGTGAGCATGTTGAGGCCGGCCGTGTGGAACAACGGGGCGCAGACCAGGGCGCGTTCGTCGGCGATCAGGTCCGTGTCGACGAGGACGTTGATCGCGTTCCAGGTGAGGTTGCCATGGGTGAGCATGGCGCCCTTGGGGCGGCCGGTCGTGCCCGAGGTGTACATGATGATGCAGGTGTCGTCGGGGGCGACCGGCTCGTCGATCGGCTCGGCCGGTGCCTCGGCGAGCACCTGCTCGTACTCGGCGCCGACCTCGACGTACGTCCGGACATCGCTGTTGCCCGGCAGTCCGGCGACCAGCCCCTGGAACGCGGGGCCGTAGACAAGAGCTCTGGAACCGGAGTCGGCGAGCTGGTAGGCGATCTCGGGGCCGGCGAGGCGGGTGTTGAGGGGGACGAAGACCGCGCCGAGGGTGCCCGCCGCGAACAGTGTCTCCAGGTAGGAGGGGTGGTTGGGGCCGAGGTAGGCGATGCGGTCGCCGCGCCGGACGCCCCGGGCGCGCAGGGCGTGCGCGAGGCGGGTGGTGCGGGTGTGCAGCGTGCGGTAGTCCGTCGACTGCTCACCGTGGACCAGGGCGGTGCGGTGCGGGGTCTTGCGGGCCCGGCGTGCGGGCCACGAGCCCAGTCCCTCGTTGCGCATCGTGACGCCCCTTTACGGTTTCGTCAGCCCGAGCAGGCGGGCGGCGTTCTCCTTGAGGATCTTCGGCTTGACCTCGTCCTTGATCGACAGCTTCTCGAAGTCGGCGAGCCAGCGGTCGGGGGTGAGGACGGGGAAGTCGGAGCCGAAGAGGACCTTGTCCTTGAGCAGGGTGTTGGCGTACTGCACCAGCTGCGGAGGGAAGTACTTCGGCGACCAGCCGGACAGGTCGATGTGCACGCCCGGCTTGTGCGTGGCGACGGCGAGGGCCTCGTCCTGCCAGGGGAAGGACGGATGCGCCAGGATGATCTTCAGTTGCGGGAAGTCGGCGGCCACGTCGTCCACATGGAGGGGGTTGGAGTACTTCAGCCGGATCCCGCCCCCGCCGGGCACTCCGGCGCCGATGCCGGTCTGGCCCGTGTGGAACAACGCGATCGTGCCGGTCTCCTCGATCACCTCGTAGAGGTCGTACGCCACGGACCGGTCGTTGGGGAAGAAGCCCTGGATGCTGGGGTGGAACTTGAAGCCCTTCACCCCGTACTCCTCGACCAGGCGGCGGGCCTGCCTGACCCCCGCCTTTCCCCGGAAGGGGTCGATGGAGGCGAAGGGGATGAGGACGTCCGCGTTGGCGGCGGCCGCCTCGGCGACCTCCTCGTTGGGGACGGGCCGGGTGCCGGTCGCGGACTCGGCGTCCACCGTGAAGATCACGGCGGCCATCCTCCGCTCCCGGTAGTAGGCGGCGGTCTCCTCCAGGGTCGGCTTCCGCTTGCCCTCGACCTTGAAATAGGCGGAGGAGGCGTCGTGCAGGTCGTCGTCCAGCGAGGAGTGGCCCTTCGAGGACACCTCCGCGTGGGTGTGGACGTCGATCGCGACCAGATCCTCGACGTCGATGGTCGCCATGGTCAGGCCTCCGGGAACTTCGGGGCGGGGATGCCGACGCTCTGGAGCTCGGCGCCTACCGACGTGGGGAAGGCGTCGGCGAGTGTCCCGGGGGTCCAGCCGCCGTCGGCGTAGGCCGCGCTGATCTCCTGCGGATGCGACCAGAGTGCCACTTTGTCGCCGCCGATGCCGATGGCCTGGCCCGTGATACCCCGGGCGGCCTCGGAGGCGAGGAAGGGGACGAGCGCGGCGCAGTCCTCGGGGGTGCCGAAGCCCTCGCCCTTGCGCAGGAAGTCCGGCAGCGGCTCGCCGTTCCTCATGGCGTCGATGTACGGGGCGAAGGCGGGGATGGTCTCGGTCATCGCGGTCGCGGCGACCGGCACGATCGCGTTGACGGTGATGCCCGCGCGGCCCAGTTCCATGGACCAGGTGCGGGCCATCGCGGCGATGCCCGCCTTGGCGGCGGCGTAGTTCGTCTGCCCGAAGTTGCCGCGCTGCCCGGCCGGGGAACCGACCAGGATCAGGCTGCCGCCCTCGCCCTGCTCGCGCATCCGGACGGCGGCGGCACGGGCGCAGGTGAAGGTGCCCTTGAGGTGGGTGGTGATCACCGCGTCGAAGTCCTCGTCGGTCATCTTCCACAGCACCTTGTCCCGCAGGATGCCGGCGTTGGTGACCAGGATGTCGAGGCGCCCGAACTCCTCCACCGCACGGTCGACCAGCCGCTCGGCGGCCTCGGTCGTGCCGACCGGGACGACCTCGGCGACGGCCTTGCCACCGGCCTCGGTGATGGACTTCACGGCCGCCTCGGCGACGGCCTCGTCCACGTCGTTGACGACGACGGACGCGCCGTGGGCGGCGAGGGCCTGCGCGTAGGCGAGGCCGAGGCCCCGGCCGCTGCCGGTGACGACGGCGACCTTGCCGGTGAGATCGATGCTGGGCACGAGCGAGTCCCTTCACGAGGAGCCACGACCGCGAGAACCGGTCGGAGCGGGGTGCGGCTTCGAGTTCGAAGCTAAGAGCAATAATTGTTGACGTCAATAGTTGTTGTCGACCGGCCGGTGCGCCAGACTGGCTTCAGACTGGGAGCAGCACACCGACCCACCACGCCGACACACCACGCCACGCACCACACCGGCGCACCACGCACGACGCACCACCGACGCACCACGCACGACCGCCCCGACCGGGGCCTCGACCAGGGAGTCCGCCATCGCCCGCCAGCCGCACCCGACGCCCCCTGCCGCGAGCCCCGCTCCGATCGACGCCTACGAGCCGTGGATGCGTGGGCTGCACGCGGACACCGGCTATCTGCTGTACCGGCTCGGACTGCGCTCGGGGCAGCTGTTCAACGCCTCCCTCCAGGAGTCCGGCCTGCGCCTGCGCCATTACGCGCTGCTGCGCTTCCTCGCCACGTCGAAGGGCGCCCTGCAACGCGAACTGAGCACCTCCCTCGGCTACGACCCGAGCGCGATCGTCGGCCTGGTCGACGACCTGGAGAAGCTGGGCTTCGCCGAGCGCCGTCCCTCCCCCGACGACCGGCGCAGCCGCGTCGTCGTCCTCACCGCGGACGGTCGCGCCTTCCTGCGCGACACGGACGAGGCCGGACTGCGGGTCACGAACGAGCTGCTCCAGCCCCTCGACCCGGCCGAGCGCGATGTGCTCCACTCGCTGCTGCAGAGAGTCGCCGAGACCGGGCTGGGGTGACGCCGTGCCGACGACCGCCGACGCCGCCCTGTCGCAGGCGGCGCGTTCCGCGCCCGACCGGCTGCTGTCCGTCCTCGCCGCGTTCGACCACGACCACCCGGCGCTGTGCCTGACGGACATCAGCCGCCGGGCCGGCCTGTCCCTGACCACCACCCACCGGCTCGTCGGCGCCCTCACCGAGTGGGGCGCCCTGGAGCGGGACGAGTCCGGCGTCTACCACGTCGGGCTGCGGCTCTGGGAGGTCGCCGCCCTGGCACCCCGCGGACTCGCGCTGCGTCAGGCCGCGCTGCCCTACCTGGAGGACCTGTACGAAGCCACGCACGAGAACGTGCAGTTGGCGGTGCGCGACGGCTCGGAGGTCGTCTACACCGAGTGGATCTCGGGCCGTTCGTCGGTCGGCGTGCACATCCGCGTCGGCGCCCGCTGGCCGCTGCACGTCACCGGCGTGGGACTCGTCCTGCTCGCGTACGGCGATCCGGAACTCCAGAAGGAGTACTGCGCGGGACGGCTCGCCTCCCTCACCCCGTACACCCTCACCGACGCAGGTCAGCTGCGCCGGGTACTGGCCGAGGTGCGGCGCTCGGGCGTGGCGGTGAGCGACCGTCAGGTCACCGAGGACGCCCTGTCGGTGGCGGCGCCCGTGCGCGGACCGGGCGGCACCCTCGTCGCGGCGGTGTCGGTGGTGGTGCCGCAGGCCGACGCCCAGGTGCCGGTGCTCGTCCCGGCGGTGCGGCTCGCGGCGCGCGGGATCTCCCGGGCGCTGGGGTGGCAGCCGGACGAGAGCCGGCCCCGCAGCGGGTCGCGGGCGACCGGAGGACATCCCTCGCACCGGTGAGGACGGGGCCCTCGGGGCGTCGCGATACTGGGACGGCCGTGCGCTGAGGAGCCGCCCATGCCCGCTCGCCCCTGGAACACGTGGATCGACCCCGCCGTCACCCGTCTCAGGACCGCGAACCCGTACGTCGTCGACTCGGCGCTCGCCGCCTTGGTGCTGTTCGCCGTCTCCCTGCAGTGGATGTTCCCCGACGAGGGCGACGACCGACTGTCCTGGCAGGGCTGGCTGCTCGGGGCCGCCACCGCCCTGCCCCTGATCTGGCGGCGCCGGGCCCCGTACGCCAGCGCCTGGGCGGTGTCCCTGGCCACCCCCGCGATGGCGGTGTACCACGCGCCGCCCCCGGACGTGCTGTACGGCGGGCTGGTCGTCCTCTACACCCTCGCCGCGCGGGGTCCGCGCCTGCAGCGCCGCACGATGTTGCTGGGCTGGCTGCTCGGGGGCGTCCTGACCATGCAGCACCGGGAGCACTCCGAACCCTTCGAGTACGCCTTCCATCTGACCGGCATGATCTGTGCCTACGGCCTCGGTGTGCTCTCCCGCGTCCAGCGCGCCTACACCGCCGCCGTGGAGGACCGGGCCAGGCGCCTGGAGCGGGAGCGGGCCGCGGAGACCGCGCGGGCCCTCGCGCTGGAGCGGGCCCGGATCGCCCGGGACATGCACGACATCCTGGCGCACGCGGTGAGCCTGATGGTCGTCCAGGCCGAGGCCGGGCCGGTCGTGGTGCGCAGCGATCCGGAGCGCGCCGAGGCGGCGTTCGACGCGATCGCTGCGAGCGGGCGCGACGCGATGGCCCAACTGCGCCGGATCCTCGGGGTGTTGAAGGAGGAGGAACGAAGCGGTGGGGTGGCCCTCTGGCCCCAGCCGGACCTCGCCGCACTGCCCGCGCTGGTCCGGCGGGTCACCGAATCGGCAGGCCTGCGTGTGGAGTTGCGGGTGGGGGGCGAGCCGCGCCGGCTCCCGCCGGACACCGAGGTCGCCGCCTACCGCGCGGTGCAGGAAGCCCTGACCAACACGGTGAAGCACGCGTACGCTTCCTCCGCACAGGTCGAACTCGACTGGAGTGAGGACGAGTTGACGCTCACGGTGACGGACGACGGCAGGGGTTCCACGAGCGCGGGCGGCGGGCACGGGCTGATCGGGCTCAGGGAACGGGCGGCGGCCTGCGGGGGCAGCGCCGAGGCGGGGCGCGGGCCCGACGGGGGTTTCCGGGTCGTCGTACGGCTTCCCGCCGGCGCCGATCGGCAGGCGGCGCCCGGGTGAGCCTGCGGGTGGTCGTCGCCGACGACCAGGAGCTGGTCCGCAGCGGCTTCACCATGATCCTGGAGGCGCAGGCGGACATCGAGGTGGTCGCCGAGGCCGGGGACGGCGCCGCGGCGGTCGCCGCCGTGCTGCACCACGCGCCCGACGTGCTGCTCCTCGACATCCGGATGCCGGTCATGGACGGGCTGGAGACGGCCCGACGGGTGTGCGCGCAGTCCAGTTGCAAGGTGGTCATGCTGACCACGTTCGACCTGGACGAGTACGTGTACGAGGCGCTGCACGCGGGCGCGAGCGGATTCCTGCTGAAGGACGTGCGCCGGGACGACCTGGTGCACGCGGTCCGGGTGGTCGCGGCGGGCGACTCGCTGCTCGCGCCGGCGGTGACCCGCCGGCTGGTCGCGGACATCGTGCGGCGCCGCCGCGAGGAGACCGCCACGGAGATCACGCCCGACCGGCTGGACGTCCTGACCGCGCGCGAGGTGGAGATCCTGCGGATGCTGGCGCGCGGGCTGTCCAACGCCGAGATCGCCACGACCCTCTTCGTGAGCGAACACACCGTCAAGACCCATGTCAGCAACGTGCTGAGCAAGCTGGGCCTCCGGGACCGCGTACAGGCGGTGATCCGCGCCTACGAGACGGGGCTCGTGACCCCGGGAGCCCCCTAGTCGTCCCCCTCCGTGACGTCGGTTCAGGGAGTTCCACGGGTGCGCGTCGGCTCGGCGATCACCTCGGCGCCGACGTCGGCCGGTCTCGCCGTGGCGGTCGTGCGGATCGAGGCTGTCCGGTCGGTCAACTCCCTTACGGGTCCCGGTCATTCCTCCCTCCGAGGAGTGAGCCGCCGCACCGTCTCCCTCGTACGACGGAGGCCCGGAACCGCTCGCCCCGGCGATCCGTCGATCACCTCCCCGGCACGAGTCTTGAGGACGTCGTCAACCGTCAACCCGCCGGGAGGGACCATGCTCTCCGCACTCGCCCGGGCTGCTACCCGCCGCCCGCTGACCGTCATCTGCCTCTGGGTGGTCCTCCTGCTGCTCGGCTTCGGGCTCGGGACAGGCGTCTTCGGCGACCTCTCCGACGACGTGCCCGACGTCCCCGGCACCGAGTCGGACCTGGCCGACCGGTACCTCGACCGCGTGGATCCGACCGGCGAGTCCGTCACCGCCGTCGTCGCGGGCACGGCCGTCTCCGAATCCGGTCTGCGCTCCCAGGTCGAACGGGCCGTCGCCGAGGTGCGCGAGATCGCCGGGGTCGCCGCCGTACCCGACCCGTACACCACGCCCGGTCTCACCGCCCGGGACGGCAGGGCCCTGATCATTCCCGTCACCTTCGAGGGGGGTCTGAGCGACGACGCCGAGGAGGACGCTACGGACTCGACGGTCGCCCGCGTCAAGCAGATCCAGGCGCCCGAGGTCCATGTCAGCGGCGGCGAGCTGCTCGGCAGGCAACTCGGCGAGCGGGCCCAGCAGGACGTGAAGACCGCCGAGTTGATCTCGCTGCCAGTCGTGCTGGCCCTGCTGCTCGTGGTGTTCGGCGGGTTGCGCGCGGCGGCGCTGCCACTGGTGATCGCGGTCAGCGGGATCGCGGGGGCGTTCCTGGCGCTGTTCGCCTTCAGCCAGGTCACCGACATCTCGGTGTACGCGATCCAGGTCACCACGATGCTGGGCCTCGGACTCGCCGTCGACTACGCCTTGTTGATGCTGGTCCGGTTCCGCGAGGAGCGCCGGCACACGCCGGACGTCGTCGAGGCCGTGCACCGCACGGTCGTGGCGGCCGGACGGACCGTCGTGTTCTCCGGGCTCACCGTGGCCGTCAGCCTGACCGGGCTGCTGGTCTTCCCGAGCGTCTTCCTGCGCAGCATGGGCCTGGCGGTGGCCGCCGTCGTGGTCATCGACATGCTGGCCGCGGTCACCCTGCTGCCGGCACTGCTCACCCGGTTCGGTGCGAAGATCGCACCGTCGCGGGCCCCGGCCGAGGGCGATGAGGGCCGGCTCTTCGCCCGCCTGGCCCGCTTCGCATCGCGCCGCCGCGTCGCCGTCCTGGTCACGGTCGTCCCGGCCCTGCTGGTGCTGGCGCTGCCCGTCACCGGCATGAGGATCAGCATCGGGGACGCCACCCAGCTGCCGTCGAGCACCGAGGCACGGCAGCTGTACGACACCGTCGCCGCGCACTTCCCGCCCGGCACCGGGGTGCCCGCGGTGACCGTCGTCCTCAAACCCGGCACCGACGGCGCGACAGCCGACCGGATCCGCGCCCTGTCGCCGAACGCCGAGTCGCACGAGCCGGGGGGCGGCGCCACCGTCGTGGAACTGCCGCCGCCCGGCAGTGCGGACGGCCCGGCCGCCACCGGCCTGGTCGAACGGGTACGTGAGCTCCGCGGCGACGAGCCGGTGGAGGTGACCGGCGTCGCGGCCCAGCTGGTCGACTTCCGCGCGATGCTCGGTGACCGGGCGCCCTGGGCGGCCGTGATCGTCCTGGCCGGCCTCTTCGTCCTGCTGTTCGCCTTTACCGGCTCGGTGCTGATCCCGCTGCGGACGATCGCCACCACCCTGCTCAGTCTGGGCGCCGCGCTCGGCGTGGTGGTGTGGGTCTTCCAGGACGGTCATCTGGCCGGACTCCTCGGCGCCGAGGGCCTGGGCGCGCTGAGCCTGTCCGCGCCGCCCTTGATCATCGCGATCGCCTTCGGTCTGGCCATGGACTACGAGCTGTTCATCCTCGCCCGGATGCGCGAGGCCCGGCTGCGGAGCGGGGACGACCAGGAGGCCGTGGTGACCGGCCTGCGCCGCTCCGGCCGGGTCGTCACCTGCGCCGCCCTGCTCCTCGCCGTCGTCTTCGGCGCCTTCATGACGGGTGGCTTCTCCCCCATCCTGCAGCTCGGTCTCGGGGTCACCCTCGCCGTCCTCATCGACGCGACGGTCGTACGGATGCTGCTCGTACCCGCGACGATGTCCCTGCTCGGCCGACGGGCCTGGTGGGCACCGAAGCCGCTGCGCCGGGCGCATGAGCGGTTGGGGCTGCGCGAAGAGGCCGCGACCGTGCCGTCCGTGACGACGCGCCCGTGATTCATGGGGTGAAGTCACCTGCGACGCAAGGACTTTCCCTGCTTCAACTCTTGACGACCGGGGCGACGAGGAGCACATTGGCCGCGCCGTGAGAGCGCTCTCAGGACGTTGGGGCAGGGCTCTCGAAGGCACCCGCTCATTCCCCTCCGTACCCGAGAGGCCTCCCCATGAGTGACACCTCCGGCACCCCCCGCAGACGGCGCCGCCCGCTTCGACGGGCACTCGTCGCCGTCGTCAGCACACTGGGGCTCGCGGCGGCGGCCGCCGCGGTCGCCTCGCCGTCCGCCGACGCCGCCGCGCCCACGCCCCCGTCGGGCTGGACACAGGTCTTCCTCGACGACTTCATCGGCACCGCCGGCACCGGCGTGAACACCGCAAACTGGCAGTACTCGACCGGGACTTCGTACCCGGGCGGCCCCGCCAACTGGGGCACCGGCGAGGTCGAGACGATGACGAACAGCACCAGCAACGTCTCCCTCGACGGCAACGGCAACCTGCGCATCACCCCCCTGCGTGACGCGGCCGGCAAGTGGACCTCGGGTCGCATCGAGACCAACCGCACCGACTTCCAGCCCCCGTCCGGCGGCAAGCTACGGGTGGAGGCCCGGATCCAGATGCCGAACGTCACGGGCACCGCCGCCGAGGGCTACTGGCCCGCGTTCTGGGCACTCGGCTCGCCCTACCGCGGCAACTACCAGAACTGGCCGGGCGTCGGCGAGCTGGACATCATGGAGAACGTGCAGGGCCTGAACAAGGTCTGGTCGACGATGCACTGCGGCACCAACCCGGGCGGCCCCTGCAACGAGACCACCGGCATCGGCAACTCCGTCGCCTGCCCGAACACGACCTGCCAGTCCGGCTTCCACACCTACTCGATGGAGTGGGACCGTTCGGCGAGCCCGGAGGCGATCCGCTTCTACGTCGACGGCGTCAACTACCACACCGTCACCGCGAACCAGGTCGACGCGACGACCTGGACCAACGCCACCAACCACGGCTACTTCGTGATCCTGAACGTCGCGATGGGCGGCGGCTTCCCGGACGCCTTCGGCGGCGGTCTGGACGGCGACACCCGCTCCGGCGTCCCGATGGTCGTCGACTACGTCCAGGTGTTGTCGTCCGATGGGGGCGGCACCACTCCCCCGCCCACCGGCAACCGCGACGCCTACGCCGCCATCCAGGCCGAGTCGTACGACACCCAGTCCGGTACGACCACCGAGACCACGTCCGACACGGGCGGCGGCCAGAACATCGGCGCCCTCGCAAACGGCGACTGGGCCCTCTACAAAGGCGTCAACTTCGGCTCCACGGCGGCCAACCAGTTCGTGGCCCGGGTCGCGAGCGGCGCGGCGGGCGGCGTCAGCGGCCTGGTCGAGGTCCGTCTGGACAGCCGTACCGCCACCCCCGTCGGCAGCTTCGCCCTCGCCGGCACGGGCGGCTGGCAGTCCTGGAGAACGGTCCCGGCCAACATCAGCCCGGTGACGGGGACACACGACGTGTATCTCACCTTCACGAGCGGCCAGCCGTCCGACTTCGTGAACGTGAACTGGTTCAACTTCGGCCACTGACCGGCGACTTCCACCAGGGGCTCCACGCGCGCGTGGAGCCCCTCCTCCATGTCGGCGGGCGCCGGCACCACTCAGCGCAGCTCCGCCCGGAACGCCGCCGGCGTCATCTCCGTGTGCTGGTGGAAGAACTTGGAGAAGTTGGCCGCGTCGGGGAAACCGACGGCGGCGCCGACGCGGCCGATGGGCATGTCGGTGTGGGCGAGGAGGCGTTTGGCCTCCAGGACGACACGTTTGTCGATGAAGCCCTTGGGGGTCTCGCCGGTGGCGGCGCGGACCGCGCGCACGAGGGTGCGGCGGGAGTACCCGAGGGCGTCGGCGTACGCGCTGACGCTGTGGTTGGTGGCGAAGCCCTGCTCGACCGCCTCGCGGAAGAGGGTGAAGGTGGTGTCCGACCACTGCCGGGCCGCTTCCGCGGAGCTCGCCGCGAGATGGGCCAGCCGCAGCAGGAACGCCGTCAGGGTGTGGCGCAGGACCGTTGTGTGCAGGCTCGGCGGGAGGGTCGTGGTGTCCTCGTACTCGCGCTGGAGTTGGGCGAGTGCGGCGCGCAGGCCGGCCGACCGGGGCTCGTCGGGGTGCAGCAGGGGCGGCAGGTCGTAGCGGTAGAGCCCGGTGGCCTCGACCGTGGTCCGGGGCAGGAAGCCGGGTTGCATGGTCAGTACGGTTCCGCGGTACTCGCTGGTGCGTGAGAAGCGGTGGACCTGCCCCGGGCGGATCCACAGCAGGTCGCCGGCCGTCACCTCGTACTCGGCGAAGTCGATCATGTGGTGTACGGGGCCGTCGTCGAAGAGCATCACGACATGGAAGTCGATGCGGTGGACGCGGTGCAGGGGCGCGTCGGCGTGCCAGGGGCGGCCGGTTCCCATGGGGCCGACCTGCATGCCGACACCGCCGACGCTCAACTCGACCGGGAAGGGGAACGTTCTGATCGCGTCAATATCGCCGTCACCGTCTCCGGCTTGGATGGTTCTGTCCACCATGTCCTTCTCGTGCCGCCTCGATCACGCGCCCGGTGTCCCACTTTCACCACAGGCTGACACACCACGACCTTCCCTCGTAAAAGTCAGACTTTTAACTTTGAACACGTCAGACCAGCTATCCCGCTCCGATCGAGGACTTCTTGAAGATGAGCACGCAGACACCGGACAGCTTCGAATGGACCGATCTCGACCGGCGTGCCGTCGACACCGCCCGCCTTTTGGCCGCGGATGCCGTACAGCGGGTGGGCAATGGCCATCCCGGCACCGCGATGAGCCTGGCCCCGGCGGCGTACACGATCTTTCAGAAGGTGATGCGTCACGACCCGGCCGACCCGGAGTGGACGGGC
Organism: Streptomyces sp. NPDC050997; assembly: GCF_040660135.1. Taxonomy (NCBI): domain Bacteria; kingdom Bacillati; phylum Actinomycetota; class Actinomycetes; order Kitasatosporales; family Streptomycetaceae; genus Streptomyces; species Streptomyces sp. NPDC050997. The sequence continues at coordinate 152,523 of NZ_JBFAGK010000022.1, forward strand.
CGTGACCGCTTCGTGCTGTCCCCCGGACACACCTCGCTCACCCTCTACACCCAGCTCTTCCTCGCCGGGTACGAGCTGGAGCTCGACGACCTCAAGGCCTTCCGCACGCACGGGTCGAAGACGCCCGGTCATCCCGAGTACGGGCACACCGCCGGCGTGGAGACCACCACCGGGCCGCTCGGACAGGGCGTCGCCAACGCGGTGGGCATGGCGATGGCCGCCCGATACGAGCGCGGTCTGTTCGACCCGGAGGCCCCCGAGGGCGGCTCGCCCTTCGACCACACCATCTGGGGCATCGTCTCCGACGGCGACCTGGAGGAGGGCATCTCGTCCGAGGCGTCCTCGCTGGCCGGCCATCAGAAGCTCGGCAACCTGGTCTTCCTCTACGACGACAACCACATCTCCATCGAGGGCGACACCGCGACCGCCTTCTCCGAGGACGTCCTGAAGCGCTACGAGGCCTACGGCTGGCACGTGCAGCGCGTCGAGCCCGGCGAGGACGGCGACATCGACGTCCACGCCCTGCACGCGGCGCTGCGGGCCGCGCAGGCCGAGACCGGACGCCCCTCGATCATCGCGATGCGCACGATCATCGCCTGGCCCGCCCCGAACGCGCGGGACACCGAGGCCGCGCACGGCTCCGCGCTCGGCGAGGACGAGGTCGCCGCCACCAAGCGCGTCCTCGGCTTCGACCCGGAGCGGACCTTCGAGGTCGCCGACGACGTCCTCGCCCACACCCGTCAGGCCCTCGACCGGGGTGCCGAGGCGCACGCGGCCTGGGACAAGCAGCTCGACAAGTGGCGCGGCGCCCAGTCGGAGCGCGCGCGGCTCTTCGACCGCGTGGTCGCCGGTCAGCTCCCCGAGGGCTGGCAGGACGCCCTGCCGGTCTTCGAGGAGGGCAAGGCGGTCGCCACCCGCGCCGCCTCAGGCAAGGTGCTCCAGGCGCTCGGCGCGGTCATCCCCGAACTGTGGGGCGGCTCCGCCGACCTGGCCGGCTCGAACAACACCACCATCGACAAGGCGAGCTCCTTCCTGCCGAAGGGCAACCCGCTGCCGGAGGCCGACCCGTACGGCCGCACCATCCACTTCGGCATCCGCGAGCACTCCATGGCCGCGGAGATGAACGGCATCGCGCTGCACGGCAACACCCGTATCTACGGCGGCACCTTCCTGGTGTTCTCCGACTACATGCGCAACGCCGTCCGGCTGTCCGCGCTGATGCAGCTGCCCGTCACCTACGTCTGGACGCACGACTCCGTCGGCCTCGGCGAGGACGGGCCCACGCACCAGCCCGTCGAGCACCTCGCGTCCCTGCGCGCCATCCCGGGCCTGAACATCGTCCGCCCGGCCGACGCCAACGAGACCGTGATCGCCTGGGCCGAGATCCTCAAGCGGCACGCCACCGACCCGGCACCGCACGGCCTCGCGCTCACCCGCCAGGGCGTGCCGACGTACGCGCCGAACCCGGACGCGGCGCGCGGCGGTTACGTGCTGGTGGAGTCCTCCACCGAGATCCCCGACGTCGTCCTGATCGCCACCGGCTCCGAGGTCCAGCTCGCCGTGGGCGCGCGGGAACAACTGGAGGCCGAGGGGGTCGGCACCCGGGTGGTGTCGATGCCGTCGGTCGAGTGGTTCGAGGAGCAGTCGCGCGAGTACCGCGACCGTGTCCTTCCGCCGTCCGTGAAGGCCCGCGTCGCGGTCGAGGCCGGGATCGGTCTGACGTGGTACCGGTTCGTGGGTGACGCGGGACGCATCGTCTCCCTCGAACACTTCGGCGCCTCCGCCGACGCCAAGACCCTGTTCGCCGAGTTCGGCTTCACCGCCGAGAACGTCGCCGCGACCGCCCGGGCCGTGCTCGATTCGCCTACAGACCCGACCGCCGCCCGCGGTTGATCAGATCGCCCGAAAGAAGATGATCACAGTGACCGAAGCGACCGCGAACGCGGGAGCACTCAAGCGCCTGTCCGACGAGGGCGTCTCCATCTGGCTTGACGACCTCTCCCGCGGGCGGATCGAGTCCGGCAACCTCGCCGAACTCGTCCGGACGAGGCACGTGGTGGGCGTCACCACCAACCCGTCCATCTTCCAGTCCGCCATCGGCTCCGGCGAAGGCTACGAGGAGCAGCTCGACGACCTCGCCGTGCGGGGCGTCACGGTCGACGAGGCCGTGCGCATGATGACGACCGCCGACGTCCGTGCCGCCGCCGATGTCCTGCGGCCTGTGTACGACGCGACCGGCGGCCGGGACGGCCGGGTCTCCATCGAGGTCGACCCGCGGCTGGCCCACGACACACCGGCCACCATCGCCGAGGCCAGGCAGCTGGCCTGGCTGGTGGACCGCCCCAACGTCCTGATCAAGATTCCGGCGACGAAGGCCGGCCTCCCGGCGATCACCGAGGTCATCGGCCTCGGCATCAGCGTCAACGTCACGCTGATCTTCTCCCTGGAGCGCTACCTCGAGGTCATGGACGCCTACCTCGCCGGTCTGGAGAAGGCCCGGGCGAAGGGCCTGGACCTCTCCGGGATCCACTCCGTGGCCTCCTTCTTCGTCTCCCGCGTCGACTCCGAGATCGACAAGCGGCTGACCCTGCTCGGCACCGCCGGGGCCCTGGCGCTGAAGGGGCGGGCCGCCCTCGCCAACGCGCGGCTCGCCTACGAGGCGTACGAGGACAGGTTCGGCTCTGCCGACAAGGCGACACGCGCCGGTGAGCGCTGGACCGCCCTCGGCGGCGCCCGTGCCAACAAGCAGCGCCCGCTGTGGGCCTCGACCGGGGTGAAGGACCCGGCGTACAAGGACACGCTGTACGTCGACGAGCTGGTCGCCCCCGGCACGGTCAACACCATGCCGGAGGCCACCCTGAACGCAGCCGCCGACCACGCCGACATCACCGGCGACACCGTCACCGGCGGCTATGCCCAGGCCCGCGCCGACCTCGCGGCGGTGGAGGGGCTCGGGATCTCGTACGACGAGGTCGTGCGGCAGCTGGAGCACGAGGGTGTCGCGAAGTTCGAGGCGGCCTGGCAGGACCTGCTGGACGCCGTGACGAAGTCCCTGAACAGCAAGGGGGTTGACGAGGAATGAGCAAGGAACCGACCGAGGCGGCCGAGGCCGTGACCACCTTCCCGGCCGTGCCGCCCGCCGACTGGTCCAACCCACTGCGGCACCCACAGGACCGTCGGCTGCCGCAGATCGCCGGCCCGTCCGGACTCGTCATCTTCGGCGTCACGGGCGACCTGTCCCGCAAGAAGCTGATGCCGGCCGTCTACGACCTCGCCAACCGCGGTCTGCTGCCGCCGGGCTTCTCGCTCCTGGGGTTCGCCCGCCGGGACTGGGAGGACCAGGACTTCGCGCAGGTCGTGCACGACGCGGTCCGCGAGCACGCGCGCACCGAGTTCCGGGAGGAGGTCTGGCAGCAGCTCGCCGAGGGGATGCGGTTCGTCCCCGGGGACTTCGACGACGACACCGCGTTCAAGCAACTGCGGTCCGCCGTGGACGAGTTGGACGCCTCGCGCGGTACGAGCGGCAACTACGCCTTCTATCTGTCCGTACCGCCGAAGTTCTTCCCGAAGGTCGTCCGGCAGCTGAAGAAGCACGGGCTGGCCAACCCGCCGGAGGGTTCCTGGCGGCGGGCGGTCATCGAGAAGCCCTTCGGGCGCGACCTGAAGAGCGCCCGTGAGCTGAACGCGCTCGTGCACGACGTGTTCGAGCCGGACCAGGTGTTCCGCATCGACCACTACCTCGGCAAGGAGACCGTCCAGAACCTCCTGGCGCTGCGCTTCGCCAACCAGATGTACGAGCCCATCTGGAACCGGTCGTACGTCGACCACGTGCAGATCACGATGGCCGAGGACATCGGCATCGGCGGCCGGGCCGGCTACTACGACGGCATCGGCGCCGCCCGTGACGTCATCCAGAACCACCTGCTCCAGCTCATGGCCCTGACCGCCATGGAGGAGCCCATCGCCTTCGACGCCGAGTCGCTGCTCACCGAGAAGCTCAAGGTGCTGAAGTCGGTGCGGCGGCCGGAGGAGGTGGGCGAGCACACCGTGCTGGCGCAGTACACGCAGGGCTGGCAGGGCGGCGCGAAGGTGGCCGGGTACCTCCAGGAGGAGGGCATCGACCCGCAGTCGAAGACCGACACCTACGCGGCCGTCAAGCTGGAGGTGGACAACCGCCGCTGGGCGGGCGTCCCCTTCTATCTGCGCACCGGCAAGCGGCTGGGCCGCAGGGTCACCGAGATCGCCGTCGTCTTCAAGCGGGCACCGCACTCCCCCTTCGACTCCAGCGCCACCGAGGAGCTCGGGCAGAACGCGATCGTCATCCGCGTCCAGCCCGACGAGGGCATGACGGTCCGGTTCGGCTCCAAGGTGCCGGGTACCTCGATGGAGATCCGGGACGTGTCCATGGACTTCGCCTACGGCGAGTCGTTCACGGAGTCCAGCCCGGAGGCGTACGAGCGACTCATCCTGGACGTCCTCCTCGGCGACGCCAACCTGTTCCCCCGGCACCAGGAAGTGGAAGAGTCCTGGAAGATCCTCGACCCGATCGAGGATTACTGGGCGAACCACGGCAGGCCGGCGCAGTACGCGTCCGGCAGCTGGGGACCCGAGGAAGCCGACGAGATGCTCGCACGAGACGGACGGAGCTGGCGCAGGCCATGAAGATCGACCTGACCGACACCACGGCAAGCAAGATCAACAAGGCGTTGGTGCAGGGGCGCCGCGCCATCGGCACACCCGCCGTGGGCATGGTCCTGACGATGGTGATCGTCACGGACGAGGAGAACGCCTACGACGCGATCAAGGCGGCCGAGGAGGCCTCACACGAGCACCCCTCGCGCACCCTGGTCGTCATCAAGCGGCACGCCCGCACCCCGCGCGACCGCACCAGCTCCCGCCTCGACGCCGAGGTACGGGTGGGCGCCGACGCCGGCACCGGCGAGACGGTGATTCTGCGGACCTACGGCGAGGTGTCCGACCACGCCGACTCCGTCGTCCTGCCGCTGCTGCTGCCGGACGCCCCGGTGGTGGTGTGGTGGCCGGTGGAAGCGCCGGCCAACCCGGCGAAGGACCCGCTGGGCGCGCTGGCCCAGCGCCGGATCACCGACCTGTACGCGGTGGACAACGCGCTGGAGGTGCTCAGGACCCGGGTGCGCACCTACGCGCCGGGCGACACCGACCTCGCCTGGACCCGGCTGACCCCATGGCGCTCGATGCTGGCCGCGGCCCTGGACCAGGCCCGGGTGAGGGTGATCTCGGCGGCCGTGGAGGCCGAGGACGAGAACCCGGCGGCGGAACTGCTGGCCCGCTGGCTTGAGGCCCGCCTCGGCGTCACCGTCGACCGGGTCGTCACCGCGGGGCCGGTGGTGACGGCCGTGCGCCTCGGCACCGAGAACGGCGAGATCGTCATCGACCGCCCCGAGGGCCCGCTGGCCACACTGACCCTGCCCGGCCAGCCCTCGCGCACCCTCGCACTGAAGGTCCGCACCACCTCCGAACTCATCGCCGAGGAGCTTCGGCGCCTCGACGCGGACGAGATGTACGCCGTCGCCCTGCGCGGCGAGGCCACCAAGGAGATCCCCTCTCATGTCTGACTCCCCTTCCGAAGCCGACACCCCGAAGCTCACCCAGCGGCCGGAGTGGACCGCTCTGGCGGACCACCGCGCCGAGTGGCACGCGCATCTGCGTGACCTGTTCGCGACGGACCCCGGGCGCGCGGAGCGGTACGTCGTACGCGTGGGGGACCTGCGCGTCGACTTCTCCAAGAACCTGGTCACCGACGAGACGCTGGCCCTGTTGCGGGAACTGGCCGTCGCCACGGACGTGTTCGGGTTGCGTGACGCCATGTTCGGGGGTGAGCGGATCAATATCACCGAGGACCGGGCGGTGCTGCACACCGCGTTGCGTGCTCCGGCGAGTGCGGTGGTCGAGGTCGA
>NZ_JBFAGK010000023.1:0-156666 GCF_040660135.1 Streptomyces sp. NPDC050997
CTTCGGTCTTGCGTTTCCGACTCTATCAGATCTTTTTCTCGATCCGATTTCCTCGGCGCTTTCCAGGTTCCCGCTTCCGCGTTTCCCTTTCCGGCGGTTCCGACTCTATCAGATCCTTTCGGCCCTGATCCCCGGTCAGCGGGGGTTGTCTTCGCGGCTGTTGGGCCGTTCCGACGAGTGAGACTTTAGCGGATTCCCTGCTCCCGACGCTAATCGGGGGCTGCGTCCTTTCGAACACGGATTCCTCATTCGCAAATACCCATGCCAATGACACGACAACAGAACGACTGGTCGTCGTGTGTTGGTTGGTCTTGCGAAATGGCTGTCCGGGGACCGACCGGGGTCGGCGCTCACGTCGGACAACTCGGAGAACACTACGTACGGGGTCGGGGTGTGTCAACTTCAGTCCTGACGGGGCTTCGGAGGCGTAGTCTGGGCCGCATGACTACGCGTACGTGTGCCCAGCTGTGGCGGGCCGCCTGACGGCGGCCGTTCTCACGTATGCACTCGACGGCCGCCGCTTCGGCGGCCGTTTCTGTATCTCCCTCCAGCACTCCAGAGGGGCAGCCGGCCGGCTGAGGCGGTGGGCCCGACCAGGAGGAGAGGGAGAGATGACAGAGGTGGCACGGGTATTCAGCGGGATCAAGCCGACCGGGCATCTGACGCTGGGGAACTACCTGGGAGCCATGCGGCGGTGGACAGCGGTCGATCAGCACCAGGCCGACGCGCTGTTCTGCATCGTCGATCTGCACGCGCTGACCGTGGATCACGATCCGGCGCGGGTAAGACGACTGAGTCGGCAGGCGGCGACGCTGCTGTTGGCGACGGGGCTCGATCCCGAGCTGTGCACCGTGTTCGTACAGAGTCATGTGGATGAGCACGCGCGGCTGTCGTATGTGCTGGAGTGCGTGGCCACGGACGGCGAGATGCGGCGGATGATCCAGTACAAGGAGAAGGCCGCGCGGGAGCGGCAGCGGGGCGGGAGTGTGCGACTGTCGTTGCTGACGTATCCCGTGCTGATGGCGGCGGACATCCTGGCGTACGGGAGTGACGAGGTGCCGGTCGGGGACGATCAGGCGCAGCATGTGGAGCTGGCCCGGGATCTGGCGGTGCGGTTCAACCAGCGGTACGGGCGCACGTTCGTGGTGCCTCGGGCGACGTCTCCGGGGGTGGCGGCTCGGGTGATGAATCTGCAGGAGCCGACGGCGAAGATGGGGAAGAGCGATGACTCCGGGCCGGGGATCGTCTATCTGCTCGACGAGCCGGACGTGGTGCGGAAGAAGGTCATGCGGGCGGTGACCGACAGTGGGCGGGATGTCGTCTACGACCGGGAGGCGCGGCCGGGGCTCGCCAACCTGCTGGAGATTCTCGCCGGCTGCACGGGTGGGAACCCATCGGACCTGAGCGGTGTATATGAGTCGTACGGCGCCTTGAAGAAGGACACCGCGGAGGCCGTGGTCGAGGTCCTCAGGCCCGTGCAGGACAGGCACAGGGAGCTGTGCGCGGATCCTGGCTTTGTGGAGGGGGTGCTGCGGGATGGCGCGGAGAGAGCGCGGGCGATGGCGCGGCCTACCGTGGATGCCGCTTATCGCGCGATCGGGTTGCTGCCGGCCTCATCCGATAGCGGGGTGAGCGCGGCTCGGTAGGCGTGCGGTGCCGCCCCCGGAGGGTTCCTGAGGCTGGGGGCGGCAGGGCTTCAGGGCGTCAGCCGTTGTTGCCGGATGCCAGTGCGCGGCTGCGGTCGCGGGCGGCTTCGAGGGCGGCGATGAGGGCGGCTCGTACGCCGTGGTTCTCGAGTTCGCGGATGGCGTTGATGGTCGTGCCCGCGGGGGAGGTGACGTTCTCGCGGAGCTTGACCGGATGTTCGCCGCTGTCGCGAAGCATGGTCGCGGCGCCGATCGCGGACTGGACGATCAGGTCGTGGGCCTTGTCGCGGGGCAGGCCGAGGAGGATGCCGGCGTCCGTCATGGCTTCGACCAGGTAGAAGAAGTACGCCGGGCCGGAGCCGGAGAGGGCGGTGCAGGCGTCCTGCTGGGACTCGGGGACGCGGAGCGTCTTGCCTACGGCGCCGAAGATCTCCTCGGTGTGCGCGAGGTGGTCGGCGGTGGCGTGGGTGCCGGCGGAGATGACGGACATGGCCTCGTCGACCAGGGCGGGCGTGTTCGTCATGACGCGGACGACAGGGGTGCCGGTGGCGAGGCGCTCCTCGAAGAAGGAGGTGGGGATACCGGCCGCGCCGCTGATGATCAGTCGGTCGGCGGGGACATGCGGGGTGAGCTCGTCGAGGAGGGTGCCCATGTCCTGCGGTTTGACCGTGAGGATCAGGGTGTCGGCCGACTTGGCGGCTTCCGGGTTGGTGACCGGGGTGACTCCGTGGCGGGTGCGGAGTTCTTCGGCTCGCTCGGGGCGGCGGGCGGTGACCAGGAGGTCGGCCGGGGCCCAGCCGGCGCGGATCATTCCGCTGAGCAGGGCTTCGCCGATCTTGCCGGTGCCGAGGACTGCGACTTTCTGGGTCATGGCTGGGGTGCCCTCCGGGGGGTGTGTCGTCCGGTTTCATCCTCGCATCGGGGGGATGGACGCGGCTCGGGTGTCCGGTGGGCGGGATGTCGGGGATCAGGTGGACGAGTGATCGTGTCCGGCTGCGGCTGCGGCGCGTCACGCCGTCCGGCGTCGTAGCGTCGCCGCGCCCAGGCCCAGTACCAGCAGCGCGCATCCCGCCACGATCAGGGCGTCTCGTACGAAGGCGGCTGTCATGTCCGTGTGGGTGAGGACCTCGTTCATGCCGTCGACCGCGTAGGACATGGGGAGGACGTCGGAGATGGCCTCCAGGACCGGATGCATGTTGTCGCGAGGGGTGAAGAGGCCGCAGAGGAGGAGTTGGGGGAAGATCACCGCCGGCATGAACTGGACCGCCTGGAACTCCGAGGCCGCGAAGGCCGAGACGAAGAGGCCGAGGGCGGTGCCGAGCAGGGCGTCGAGGAGGGCGACGAGGAGCAGGAGCCAGGGGCTGCCGGTGACGTCCAGGTCGAGGAGCCAGAGCGCGAGGCCCGTCGCGAGGGCGGACTGGATGATCGCGAGGGCGCCGAAGGCGAGGGCGTAGCCGGCGATGAGGTCTCCCTTGCCGAGGGGCATGGCGAGGAGGCGTTCGAGGGTGCCGGAGGTGCGTTCGCGCAGGGTGGCGATGGAGGTGACCAGGAACATCGTGATCAGGGGGAAGATCCCGAGGAGGGAGGCGCCGATGCTGTCGAAGGTGCGCGGGCTGCCGTCGAAGACATAGCGCAGCAGGAACAGCATCACGCAGGGGATGAGGATCATCATCGCGATGGTGCGCGGGTCGTGGCCGAGTTGGCGCAGGACGCGGGCCGCGGTGGCGGTGGTTCGGGAGGCGTTCAGGGCGCGGGGCGGAGCGGGCGTCGCCGTCGAGCGCGGAGTGTCCGTCGTGTTCGTGCCCGTCGTGTTCGTGCTCATCGTGCGGTCTCCTTGGTGCGGCCGGCTGCGATCGCCTCGTCGACCAGATGCAGGAACGCCGCCTCTACCGTCTCGGAGTGGGTGCGGGTGCGCAGGGCGTCGGGGGTGTCGTCGGCGAGGATCTCGCCCTCGCGCATCAGCAGGAGGCGGTGGCAGCGCTCGGCCTCGTCCATGACGTGGGAGGAGATCAACAGGCTCGCGCCTCGCTGCGTCGCGATGTCGTGGAAGAGGTTCCACAGGTCGCGGCGGAGGACGGGGTCCAGGCCGACGGTCGGTTCGTCGAGGACCAGGAGTTCTGGGGCGCCGAGGAGGGCGACGGCCAGGGAGACGCGGCTGCGTTGGCCGCCGGAGAGGTTGCCGGCGAGGGCGTCGGCGTGGGTGGTCAGATCCACGTCGGCGATGGCTCGGGTGACGTTCTCGTGGCGGCGGTCGGTGGCGGCGCGGCCCGGGGCGAGGATCGCGGCGAAGTAGTCGAGGTTCTGGCGGACGGTCAGGTCGTCGTAGACGGAGGGAGCTTGAGTGACGTAGCCGATGCGGGTGCGGAGGGCTGGGTGGCCGGCTGGGGCGCCGAGGACGTCGAGAGTGCCGGTGACCTTGGCCTGGGTGCCGACGATCGCGCGCATCAACGTCGACTTTCCGCATCCCGACGGCCCGAGCAGACCGGTGATCTGGCCTCGCGGGACGGTGAAGTCGAGGCCACGCAGGACCGTGCGGGCGCCTCGGACGACGGTGAGTCCTTGGGCGCGGACGGCGGGTGCGTCGAGGGTGTCGGGTGCATAATTCATCACTCGATGAATAATCCTCCTGGGGGTGGGCTCCGTCAAGCGGGGTGCGTGGGGTGGCGCAGGCGCATAGGGGCGTGATCGGAGTCGGGCGTTCCGGTCTGTGCGCCTCAGGACGCATCGAACGTCACGGTGAACCCGGTGCGCGATCAACTCGCCTTCCCGACAATGGATTTCAGTGTGACGTCATATGCCGTTCCACGTGTGTCAGCCGTGCCCTCCCCCGGTGCGGCGGCCCACGCATCTCCCTTTCCGTTCCTCAGCGGAGGTGCTGTTCTGATGCGCTGTCGCGTAGGCAAGGCCGATCTGTTCGCGTCCCTCGTCGTGTTTCTCGTGGCGTTGCCCCTGTGTGTGGGGATCGCCATCGCTTCCGGTGTTCCCGCCGAGCTGGGTCTGCTCACCGGGCTCGTCGGCGGATTGGTCGCCGGCGCCCTGCCCGGCAGCAGTCTGCAGGTCAGTGGGCCGGCGGCCGGGCTGACCGTGCTCGTGTACGAAGCAGTGCAGAGGTACGGCGTCGAGGCACTCGGGGTGCTGGTGCTCGGGGCCGGGCTGGTGCAGTTGGGGCTCGGGCTGTTGCGGCTCGGGCGGTGGTTCCGGGCCGTGTCCGCGGCCGTCGTGCAGGGGATGCTCGCCGGGATCGGGCTCGTGCTGGTCGCCGCTCAGGTGTACGCGCTGGGGGACGCCGCGGCACCCGCGAGCGGGCTCGGGAAGATCGCCGGGTTGGTGTCGCTGCCGGGGCGGGTGGATCCGGTGGCGTTGTCAGTGGGGGCTGCCACTATGGGCGTATTGCTCCTGTGGCCTCGGTGGCGGCGGGGGGCGCGGGTGGTGCCCGCGCCGCTGGTGGCGGTGGTGCTGGCGGCCCTGGTGACCGGGGTGTTCGACCTGGATGTGCGGCGGGTCGAGGTGCGGGGGCTGGTCGATGCGGTGCGGGTCCCGGAGGGGGCGGATTTCGGGCGGCTGATGGAAGTGGGGGTGATCGGGACCGTCGTGGCGTTCGCGTTGATCGCGTCGGCTGAGTCGTTGTTCAGCGCGGCGGCGGTGGACCGGCTGCATACGGGGGCGCGGACCGACTACGACCGTGAGTTGATCGCGCAGGGCACGGGGAACGCGGTGTGCGGGGTGCTCGGTGGGCTGCCGATGACCGCGGTGATCGTGCGGAGCGCGGCGAATGTACAGGCGGGGGCTCGGACGAAGGCCTCGCGGGTGCTGCACGGGGTGTGGCTGCTGGTGTTCACGGTGGTGGTGCCCGGGGCGCTGGGGGTGATTCCGGTCGCGGCGCTGGCCGGGTTGCTGGTGCACGCGGGGTGCAAGCTCGTGCCGGTGCGGGAGGTGCGGGTGTGGTGGCGCGGGCATCGCGGAGAGGTGGCCGTGCTGGGGGTGACGGCCGTGGCGATTGTGGTCGGGAATCTGTTTGAGGGGGTTTTGGTGGGGCTGGCGTTGGCGGTGGCGAAGACCGCGTGGGACATCAGCCATGTGCACGTCGAGACCGAGGACCGCGGGGATGCGGGGCTCGTCGTACGGGTGCTGGGGCATGCGACGTTCCTGCGGTTGCCGAAGCTGCTGGACGCGTTGGAGGCGTTGCCGCGGGACCGGGAGGTGCGGCTGGAGCTGGGCGGGCTACGGCATATCGACCACGCGTGTGCGGCCGCCCTGGAGGGGTGGGCCACGGGGCGGGGGCAGGAGGCAGCGGTCAGCGGCCGGTTGGCGAGCGGGAGTGCGGCGGCGTAGAGCCGGCTGGTGGGGCGGGGTGGTGGCGGTCGAGGGAGGGTCAGGGGGTGGTGGCGAGGAGCAGGATGACGTCGTAGACCTCTTCGACGCATCCGTCCGGGAAGGTGCGCAGCAGGTGCTTTCGCTCCTCGGCGAGGAAGGCGGCGCTCGTCTCTTCGCCGTGGACCAGGAAGATCGAGTGGCTGCCGAGGTTGGCGAGGTGGGTGTCCACCGGTATGCGTCGGCTCCAGCGGACCACGCGGTCGGTGAAGTCGAGGCTGCCGGTGGGGTCCGCTTGGCGGGCGTCGACGTTGCGCTTCTCGGCGGCGACGTTCACGCCGAAGAAGCGCTCGGTGCGGTCGGCGGCCTCGGCGATCCACGACACGTCGAGGGCGTCCGTGTTCCACCACAGGGCGAGCGCGCCGCCCGGGCGCAGTACCCGGACGGCTTCCGGGACGGCTTGGGCGGGGTCGGTCCAGTGCCAGGCCTGGGCGTAGGTGACGAAGTCGACGGAAGCGGTGGTCAGGGGGAGGGTGTTGCCGTCGCCCCGGACGATCGGGATGTCGGGGCGGGCGCGGCGGAACTGGGCCGCCATGCCGTCACCGGGTTCCACGGCGATCACGTCGGCGCCGCGGGCGTGCATAAGAGCGGTCGCTATCCCGGTACCGGCGCCGATGTCGGCGACACGGGCGCCGCGGAGGGGATGGCCGGCGAGGTCCTCGATCGCGTCGAAGAGGGCGGGCGGGTAGGCCGGGCGGTTGGCGGCGTACTGGGCTGCGGCGGAGTTGAAGGAGTGGGCGCGAGTGGCACGGTGGGAGGCCGTCATGGGGACCATGGTGGCGGGGGTCGGTGCGAGGCGCGGCGAGTTTTCGGTGAGAGACGAGGGGGCTACGCGCGGCGGCGCTTCTTGGATGGGTTGCGGGTGCGGCGGGAGGTGCGCTTCTCGTGTTGTTGGAGCGCGGCCTCGTACTCCTCGCGGTGGAGTCTCTCGCCGGGGGCCTCGGTGAGGGACCGGAAGAAGTAGGCGAGGAGCGAGCCGACGAAGCCGATGGCCAGGAGGCCGCGGAGGGAGGCCTGGCGGTCGAGGTCGGGACGTTTGCCGAAGCCGTCCCAGGTCTGGCGGAAGGCCAGCGCGCTGCAGATGGCGAACATCGCGACGACCAGGACGGCCACGAAGCTGCCGGTGTCGGCGATCTGGAGGCCCTCGAAGGCGAAGCGGAGGACGAGGCAGGAGGCGACCGCGGCGGCGAGTGAGCCGACGGCTGCCGCTATGCGGCGGGGCGTGTAGCCGTTGTCGTGGTTCAGCCAGGTGGTGCCGAAGAAGCGGAGGGGTTCGGGGCGGGGACCGCCTTCGGAGCCCGCGGGTGCGGTGCCGTGTTCGTCGCTCACCCGTCGATTATGGCGCGGTGCCGTGCCGCGGGCTCCGGAGGGATCAGGCAGCCGTCCGGCCTTCGTCTCAGGAGAACCATGGGGCTCTCCTGAGACAGGGCGGGATCGTCAGAAGGAACAGCGCGGACGGACGTAGCCGTCGCTGCCTGTGTTCACATAGGCGTCCGAGACGAACTCTCCGTCGTCGATGCTGTCCCAGATGTTCGATGAGCCGTACGGACCCGCCACGTTGGTGCCCGGCGTCTGGCAGAAGATCGGGACCTTCGCACCCTCGGGCAGAACGCGGACGAGTGTGTAGCCGGTGCCAGGGCCGCTGCGGACGTTGAGACGGACGCCCGGTGCGACCGAGTAGTAGGTCACCGCAGTGGCCGCCGTGGTGACGGCTTCCGCCACGCCGCCGCTCTCCACCTTTTCGACACGGTCGACAGACATATGAGACCTCCCCCGTTGAGCCCCATGAGTGCCATGGGGTCCCGTTGATTCCCCCGAATCACGCTATGAAACACATGTACGCAACTCGTACGCGGAGGCTAGCAAGCCTCCTCCGTCTCGTACGAGTCATCGACTAGGCTCCGTGCGTCGCGCGCGCGGACGAACAGCACGGGGGTGGTTCCATGGCGCCGCAGCACAACATCGGAGCGGGCGCGGAAGCGGAACTTCCCGAGTACGCCGGTCACTACCGGCTGGATTCACGTCTGGGCTCCGGCGGCATGGGCGTGGTGCACCTGGCCCGGAGTACCTCCGGGATGAAGGTCGCGGTGAAGGTGGTGCACGCCCGGTTCGCCAAGGACCCTGAGTTCAGGGGGAGGTTCAGGCAGGAGGTGGCGGCCGCGCGGCGGGTGAGCGGTGCCTTCACCGCGTCTGTCGTCGACGCCGATCCGGAGGCCGAACGGCCTTGGATGGCCACGCTGTTCATCCCCGGACCGACGCTGTCCGACCATGTGAAGCGGAATGGCCCCATGGGGCCCTACCAGTTGCGCCGGCTGATGGCCGGTCTCGCCGAGGCCCTGCGTGACATCCATCGGGTCGGAGTCGTGCACCGGGACCTGAAGCCCAGCAACGTGTTGCTCGCGGAGGACGGACCGAAGGTCATCGACTTCGGTATCTCTCGGCCGAAGGACAGCGAACTGCGCACCGAGACGGGCAAGTTGATCGGAACTCCGCCCTTCATGGCACCCGAGCAGTTCCGTCGGCCGCGCGAGGTCGGACCCGCCGCCGACGTCTTCGCCCTCGGTTCCGTGCTGGTGCACGCGGCCACCGGACGCGGGCCGTTCGACTCCGACAGCCCGTACGTCGTCGCCTACCAGGTCGTACACGACGAGCCCGACCTGACCGACGTACCGGAGAACCTCGCTCCGCTCATCGTGCGGTGTCTCGCCAAGGAGCCCGAGGAACGGCCGACGCCCGACGAGTTGATGCGCGAGCTGCGGTCGGTGGCGGCCTCGTACGACACGCAGGTGTTCATTCCGGAGCAGCGGACGAGCGATACGCCCGAGCCGGAGCCTCGGACCGAGGAGCCGGGGCAGGGGCAGGGGTCGGGCCCGGGATCGGGGCCGGCCCGCAAGCGACGCCTGGGCAAGCGGGCGGCAGTCGGAGCCGGCGCTCTCGGTCTGCTCACGGTCGTCTCACTGCTCTCGCTCCAGCTGCTCGGCGGTGAGACGGCGGCACCGAAGAGCGGTCCGCCTCGGACGACGGCAGCCGCGTTCCGCGCCTGGGCGGCGACGCCGACGCACACGCAGGGCACGCCCCAGTGTTCCTACGGCGCGGGGAAGTTGCTCTGCGCCCAGACCGGGCTGGTCTTCGCCCTCGACCCGTCCGACGGTCGGTTGGTGTGGCGGCACTCCGTCGCCGAGACACGCAGGAGCGGACCGCCGGTCGTGGCAGGTGGCCTCGTCCAGCCTTCGTTGGATCAGGGCCGACTCCTGGAGGGGCTCGATCCGGCCTCGGGCAAAGCCCGTTGGCAGCGGAAGATGCCCGCGTACAGCGGGCTGGAGAGCGCCGGGGGCATGCTGCTGGTCACCGGCGCCGACGGCCGGGTCACCGGGGTCGACGGTGCTTCGGGCGGCACGAAGTGGAGCGGGCGGATACCGGGGCACGAGGCGCCGACCTTCGTCTCGTTCAGCGGGGATCCGCTGGCGTACGCGACGAGCGCCTCGGCGGACGGGGCGAGCACGCGGGTCACCGCGGTGGATCCGGGCACGGGTGAGGTGCGGTGGGACGCACGGCTGCAAGGGTCGTTGAAGCCGGTCGGTTCGGCGGACGGGGCGGTCTTCTTCGTTTCCGTCGACCAGGTGTACGGGCGCGCGGAGGCCGTGGTCCGCTACTCGCCGGACAGCAGCAGTTCACGGCGGGTGCCGCTGTCCGTCCCGGTCGAACAGGCCCACGTCACCGTGCACGGGGACATCGTCCACCTGATGGGCACCGGTGGTTCGCTGGTGGCCGTCGACATGGACGCGCGCAAGCAGCGGTGGTCCTTGGAGACGGCGGTGTCCCGGGGCTCCGCTCCGGTGGCCGACGGCCGGCATGTCTATTTCACGGCCCCTGACGGTCGGTTGCTCGCCGTGGACGCCCGCGACGGCACTCTGCTCGGGCAGACGTCCCCGCGGCTGGGTACGACCAACTCGGGCCAGGTCGCGGCCGGTCTGCCCGAACCCGTGGTCGCCGACGACCACGTCTACGCCAGTTCCCCCGACGGCACCGTCTTCGCCGTCGACGGGCGTGATCCGGCGGCCTGGTAGCAGACGAAAGGGGCCGCCTTCGGAGAATCCGAAGGCGGCCCCTTCGTATACCGGGAACCAGTACCAGTACCAGTAGCCAGGACCGGTAGAACCGGGACCGCTCAGCCCAGCTTGCTGACGTCTCGTACGGCGCCCTTGTCCGCGCTGGTGGCCATCGCCGCGTATGCCCGCAGAGCCGCCGAGACCTTGCGCTCGCGGTTCTTCGGGGCGTAGACGCCGCCCAGTGCCTGCTCGCGGCGGGTCAGTTCGGCCTGGTCCACCAGCAGCTCGATGGTGCGGTTCGGGATGTCGATGCGGATGCGGTCGCCGTCCTCGACCAGGGCGATCGTGCCGCCGGAGGCCGCCTCCGGGGACGCGTGGCCGATGGACAGGCCGGACGTGCCGCCGGAGAAGCGGCCGTCGGTGATCAGGGCGCAGGTCTTGCCGAGGCCGCGGCCCTTGAGGAAGGACGTCGGGTAGAGCATCTCCTGCATGCCGGGGCCGCCCTTGGGGCCCTCGTAGCGGATGACGACGACATCGCCGTGCGTGATCTGCTTGTTGAGGATCTTCTCGACGGCCTCTTCCTGCGACTCGCAGACGACCGCCGGGCCCTCGAAGGTCCAGATGGACTCGTCGACGCCGGCCGTCTTCACCACGCAGCCGTCGACCGCCAGGTTGCCCTTGAGGACCGCCAGGCCGCCGTCCTTGGAGTAGGCGTGCTCGGCGGAGCGGATGCAGCCGCCCTCGGCGTCCTCGTCCAGGGCCTCCCAGCGCTCGGACTGGGAGAAGGCCTCGGCGGAGCGCACGCAGCCGGGCGCCGCGTGCCACAGTTCCAGGGCTTCGGGGGACGGCGAGCCGGCGCGGACGTCCCACGTCTTGAGCCAGTCCGACAGGGTCGGGCTGTGGACGGAGTGCACGTCCTCGTTGAGCAGGCCGGCGCGGTGCAGTTCGCCGAGGAGGGCGGGGATGCCGCCGGCGCGGTGCACGTCCTCCATGTAGTACGTGCGGTCCTTGGCGACGTTCGGAGCGACCTTGGCGAGGCAGGGCACCCGGCGCGAGACCGCGTTGATCTCGTCGAGGCCGAAGGGGACATCCGCCTCCTGGGCCGCCGCCAGCAGGTGCAGGATCGTGTTGGTCGAGCCGCCCATGGCGATGTCCAGGGCCATCGCGTTCTCGAAGGCCGCGATGGTGGCGATGTTGCGGGGCAGGACCGTCTCGTCGTCCTGCTCGTAGTAGCGGCGGGTGATGTCCATCACCGTGCGCCCCGCGTCCTGGTACAGCGCCTTGCGGGCCGTGTGCGTGGCGAGGACCGAGCCGTTGCCGGGGAGGGAGAGACCGATGGCCTCGGTCAGGCAGTTCATCGAGTTGGCGGTGAACATGCCGGAACAGCTGCCGCAGGTCGGACAGGCGTTCTCCTCGATACGGAGGATGTCCTCGTCCGAGATCTTGTCGTTCACGGCGTCGGAGATCGCGTCGACCAGGTCGAGCGTACGGACCGTGCCGTCGACCAGGGTGGCGCGGCCGGACTCCATCGGGCCGCCGGAGACGAAGACCGTCGGGATGTTCAGGCGCAGGGCCGCGTTCAGCATGCCCGGGGTGATCTTGTCGCAGTTGGAGATGCAGATCAGGGCGTCGGCGCAGTGGGCCTCGACCATGTACTCGACCGAGTCCGCGATGAGGTCGCGGGAGGGGAGGCTGTAGAGCATTCCTCCGTGGCCCATCGCGATGCCGTCGTCCACCGCGATGGTGTTGAACTCGCGCGGGATGCCGCCGGCCTCGACGATCGCCTCGCTGACGATCCGGCCGACCGGCTGCAGGTGGGTGTGGCCCGGGACGAACTCGGTGAAACTGTTCGCGACCGCGATGATCGGCTTGCGGCCGATGTCCGCACCGGGTACACCGGAGGCGCGCATAAGGGCGCGTGCGCCCGCCATGTTGCGGCCGTGGGTGACTGTGCGGGACCTCAGCTCGGGCATCGTCACTCGCTCCTTCAGACAGGTATGGCTGCTATTGAGCGTACGCCGGTCATCCAGGGGTCGGGACGAGGTGTCCGGAATACGGGATGGCTGTCTCGGGGTCATCGAGATCATCGGACGTCCGGGCCGCCGTCCGGGCCGCCGGATCAGGGGGCGACCGGGGTCGCCGGGATCGCCGGTCCCAGGCGGGCCGCCGGCGGGCCGCCGCTTCGCGAGGCAGGCGATCAGTCGCCGGTCAGATGCCCCTGCACCACCGGTGCCACCCGCGCGACGATCTGCTCCACGTCCGCCGACGCCAGCGGCTCCACCTTGATCACGTAGCGCAGCATCGCCGTACCGACCAGCTGTGCCGCCGCCAGCTCGGCACGCAGTTCGGCGTCGGGCAGGTCCAGCTGAGCGGCGACGCGACGCAGCAGCTGGGAGGCGACCAGGCGGCGGAGGACGGCGGCCGCGGTCTCGTTGTTCACGGCCGAGCGGACGATCGCCAGCAGCGGCGTACGGGTGGTCGGGTTCTCCCAGATGCCGAGGACGAAACGGGTCAGACGCTCGCCGACCCCGTCGAGCGGACCGTCGGCGACCGCGTCCGAGGCGTTCAGGGCGGGCGCGAAGGCGACCGTGATCGCCGCCTCGAAGACCTGCTCCTTGGTGCCGAAGTAGTGGTGGACCAGGGCCGCGTCGACCCCGGCGGCCTTGGCGATCCCGCGTACCGACGCCTTGTCGTAGCCCCGCTCGGAGAACTCCGCGCGGGCCGCGGTCAGGATGCGGTCGCGGGTGTCCGCCGATTCCGTACGAGGGGGGCGGCCCCGCTTGCGAGCGGTGACGTCGCCCGTCGCCGGGGCGTCTTCGCCGCGCGGACTCATCGTCGGGGCACCTTCACGGTGGAGGCCAGGTGCAGCCGTGCGAAGGCCAGCGCCTCGGCGAGGTCGGCCTCGCGCTCGGCGCCGGACATGGCGCGGCGGGTGTTGACCTCGATGACGACATGGCCGTCGAAGCCGGTCAGGGCGAGGCGTTCCAGCAGCTCGGCGCAGGGCTGGGTGCCGCGGCCGGGGACCAGGTGCTCGTCCTTCGCGGAACCCCTGCCGTCGGCGAGGTGGACGTGGCCGAGGCGGTCGCCCATGCGGTCGACCATCTGGATCGCGTCCGAGCGGGCCGTCGAGGTGTGGCTGAGGTCGATCGTGAAGTGCCGGTAGTCGTCCTTCGTCACGTCCCAGTCGGGCGCGTAGGCGAGCATCTCGCGGTCGCGGTAGCGCCAGGGGTACATGTTCTCGACGGCGAACCGTACGTCCGTCTCGTTCGCCATGCGCCAGATCCCGGTGACGAAGTCGCGGGCGTACTGGCGCTGCCAGCGGAACGGCGGGTGCACGACGACCGTGCTCGCACCGAGCTTCTCGGCGGCGGCGCGGGCGCGCTGGAGCTTGACCCAGGGGTCGGTGGACCAGACGCGCTGCGTGATGAGCAGGCAGGGTGCGTGCACCGCGAGGATCGGGACGCCGTGGTAGTCGCTGAGTCTGCGCAGCGCCTGGACGTCCTGACTGACGGGGTCGGTCCACACCATGACCTCGACGCCGTCGTAGCCGAGGCGTGCGGCGATCTCGAAGGCCGTCGCCGTCGACTCCGGGTAGACGGAGGCCGTCGAGAGGGCGACCTTCGCATCCGGGATACGGACTACGTCCCTTGGTTCAGCCACCGGGACAGCCTAAGGGGTGCGGTTGGGTGGGTGCGGGGTGCCTGTTCGCCGGTGTGGTGTTCGCCACGGGCAAGGGCGGGTTCCTCGTGGTTGCCCGCCACGCGGTGGGGCCGCATGTCGATACGGCCCCGCGCCCCTTCAAGGCGCTACAGCGAACCCATGTGGTCAAGTCGCCGCAGGATCACGCCCTCCCGGAGTGCCCATGGGCATATCTCCACGCTCTCCACGCCCAACAGGTCCATCGCGCCCTCGGCGACCAGGGCGCCCGCGAGGAGCTGGTTGGCGCGGCCCTCCGAGACGCCGGGGAGTTCGGCGCGCTGGGCGGCGGTCATGCCGGCCAGCCGTGGCACCCACGCCTCCAGGGACTCTCGCTTGAGGTCACGCTGGACGTAGAGGCCCTCGGTGGAGCGGGCCGCGCCGGCGAGGCGGGCGAGTTGCTTGAAGGTCTTGGACGTGGCGACCACGTGGTCGGGGGTGCCGAAGCGGGTGAACTCGCCGACCGTGCGTGCGATCTGGGCGCGGACATGGCGCCGCAGGGCCCTGATCTCCTCGGGGTCCGGGAGGTCGTCGGGGAGCCAGCCCGCGGTGAGGCGGCCCGCGCCGAGCGGCAGCGACACCGCGGCGTCCGGATCCTCGTCGATGCCGTACGCGACCTCGAGGGAGCCGCCGCCGATGTCCAGGACCAGCAGTTTTCCGGCCGACCAGCCGAACCAGCGGCGGGCGGCGAGGAAGGTGAGCCGGGCCTCCTCGGCGCCGGTGAGGACCTGGAGGTCGACACCGGTCTCGGTCTGCACGCGCGCGAGGACGTCGTCCGCGTTGCTGGCCTCGCGCACGGCGGAGGTGGCGAACGGCAGCAGGTCCTCGACGCCCTTGTCCTCGGCGGCCTGGAGCGCCTCCTTGATGACTCCGACGAGTTTGTCGACGCCCTCGGGACCGATGGCCCCGTCCTCGTCGAGGAGTTGGGCAAGGCGCAGCTCCGCCTTGTGCGAGTGTGCGGGCAACGGGCACGCCCCTGGGTGCGCATCCACCACCAGCAGATGCACCGTGTTCGATCCCACGTCGAGGACACCGAGTCTCATGTACGGAACGCTACTGCCCGCGAAGCCCTGGGCTGCGCCCGGAGCCGTCATCACCGCCCTCACCGTTCTCGAAGCCGTTTTCGAAGCCGTTCTCGAAGCCGTCCACACTGCTGTCTCTGGACCGGCCGCGGGCGACTTACCCTGGACGGGTGCCAAAGACGAAAAAGGCGAAGAGCGACAAGACGGCCAAAACGCCCCAGGGTTCTTCGCAGGCGAAAGCACCGAAGAAGTCGAAGAAGGCCCTGGAAGCCGACGAGAAGGGCCTCGACTTCGCGCGCGCGTGGGTGGAGTTCCCTGATCCAGCGGACGAAGAGCAGGTTTTCCGGTGCGATCTGACATGGCTGACCTCTCGCTGGAACTGCATCTTCGGCAGCGGCTGCCAGGGCATCCAGGCCGGCCGTGCGGACGACGGGTGCTGCAGCTTGGGTGCCCACTTCTCCGACGAGGACGACGAGAAGCGGGTCGCCGGGCATGTGGCCAGGCTCACTCCGGACATCTGGCAGCACCACGACGAGGGCGTGGCGCAGGGCTGGGTCTCGGAGGACGAGGACGGCGACCGGCAGACCCGGCCGTTCGAGGGCTCGTGCATCTTCCAGAACCGGCCCGGTTTCGCGGGCGGCGCGGGCTGCTCGCTGCACATCCTCGCCCTGAAGGAGGGCCGCGAGCCGCTGGAGACCAAGCCGGACGTCTGCTGGCAGCTGCCGGTGCGGCGGACGTACGACTGGATCGACCGGCCCGACGACACGCGGGTGCTCCAGGTGTCGATCGGTGAGTACGACCGGCGCGGCTGGGGTCCGGGCGGACACGACCTGCACTGGTGGTGCACGTCTGCGACCTCGGCGCACGGCGCGGGCGACCCGGTGTACGTGTCCTATCGGCCGGAGCTGATCGAGCTGATGGGCAAGGCGGGCTACGACCGGCTGGTCGAGCTGTGCGAGGAGCGGCTGGCCTCGCAGCTGCCGTTGCTGGCACCGCATCCGGCGGATCCCGCAGGTCCGGCAAATCCTGTCGGCTGACATGTCCCGAGGCCTGTCGTGGCGGGCCTACGACATGGACGGACTCGGGTCGCCGCCCTCGCCGGGCGGTGGCATCGAGCCCCCCGGGTCGGACGGGTCCGGGCCGGGCGGGGTCGGCTCCGGGCCGGAGGACGGGGGCGGGTCGGTGGGGGTGGGGTCGGCGGAGGGCGGAGTCGTCGGGTCCGGGCCTGGGTCGGGCGGCGGCGGTGTGGGGGCGCCGGGGCCGGGGCCGTGGTGGCCATGACCGTGACCGGGGTCGGTGGGTTCGGGGGCGGAGGGGCTGGGCGCGGTGCCGTAGCCCTCGATGGAGACGATGGCGCCGACCGGTGAGATCGCCACCCGCGCGCTCCAGTGCCCGGACGGCTCGCGCAGATGGTCGACGTACACCTTGATCGTCAACGATTCGCCCGGTTCGAGCGTTCCCGAGGACTGGCTGAGGTAGAGCCAGGCCGCCGCGGTGGTCGCGGACCAGTGCACGCGTGCGGAGCCGGTCGCCGTGAGCTTGACCAGTGTGGTGTCGCCGCTGTTGCCGGCCGCCACCTCCAGGTGCCCGGTGCCCTTCCGGCCGACGCCGGCGACGCTGAGGACCTCCACGGAGACGTCGGGCTCGCCGTCCTTGGTGAAGCGGCCGCCGGGCCTGGTGCTGGCGTTGCCGGCGTTCGCGTAGCCGCCACTGGCGGTCTCGCCGTCGAGGGTGCCGGGGCCGTGCGCCTCGCTGGCGCTGGCGGAACCGCCGCCCGGGCCCTCGTCGGCCGGGGTGCCCCGGTAGGCGGCCCACAGGGCCAGGACGGGGGCGGCGACGACCGTGGCGACGACGGTCGTGGTGACGGCACGCGCGCGGAGCCGGTCCCGGCGCGCGGCACGGTCCTTGGGGGCCATCGGGAAGCCGCGCCGGTCGAAGCGGGGCGCGGTGCCCCGCGCGCGTGGGAGGTGCGCCATCGCCCCGTGCAGGGCCGCGCGGGGCGCCGGGAGGATCGGCAGTTCGGCGGGGGTGACGACGGCGCCGGGCCAGCGGCCGGGGGTCGCGCGCTCGGCGGTGCGGCGGCAGTGCGGGCAGTCGTCGACGTGCCGGACGAGTTCGCGGCGCAGGGCGGTGCTGAGCACCAGCTGGTTGTCGCCGGTGAGCCGGGCGACGCTCGGACAGTCACCGGTCTCCACGACGGCCAGGGCCGCGCGCGTGCGCTCGACCTCGCAGGCGGCGGAGGCGAGCAGCTCGCGGGCCGCGGCGGGGTTCAGGCCGAGGACGGCGGCGAGTTCGTGGGCGGCGAGGTGGTGGCGCACGGCGAGTTCGAGCGCCTCGCGCTGCTCCGGGGTGGTGCCGGCGGCCTCCGGCCAGGCGAGCAGGGCCAGTTCGCGCCTTCGCTCCTCCTGGAGGTCGTCGGAGACCGGCTCGGTGGCGGGCTGCGCGCTCCGGCGCCGGTCGGTGCCGGAGCGGCCCGCCGCGTGCGTGCTCTGACGTTTCTGCTTGGCCTCGGCCAGTTTGCGCAGACAGGCCCAGCGGGCCAGCGCGTACAGCCAGGCCCTGAGGTCCCCGGCGGCGTCCGGGCCACGGCGCTTCTCGGCGAGCGCGACGACGTCGCCGAGGGCGGCGGTCGCGGCGTCGTGGTCGCACAGCACGGACAGGCAGTAGGTGAACAGGCCGTCCAGGTACGGCTCGTAGCGCGCGAGCGGCCACTGCGCCAGCGTGCGCGCCGCCGCGCGGTCGCGCGCCTCCCGGTGCGCCCGGTGTGCGCCGGTGATGCGGGTCGAGGTCTCCGGAATGCTGCTCATCACCCGTGGACCGTAGGGGGCACACGTTCGTCCCTTCTTGTCCCTTGAGTTCTTTTAATCCATACGGGTGAAACGATCCCTCAATAGGGGACACGAACGGCTCCGTCCGTGGCTTGTTCACGATGCGGGTGGCCGGATCGCGCGGGGTGACAGTGAGGCGGGGCCGGGCGGTCCGAGGCACGTCACCCGGGCCCCGTCCGTGCTGTCAGTGGTGGCGGTTACGGTTCGTGCATGGCTGCCCGCACGAAGTCCACCAAGGAGCGCCCGTCCTACCGCTGCACGGAGTGCGGCTGGCAGACGGCCAAGTGGCTCGGCCGCTGCCCCGAGTGCCAGGCCTGGGGGACGGTCGAGGAGTACGGCGCGCCCGCCGTGCGGACGACGACACCGGGCCGCGTCACCACCTCCGCGGTGCCCATCGGCCAGGTCGACGGCCGGCAGGCGACCGCCCGCTCCACCGGCGTGCCCGAACTGGACCGGGTGCTCGGCGGTGGCCTGGTCCCCGGCGCCGTGGCCCTGCTCGCGGGCGAGCCCGGCGTCGGCAAGTCCACCCTGCTCCTGGACGTGGCGGCCAAGTCGGCGAGCGAGGAGCACCGCACGCTCTATGTGACCGGCGAGGAGTCGGCGAGCCAGGTCCGGCTGCGCGCCGACCGGATCGGTGCGATCGACGACCACCTGTATCTCGCCGCCGAGACCGATCTGTCCGCCGTGCTGGGACACTTGGACGCGGTGAAGCCGTCCCTGCTGATCGTCGACTCGGTGCAGACGGTGGCCTCCCCGGAGATCGACGGCGCCCCCGGCGGCATGGCGCAGGTGCGGGAGGTCGCGGGTGCGCTGATCCGGGCCTCCAAGGAGCGCGGGATGGCGACTCTCCTGGTGGGCCATGTCACCAAGGACGGTGCCATCGCCGGTCCCCGCCTGCTGGAACACCTCGTGGACGTCGTACTGAGCTTCGAGGGCGACCGGCACGCCCGCCTGCGTCTCGTACGAGGAGTCAAGAACCGCTACGGCGCCACGGACGAGGTCGGCTGCTTCGAGCTGCACGACGAGGGCATCGTCGGCCTCGCCGACCCCAGCGGCCTGTTCCTGACCCGGCGTGCCGAAGCGGTGCCCGGCACCTGCCTCACCGTCACCCTGGAGGGCCGCCGCCCCCTGGTCGCCGAGGTCCAGGCGCTCACCGTCGACTCGCAGATCCCCTCGCCCCGGCGCACGACGTCCGGGCTGGAGACCTCCCGGGTGTCGATGATGCTCGCCGTCCTGGAGCAGCGCGGCCGGATCAGCGCCCTGGGCAAGAGGGATATCTACTCCGCGACAGTCGGCGGTGTGAAGTTGTCGGAGCCCGCCGCGGACCTCGCCATCGCCCTCGCCCTGGCGTCGGCGGCCAGCGACGCCCCCCTGCCCAAGAACCTCGTCGCGATCGGCGAAGTAGGCCTCGCGGGCGAGGTCAGACGGGTCACGGGAGTGCAGCGCCGGCTCGCCGAAGCACACCGTCTCGGCTTCACGCACGCGCTCGTACCGAGCGACCCGGGCAAGGTCCCGCCGGGCATGAAGGTGCTGGAAGTCGCGGACATAGGGGACGCCCTGAGAGTCCTTCCACGCTCGCGTCGGCGAGAGGCCCCACGGGACGACGAGGACCGCCGGTAGACTTTGCCCTGGTCTCGCCCGTCCGTACGAACAGCTTGTGCGAAAGGGGAAGGCCTAAGAACCTGCGACCGGAGGAGTGCAGTGGCAGCCAACGACCGGGCAGCAGCTCCCGGAAAGTCCGGCGGGAGTTCCGGTGCCGATGGCATGATGCGTGCCTCACTGAGCGCCGTGGCTCCCGGTACACCCCTGCGCGACGGCCTTGAGCGGGTCCTGCGCGGCAACACCGGCGGCCTCATCCTGCTCGGCTCCGACAAGATCGTCGAATCGATGTGTACGGGCGGTTTCGTCCTGGATGTCGAGTTCACCGCGACGCGACTGCGGGAGCTGTGCAAGCTCGACGGCGGCATCGTGCTGTCCTCCGACCTGTCGAAGATCCTTCGGGCGGGTGTCCAACTGCTCCCCGACCCGACGATCCCCACCGAGGAGACGGGCACGCGGCACCGCACCGCGGACCGGGTGAGCAAGCAGGTCGGCTTCCCGGTCGTCTCGGTCTCCCAGTCGATGCGGCTGATCGCCTTGTACGTCCACGGTCAGCGCCGGGTCCTGGAGGACTCGGCGGCGATCCTGTCCCGCGCCAACCAGGCGCTGGCGACCCTGGAGCGCTACAAGCTCCGCCTCGACGAGGTCGCGGGCACGCTGTCCGCGCTGGAGATCGAGGATCTGGTGACCGTCCGGGACGTCTCGGCCGTGGCCCAGCGCCTGGAGATGGTCCGCCGTATCGCCACCGAGATCGCCGAGTACGTGGTGGAGCTCGGCACGGACGGGCGGCTGCTGGCATTGCAGCTGGACGAGTTGATCGCCGGCGTGGAGCCCGAGCGTGAGCTGGTCGTCCGGGACTACGTCCCCGAGCCGACCGCGAAGCGCTCCCGCACGGTCGAGGAGGCGCTGTACGAGCTCGACGCGCTCACCCACGCCGAACTGCTCGAACTACCCACGGTGGCACGGGCGTTGGGCTACACCGGCTCACCGGAGGCGCTGGACTCGGCGGTGTCCCCGCGGGGCTTCCGGCTGCTGGCGAAGGTGCCCAGGCTGCCGGGCGCGATCATCGACCGGCTGGTGGAGCACTTCGGCGGCCTGCAGAAGCTGCTGGCCGCGAGCGTGGACGACCTGCAGACCGTGGACGGCGTCGGCGAGGCGCGGGCACGGAGCGTGCGGGAGGGGCTTTCCCGGCTGGCGGAGTCGTCGATCCTGGAGCGCTACGTCTAGGGCGTGCCCCTCAGGCTCTGAGGCACGCGGCGAACACGTTCGCCGGCATGCCTCAGACGTTCGCCACTACGCCTCAAGCGTCGTCGGCGCGCCTCAGTCATCTCCGACGCGCCTCAGACTTCTCCGGCACGCCTCAGTCGTTCTCCAGCACGAACGACGTCTGGACGGTCCCGAAGCCGGGGGTCTTCGCCTCCACCAGGTACGTCCCGGCCCCGGCCGACCCCTTCGGCGGAGTCGCGCACTCGGGAGCGCTGGGCTTGCGGTCCCACTTCACCGTGTAGGTGATGCTGCTGTCGGCCGGCACCCGGAACACCAGGTTTCCGGAGGGCTTCGGGCAGTCCGCCGAGGACCAGTAGTCGTCCTCGCCGGCCGCCTGAGTGATCGTCAACACCGCGTTCTTCGGGCCGAGATCGACCTTGCAGTCACCGCCGGACGAGTTCGTCGCGGTGAGCAGCAGGGCGGGCGTGGCACCGGGCCCGTACGTGTTGTGGAGGCTGCGCACGGTCAACTTCATGGCGCTGGCGGCGCAGTTGGGAAGCGTGGAACTCGCCGGGAGCGCGTCGCCGGTGCCGACGCTGCCGCCCGAACCGCCACCGGCCGTCCCGCCGCCCGAACCTTCCGAGCCGTTCGACCCGCCGGAGCCACCCGAACCGGACCCGGCGTCCGAACCCGAACCGTCACCCGAACCGTCACCGGACCCCGAGCCGCTGGAGTCCCCGCCGCTCGACTCCTCCCGCCCGCCGGGCGCTTGGCTGATCGCGGGCCCGGAACCCGTCGGCCCGGGAGTGATCGTCGAGGGTGAGGGATTCTTGTCGTTGGACCCGTCGGCACCGTTGTTGCCGCCTCCGCCGCCCGACATGACGATCCAGGCGACCAGCAGCGCCAACAGGGCCATCACGGACACCAGTACGACCCTCCGTCGCCAGTAGATGGAGGAGGGAAGCGGCCCGACCGGATTGCGCAGAGATCCCACGGCGCAAACTGTACGAGAGATCGGCGCGTGCGCTGGTCCCACCCGCCGCCGTGGATCACAACTTTTCCGGATCATCATCCCGGAACCAACCGTCCCGCCCTCGTCCGTCGTCAAGAGCGGCACGTGACGATCGCGAACTGTGACGACACCCCTCGATCGATCACGGTCTGTGACCAGGGGCTGCGCGATGCGTCGGGTCGGCCGGTGACCTGACGGCGCCGAACCCGCACTGGCCCCGCGCGAGCACCCGGTAACCGGTCCCCCAGCCCGGCCATGACCCCACAACCTCCCCGCGGACCCACCGGATTCGGCCGACCGGCCGCCCCACCACCCCGTCGGCCGGCCGACCTCGCCGACAGGCCGACGGACGCCCCCTCACACTCCCCCGGCTCCGGAACACACCAGCGCGCGCCCCCCGGGGAACACACGTGCGCGCCCTTCGTCATGGCAGGATCGGAAGGCCATGACTGTGCCCACGAAGTCCCCGCACCCCGTGAACAGCCCCGTCGGCGACGCCCTCGGCGAGCCGCTCCACACCCCCGTCATCGACTGGTTCGACGAGCACGCCCGCGATCTCCCGTGGCGGCGCCCCGAGGCCGGCCCGTGGGGGGTGATGGTGAGCGAGTTCATGTTGCAGCAGACGCCGGTGAACCGCGTCCTGCCCGTCTACGAGCAGTGGCTGGCCCGCTGGCCGCGCCCCGCCGACCTGGCCGAGGACGCGCCGGGCGAGGCCGTGCGCGCCTGGGGCCGGCTCGGCTACCCGCGCCGCGCCCTGCGGCTGCACGGCGCCGCCGTCGCCATAACGGAACGGCACGGCGGTGACGTACCGACGGACCACGCCCAGCTGCTGGCGCTGCCCGGCATCGGCGAGTACACGGCCGCCGCCGTCGCCTCCTTCGCCTACGGGCAGCGGCACGCGGTACTGGACACCAACGTCCGCCGGGTCTTCGCCCGGGCCGTGACCGGCGTGCGATACCCGCCGAACGCCACCACCGCCGCCGAACGCAAGCTGGCCCGCTCGCTGTTGCCCGAGGACGAGAGGACGGCCGCGCGCTGGGCAGCCGCGTCCATGGAGCTGGGCGCACTCGTCTGCACCGCCAAGAACGAGAGCTGCCCCCGCTGCCCGATCGCCGCACAGTGCGCCTGGCGGCTCGCCGGCAAGCCGGAGCACGAGGGTCCGCCGCGCCGGGGTCAGACGTACGCCGGTACGGACCGGCAGGTCCGCGGCAGGCTGCTCGCCGTACTGCGCGACGCGCGCGGGCCCGTCCCGCAGCCGGCCCTGGACCGGGTGTGGCATGAGCCGGTGCAGCGCGCCCGGGCACTGGACGGTCTGGTCTCGGACGGTCTGGTGGAACCCCTCCCGGGTGGTTTGTATCGACTGCCGTTGACACGAAGCTGATGCCAAATCCCCCTATATCAACGCCAATTGGTGTGCCGTCTTACCCCGTCCCTACTTCTGTTACACAACCGACGGACAGCCGAGTGCTAGCCGCGCGCTGCTTCGCACAGCCCCGTGACAACAACTCCGTAGCTTCAGTTGCGTACCCGGCGGACCCGGGACGACGAAGGACGGACCGACGGTGAACAAGCCGGCGGACACGGGGATCAGGAGGCGGTCGACATGGCGCAGGGCGAGGTGCTCGAGTTCGAGGAGTACGTCCGCACCCGGCAGGACGCGCTGCTGCGCAGCGCACGCCGGCTGGTCCCGGACCCGGTCGACGCGCAGGACCTGCTCCAGACGGCGCTGGTGCGGACGTACGGCCGCTGGGACGGGATCGCGGACAAGCGGCTCGCGGACGCCTACCTGCGCCGGGTGATGATCAACACCCGCACCGAGTGGTGGCGGGCGCGGAAGCTGGAGGAGGTGCCGACCGAGCAGCTCCCGGACGCCTCGGTCGACGACGCCACCGAGCAGCACGCGGACCGCGCCCTGCTGATGGACATCATGAAGGTCCTCGCCCCCAAGCAGCGCAGCGTGGTCGTGCTGCGACACTGGGAGCAGATGTCCACGGAGGAGACGGCCGCCGCACTCGGCATGTCGGCCGGAACGGTCAAGAGCACGCTGCACCGGGCGCTCGCCCGGCTCCGCGAGGAGCTGGAGAGTCGCGATCTGGACGCACGCGCGCTGGAGCGTGAGGAGCGGGAGCGTTGCGCGGCCTAGGCACGAGGGCCAGCGGCACCGGGCACACGGGCGGGGATCCCGACGACGGCGACCCCCGCCCGCCGGGGCCCACACCCGCCCGGGGGGCTTTGCAGGCGGCGATCACGGCGGTGGCCGTGCTCGCCGCCCTCGCCCTTTGCGTGTCCGCGTGCGGCACCGGCGGCACCGGCGCACGCGACGAGGGCCCGGCGCACGCCGACACGGTGACGGGCGCCAAAGCCTCTCCGTCGCCCTCGCCGTCCCCTGCGCGGACGACCGACCGCGCGGACGCCGTCCGGCTCGTCAAGGCCGATCCGGCGGTCTCCGCGGAGGTCAAGCGCGAGCTGAAGCCGTGCGTGGCCGACCAGTACCCGGTGGACGTGTCGTACGGCGACCTGACCGGAGGTTCGGTGGACGACGTCGTCGTCAACGTGCTGACCTGCGGGGACGCGGTCGGGATCGGCTCGTATGTGTATCGCGAGCAGGACGGTTCGTACCAGAACGTCTTCAAGGCCGAGGAGCCGCCGGTCTACGCGGAGATCGACCGCGGCGATCTGGTGGTGACCAAGCAGGTGTACGAGAGGGGCGACCCGGTGTCGGCTCCGTCGGGCGAGACCGTGATCACATACCACTGGAGCGGAAGCCGCTTCGCCCAGACGTACAGCTCGCGCAACGACTACGGAAAGACGTCCGAGGACAGCCCCACACCGGCGACGGCCGACTGACCCGGCTGCCCCGGGCCGATCCGGCTGACCCGGCTGACGACTCCTTGACGACGGACATGAAGATGGATCCATGACGGCGTGAACCGACCGGGCCCGCCGATCCGATCACCGCGTGACGGCACGACACGAGGACCGAGAACAGAGAGCGACGGATGGCAGACCAGACCCACGTTCTGTTCGTCGAGGACGACGACGTCATCCGCGAGGCCACCCAGCTCGCCCTGGAGCGGAACGGTTTCGCGGTCACCGCCATGCCCGACGGGTTGTCGGGCCTTGACGCGTTCCGCGCGGACCGCCCCGACATCGCCCTGCTGGACGTCATGGTGCCCGGGCTCGACGGGGTGAGCCTGTGCCGCCGTATCCGGGACGAGTCGACCGTCCCGGTGATCATGCTGTCGGCGCGTGCCGACTCCATCGACGTCGTACTGGGGTTGGAGGCGGGCGCCGACGACTATGTCACCAAGCCATTCGACGGCGCGGTCCTGGTCGCCCGGATCCGCGCCGTGCTGCGCCGCTTCGGACACGCCGGCGGTGGCGACCGTACGGACGAGTCCGGGGCCCTGGCGGCCGGCGGTGGCCTGCTGGCCTTCGGTGAGCTGGAGGTCGACACCGAGGGCATGGAGGTGCGCCGGGCCGGGCAGCCGGTGGCGCTGACGCCGACCGAGATGCGGCTGCTCCTCGAGTTCTCCACCGCGCCGGGCACGGTGCTCTCGCGCGACAAGCTCCTGGAGCGGGTGTGGGACTACGGCTGGGGTGGTGACACCCGGGTCGTGGACGTCCATGTGCAGCGGCTGCGCACGAAGATAGGCCAGGACCGGATCGAGACGGTCCGCGGTTTCGGCTACAAGTTGAAGGCCTGAGCAGGGGTATCAGAGATATGCGGGGGAGGAACCTTCGGCGACCGGGCACAGCTGTCATGGACAGACTGGGCCTGCGTACGGGCCTGCGCTGGAAGCTGAGCGCGGCCATCGCGCTGGTCGGTGCGCTGGTGGCGATCGCACTGAGTCTCGTCGTGCACAACGCGGCGCGTGTGTCGATGCTGGACAACGCGCGTGACCTGGCCGACGAGCGCGTCCAGATCGCCCAGCGCAACTACGAGCTGTCCGACCGGCCGAACTTCCCCAGCATCAAGATCGACGACCCGGGTCTGCCCGGGGAGCTGCGGGCGAAGGTCGAGCAGGGGCGCCGGGCGACCTATGTGTCGGACCGGCCGGGCGGGGTGCCGGACATCTGGGCGGCCGTACCGGTCAAGGGCGGGCATGTGCTGTCCCTGCACACCGGGTTCACCGACCGCAGCACCGACATCCTCAAGGACCTCGACCAGGCCTTGGTGATCGGCTCCATCGCGGTCGTCTTCGGCGGCAGCGCGCTCGGCGTACTCATCGGCGGGCAGCTCTCGCGCCGGCTGCGCAAGGCGGCGGCCGCGGCGAACCAGGTCGCCAACGGCGAGGCGGACGTGCGGGTGCGGGACGCCATCGGCGGGGTCGTACGGGACGAGACCGACGATCTCGCGAGGGCGGTGGACGCCATGGCGGACGCGTTGCAGCAGCGGCTGGAGGCGGAGCGCCGGGTCACCGCCGACATCGCGCACGAGCTGCGCACCCCGGTGACCGGACTGCTGACCGCCGCCGAACTGCTGCCCCCGGGCCGCCCGACGGAGCTGGTCCTCGACCGGGCGAAGGCCATGCGCACCCTCGTCGAGGACGTCCTGGAGGTCGCCCGCCTCGACGGCGCCTCCGAACGGGCCGAGCTGCAGGACATCCTGCTGGGCGAGTTCATCAGCCGACGGGTGGTGGCGAAGGACCCCGCGATCGAGGTGCGGGTGGTGCACGAGTCGGAGGTCACCACCGACCCGCGCCGCCTGGAGCGCGTGCTGTTCAACCTGCTCGCCAACGCGGCCCGGCACGGCAGACCGCCGATCGAGGTCACCGTCGAGGGCCGGGTGATCCGGGTCCGCGACCACGGCCCCGGGTTCCCCGAGCACCTGCTCGCCGAGGGGCCGAGCCGCTTCCGCACGGGCAGCACCGACCGCTCCGGCCGCGGCCACGGGCTGGGCCTGACCATCGCGGACGGGCAGGCCAGGGTGCTGGGGGCCCGGCTGACCTTCCGCAACGTACGACCGGTGGGCGCGCCCGAGGACGTACCGGCGGAGGGGGCGGTGGCCGTGCTGTGGCTGCCGGAACACGCGCCGACGAACACGGGCAGCTATCCGATGCTGCCGTAGTTTCTCCAGCGGCTCAGCGGTCGAGGTCCTTCGAGTAGTCGAGCTGCTTGCCGCGGCGGCTCGGCGGGTGCGGGTTGCCGGTTGCCGGTTGCCGTTGTCGTCGCGGGCGATCGCCTCGATGCCGTACGGCCACTTCTGCGGCCTGCATGAACTCCTGCGGCCTGGATGAATTCGACGCCGCGCGCCTCGAAGGTCGCGTGGTCACGTCACCGCGACAGTCGTCCGTGGGAAGGCGCCCTCGCTCGCCGACGGCCCCCGCCGGACAGGACCGGTCTCGTGCGGGCTCCGGACACTTTCGCGCGGGCTCCGGACATTCTCGTGCGAGCTCCGGACATGACGAAGGCCCCCGGGGCGGACACCGTCCGGGGGCCTTCTGCTCATCGAGAGATCAGTCGCGAGTTCAGACGGCCTCGACGACCGGCGAGTTCGCCGCCACACCGTCCGTCGAACCGTCGCCCTTCGAATCCTCGTCCGCCTTCTGCGGTCCCGCTCCCTTCAGCGGAACCTCCTTGACGAACACGGCCGCCAGCAGCGAGGCCACGGCGACGCTCGCTCCCAGCAGGAACGCCGAGTGCGTGCCGGACGACACCGCGTGCTTGTACGCCTCGCTCACCGCTTCCGGCAGCTTCGCCAGGCTCGCCGCGTCCAGCTGCGCGGACTGCTCGGTCACCTTGGAGCCCAGCGCCCCGGCCCGCTCGGACATGACGTCGTTGACCCGGTTGTTGAACAGCGCGCCCATGATCGCGACACCGAAGGAGGAGCCGAGCGTACGGAACAGGGTGGTCGACGAGGACGCGACACCCATGTCCCTCATCTCCACGCTGTTCTGCGCGACCAGCATGGTGATCTGCATCAGGCAGCCCATGCCGAGACCGACGACAGCCATGAACACCCCGGAGGTGAACCGGGTAGTACCGGTGTCCATCGTCGAGAGCAGATACAGCCCGACGACCATCATGACGCTGCCGACGACCGGGAAGATCTTGTACTTGCCGGTGTTGGTGGTCACTCGTCCCGCGACCATCGAGGTGACCAGCATGGCGCCGAGCATCGGCAGGAGCAGCAGCCCGGAGTTGGTCGCGGACGCGCCCTGCACCGACTGCTGGTACAGCGGCAGGAAGAGGGTCGCACCGAACATCACGAAGCCGGTGATGAAGCCGATGAGCGACATCAGGGTGAAGTTGCGGCTGCGGAAGATGTGCAGCGGCACGACCGGCTCGGCGGCCTTGGTCTGCCAGAACACGAACCCGATGAGCGAGGCGACGCCGATGCCGATCAATTCCATGATCCGCGCGGACGTCCAGGCGTACTCCGAGCCTCCCCAGGTGGTGACGAGCACGATGGAGGTGATGCCGACGGTCAGCAGACCGGCGCCGAGATAGTCGATCCGCGCCTGCGCCCGCTTCTTCGGCAGATGCAGTACGGCACTGATCGCGGCCAGCGCCACCACGCCGAGCGGCAGGTTGATGTAGAACGCCCAGCGCCAGCCCCAGTGGTCGGTGATGGTGCCGCCGACCAGCGGCCCGCCGATCATCGCGAGCGCCATGACGCCCGCCATCATGCCCTGGTACTTGCCGCGCTCGCGGGGCGGAATCAGGTCGCCGATGATCGCCATGACGCCGACCATCAGACCACCGGCGCCGAGGCCCTGAATCGCGCGGAAGCCGATCAGCTGCCCCATGTCCTGGGCCATGCCGCTCAGTGCCGACCCGATCAGGAACAGCACGATCGAGCTCATGAAGACGCCCTTGCGCCCGTACATGTCGCCGATCTTGCCCCACAGCGGGGTGGAGGCGGCGGTCGCGAGCGTGTACCCGGTCACCACCCACGAAAGGTGTTCGAGTCCGCCGAGCTCACCCACGATCGTCGGCATCGCCGTGCCCACGATCATGTTGTCGAGCATCGCGAGCATCATCGTGATCATGAGCGCGAGCAGCACGACCCGCACGCTCTTGGGCTGTTTCTCCGCCACCGCGTCGACGGGGCCGGCCGTCTCTGTGTCCGCCATCGTTTCCCACTCCCCTGGTACTGCGGCCGGGACTCCTACTTACTTGCCGCCCGGCTAGTTGACTACACTAAGGGGAAGGTAGACGCGCAACTAGCCGGTCGTCAAGTAAGTTTCGTGGAAAGTCGAGGAACGCGAGGATGGGCGGCATCATGGACGGCCCCAAGCAGCAGCGCCGCGGCAACACCCGCCAGCGCATCCAGGACGTGGCACTCGGACTCTTCGCCGAGCAGGGGTACGAGAAGACCTCCCTGCGCGAGATCGCGGAGCGCCTCGACGTCACCAAGGCGGCCCTGTACTACCACTTCAAGACCAAGGAAGAGATCCTCGTCAGCATCTTCGAGGACCGCACGCAACCCATCCTCGACCTGATCGAGTGGGGCAGGCAGCAGCCGCACACCCTGGAGACGAAGAAGGAGATAGTGCGGCGCTACAGCGAGATCCTGGCCGGCGCGACGCCACTGTTCCGCTTCATGCAGGAGAACCAGGCGACGGTACGTGAGCTGCGGGTCGGCGAGACCTTCAAGGACCGCATGCAGGGCCTGCGCGAGATCATCGTCGACCCGGACGCGGACCTGGCCGACCAGGTCCGCTGCGTCAGCGCTCTCTTCACCATGCACGCGGGGATGTTCCTGCTCCAGGACCTGGACGCCACCCCCGAGGAAAAGCGCAAGGCGGTCCTGGACGTGGCTACGGACCTGGTGACCCAGGCACACAAGGGCGCCTGAGGGCCTGGAACGGCCCGGGACCGGAGCGATCCGGGGCCACCCCGAGGCGGCGGCCTCAGACGTGGACGCCCTTGGCGCGCAGGAACTTGACCGGGTCGATGGCCGAGCCGTAGTTGGCGGTGGTGCGGATCTCGAAGTGCAGGTGCGGGCCGCTGGAGTTGCCGGTGCTGCCGGACAGGGCGATGCGCTGACCGGTCTTGACTATCTGGCCGATGTTCACGTCGATCCGCGACAGGTGGGCGTACTGGGAGTACGTCCCGTTGCCGTGCCTGATGACGATGGCGTTGCCGTACGCGGGACCGTCACCGGCGCCGTTGCCGCCCGCCTTGACGACGGTGCCGCCGTGCGCGGCCATGACGCGCGTACCGCTCGGCACAGCGAAGTCCTGCCCGCTGTGCTTGTGCTGCCACATACCGCCGGCCTGGGCGAACTTCGCGGACAGCGTGTACTTCCGCACCGGGTCGATCCAGGAGACCTTCTTCTTGGCGGCCGCCTTCTTCGCCGCGGCCTTCTTCGCCGCGGCCTGCGCCTTCGCCTTCGCCTGCTCGGCGGCGGTGGTCTTGGCGGTTTTCGCCTGCGCGACGGACTGCGCCTGGACGGCGCCGGCGGTGGAGGCCGCCGACGTGACATCGGCGGCGGCCGCGACTCCGGCCCCCAGCGCGACCGACGCTCCCAGGCCGACGACGAGAACGGCCGCGCGGGCACGGAGAAGGGACGCACGGGAAGAACGGGACAAGACACGCTGGGACATCAGAACCTCACGGGTACGGGGACAGAAAGACCACCCGGCGCACAAGCGCCTGCCGGATGGGCCATCCCTTGGTAACCGCCGGTCCCAGATCACCCCAAATCAGCTATCTACGAACGAAACTAGTATTTCATTCAAAAGCTTGATGCTTATTGACAGAACGCCCATCAGGGATAAACCAGCCCAGGACGGCAAGGCCGACCCGTGGGTTACATATCAAATGTCCTTTTTGCGCATTTCTGCTTTTCCACTATTCCCCCTAGTAACGGACAAATCGCCTGTGCGGCATATCACGGGACCGCGAGATCATCGGGCTTCAGAATGTGACGGCGGCTACTCCGCCGCCCAAACAGGGCCCAGGGGGAGGGCGGATGGATCGACTCCCTGTATCGCTTCGGCCAACTAGGGCTCCCGCTCAGGGTTCTGACCATCAGTCAGCTTCAGGAATCCCGCAAAATGTGACGCCCGTCTCTAGCTACTTACCCCTCAGTAACCCTACGGTTCCCCTCGCGCCACCCTCACCCACGAACATGCATCCGAATACTGCAGAACGTCCGGACGTGAGAGGAACCCCCCACATGACAAGACGACGCCCTTGGGCGCGCCGCACAGCCGTCACCGCCGCCTCCGCCGCCGCCCTCATGGCGCTGGCAGTCCCCGCCGAGGCCGCGACGACGACCACGAACACCTCCACGACCGCCTCGGCCGCCGCGGCCGCGGATGTCGACTACGCCACCTGGCAGCAGGACTGCCAGGTCGTCATGGACCAGGCGCTGCCCTATCTGAAGCAGCGCATAGCGGCCACCAAGCCGGGCGAGAAGCAGGCGATCGTCTTCGACGTCGACAACACCACGCTGGAGACCGACTTCGGCTTCAGCTATCCGCAGCCCGCCAACAAGCCGGTCCTGGACGTCGCCGAATACGCCCAGGAGCACGGCGTCTCGCTGTACTTCGTCACCGCCCGCCCGGGAATCATCTCCGGCGTGACCGACTACAACCTCAAGACCGTCGGCTACCAGGTGTCCGGGCTCTACGTCCGCGGCTTGGGCGACCTCTTCAAGGACGTCGCCACCTACAAGACCGCCCAGCGCGTCGACATCGAGTCCAAGGGCTACACGATCATCGCGAACATCGGCAACAGCGCCACCGACCTGTCGGGCGGCCACGCCGAGAAGACGTACAAACTTCCTGACTACGACGGTCAGTTGTCGTAACCACCCGCGGGCATGCGAAAGGGGCCGGTGCTCGAAAGCACCGGCCCCTTTCCCCGGCCTACGGCCGTGAGGCTTACGCCTCCTTGCTCAGGTTCGGTCCGGCTCCGCCGGCCGCCTGCTCGATCGGCGGGACGTCCGGCAGCGCCGACTTCTCCTCACCGCGGAAGGTGAAGGTCTGGGCCTCGCCCTCGCCCTCGGTGCCCACGACCACGATGTGACCGGGACGCAGCTCGCCGAAGAGGATCTTCTCCGACAGCGTGTCCTCGATCTCGCGCTGGATGGTGCGGCGCAGCGGCCGCGCACCCAGCACCGGGTCGTAACCCTTCTTGGACAGCAGCTCCTTGGCGGCCTGGGAGAGCTCGATGCCCATGTCCCGGTCCTTGAGGCGCTCGTCCACCTTGCCGACCATCAGGTCGACGATCTTGAGGATGTCGTCCTGGGTCAGCTGCGGGAAGACGACCACGTCGTCGACGCGGTTGAGGAACTCGGGACGGAAGTGCTGCTTGAGCTCGTCCGACACCTTGTTCTTCATGCGCTCGTAGTTGGACTTCTTGTCACCCGAGGCCGCGAAGCCCAGGTTGAAGCCCTTGGAGATGTCCCGGGTGCCGAGGTTGGTCGTCATGATGATGACCGTGTTCTTGAAGTCCACGACCCGGCCCTGGGAGTCGGTCAGGCGACCGTCCTCCAGGATCTGCAGCAGCGAGTTGAAGATGTCCGGGTGGGCCTTCTCGACCTCGTCGAACAGGACGACGGAGAACGGCTTGCGGCGGACCTTCTCGGTCAGCTGGCCACCCTCTTCGTAGCCCACGTAGCCGGGGGGCGAACCGAAGAGACGCGACACCGTGTGCTTCTCGCTGAACTCCGACATGTCGAGGGAGATCAGCGCGTCCTCGTCACCGAAGAGGAACTCGGCGAGCGCCTTGGACAGCTCGGTCTTACCGACACCGGACGGGCCGGCGAAGATGAACGAACCACCGGGACGCTTCGGGTCCTTCAGACCGGCACGCGTACGACGGATCGCCTTCGACAGCGCCTTGACGGCGTCGATCTGGCCGATGACCCGCTTGTGGAGCTCGTCCTCCATGCGCAGCAGACGCGAGGACTCCTCCTCGGTCAGCTTGAAGACCGGGATGCCGGTGGCGGTCGCGAGGACCTCGGCGATCAGCTCGCCGTCGACCTCGGCGACGACGTCCATGTCGCCGGCCTTCCACTCCTTCTCCCGCTTGGCCTTGCCGGCCAGGAGCTGCTTCTCCTTGTCGCGGAGGGAGGCGGCCTTCTCGAAGTCCTGCGAGTCGATCGCGGACTCCTTGTCGCGGCGGACGCCGGCGATCTTCTCGTCGAACTCACGCAGGTCCGGCGGCGCGGTCATCCGGCGGATGCGCATCCGGGAGCCGGCCTCGTCGATCAGGTCGATCGCCTTGTCCGGCAGGAAGCGGTCCGAGATGTACCGGTCGGCCAGGGTCGCGGCCTGCACCAGCGCCTCGTCCGTGATGGAGACACGGTGGTGGGCCTCGTAGCGGTCCCGCAGGCCCTTGAGGATCTCGATCGTGTGCGGCAGGGACGGCTCCGCGACCTGGATGGGCTGGAAGCGGCGCTCCAGGGCCGCGTCCTTCTCCAGGTGCTTGCGGTACTCGTCCAGCGTGGTCGCACCGATGGTCTGCAGCTCACCGCGGGCCAGCATCGGCTTCAGGATCGAAGCGGCGTCGATGGCGCCCTCGGCGGCACCCGCACCGACCAGCGTGTGCAGCTCGTCGATGAACAGGATGATGTCGCCGCGGGTGCGGATCTCCTTGAGCACCTTCTTCAGGCGCTCCTCGAAGTCACCGCGGTAGCGGGAGCCGGCGACCAGCGCGCCGAGGTCCAGGGTGTAGAGGTGCTTGTCCTTGAGGGTCTCGGGCACCTCGCCCTTGACGATGGCCTGGGCGAGGCCCTCGACGACGGCGGTCTTGCCGACGCCGGGCTCACCGATCAGGACCGGGTTGTTCTTGGTACGGCGGGACAGCACCTGCATGACCCGCTCGATCTCCTTCTCGCGCCCGATGACCGGGTCGAGCTTGGACTCACGAGCGGCCTGGGTGAGGTTCCGGCCGAACTGGTCGAGGACCAGGGACGTCGAGGGGGTGCCCTCGGCAGGGCCGCCGGCGGTGGCGGTCTCCTTGCCCTGGTAACCGGAGAGCAGCTGGATGACCTGCTGCCGGACCCGGTTGAGATCGGCGCCCAGCTTGACCAGGACCTGGGCGGCGACGCCCTCGCCCTCACGGATCAGGCCGAGCAGGATGTGCTCCGTGCCGATGTAGTTGTGGCCCAGCTGAAGAGCCTCCCGGAGCGACAGCTCCAGGACCTTCTTGGCACGGGGGGTGAAGGGGATGTGCCCGGACGGGGCCTGCTGGCCCTGGCCGATGATCTCCTCCACCTGCTGGCGGACCGCCTCGAGCGAAATCCCGAGGCTCTCAAGGGCCTTGGCGGCGACACCCTCACCCTCGTGGATCAGGCCCAGGAGGATGTGCTCGGTGCCGATGTAGTTGTGGTTGAGCATCCGGGCTTCTTCCTGAGCCAGGACGACAACCCGCCGCGCGCGGTCGGTGAACCTCTCGAACATCGTTAATCGCTCCTCAGAGCGGTCAGGCAGTGGGGGGAACTTCCCCTCCCTGTCCTTCCGCAGCTTAGTCCCGCAAGCGGGGACCGCTCATTCCAACTGCCGACACCGTCGATGGCCTCCTGACCCCGAACGCCGACATCTGCTCCAACCCGATGGTGCGAGACGATGTTCCCGCAGGCCAGGCAGTTACCCTCACCATCAGTACGCCGATGGCGAACGTGAGACGGCCTCTCCTGCGTGTCGCCCCCTCCCACTAGGGATGTCTTACCCGCTGGGACTGACACACTCCATGCCGCGCACACCGGTTCGCTCCGCTATGGGCGAACAACCTCACGCCTCCCCGCACGCCCGAACGCCCCCGCTTCAGCACTCTTCGCATACGAAAGGGCACGCATCGTAACTCGCGTGCCTCTTCGACTGTTGCACTTGGCATGGTTGGCACCCTCCCCCCAGTAACCACCGGATCCCCCACGGTTCCGCTCCCCCGTCGACCACTCGATCCGAGCGACCGGATCCGCCGGTGGTACGAGAACGAACTGGGCTGGCCGACAGTGCCCGCGCCGCCCGGACAGCTCGGACAGCACGGAACTCCAGGCATCCCCGGGGCCCCGGTACAGCTCTCGGTGGGCCTGCGCTTCGACGTTCTGGATGTGCCGGCCGAGGCGGGACGAGCGGCGCTGCGTCACCTGGCCGCAGCGTCCCCCGTGGCCCTGCAGGGCCACCGGATGCGAATCCTGGTGGCCGCGGGCAGCGCGGAGGAGCTGCCGGGGGTGCTGCACTGGCTGGAGTGGGGCACGCTGCCGCTCGACCTCACGATGATCGGCGAGGGAGGGGTACTGGACGCGCCCTCGCCGCCGGAGACGGGGCAGGCGGGGCTGCTTTGCGAGCCGGGGCAGGCGGGGCTGCTCTACGCACGGCCCGGGAAGACAGTTCTCGATGAGCCCGAGCAGGCGGCGGTGACCCGGCCGCTCCACGAAGCCGCTCCACGGCTTCCCTCGCCCCCGGGACCTGCCGGGGTGCGCTCGCTCTCCCAGGGCCGCTTCGGGGCCGTGCAGGGAGCCGCCGTGTGGGTGCGGCCCCCCGAGCCCGGGTGCGAGGTCGAGGCCTCGCTGCCGACGCTGTCGGCCATGGGGGGCGGTGGGGGCGCCCCCGATCTCGTACGCGTTCTGAGCACCGTGGCAACGCAGTGTCACCGCCTGCGGCTGCGACACCCGTGCGCCCGGCCGTCGGCCGTCCCCCAAGCCCGGCACTGAGCCAGGCACCACTTCGGGCCGGATCCGCACCGAGCCGGATACCTCGATCAGCCGTTGGCCTTCTCGTAAGCCTCACGAATGGTCTGCGGAACGCGGCCGCGGTCATTGACCTCGTAACCGTTGTCCTTCGCCCAAGCGCGGATCTGCGCGGT
The DNA here is from genome assembly GCF_040660135.1 of Streptomyces sp. NPDC050997. Lineage (NCBI taxonomy): Bacteria > Bacillati > Actinomycetota > Actinomycetes > Kitasatosporales > Streptomycetaceae > Streptomyces > Streptomyces sp. NPDC050997. The sequence continues at coordinate 35,200 of NZ_JBFAGK010000023.1, forward strand.
GTCCTGGCTGCCGCCGGAAGCGGCACGCGCCTTTCCGCGTCCACCCGAAGCACGGCCCCCAGTGCGGCGACCACCCTTCACGTAAGGCTCAAGAAGACCACGCAGGTTGTCCGCATTGGTGGTCGTGAGATCGATCTCGTAGGTCTTGCCGTCCAACGCGAACGTGACGGTCTCGTCCGCCTCGCCTCCGTCGATGTCATCGACAAGAAGGACCTGAACCTTCTGTGCCACCGGATTTCCTTTCATCCATAACTTGAGGACCGGGGGTCTGCGGCGTCCGCCGTTTCGCCGTCCCCTGTTATATGCAGTACTGCAGTACGTCGGAAAGCAAACCGCTTTTGCTGGAAAAACACAAACCCCGGGAGGGATCGACCGACCTCCCACAGTCCGGAAACATGTGCGTTTCGGACATAGGGAACCTGGGCAGGGCCCGGGCCGGGCGGAATTGGTCTTCCCCATCTGACCTTGTCGACCCATGGCACGCCTTGGCGATCACAGATGCAGAAGCATCCGACTGTTGCCCAAGGTGTTCGGTTTCACTCGTTCGAGACCGAGGAACTCCGCCACGCCTTCGTCATAGGAACGCAGGAGCTCCGCGTAGACATCGGTGTCGACGGGCGTCTCGCCGATCTCGACGAAGCCGTGCTTGCCGAAGAAGTCCACTTCGAAGGTCAGACAGAAAACGCGGCGAACACCGAGCCAGCGTGCCGTGTGCAGCAACTTCTCCAGCAACTGATGGCCGACACCGGCCCCCTTCAAGCCGCCCTTCACCGCGAGAGTGCGGACTTCCGCGAGGTCTTCCCACATCACATGCAGGGCGCCGCAGCCGACGACCTCGGCGTTGTCGTCCCGTTCGGCGACCCAGAACTCCTGGATGTCCTCGTAAAGGGTCACCGTCGCTTTGTCGAGCAGGATGCGGTCACGGACGTAGGCGTCAAGGAGGCTACGCACGGCCGTGACATCGCCGGTGCGGGCCCGCCGGACGGTGATGGCTTTTGCGGTGACTTCGGGACTCTCCGCGGACGGACTCTCCGCTGAGCTCTCTGCTGACATGAGCGGACGCTATCGCTCGTCGCCCTCCGGTGCCGAGCCGGGGTTCGTCCCGGCGGTATCGGGGGGTGGGCCGGGAGGGGCTTCTGATGATTCCGGACCCTGGACCATGCGTACGGCATCTCGCAGGGCATGCCGCTGTTCCTCGCTCATCATGCCGAAGAACGCGACGAGAGCCGCGGCCGGGTTGTCACTCTGGGACCAGGCGTCGTTCATCAGCGCCGCGGCGTACGCGGCCCGGGTGGAGACCGCCTCATATCGATAGGCCCGGGCTTCCGCCTCGCGGCGCACCCAGCCCTTCTGATGGAGATTGTCCAGGACGGTCATCACCGTGGTGTACGCGATGGACCGTTCCTGCTGGAGATCTTCCAGGACTTCTCGAACGGTCACCGGGCGGTTCCACTTCCACACCCGCGTCATGACCGCGTCTTCGAGTTCTCCCAATGGGCGAGGCACAGTTCAGCACAATAGTGGGAGATCCCGGTATTGGCCTGACGGACGTGCACTACACCGGCAAACAAGCGCAAAAAGGGCGGACGACTCGGGAAAGTTCGGAGTCGTACGCCCATGACGCACTGCCGTAAGCGGGCGGGACGACCGTCACCGCCCCGTGCGGCTACCGCTCAGGCGTCGCTGCTCGCGGAGCTCTGACGGACGTTCTCCGCGCGCGCGAGGGCGGCGTCGACGGCCGCGTCCTCCTTGGCCTTGTTGGCCCCGCCCTGGGTCTTCACGATCACCCTGATCAGACCGATGAAGAACACGGCCATGACGACCGGCGGCACGAGCGCGGAGACGTAGTCCATGCGTCCAGAGTAGCCACGGGCCGGGGGACGCCCGGGGCGGGGTGGGGCGAAGTGGGGCGGAGCGTCCCCCGGGAACCAGGGCGGCGACGGACGCCTCAGCCCGCGGCCAGTTGCTGCGGAGGGCCGGCGGGCGGCGGGGTGGTCGGTTTGCGACGGGGGAAGACCTCGCCCGGGGTGGGGATGGGGCGGGACGGCTTCGGGGCGGCGGGGGACGCCGGCCTGGGGGCGGCGGGCCGCTCCGGCCGCTCGGGCCGCTCGGCGGGCTTCTGCGGGGGCTTTCGGCCGGGCCCCCTGTCCGGATCCTTGGCCGGTTCCTTCGCCGGCTCCTTGGCGGAATCCGTGGAAAGAACCCCGGCGGAGGCTTTCGCGTGGCTCTTGGCCCGCTCTTCGGCGCCGCGCCGTCCGGCCGGGTGCTCGGTGGCAGCGGAACCGCCTCCGGGGAGGGCCAGGAGGCGCGTACGGGAGGCGGGGACGGTCGGGGTGGCCGGGACGGCCCGGCGAGCGGCACCGCGGGCCAGACGGGCCCGTACGTCCTGTTCGGCCAGCGCCTGGCAGCGGTCGAGGAGGACGGCCGCGACGGGGTTGCCGCGCAGGGCCCGGAGCGCGGCCAGGTCGTCGGGGTCCGGGCGGTATCCGGCGCCCAGTGCCTCCTCCAGGAGCGTGAGATAGCCGGCGGCGGTGCCGGGGAGGGCGGCGCGGTACCGGGCGAGGTCGGCCACCAGGAAGGCACGCAGCCGTGCGCCCTCACGCGTCGCCTCGTCGAGGGACTCGGCTAGGCGGAGACAGTCCTGGACGTCCTCGGCCGGGGCGGGCGTGGGGTGGATGGCGAGGGCGAGAGCGCGGCGGAGCACACGCAGCTCCTCCACACCGAACGCCATGCCGCCGCGGGATCCGTATGGCGTGGGCATGCGGCGACGATACGCGCTAATCAGACAAATTTGACATAAGGGCACCGGGTGTGGCGCCCGTGGCCACCCACCCGGACGTGCGCCCTCAAGCCCTCAGATCGCGTCCAGAGGTGCGCCGGCCCGCACCGCGGGTCACATCCGCGAGACGTTCCGCTCGTACACCAGCCGCAGGCCGATCAGCGTCAGCCACGGCTCGTGCTCGTCGATCACCGAGGACTCCCCGAGCACCATGGGCGCGAGCCCGCCCGTCGCGATGACCGTCACGTCCTCCGGTTCGTCCGCCAGCTCCCGCGCCATCCGGCTCACCACACCGTCGACCTGGCCCGCGAACCCGTAGATGATCCCGGCCTGCATCGCCTCGACCGTGTTCTTGCCGATCACGCTCCGCGGTCGCGCCACCTCGATCTTCCGCAGCTGCGCCCCCTTCACGCCGAGGGCCTCCACGGAGATCTCGATACCGGGCGCGATGACACCGCCGACGTACTCCCCGCGCGCGGACACCGCGTCGAAGGTCGTCGCCGTACCGAAGTCCACGACGATGGCGGGCCCGCCGTACAGCTCGACGGCGGCCGCCGCGTTGATGATCCGGTCCGCGCCGACCTCCTTGGGGTTGTCGGTCAGGATCGGCACGCCCGTCTTCACGCCGGGTTCGACGAGGACCGCGGGTACGTCGCCGTAGTAGCGCCGTGTCACCTCGCGCAGCTCGTGCAGCACGGACGGCACGGTCGCGCAGATCGCGATGCCGTCGATGCCGTCCCCCAACTCGTCGCCGAGGAGCGGATGCATGCCCATCAGGCCCCGCAGGAGCACCGCCAGCTCGTCGGCGGTGCGACGGGCGTCCGTCGAGATCCGCCAGTGCTCGACGATGTCCTCGCCGTCGAACAGACCCAGAACCGTGTGCGTGTTGCCCACGTCGATCGTGAGGAGCATCGCGCTACTCCGCCTCGCGCAGGTCCAGGCCGATGTCCAGGATCGGCGAGGAGTGGGTGAGGGCCCCTACGGCGAGGTAGTCGACGCCGGTGTCCGCGTAGACCTTGGCGTTCCCCAGGGTGAGCCGGCCGGAGGCCTCCAGGGCCGCGCGGCCGTGTACCAGGGCCACCGCCTCCCCGCACTCGCCCGGCGTGAAGTTGTCGAGCAGGATCAGGTCGGCTCCGGCGTCCACGACCTCGCGCAGCTGGTGCAGGGTGTCGACCTCGACCTCGATCGGCACCTCGGGGAAGGCCTCACGTACGGACTTGAAGGCCTGGGCGACGCCGCCCGCGGCGACCACGTGGTTGTCCTTGACGAGGGCCGCGTCGGACAGCGACATGCGGTGGTTGACGCCGCCGCCGCAGCGCACCGCGTACTTCTCCAGGGAGCGCAGGCCGGGCGTCGTCTTGCGGGTGTCCCGCACACGGGTTTTGGTGCCGTCCAGGACGTCCGCCCACGCGCGCGTGGCGGTCGCGATGCCCGACAGGCGGCACAGGAGGTTGAGCGCGCTGCGTTCGGCGGTCAGGAGGTCACGCGTACGCGTGGTGACCGACAGGAGCTTCTGCCCGGCCTCGACGCGGTCGCCGTCCTCCACGTGCCGCTCGACCTCGAACTCGTCCGTACAGACCACCGAGACGACGGCCTCGGCGACCCGCAGGCCGGCCACCACGCCGGCCTCGCGCGCGGTGAAGTCGGCGGTGGCGACGGCGTCCTCGGGGATGGTCGCGACGGTCGTCACGTCCACGCCCTGGTCGAGGTCCTCCTGGATGGCGACGTTGGCGATGTCCTCGACCTCCACGGGGTCGAGTCCCGCGTCGGCCAGGAGTTGGGCGAGCGCGGGGTCGAGCCCGCACTCCAGGTACTCCTCGCCGCCGACGCCGGCGTCGGCGCCACAGGCACAGCCGTCGCCGCAGCCGCCGCTCTGGACGAGGGGAAGGTCGGGGGTGCTCACTTCTGTCACTGCTCCTGAAGGCGCTGGCGGTGCTGCCGGGTCGGGGGGAAGTCTGCGGTATCGGTGGTGTGTACGGCGAGTGTGCGGTCCGGATTGAGCCGTACGACGATGTGGCGGCGCCACGCGGTGTCGTCGCGCTCGGCGTGGTCCTCGCGCCAGTGGCAGCCCCGGGTCTCCTCGCGCAGGCGCGCGGCGGCGACCAGGACGCGGGCCACGCACAGGAGGTTGGTGGCCTCCCAGGTGTCGACGCCGGGCTCGGCGGTCTTGCCGTTCTCGTCGAGGGCGCCCCGGGCGTCGGCGTGCAGGCGCTGGAGGGCGTCCGCGGCGGTGGCCAGGGACTGGGCGGAGCGCAGGACGCACGCGCCGCGCGTCATGATCCGCTGGATCGCGAACCTGGACTCCGGTGCGAGCAGGGGGTGGGCGGGCGTCTCGGGGTGCTCGACCGGCGCGGGCACGCGCGCGTGGAGACCGTTCACGGCGCGGCTCTCCGCGATGTCGGCGGCGATGCGCTCGGCGTAGACCAGCCCTTCCAGGAGGGAGTTCGACGCGAGCCGGTTCGCGCCGTGCACGCCGGTGCAGGCGACCTCGCCGCACGCGTAGAGGCCGGGAACGGTGGTGCGACCGTGCTCGTCGGTGCGGACGCCGCCGGAGGCGTAGTGGGCCGCCGGGGCGATCGGGATGGGCTCGTGGACCGGGTCGATGCCGTGGGCGCGGCAGGCGGCGAGGATCGTCGGGAAGCGGTGCTCCCACATGTCGGCGCCGAAGTGCCGGGCGTCCAGGAACATGTGCTCGGCGTCCTGCTCCTGCATGCGGCGCATGATGCCCTTGGCGACGATGTCCCGCGGCGCGAGTTCGGCCAGTTCGTGCTGGCCGACCATGAAGCGCACACCTTGGGCGTCCACCAGGTGGGCGCCTTCGCCGCGGACCGCCTCGGAGACCAGGGGCTGCTGGCCCTCCGCGTCCGCGCCCAGGAACAGCACGGTGGGGTGGAACTGCACGAACTCGAGGTCGGAGACCTCCGCGCCCGCGCGCAGGGCGAGCGCCACTCCGTCGCCCGTCGAGACGGACGGGTTGGTGGTCGCCGAGAAGACCTGGCCCATGCCGCCGGTCGCGAGGACCACCGCGGGGGCGTGCACGGCACCCACGCCGTCGTGCTGGCCCTCGCCCATGACGTGCAGGGTCACTCCGGCGGTACGGCCGTCGGCGTCCGTGAGCAGGTCCAGGACGAGCGCGTTCTCGATCGTGCGCAGCCCTCGCGCGCGCGTGCCTGTCGGCATCGCCTCGTTGACCGCCTCGACGAGCGCCCGGGAGATCTCGGCGCCGGTCGCGTCGCCGCCGGCGTGCGCGATGCGGCGGCGGTGGTGGCCGCCCTCGCGGGTGAGTTCCAGTCGTCCTTCGGCGGACTCGTCGAAGTGGGCGCCCGTCTCGATCAGCCGGCGGACGGCGTCGGGGCCCTCGGTGACGAGGAGCCGTACGGCCTCCTCGTCGCACAGGCCCGCGCCCGCGACGAGCGTGTCGTCCAGGTGCTGTTCGGGGGTGTCGCCCTCGCCAAGGGCCGCGGCGATGCCGCCCTGCGCCCAGCGGGTGGAGCCGTCGTCGAGGCGGGCCTTGGTGACGACGACCGTGTTCAGGCCGGCGGCCTCGCAGCGCAGGGCCGCGGTGAGGCCGGCGACTCCGGAGCCGACGACCACGACGTCCGCGGTGATGGACCATCCGGGGGCGGGCGCGTGCAGTCGTATGCCTGTGCTGGTCACGAGGCGGCTCCGAAGGTGAGGGGAATGTTGTCGATCAGCCGGGTCGTCCCGACCCGGGCGGCGACGGCGAGAACTGCCTCGCCGGTGAAGTCGTCCTCGATCTCGGTGAAGTCGGACGGGTCGACGAGCGCCAGGTAGTCCAGGGCGAGCGGCGGATCCAGACGGGCGGCGTCGTCGAGGACCAGCCGGGCGGCCGCGCGGACGGTCGCGGGGCCGCCCGGGGCGGCCTTGGCGACGGCGTGGGTGTCGGCGGCGGCCCGGGACTCCCCTATGGCGCTCAGGGCCTCGGCACGCGCACGCGTGGCGGGCACCTCACGGGCCCGGGCGCGCAGTGCCTCCTGCGCCGCGTGCCGGTCGCCGCCCGCGAACAGCGCGCGGGACAGCGCGAGGGCGGTGCGCCGCTCGGTCGGCGAGAGGTAGCGGTTGCGGCTGGACAGGGCCAGCCCGTCCTCCTCGCGCACGGTGGGCACGCCGACGATCTCGATGCCGAAGTTCAGGTCCCGCGTCATCCGGCGGATCAGGGCGAGTTGCTGGGCGTCCTTCTGGCCGTAGAGCGCCGCGTCGGGGCGGGTGAGGTGGAGCAGCTTGGCGACGACGGTGAGCATGCCGTCGAAGTGGCCGGGCCGCGCACCGCCCTCCAGGCGCTCCCCCATGGGTCCGGCGCTGACCCGGACCTGGGGCTCGCCGCCCGGATAGACCTCGTCGACGGCGGGCGCGAAGACGACGTCCGCGCCCGACTCCTCGGCGATCTTGAGGTCGGCCTCCAGGGTGCGCGGGTAGCGGTCGAGGTCCTCGCCCTCGCCGAACTGCAGGGGGTTCACGAAGACCGTGACGACGACCTCACCGTCGGGTCCCGCGATCTCGCGCGCGGTGCGGATCAGCGTGGCGTGCCCCTCGTGCAGGGCGCCCATGGTCATCACGACGGCGCGGCGGCCTCCGCGCGCGCGGGCCCGCAGTTCGGCGGCGGTGCGCAGCAGGACGGTGGTCATCGGGCGTCCCCTTCGGTGCCGTCGGTCCTGTCTGTCCCGTCGGCGAGTACCCCGAGAAGGTCCTCCGCGAGTTCCGGCTTCAGCAGGCCGTGGGCGAGCGCCCGGTCCGCCGTGGTGCGGGCCATCGCCAGGTAGCCGGCGACGGCCTGCGGGGCGTGCTTGCGCAGCTGTTCGACGTGGGCCGCGACAGTGCCCGCGTCGCCCCGCGCGACGGGGCCGGTGAGGGCCGCGTCGCCGGAGCGCAGGGCGTTGTCGAGGGCGGCGCCGAGCAGCGGGCCGAGCATCCGGTCGGGAGCCTCGACACCGGCCGCGCGCAGCAGCTCCATGGACTGCGCGACCAGCGTCACCAGGTGGTTGGCGCCCAGCGCGAGCGCCGCGTGGTAGAACGGCCGCATCTCCTCGGCGATCCACTCGGGTTCGCCGCCCATCTCGATGACGAGGGCCTCGGCGGCCAGCCGCAGTTCCTCGGGCGCGGTGACGCCGAAGGAGCATCCGGCCAGACGCTGCACGTCAACGGGCGTGCCGGTGAAGGTCATCGCCGGGTGCAGGGCCAGTGGCAGCGCGCCCACGCGCAGGGCGGGGTCCAGGACCTTCGAGCCGTATCGCCCTGAGGTGTGCACCAGCAGCTGTCCCGGCCGTACGGCACCGGTCTCGGCGAGCCCTTCGACGAGACCGGGCAGGGCGTCGTCGGGGACGGTCAACAGCACCAGGTCGGCGCGCTCCATGACCTCGGCGGGCGGGACGACCGGCACGTCGGGCAGCAGCTGCGCGGCCCGGCGCCGGGAGGCGTCCGAGACCCCGGAGACGGCCACCGGACGGTGCCCGGCGAGCTGGAGGGACGCGGCCAGCGCGGGGCCCACGCGGCCGGCACCGACGACACCGACGGTGAGCCGCGCGGGGCGGTCCTGGGGATCCGGCTGTTGGAATGTACTCACGCGACGGCGGCCTCCCCGTTCCAGTCCGCTCTGGGTACCGGACGATTTCTCGTCATGTTAACGCGATTGGTTCGAGGGGTGTCCGGTTGTCCACAGGCTGTGGGTTTCCGTACACCGGGTGCCCACTTGCGAAAGTACGGAAATCCGGATGCCCGCATGGAGGGCCACCGGCATGATCCGGGCATGAGCGATACGGCGGAGCAGGCAGCGAACGCAATCGGGCCGACGCAGGTCTCGGGTGAGGAGGAGCCCGAGCGGGTCTCCGACGAGGAACGGCGTACACGGCGCAGGGAGCGACGCATCGCCGCCGTCCGAGGCGCTGAACGCGTCCTCGCCCGCCTGGGCCTCCTCGGCACGCTGAGGGAGCGCCTGGCCCTGCTGGACGCGGCGGCGGACGTGTACGACCTGGACGAGACGTCGGACATGTACGGCAACGGCGTGGTCGAGGCCCTGGAGGAGAAGGTCGCGGGCCTGCTCGGCACCGAGGCCGCCGCGTTCTTCCCGACGGGCACGATGGCCCAGCAGGTGGCCCTGCGCTGCTGGGCGGGCCGCACCGGTGACGCGACGGTCGCCCTGCATGGGCTGGCCCACCCGGAGTCGCACGAACGGAACGCGTTCAGCCAGGTCAGTGGATTGCGCCCGGTCCGGGTCACGAGTGAGCCCCGGCTGCCGACCGCGGACGAGGTACGCGACTTCGACGAGCCCTTCGGGGCGCTGATGCTCGAACTCCCCCTCAGGGACGCCGGTTTCGTGCTGCCTTCCTGGGAGGAGCTCACCGAGGTGGTGGCGGCGGCCAGGGAACGCGACGCGGTGGTCCACTTCGACGGGGCCCGCCTGTGGGAGTCCACCGTGCACTTCGGCCGCCCCCTGGAGGAGATCGCGGCCCTGGCGGACAGCGTCTACGTGTCGTTCTACAAGTCCCTCGACGGATACGGCGGAGCGGCCCTGGCCGGCCCCAGGACGCTGGTCGAGGAGGCGAAGGCCTGGCGGCACCGGTACGGCGGCACGCTCTTCCAGCAGTTCCCGACCGCGCTGTCGGCGCTGATCGGCCTGGAGCGGGAGCTGCCCCGGCTGCCGGTGTACGTGGCCCACGCGCGCGTGGTGGCCGACGCGTTGCGCACGGGGTTCGAGGCGGCCGGGGTGCCGTGGGCGCGCGTCCACCCAGAGGTGCCGCACACCCACGACTTCCAGGTCTGGCTGCCGTACGACGTCGATGTCGTCTCGGAGGCCGCGGTCCGGCAGGCCGAGGAGACGGGGACCCTGCTGTTCGCCAACCCCTGGGACCAGAAGGGCCCCGGTCTGGCCTGTACGGAGGTCTACGTACGGGCGGCCGGCCTGGAGTGGACGCGCGACGACGTGAGGTCGGCGGTCGCGGACTTCGTCTCCAGGCTGGCCGATCCCCGCTGACCGAAGGACCGTCAGGTGGTCAGGTGTCAGCGGGCGGAACGGGACCGGGGACGCAGCCGGCGGCGCACGGCAAGGCGTATCCGTCCGTGGGCCGGGCGCTCGGCGAGGGCCGCCCGGAACGCGTGACGGTCACTCACTTCGCGGACGACCTGCCAGTCGTGGGCGCCGCGCGCGGGCGGCGCCGGTTCACCGAGCCGGTCGGCGCGGTACGTGCAGTTCGCACACCACGAGCGAGCAGGCCCAGGTGCACGGCGTGACGGCCCCCGAGATATCCCGGCACCTGGGTGTGCTGAAGAAGGCTGATCACCACGCGGCGCCGCGGCCGGTACGTCCTGCACCAACTGGACGTCACCGTGGTGGCCCGGCTGGGCAGCGACTTCCTGGAAGGAATCCTGCGCTGACCGCTGACCGCTGACCGCTGACCGCCGACCGCCGACCGGAGCCCCCAGCCGTCAGCGTCAGCGTCAGCCGCCAGCCGCTAACCGTGCCCGCCCGCGCGCACCAGCCCCGTCTCGTACGCCAGGACGACCACCTGCACCCGGTCCCGGAGCCCCAACTTGGTCAGGATGCGGCCCACATGGGTCTTGACGGTCGCCTCGGACAGCACGAGCCGGGCCGCGATCTCACCGTTGGACAGGCCCTGCGCGACCAGGATCATGACCTCGCGTTCCCGTCCGGTGAGCCGCTCCAACTCCTTGTGCTGGGGCTCCTTGCCGGCGCTCGGCAGCAGCGGCGCGAAGCGGTCGAGCAGGCGGCGCGTGGTCGACGGCGCCACCACCGCGTCACCGCTGTGCACCGCGCGGATGGCCGCCAGCAGTTCACCGGGCGGCACGTCCTTGAGCATGAAGCCCGAGGCGCCCGCCTTCAGCCCGGAGAACGCGTACTCGTCGAGGTCGAAGGTGGTGAGGATCAGCACCTTCGGCGGGTCGGACTCCAGGCAGATGCGGCGGGTGGTCTCCACACCGTCCAGCTTCGGCATACGGACGTCCATCAGGACGACGTCCACGGCCGTCGAACGCAGCACCTGAAGAGCCTCCACGCCGTCACCCGCCTCCGCGACGACGTCCATGTCCGGCTGCGCTGCGAGCACCATCCGGAACCCGGTGCGCAACAGCACCTGGTCGTCGACGAGCATCACGCGGATCGTCATCGGGGCCTCTTCCGTTCTCTGTCCGTCGGGGGTTCGTAGGTCGTAGGGGGTTCGTCGGGGGTCCGTGGGGGGCGTTACAGGTGTCAACACGGGGCGCGTGGACGTCAGTGCGCCGGTTTGAGAGGGAGCAGCGCACTGATGCGGAATCCTCCGCCGGGACGCGGGCCGGCGTCCAGGGTGCCGCCGACCATGCCGATCCGCTCACGCATGCCGATCAGGCCGTGCCCCCTGCCGTCGACACCGCCCTCCTCGTACAGCTCGTGCGGGGCGCCCTTGCCGTCGTCCTCGACGAGCAGGCCGAGCCCGTCGTCGAAGTAGACCAGCCGGACGCTGGCACCCGCGTTCGGCCCGCCGTGCTTACGGGTGTTGGTCAGGGCCTCCTGGACGATGCGGTACGCGGTGAGCTCGACGCCGCTGGGCAGCGGGCGCGGGGTGCCCTCGACCTTGAAGTCGACGGGCAGTCCGGAGCCGCGGCACTGCTCGACGAGGTCCTCGATCTGCTCCACGTCGGGCTGCGGGACGTACTCGCCGCCCTCCTGGTGCTCGCCGGTGCGCAGCACGCCCAGCAGGCGGCGCATCTCGGCGAGGGCCTGGCGGCCGGTGGAGGAGATCGTCTCCAGGGCCTTTTTCGCCTGGTCGGGGGCGGCGTCGAGGACGTAGGCGGCGCCGTCGGCCTGGACCACCATGACCGACACGTTGTGCGCGACGACGTCATGCAGCTCGCGGGCGATCCGGGCCCGCTCGGCGGCGACCGCGACCTTCGACTGTGCCTCGCGCTCCTTCTCCAGACGGGCGGCCCGCTCCTCCAACTGCGCGAAGTAGGCGCGGCGGGTGCGGATCGAGTCGCCGAGCACCCAGGCGAGCGCGAACGGCACCGTCAGGAAGATCATTTGCGCGACGTTGCCCAGGGCGCCCGAGTCGGCGTTCGGCCAGCGCAGCTGTGCCACGGTGGCCGCGCACAGGCCCGTGGCCAGCGCGAGCCGCGAGGCCCAGCGGGCGCCCGTCGCCGCCACGGTGTAGACGATCACCAGCAGGGCGAAGTCGGCGGGCGACGTCTCGACGTCCAGCACGACCTGCGTCACTCCGAGGCCGAGGGCCAGCAGGAGCATCTTCTCCGGCATCCGCCGGCGCAGCGCGATCACCAGGCACAGCAGAAGCACGATCGGCACGATCACACCCGGGGAATCGGTGCCCCGGGTGCCGTGGCGGGCCTCTTCACCCGCCACGGAGATCCCGAAGAGGAAGACGGCCCAGAAGCTGTCGACCCATGTCGGGTGCCTGCGGAGAAAGTCGTAGAGGCGCTGCACGTAACCCAGCGTAGGGAAGCGAGATGCGTGCAGGGGTCAACCGGAGGGCCGATCCGTAGCCCCCGCGCATACTCCGCAAGGTGGAGGCTCCGTTCCTCTGTGCGCCTAGCCTGACGACGTGACGGAGGAAAACGGAGGGACGACGAGGGACGGTTGGCGCGGCTGGCGGGCCGCCACGGAGGCCGCGCTCTACGGTCCGGAGGGCTTCTACCGAGGGCCTGAGGGACCGGCCGGGCACTTCCGTACGTCCGTGCACGCGTCGCCGCTGTTCGCGGAGGCGGTGGCCAGGCTGCTGTGCCGGGTCGACGAGGCGCTGGGCCGGCCGGCGGAGCTCGACTTCGTCGACATGGCCGCGGGGCGCGGCGAGTTGGCGGCGGGCGTGCTCGCCGCGCTGCCCGCCGAGGTGGCCGCCCGCGCGCGTGGGTACGCCGTCGAGATCGCCGAGCGACCCGCGGACCTCGATCACCGGATCGAGTGGCTGGCCGAGCCCCCGCAGGGGGTCACCGGGCTGCTGTTCGCCAACGAGTGGCTGGACAACGTGCCCGTGGACGTCGCCGAGGTGGACTCCGCGGGCGTACCGCGGCTGGTACGCGTACGGGAGGACGGGCGGGAGCGCCTGGCGGAGCCGGTCCGCGGCCCGGCGGCCCAGTGGCTGACCCGGTGGTGGCCGCTGCCGGCCGAACAGGGGCTGCGGGCCGAGATCGGGCTGCCCAGGGACGAGGCGTGGGCGGCGGCGGTCGCCACCGTGGAGCGGGGGCTCGCGGTGGCGGTGGACTACGCGCACACGGTGGACGCGCGCCCCCCGTTCGGAACGCTCACCGGCTTCCGGGACGGGCGGGAGACGGCACCCGTGCCGGACGGCTCGTGCGACCTCACGGCGCATGTCGCGCTGGACGCGTGCGCGCTGCCCGGAGGGCGCCTCCTGAGTCAGCGCGCCGCCCTGCACGCCCTGGGCCTCACAGGCGCACGCCCCCCGCTCGCGCTGGCATCCACCGACCCCACGGCCTACGTGCGCGCCCTCGCGAGCGCCGGGGAGGCCGCCGAGCTCACCGCGACGGGCGGACTCGGCGACTTCGGGTGGCTGCTCCAGCCGGTCGCACTCCCGGACGCGCCCCCGGGAGACCTGCTTGTCACCCGTCCCGGAGACGTGCCGGGAGACCTACTTGTCGATGTCCCCGACCACGAAGAACAGTGACCCCAGGATCGCCACCATGTCCGCCACCAGCGTGCCCGGCAGCAGTTCCACGAGCGCCTGGATGTTGTTGTACGACGCCGAGCGCAGCTTCAGCCGGTACGGGGTCTTCTCGCCCTTGCTGACCAGGTAGTAGCCGTTGATGCCGAGGGGGTTCTCGGTCCACGCGTACGTGTGGCCCTCGGGCGCCTTGAGGACCTTGGGGAGCCGCTGGTTGATCGGCCCGGGCGGCAGGTCGGCGAGCCGGTCGAGACAGGCGTCGGCCAGGTCGAGGGCGTTGTGGGTCTGCTCCAGGAGGATCTCGAAGCGGGCGAGGCAGTCGCCCTCCGTCCGGGTGACCACCTTGAGGGTGTCCTGGAGCTCCCCGTATCCGAGGTACGGCTCGTCCCGGCGCAGGTCGAAGTCGACGCCCGAGGCGCGCGCGATCGGCCCGCTCACTCCGTAGGCGTGCACAGCCTCCGGTGCGAGGACGCCCACGCCCCGGGTACGCCCCCGGAAGATCTCGTTGCCGAGCACCAGATCGTCGAACCGGTCCATACGGGAGCGCACGGCGGCGACGGCGGCACGCGCGCGGGTGGCCCATCCGGCCGGCAGGTCCTCCTTGAGACCGCCGACGCGGTTGAACATGTAGTGCATACGGCCCCCGGAGACCTCCTCCATCACGTTCTGGAGCACCTCGCGCTCCCGGAACGCGTAGAAGACCGGCGTGATGCCGCCGAGCTCCAGCGGATACGAGCCCAGGAACATCAGGTGGTTCAGCACCCGGTTCAGCTCGGCGAGCAGGGTGCGGGTCCACACCGCGCGCGGGGGCACCTCCATGCCGAGCATGCGCTCCACACCGAGGACCACGCCCAGCTCGTTGGAGAACGCCGACAGCCAGTCGTGGCGGTTGGCGAGCATGATGATCTGGCGGTAGTCACGCGCCTCGAACAGCTTCTCCGCGCCGCGGTGCATATAGCCGATCACCGGCTCCGCGTGCTGGATCCGCTCGCCGTCCAGGACGAGCCTGAGGCGCAGCACACCGTGCGTGGACGGGTGCTGAGGGCCGATGTTGAGCACCATGTCGGTGCTCTCCGCGGCGCCGCCGATTCCGACCATGGTCTCCGTCGTGGGAGTCATGCACTCAGTCTCTCCTACGTACGCTGGCGGTATGGAGACGGGGAGCGCGCCAGATACGGGGACCGCAGGTGACGAGCCGGTGTGGACCGGGCTGCCGCCGAGGCTGCTGAGCATGCGGCGGCTTCTGCTGGTGGTGTGGCTGGGGCTGCTGGCCCTGGGGCTGGGCCTGCTGCTCGGGCTGCTCGTCGAGCCCGAGTGGGCCGCCTTCGCGCTGCTGCCGCTGGTGCTCATGGCGTGGGGCTGGGTGATGCTCGGCCGCAACTGGCGCTCCTGGCGCTATGCCGAACGCGCCGACGACCTGCTGATCAGCCGGGGCGTGCTGTGGCAGGAGGAGACCGTCGTGCCGTACGGGCGGATGCAGCTGGTCGAGGTCACCTCCGGGCCCGTGGAACGTCACTTCCGGCTGGCCAGCGTGCAGCTGCACACAGCGGCCGCGGCGACCGACGCGACCATCCCGGGGCTCGACCCGGCCGAGGCGGAACGGCTGCGCGATCGGCTCAGCGAGCTCGGCGAGGCCCGATCGGCGGGGCTGTGACCGCGCCGGGCGTCGAGGGCGGCGTACTCGAGGAGCGGCCCCTCATCGAGCGGCGGCTGCACCCCGTGACACCGCTCAGACGGGCGTGGGCGCCGATCGCGGTGCTCATCGGGTGGGCGGTGCACGATCCCGACCAGGCGCAGCGCCAGTTGACCAGGCTGACCACCACCACGCTGCTGATAGCGCTCGCCGTACTCGTTCCGGCCGCCGCCCTCTACGGCTTTCTGACCTGGTGGTTCACCCACTTCGCGGTGACCGACACCGAACTGCGCATCCGGACCGGCCTGTTGTTCCGGCGCACCGCGCACATCCGGCTGGAGCGGATCCAGGCGGTCGACGTCACCCAGCCGCTGCTCGCGCGGGTCGCGGGCGTCGCGAAACTCAAGCTCGACGTCATAGGCGTGGACAAGAAGGACGAACTGGCCTTCCTGGGCGAGGACGAGGCGCGGGCGCTGCGCGCTGAACTCCTCGCACGCGCCGCCGGTTTCGCGCCCGAGACGGCGCACGAGGTCGGCGAGGCACCCTCCCGCGAGCTGCTGCGCGTGCCGCCGCGGGTCCTCGCCGTCTCCCTGCTGCTGACCGGCGCGACCTGGGGCACGCTGGCCGCCGCGCTCGTCGTACCGCCGTTGCTGTGGCTGGCCACCCACAGCGTGTGGACGGTCCTCGCGACCGGTGTGCCGCTGCTGGGCGCGGCGGGCGCGACCAGTGTGGGGCGGTTCGTCGGCGAGTACGACTGGACGGTCGGCGAGTCGCCGGACGGACTGCGCATCGACCACGGGCTGCTGGACCGTACCCACGAGACGGTGCCGCCGGGGCGCGTGCAGACCGTACGGATCGTGGAGCCGCTGTTGTGGAGGCGATGGGGGTCCCCCCGCTCGAGCGAAGCCGAGAGTGGGGGAGGCTGGGTGCGGGTCGAGCTGGACGTGGCCGGGTCGTCCAACTCGGTGCTGGTGCCGGTCGCTCCGCGCGCGGTCGCCGAATCGGTCGTCGCGCGCGTGCTGCCCGGGGTGACCGTCCCGCCGCCGTCGGCGCTGTCCCGGCCGCCCCGACGGGCCGGGCGGTGCCGGCCGGTGTGGTGGCGCGGGTACGGACTCGCCGTCAACGACAGCGTGTTCGCGGCGCGGCACGGACTGCTGAGCCGCAGCCTGTCGCTCGTCCCGCACGCGAAGGTGCAGAGCGTACGGCTCGCTCAAGGGCCGTGGAAGCGCCTGTGGCGGGTCGCCGACGTCAAGGTGGACACGGGGGCCAACAAGACGGTGACGGCCCGCCTGCGGGACGCAGGAGAGGCCGCGGAGCTGCTGCGGGCGCAGGCGGAGAGATCGCGGACGGGACGGCGTGACGCGCGGCCGGACCGGTGGATGGCGTCCTGACCACCGGTGGCCGGCGGGGTGGAGGCGGCAGCCGTCAGGACACCGCGCTCCGCAGTCCCTGCAGGTCGATCTGTTCCGTCTCGTCGTGGGCCGTCAGGTCGATCACCTGGCCGACGCCCCGCGACTCCTCGTTCGCCGTCTTGAACTCGGCCTCGGACTCGGCCTTGTGGAGGGCGAGCGCCTCCTGGCCGACCACGTCGGCGAGGTCCTCGTTCTGCACGGCCTCCAGGGCGGCCGGCTCGGCCCCCTGCTTCGTACCGAAGAAGTCGAAGTCCCCCTCGACCGTGGGGCGTCGCACCGGAGTCGACGGTACGACCGCCACCGCGGTCGGCGCGACGAAGTGCCCGGAGGGCTGCCGGACGGGCTGGGCGCCCCTGGCCGTGAGGGTGGCGGTCGCACGCTCATGCGCGTCGACCGCCTCGGGCTTCCCCCGCGCCTCGTCCTCCTGCGCGGCCTCCGGCTTGTTGTTCCCGGCGGCACCGGCAGCGGCCCCCTCGGCGGAGCCGACCTTCACCGACGCACCGTCCGAGGCACCCTCATGCCCGCCTTTGGGCACGCCCCTCGGCCTGTCCTTGGGCCTGTCCTTGGCGAGGCCCTTGGACGCGATGTTCTTTGAGGCGATGCTCTTGACCTCGCCGGCCATGACGGGCTCGCCGGGCTCGACGTCGGTGAGCTCGACATCCGTGACGGGGGCGGCGGCCTCGTCGGCCCCGGCGGTCACGGCGGTCACGGCGGTCACGGCGGTCACGGCATCCGCCGTTTCGACGTCCGTCGCTTCGGCATCCGTTGCTTCGGCTTCCTCAGACTCGGCGCCCTCAGACTCCGCGTCCTCCGCTTCGGCCTTCGCCGTACCGTCGCGCTCGTCGCGCTCGTCGCGCGCATCGCCTTCGTCGCCCTCGTCGCCGAAGCGCGCCAGCGCGCCCTTCGCCCGCAGGTACAGCTGCGAACCCGTCGGCGAGAAGGCGGCGGGAGCCGCGCCCTCTGTGCCCTCTGCGGCTTCCGCCGTCTCCGCGCCCTCCACCGCCTCGTCGGCCGTCGACTTCGCCGGGGCAGCCACAGCCCCCGCCTCCTCGGCGGACGCGGCCGGCGCCGGCAGCAGCTCGCGGGCCGGAACCGCGGTCTCTATCTCCAGCAGCCGGCGGCCCTCCAGGGCGCTCGCCCGCTCGGTCTCCGCCGTGGCGTACCGCCGCAGCAGCGCCGCGTGTTCGTTGCGCAGTCCCGCCAGCTCCGACCGCTTGGCCCGCAGTCGCTGCTCCAGCTTGACCCGTAGCTCGCGCGACTCCTCCAGGTCGCTCTCCAGTTCGGCGACCCGCTCCTCGTACCGCCACTCGTCGCCCGCCCGCGCGCGTGTGAGGTCGGCGACCTGTTTGCCCGCCTGCGTGTCCCAGTGGCGCATCACGACCGCTCCGACGATCGCCGTCGCCGCGGCGGCCGCGGCCAGTCCTCGGAGCGCCATCGGCTGGGTGAACACCCAGGGGCCTAGCGCGCAGACAAGGGACACGCCAGCGATCGCCGACGGGGGTAGCAGCCTGTGCAAGGGCGGGGAATGGCGGTGACGTCCACGTGGCATGGCCAGAAACTTACCGCGCGTAGGCGAATCATGGTGCCCCGGCCCGTAAAAAGACAGCCATCCCGCAGCCTTCACACGTCATCAGGAATCAGATCTGTCACTGAATTCGGCAGGAACGACGGGATTGGCGGGACGGGGTCGGCAAGAAGGGCGAGATCCGCAAGATCGTTTTCAGTGGCCGGCAAGTCGTCCGCTGATCCACTGAAGCGTCGGCGGAATCTCCCGCCGCCAGGTGTTGAAGTTGTGCCCGCCGCTTTCGAGGATGACCGACGAGATGCGGGTCAGACCTGTGTCCTTCACCCGCTCTATGAACTTCAGCGTGTCCTTGTAGTTCGGCTCGCCGACCTTGCTGCTGGTGACGAGCAGTGAAGTGTCGGACGCGGGCATGTGTTTGAGGTACCACCACAGGTTCGCGCGGTCGCGCAGTCCCTTGTCGCCGTGGAAGAGATCGCCCGTGGTGGGGTCCTTGGGCGCGTCGTAGTACGCCGACAGGCCCGCCCCGGCGGCGTACACCCCAGGGTGGTGCAGGGCGAGCTTCAGCGCGCAATAGCCGCCCGTGGAGTCACCGATGATGCCCCAGCTGCCCGGTTTCCGGCCCACCCTGTAGTGCGCCAGTACGGCGTCGGGCAGGTCCTTGGCGAAGAACGACTCGGTCTGCGGCCCCCCTGGGATGTCCACGCACTCCGTGTCCCGCGGCGGCGCCACCGTCGGCCGCAGCATCACCAGGATCATCG
Source organism: Streptomyces sp. NPDC050997 (assembly GCF_040660135.1). Taxonomy (NCBI): domain Bacteria; kingdom Bacillati; phylum Actinomycetota; class Actinomycetes; order Kitasatosporales; family Streptomycetaceae; genus Streptomyces; species Streptomyces sp. NPDC050997. The sequence goes on from NZ_JBFAGK010000023.1 coordinate 53,944, forward strand.
GCTGCATACGGCCGTCCTGGGCGAGATCCAAAGCCGTGCGCGGGTAGTGGAGTTTGCTCACCAGCGCCTGTGCGGTACCCGGATAACCGGTGAGGACGACGGCCGCGGGAAAGGTACGGGTGCGGTATCGCGGCTGGAAGTACTCAGGCGGCAGGTAGACGTACGCGCGCGTGGCGATGTTTGTCGTACGGCCGACGATGTCGACCTTCTCGATCTGCCCGCCCGACGACGGTCGGAGCCCGGTCGCCCCTCGCACCCTTCCCGTCTCGATCACCTGAAGGGGCCCGCCCGAAGGAGCGCCGGTGGTGTGGTCGACGACCACACCCTGGGAGGTCTCCCGCCCGAACAGGTCCGCCCAGGAGGCGTAGAACCCGAAAGCCTGGTTGGCGGCGAGGCCCACCGAAACGAAGAGCACCAACTGGGTCGCGAGTAACAGTCCCACGCGCCCGCCGACGGCCCGCCAGGACCGCCGGGCCAGCTTTGGCCACAGCCACACCGTGCCGGCGAACAGCACAACGGCCGCCAGAACCGCCAGTGCCAGCGTGTTGTTGCTTGTGAGACCCATTGGTTGCTTCCGCTTTCCTCGCCCTTTGAACCAGCTTTGAAGAGATGAGTGAACCTCTCCGTGCAAGACACCGTCCTAGAGGGCGCAATGTCGCCGGATGCCCGAATCGGTACCGGATCCAAGGTCTCTCGCAGAACTACAGGATGCGATGTCTGTCAGGACAGATGAGGAAATGTCGGGCCTGGTTCCGGCCCGACCACACCGGGTGGGGCGCGTACTCCGTGGCCCGCGCCCCGAAGCCGTACCCGCCCTCGTCGGCAGAGCGTGTGCCCTCGTAGGCCTTCTGGACATCGCCGCGGGCGTCTTCCCGCGCTTCCGGCACAGCCGTATGCACACCCTCGCCGAGGTGTTGCCCGGCGCGCTCGGGCCGTTCGCCGCCGCGCTCTCGCTCAGCGCCGGCGTCCTGTTGCTGCTGCTCGCCCACGGGCTCAAGCGCCACAAGCGCCGGGCCTGGCGCGCGGCCGTGGTGCTGCTCCCGGCCGGCGCGGTGGCGCAGTTCACGTACCGGCACTCCCTGGTGGGCGTGCTCATCTCGCTCGCGCTGCTCGCGCCCCTGCTGCGCCACCGCGACCAGTTCGCGGCGCTGCCCGACCCGCGCAGCCGGTGGCGCGCGCTCGCCAACTTCGTCCTCATGGGCGCCGGTTCCCTGGTCCTCGGACTGGTCATCGTCAGCGTCCACGCGGAACGCATGGTGGGCGACCCGAGCCTGGCCGATCGCATTACGCACGTCCTGTACGGCCTGTTCGGCTTCGAGGGCCCGGTCGACTACCAGGGCAACACCTCGTGGACGGTCGCCTTCTCCCTGGGCGCCCTCGGCCTGCTCACCGCCGTCACAACGATCTACCTGGCCTTCCGGCCCGAACACCCCGCCGCGCGCCTCACGGAGGAGGACGAGGTTCGTCTGCGCGCCCTGCTGGACAAGCACGGCGGCCGCGACTCCCTGGGCCACTTCGCGCTGCGGCGCGACAAGGCCGTCGTCTTCTCGCCCAGCGGCAAGGCCGCGGTGACCTACCGGGTCGTCTCCGGCGTGATGCTCGCCAGCGGTGACCCGATCGGGGATGTGGAGGCCTGGCCGGGCGCCATCGAACGCTTCATGGACGAGGCCACGGCCCACTCCTGGACCCCCGCCGTCATGGGCTGTTCCGAGACCGGCGGCGAGGTCTGGACCCGGGAGACCGGCTTGGACGCCCTCGAACTGGGTGACGAGGCGGTGGTGGACGTCGCGGATTTCTCCCTCGCCGGCCGCGCGATGCGCAATGTGCGACAGATGGTCAAGCGCATCGAGCGTGCCGGTTACGAAACCCGGGTACGGCGCGTCCGTGACCTCGGGGAGGCCGAGCTGGAGCGGATCCGCCGCGCTGCGGAGGACTGGCGCGGCACCGACACCGAGCGGGGCTTCTCCATGGCGCTCGGCCGCATCGGCGACCCGGAGGACGGCGACTGTCTCATCGCCACCGCCCACAAGGTGGACGACCAGCCCGGTCCGTACGGGGACCTGAAGGCGATCCTGCACTTCGTGCCCTGGGGCACGGACGGCGCCTCCCTGGACCTGATGCGCCGCGACCGCTCGGCCGACCCCGGCATGAACGAGCTGCTGATCGTGGCCGCCCTCCAGGCGGCCCCGCGCCTCGGCATCACGCGCGTGTCGCTCAACTTCGCGATGTTCCGCGCCGCACTCGCGCGCGGCGAGAAGATCGGCGCGGGCCCGGTGCTGCGCGCCTGGCGCGGGCTGCTGGTCTTCCTCTCGCGCTGGTTCCAGATCGAGTCCCTGTACAAGTTCAACGCGAAGTTCCAGCCACGCTGGGAGCCGCGCTTCGTCGTCTACCGCGCGTCCGGCGACCTGCCGCGCATCGGCTTCGCCGCCATGCAGGCGGAGGGCTTCGTCAACCTCGCCCTCCCGTTGCCACGCTTCCTGCGCCGCCGTACGACCCCCGCGCGCGCGTGCGCCCACGGCACGGAACGGAGTGTCAGAGCGGCGGTCTGACGACGCCGTCCGGCGTCCTGACGAAGACCCTCCGAGCCGCCTGGCGACCACGCGCGGGCGGCTGACGACAACGTGCGCGCCCGCCTGGCGACCACGTGCGGGCGGCCTGACGACCACGTGCGCGCCCGCCTCACGAAGACGGTCCGGGCCGCCTGACGACCACGCGCGGGCCGCTTGACGACAACGTGCGCGCCCGCCTGACGAAGAGGGTCCGGGCCGCCTCACGAAGCGGACCAAGGCCGAGGCCGGCCGCGGCCACCGAGACCGGCCCGAGCGGAAGCCCCGCCCCCTCCTCCAGCCGGGGGCTTCCGCTCGGGTCTCACCCCGGCCCGTCGCATCGGCCGGGCCCGGGCCCTGTGACCCCGCCCTGGGCCTACGCTGAACGTATGAGCAAGCAGAGCGGACGCGGGCGCGTCGCGGGCCTTCCGGAATGGGGCCGCTGCGCGGTCATGGGAGTCGTGAACGTCACCCCCGATTCCTTCTCCGACGGCGGCCGCTTCTTCGACACCCTGACCGCCGTCAAGCACGGCCTCGCCCTCGTCACCGAGGGCGCCGACCTGGTGGACGTCGGCGGCGAGTCCACCCGTCCCGGCGCCAGCCGGGTCGACGAGGCCGAGGAGCTCAAGCGCGTCATCCCGGTCGTCCGCGGTCTCGCCTCCGAGGGCGTCACCGTCTCCGTCGACACCATGCGCGCCTCCGTCGCCGAACAGGCCCTCTCGGCCGGCGCCGCCCTCGTCAACGACGTCAGCGGCGGCCTCGCCGACCCCGCGATGATCCCGGTCGTCGCCGACGCGGGCGCCCCCTTCGTCGTCATGCACTGGCGGGGCTTCCTGGAGGGCGGCAACGTCAAGGGCGTGTACGCGGACGTCGTGGCCGAAGTCGTCGACGAACTGCACGCGCGCGTGGCGGCCGTCCTCGACGGCGGAGTCGCCCCCGACCGCGTCGTGGTCGACCCCGGCCTCGGCTTCTCCAAGGACGCCGAACACGACCTCACCCTCCTCGCCCACCTCGACCGTCTGCTCGCCCTCGGGCACCCCCTGCTCGTCGCCGCCTCCCGCAAACGGTTCCTGGGGCGCGTCCTGGCCGGCCCGGAGGGCGCGCCGCCACCCGCCCGCGAGCGCGACGCCGCCACCGCCGCCGTCTCCGCGCTCGCGGCACACGCCGGCGCGTGGGCGGTGCGCGTACACGAGGTGCGCGCGACCGCGGACGCGGTACGGGTCGCGCGCGCCGTGGAGGGAGCGCGCGCCGCGGGCAATGGCGCTGAAGGAGTCCGGTGAGCGCCCCCCACACGGACGTGGAAGAGGTCGAACTCGCCAACACCACCTTCTACGAGGCCATGGAACGCGGCGACTTCGAAACGGTGTCCTCGCTCTGGCTCACCCCTGCTGACCTGGGCGTCGACGAGGAGTACCACGACCCGGCCGACGTCGGTGTCGTCTCCTGCGTGCACCCCGGCTGGCCCGTGCTCACCGGCCGCGGCGAGGTCCTCAGGTCGTACGCCCTGATCATGGCGAACACGGACTACATCCAGTTCTTCCTCACCGACGTGCACGTCTCCGTCAGTGCCGACACCGCCCTGGTGACCTGCACCGAGAACATCCTCAGCGGCGGCCCCGCCCCCGAGGGCGGCGAGGAGCTCGGCCCGCTCGTCGGTCAGCTGGTGGTCGCCACCAACGTGTTCCGCCGCACACCCGACGGCTGGAAACTCTGGTCCCACCACGCCTCACCCGTTCTGGCCGAAACCGACGAGGACGAGAGCGACGACACCCCCGCCTGAGTGGGTAGGCGCCCTGCGGGGCCACCCCAGGGCCACTCCGGGGCCACCCGTGCCGACCCCACAGGGGCCAAGGAGTGGTTGGAATCACGAACCCCGGGGTATGGGCGGCTACCAGCCCGTGAGCCGTCGGGTTCTCCAGGGGAAACGCATGATGAAACCTCCTGTCCCCGGTACGGGCTCGCGCCCCCGTGGCCGGGCCCTGTCAGTGCTCGCAGGTAGATTCATTTGAGGCCGGTGTGCCGCCCGCACACGGCACGGACCGGCCGTGACCGACGATTGCAGGAGTGATTCGCGTGGATCGTGTCGCGCTGCGCGGCCTGAAGGCCCGTGGGCACCACGGTGTGTTCCCCAAGGAACGCGAGGAGGGCCAGACCTTCATCGTGGACCTCGTCCTGGGCCTGGACACCCGACCGGCCGCCGCTGACGACGACCTGGCGAAGACCGTGCACTACGGCATCGTGGCGGAGGAGGTCGTGGCCGTCGTCGAGGGCGAGCCGGTCAACCTCATCGAGACGCTCGCCGAGCGCATCGCCCAGGCCTGTCTGAAGCACGAAGGGGTCTCGGAGATAGAGGTCTGCGTCCACAAACCGGACGCGCCGATCACCGTCCCCTTCGACGACGTGACCGTCACCATCACCCGGAGCCGAGTATGACCGCGTTCTTCACCGAGGGGCCCAGCGACCCGACCGTACAGCCGGTACCCGCCTCCGTCGTCGAGCAGGTCGACGCCGCCGACACCACCCTCCACAACCCGAAACGAGCCGTGGTCTCCCTCGGCGCCAACCTCGGCAACCGTCTGGAGACGCTCCAGGGCGCCATCGACGCCCTGGAGGACACCCCCGGCGTCCGCATCAAGGCGGTCTCCCCGGTGTACGAGACGGAGCCGTGGGGCGTGGAGCCGGGCAGCCAGCCCTCGTACTTCAACGCGGTCGTGGTCCTGAAGACGACCCTGCCCCCGTCCTCCCTCCTGGAGCGGGCGCACGCCGTCGAGGAGGCCTTCCACCGCGTCCGGGACGAGCGCTGGGGCGCGCGCACCCTCGACGTCGACATCGTCGCGTACGCCGATGTCGTCACCGACGACCCGCATCTCACGCTCCCTCACCCCCGCGCCCACGAACGCGCCTTCGTGCTCGTCCCCTGGCACGACGTGGAGCCCGAGGCCCAGCTGCCCGGCCGCGGCCCGGTCGCCGACCTGCTCGACACGCTCACCCGCGACGGTGTGGAAGCACGCAAGGACCTGGAACTCCGGCTGCCCGAATAGCCGTTAAGGTCATGACGGCCACAGTCCGTGGGACCTCGGGGGAGCTGAAGGGACACCGTGAGAGAGCTGCGCATCAGGGTGCTGATCGGCGTCTTCGCCGTCGCCGGGATCTTGTCCTGGGCGGGCGCCCGCCTGTGGAACTCGGTCGGGACCCTGCCCAGCGTCCCCCTGGCCGCGCCCATCGTCCTCGGCCTGATCGCCGTGGTCCTGCTGGCCACGGCGCTGTCGATCCGCGCCCGCCTCAAGGCCCAGCGCGAGCGCCGCCCGGAGGCCAAGGGCGTCGATCCCATGATGGCGGCCCGCGCGGTCGTCTTCGGTCAGGCCAGCGCCCTGGTCGCCGCCCTGGTCTCCGGCATGTACGGCGGCACCGGGGTCTTCCTGTTGGAGTCCCTGGACATCCCCGCCCGCCGCGACCAGGCCATCTACGCCGGCTTCTCGGTCCTCGCGGGCATCGGCGTCATAGTGGCGGCCATCTTCCTGGAGCGCGTCTGCAGGCTCCCGGAGGACGACGACCACAACAAGGGAGCGGCATCGGCCGCGTGACGACCCGCCCGGCGATCCGGAAGCCGTCTAGCGGGCCATGATGAGGCTCATCGCCTCATTGCGGGTGGCCGCGTCCCGCAGCTGACCGCGCACGGCCGACGTCAGCGTCTTGGCACCGGGCTTGCGTATGCCGCGCATCGACATGCACATGTGCTCGCACTCCACGACGACGATGACGCCGCGCGGCTCCAGGATCTCCATCAGAGAGTCCGCGATCTGCGTGGTGAGCCGTTCCTGCACCTGCGGGCGGCGGGCGAAGACATCCACGAGACGGGCCAGCTTGGACAGGCCGGTGATCTTGCCGGTGCTGGCGGGGATGTAGCCGACATGAGCGACGCCCCTGAACGGCACGAGATGGTGCTCACACGTCGAGTAGACCTCAATGTCCTTCACGAGCACCATCTCGTCGTGCCCCGCGTCGAACGTCGTGGTCAGCACATCCTCGGGCTTCTGCGTCAGCCCCGCGAATATCTCCTGATACGCCCGCGCCACCCGCGCCGGCGTCTCCCTCAGGCCTTCCCGGTCGGGGTCCTCGCCGACCGCGATCAGCAGTTCGCGGACGGCGTTCTCTGCGCGCTTCTCGTCGAACTCGCCGATGGAGCCCTCGCCGTCCAGCGTCACGGGGTCGGTCATGTGTGGTGCCTCGTTCCTGTGCCTGTCGCGCGTGTGGGCCACGCACCATCTGTAGGCATACGAAATGCCGCGCCCCCCAGGCTAGAACCTGGGGGGCGCGGCATCCATTCCGGGCCTGGTGAGGTCACCGGGCGGGGTCCGAGGACCTGGAGAGTCAGCTCTCCGGGCGGTCCTCGGGAGCCGGTTCGGCCGCCGGGGCGGGCTCCGCCGCGGTGGCCTTCGCGGTGGAGATCGCCGGTGCCGCGCCGTTGGCGCCGTTCGTCAGTGCGAGCTCCTTGGGGGAGAGCACCGGCGGACGGGTGGACGGCGTACGCCGGGAGGACCCGGTCCAGGCCGGACGCGGGGGACGCTTGACGATGGGAGCGAAGACCTCGGCGATCTGCTCCTTGTTCAGCGTCTCCTTCTCCAGCAACTGCAGGACCAGCTGGTCGAGGACGTCGCGGTTCTCGACCAGGATCTCCCAGGCCTCGTTGTGCGCCGTCTCGATGAGCTTCTTGACCTCTTCGTCGACCAGCGCGGCGACCTCTTCCGAGTAGTCGCGCGGGTGCGACATCTCCCGGCCCAGGAACGGCTCGCTGTTGTCGCCACCGAACTTGATGGCGCCGAGTCGCTCGGTCATGCCGTACTGCGTGACCATCGCGCGGGCCGTGGTCGTGGCCTTCTCGATGTCGTTCGCAGCGCCGGTGGTCGGGTCGTGGAAGACCAGTTCCTCGGCCGCGCGGCCGCCCAGCATGTAAGCCAGCTGGTCCAGCATCTCGTTGCGCGTGGTCGAGTACTTGTCCTCGTCCGGCAGGACCATCGTGTAGCCCAGAGCACGGCCTCTCGAGAGGATCGTGATCTTGTGGACCGGATCGGAGTTCGGAGACGCCGCCGCGACCAGGGCGTGACCGCCCTCGTGGTACGCGGTGATCTTCTTTTCCTTGTCCGACATGATCCGGGTCCGCTTCTGCGGGCCCGCCACGACGCGGTCGATGGCCTCGTCCAGCATGTGGTTGTCGATCAGCTTCTGGTTGCCGCGCGCCGTCAGGAGCGCGGCTTCGTTCAGCACGTTCGACAGGTCCGCTCCGGTGAAGCCGGGGGTGCGGCGGGCGACGGCCGACAGGTCGACGTCCGGTGCGACCGGCTTGCCCTTCTGGTGGACCTTGAGGATCTCCAGACGACCCTGCATGTCCGGGCGGTCGACCGCGATCTGGCGGTCGAAACGGCCGGGACGCAGCAGCGCCGGGTCGAGGATGTCGGGCCGGTTCGTGGCGGCGATGAGAATCACACCGCCCTTCACATCGAAGCCGTCCATCTCGACGAGGAGCTGGTTCAGGGTCTGCTCGCGCTCGTCATGACCACCGCCGAGGCCGGCGCCGCGATGGCGGCCGACCGCGTCGATCTCGTCGACGAAGACGATCGCCGGGGCGTTCGCCTTGGCCTGCTCGAACAGGTCACGGACTCGGGAGGCACCGACACCGACGAACATCTCGACGAAGTCGGATCCGGAGATCGAGTAGAACGGCACTCCGGCCTCGCCCGCGACGGCGCGCGCCAGCAGGGTCTTGCCGGTGCCGGGAGGGCCGTACAGCAGTACGCCCTTGGGGATCTTCGCCCCGACGGCCTGGAACTTCGCCGGTTCCTGCAGGAACTCCTTGATCTCGTGGAGCTCCTCGACGGCCTCGTCGGACCCGGCGACGTCCGAGAACGTCGTCTTCGGGGTGTCCTTGGTGATGAGTTTCGCCTTGGACTTCCCGAAGTTCATCACCCGGGAGCCGCCGCCCTGCATCTGATTCATCAGGAACAGGAAGACGACAACGATGAGGACGAAGGGGAGCAGGGAGAGCAGGATCCCGACGAAGGCGTTCTGCTTCGTCGGCGAGACGGTATAGCCGTCCGGGATCTGCTTGTCCTGGTATTTGGTCTGCAGCGTGCCGGCGATGGTCACGCCCTGGTCGCCGATGTAGCTCGCCTGGATCTTCGAGCTGCCCTCGACCTTTTGGCCATTCTTGAGCTCGACCTTGATGGTCGACTCGTCGCCTGTTGTCAGCTTGGCCGACTCGACCTTGTTGTCATTGATCGCCTGGATCACCTGGCCGGTGTCCACCGTCTTGTAGCCACCGGACGAGCCGACGACCTGCATCAACACGACCACGGCAAGGACGGCCAGCACGATCCACATGACCGGCCCACGGAAGTATCGCTTCACGTCCATCCATACGGAGCGGTGCCGCCCCGTCCCTCCTGCCATAGTGAGTTTGATAAGACAGTTCTTCTGACGGTACCCCAGCATTGTGGACCGAAGTCGCACGGGAGGGCTGTCGAACCCGTCTGCATGCTCCAACGGCGCGAAACCCGCTGGGGTTCCCGATCGTCTTACAGGGCTTGGGCCGTCTGGCTCAGCCTGCGTACACGCGCCGGCTCAGCCGCCGTACACGTGGGGCGCGAGCGTACCGACGAACGGGAGATTGCGGTACTTCTCGGCGTAGTCGAGGCCGTAACCGACGACGAACTCGTTGGGGATGTCGAAGCCGACCCACTCGACGTCGATGGCGACCTTGGCGGCGTCGGGCTTGCGCAGCAGGGTGCACACCTTGAGGGATGCGGGCTCGCGCGAGCCGAGATTGGAGATCAGCCAGGACAGGGTCAGGCCGGAGTCGATGATGTCCTCGACGATCAGGACGTGCTTGCCCTTGATGTCGGTGTCGAGGTCCTTGAGGATCCGCACCACACCGGAGGACTGGGTGCCCGCGCCGTAGGACGACACGGCCATCCAGTCCATGGTGACGGGGGTGGACAGCGCCCGGGCCAGGTCGGCCATGACCATCACCGCGCCCTTGAGGACGCCGACGATGAGCAGGTCCTTGCCCGCGTACTCCGCGTCGATCTTCGCGGCCAGCTCAACCAGCTTCGCGTCGATCTCTTCCTTGGTGATGAGCACCGACTTGAGGTCGGCACCCATGTCTTTCGCGTCCACCCGCATCACTTTCGGTTGTCCAACCGGCTGAACGGCCCCTCCACAGAGTCCTCGGAGAGGACGGGATCAGCCTTGCCGAATCACCAGTCTGCCACCCTGCCGCTGGGCTACGACCTTGCCCGGGAGATTGATGGCTCCCTGGCCGCGCCAGCCGGTGATCAGACGGTCGACTTCCTCGATGTGACGGGCGAAGAGCGAACCCGCGGGTGCACCGGCCTCGATGGCCGCGCGGCGCAGGATGCGGCGGCGCACGGCGGGCGGCAGCGCGTAGAGCTTCGCGCACACCAGGCGGCCGGTGGCGTCCCGTACGGCGGCCTCGGCCTGGCCGGCCCAGGTGTCCAGGGCGTCGGCGTCGTCACGGGAGAGCTGGGCCGTGCGGGCGAGGGCCTCCACGACGCCTTTGCCGAGTGCCTTCTCCAGGGCGGGCAGACCCTCGTGGCGCAACCGGGAGCGGGTGTATGCCGGGTCGGCGTTGTGGGGGTCGTCCCAGACGGGCAGCGACTGGACCATGCAGGCCTTGCGGGCGGTCTGCCGGTCGAGTTGGAGGAAGGGGCGGCGGTACCGGCGGTCGGCCCCGGGCCCCCCGCCCCCGGACACGGCCGCCATTCCGGACAGGGAGCGGATGCCGGAGCCGCGGGCGAGGCCGAGCAGGACGGTTTCGGCCTGGTCGTCGCGGGTGTGGCCGAGCAGGATCGCGGTGGCGCCGTGGCGTTCGGCGGCGGCGTCCAGGGCGGCGTAGCGGGCGTCTCGGGCGGCCGCCTCGGGGCCGCCTCCGCGGCCGACGGTCACGGCGGCGGAGTCGACCGGGTCCAGGCCGAGTTCACGCAGCCGTAGGACGACCTCGTCGGCGCGCAGGTCGGAGCCGGCCTGCAGGCCGTGGTCGACGGTGACGCCGCCGGCGCGGATGCCGAGCTTGGGGGCCTCGAACGCCAGGGCGGAGGCGAGGGCCATGGAGTCGGCGCCGCCGGAGCACGCCACGAGCACGAGCGGCGACGGAGGGCGCTCGTGCGAGCTGTGCTCGGGGGTCTGGGTGTCGTTGAGGATGTCGTGGAGGACGCGGCGGACCGCCAGGCGTATCGCCGCGACCGCAGGATGGGGACCCATGTCCGGTTCCCTTCATGAAGTTTTCGGGGGTGAGCTCGGGTTCGGTCACTCAGAGTGTGTAGATGGTGACAGAACCGGGCCGTTCCCCGAGCATTGCACGCCTACCCTTCGCTCACGGTCCCTCGGACGGGTGATTGCAGGGGCGTTCGCCTGCCGTCGGCCGGATTCGCTTCACGACCTCCGCACCTGGGTTCACGACTCGGCCTTGCGATGCACCCGTGTGACCCAGTCCGCCGGTTTGGCGATCTCCGCCTTCGTCGGGAGGGTGTTCGGGGAGGTCCACACACGGTTGAAGCCGTCCATGCCGACCTGGTCGACGACGGCCCGCACGAAGCGTTCGCCGTCGCGGTACTGCCGGAGTTTGGCGTCCAGGCCCAGGAGCTTGCGCAGGGCGAGGTCCAGTCGGGAGGCGCCCTTGGCGCGTCGCTGCTGGAACTTCTCACGGATCTCGGCGACGGACGGGACGACCTGGGGGCCCACTCCGTCCATGACGAAGTCGGCGTGGCCCTCCAGGAGGGACATCACCGCGGTGAGGCGGCCGAGGATCTCCCGCTGGGCGGGTGTCTGCACGATTTCCACGAGGGACCTGCCGCCCTCGTCCTCCTCGCCCTCGGGGCGCCCGCCGGCGAGGGACTGGGCGGCATCCCGGACGCGTTCCAGGACGGTCATGGGGTCGACCTCGGTCTCCTCCAGGAACGACTGGATTTCGCCCTCCAGGTGGTCCCGCAGCCAGGGCACGGCCGTGAACTGCGTGCGGTGGGTCTCCTCGTGGAGGCACACCCACAGCCGGAAGTCGTGGGGCTGTACGTCGAGTTCGCGTTCCACGTGGACGATGTTCGGGGCGACGAGGAGCAGTCGGCCGCCGCTCGGCGCGTCAGGGGCGGCACCGGCCGGGAGGTCGCGGGTGGCCGGGGCGAAGGTCTCGTACTGGCCGAGGACGCGGGAGGACAGGAAGGACAGGAGCATGCCGAGTTCGACGCCGGTCACCTTGCCGCCGACGGCGCCCAGGACCGCGCCGCCGGGGGTGCTGCCGCGTCGTTCCTGCATCTTGTCGAGGAGCGGCTTGAGGACCTCCCGGAACCCGGCGACGTTCGCCCGGACCCAGCCGGGGCGGTCGACGACGAGGATCGGCGTGTCATGGGACTCTTCGGTCGCCATACGAGTGAAGCCCCGGACGTGTTCCTCCGAGGCCTTGGCATGCCGACGCAGTTCCGCGACGACGGCCCGGGCCTCGTCGCGGCTCACGTCGGGGCCCGGCCGCACGAGCCGGGTCGCGGTCGCTACCGCGAGATTCCAGTCGACCATCTCGGCACCACCGATGCTCGTCATGCGTCAACCGTACGTGAGCGGCCCGTCTTGGGGCAGGCCGTGCGGTTGGCGGGACCGGCCTTTGTGCGCCGGGTACCCGGTCACCGGCAACCGCACGCCGCCAGGGCCGTGGCCGTCCGGTCCAGCGCCGCCTGGGCGGCCACCGGATCCGTCGTGTCCGACGTGAGGAACGCGAAGGCCAGCAGGCGGCCGTCCTGGTCGACGACCGTTCCGGCCAGGGTGTTCACGCCTGTCAGGGTGCCCGTCTTCGCTCGTACGAGGCCGGCCGCGCCGTTTGTGTAGCGGCTGGTCAGGGTGCCGGTGAAGCCCGCCACGGGGAGGCCGGTGAGGACCGGGCGGAGGTCGGGGTGGGACGGGTCGCCGGCCTCGACGAGCAGGGCGGTGAGCAGGTCGGCGGTGAGGCGGTCGTCGCGGTCGAGGCCGCTGCCGTCGTGGAAGCCGACGCCCGACAACGGGAGTCGGAGTTTTTTCAGCTGGGCGGCGATCGCGCGGCCCGCGCCGTCGAAGTCGGCGCGTTCGCCGGTCGCGACGGCCGTCTGGCGGGCGAGGGCCTCGGCGATGTCGTTGTCGCTGTTGGTGAGCATGCGTTCGACAAGGGCGGAGAGCGGGGGCGAGGTGACCGTGGCGAGGGGCTTCGCGCGGGCCGACGCCTTGGACGGGCCGGGGGCGCTCGCCTTGATGCCGTGCTCCTTGAGGAACGCGGCGAACTTGCGGGTCGCGTCCGCCTGTGGGTCCGGCACCCGGGGCACGGGGCCGCTGCTGGAGTCGTCCGTGCGGGCCTCGTCGGCCATCAGGGCGGTGACGGGGGCGAGGTTCTCGTTGACTCCGATGGGGTGAAGTTCGGGGCCCGCGTACAGGCTGGTGTCGTACGACAGCGTCACCGCGCGGATGTCCCGTTTCTTCAGGGCGGCGGCGGTGTCGGCGGCGAGGGTGCGCAGGCTCGCCCAGCCCGCGGTGCCCTCGGTGTCCTGGTGGGCGGTGAGGGTGGGGTCGCCGCCGCCGACGAGGACGAGTTCCCTCGCGTCGGGTTCGAGGACGGCGCGGGTGGTGAGGCGGTGGTCGGCGCCCAGCGCGGACAGCGCGGCCACGGCGGTGGCGATCTTGGTGGTGGAGGCGGGGGTCAGGGCCTTGTCGGCGCCGCTGCCGTAGAGGCGTTTTCCGGTGGCGACGTCCACGACCACGGCCGTACGGCGGGTGCCGAGCGCGGCGTCCTTCAGGAGCGGGTCCAGGGTGGCGGACAGGCCCTGCCCGGTCGGTGCGGCCGTGACGGTGTTCGAGGTGCCGCCGAGGCCGGCCAGTACGGAGGCCGCGCTGGGGGCGGGGCGGGGCGCCCCGCCCGACGTACCGGACTCGCCGTCGTGATCTGCGCCACCCGTGTGTTCCCGGGCAGCCGCCCGGTCCCGCTCGGCCGTACGCTGACCGGTGGAGTCCCAGGGTCCTGCCGCGGTCACCACTGAGGCGGCCAGCGCCAGACCGGCGGTGGCGGCTGTCGCGGTGTACTGCCAGGTCTTGACGGTCTTCGGCCCCGGGATCCGCGCCAGGTGTGGCCCCGCGGCCCGTGCCAGCCGCACGACCTGCGGTTTCGCGGCCGTCGCGGCGCGGGCGAGGCGGGGTCGTACGGAGTTCGCGGCTCGCGTGACACTGGGTCGTACGGCGTTCCCGGCGCGTGTCAGACGTGGTCGTACGGCGTTCGCGACCCGCGTCACATGCGGTCTCGCGGCTCGCCAAGGCCTCAGCTCTGGCACGACCACCAGCCCCTTTCGCGATCACACACCTGCGTGAGGGACACTTAACCACCAGAACTATGTGTTGATCATGGAGGAGCCACCGGTGGAGTTCGACGTCACGATCGAGATTCCGAAGGGTTCACGGAACAAGTACGAGGTGGACCACGAGACCGGTCGGATCCGCCTGGACCGTCGCCTCTTCACCTCGACCAGCTACCCGGCCGACTACGGCTTCGTCGAGAACACCCTCGGCGAGGACGGCGACCCGCTGGACGCGCTGGTCATCCTGGACGAGCCGACCTTCCCCGGTTGCCTCATCCAGTGCCGCACGATCGGCATGTTCCGGATGACGGACGAGGCCGGCGGCGACGACAAGCTGCTGTGCGTGCCCGCGCACGACCCGCGGGTGGAGCACCTGCGCGACATCCACCACGTCTCCGAGTTCGACCGCCTGGAGATCCAGCACTTCTTCGAGGTCTACAAGGACCTGGAGCCCGGCAAGTCCGTCGAGGGCGCCAACTGGGTGGGCCGTACGGACGCCGAGGCCGAGATCGAACGGTCGTACAAGCGGTTCAAGGAGAGCGGCGGCCACTGATTGCCGCTGTGCTCCACGGGCCGCGTGATCCCTCAGGGGGTGGCGCGGCCCGTTCGCGTATCTGTGCGCATACTGAGGAACGCCGAACGGGTCGTACAGGGAGCGCTACGGAGTGACGAACGCGGAGGACCGCAAACCGCAGTCGGACGAGGCGAAGAGTGTCTTCGACTCCGAGATCACGTCCGAGTTCGCCCTTCCTGACGGGTTCGCACTGCCCAAGGCCGGTGCCGAGCCGGAGACCACCTCCGAGTTCGCCATGCCCGACGGGCTCGGCGTGCCGCAGGCGCCCGCCGCGGAGCCGGAGGGGTCGGCGTTCAACCCGCCGAGGACCTACAGCGCCAAGTACCCCCCGGCCGCGTTCACGCCGCCGAGCGGTATCCCCGTGGTCAGTCTGACCAAGGACCTGCCCTGGCAGGACCGGATGCGCACGATGCTGCGGATGCCGGTGGCCGAGCGGCCCGCGCCGGAGTCGGCGCACAAGTCGACGGAGGAAGAGGGCCCGGCCGTCCCCCGCGTGCTCGACCTGACGCTGCGTATCGGCGAGTTGCTGCTGGCGGGCGGCGAAGGCGCGGAGGACGTCGAGGCGGCGATGTTCGCGGTCTGCCGGTCGTACGGTCTGGACCGCTGCGAGCCGAACGTCACCTTCACGCTGCTGGCGATCTCGTACCAGCCGTCCCTGGTGGACGACCCGGTGACGGCCTCCCGGACCGTGCGCCGCCGGGGCACCGACTACACGCGTCTCGCGGCTGTGTACCAGCTGGTGGACGACCTCAGCGACCCGGAGACGGCGATCTCCCTGGAGGAGGCCTACCGGCGGCTCGCCGAGATCCGCCGCAACCGGCACCCGTACCCCGGCTGGGCGCTGACCGGCGCGAGTGGTCTGCTCGCGGGCGCGGCCTCCGTCCTGGTCGGCGGTGATCTGCTGGTCTTCGTGGCGGCCGCGTTGGGCGCGATGCTCGGCGACCGGCTGGCGTGGCTGTGCGCGGGGCGCGGGCTGCCGGAGTTCTACCAGTTCACCGTGGCCGCGATGCCGCCGGCCGCGATCGCGATCGCGCTGACGCTGGCGGACGTCGACGTCAAGGCGTCCGCGGTGATCACCGGTGGGCTGTTCGCGCTGCTGCCCGGACGGGCCCTGGTGGCGGGCGTGCAGGACGGTCTGACGGGCTTCTACATCACCGCGTCCGCGCGTCTGCTGGAGGTCATGTACTTCTTCGTGGGCATCGTCGCCGGGGTGCTGGTGATGCTCTACGTCGGCGTGCAGCTGGGCGCCCGTCTCAACCCCGACGAGGCGCTGAGCACCACCCCGCGGCCGCTGTGGCAGATCGGCGCGTCGATGCTGCTGTCCCTGGCCTTCGCGGTACTGCTCCAGCAGGAACGAGCCACCGTGCTGGCGGTGACGCTCAACGGCGGTGTCGCGTGGTCGGTGTACGGGGCGATGAACACCGCGGGCGGGATCTCGCCGGTCGCCTCCACGGCGGTGGCGGCGGGGCTGGTGGGGTTGTTCGGGCAGATGCTGTCCCGGTACCGGTTCGCGTCCGCGCTGCCCTACACGACCGCGGCGATCGGGCCCCTGCTGCCGGGTTCCGCTTCGTACTTCGGGCTGTTGTCGATCGCGCAGGACGACATCGACGGGGGGCTGCTGTCGTTGTCGAAGGCCGCGGCGCTCGCCATGGCCATCGCCATCGGGGTCAATCTAGGTTCGGAGATCTCGCGGTTGTTCCTCCGGCTCCCGGGAGCGGAGAGCTCGGGGCGCCGGGCGGCGAAGCGGACCCGAGGGTTCTGAGCGCCGGGCACCCGCGAGCTCGGGAGGTCAGTAGCCCTCGTTGTAGGGGTACTGCTGGTTGTTGTCACCCTGCTGGGTGCCGTACGGCTGCTGGTGGCCGTAGTTCTGGGGGTGCTGCTGGGCGTACGGCTGCTGCTGCGGGGCCTGGCCGTACTGCTGGTCGTGGCCGTACTGCTGGTCGTAGCCGTACTGCTGTTGGCCCTGGTCGCCGTTGCCGTAGGGCTGCTGGGGCTGGTCGGTCGGGGGGATGCGGCGGAGTTGGGTCGTCGCGTCGTCCATGACCGGGGCGTGCTGCTGGGCGGGGGCCTGGGGCGGGGTCTTCCTGGACTTGGAGCGGGCCCGCAGGAACTCGATCAGGATCGGGATCACCGAGACGAAGACGATCAGGATCAGGATCACTTCGATGTGCTTGTTGACGAAGTCGATCTTGCCCAGCCACGAGCCGAGCAGGGTGACGCCGGCGCCCCACAGGACCCCGCCGAGGACGTTGAAGATCAGGAACGAGCGGTACCGCATGCCGCTGACGCCGGCGACGATCGGCGTGAACGTGCGCACGATGGGCACGAAGCGGGCCAGGACCAGGGACTTCGGGCCGTACTTCTCGAAGAAGTCGTGCGCCTTGGCGACGTTCTCCTGCTTGAAGAGGCGGGAGTCCGGGCGGTTGAAGAGCGACGGGCCGACCTTCTTGCCGAACATGTAGCCCGCCTGGTCGCCCAGGACCGCGGCGAGGCAGATGAGGGCGATCGCGCCCCACAGCGGGAAGTCCAGCTGGTCCGAGGTGATCAGCAGGCCTGCGGTGAACAGCAGCGAGTCGCCCGGCAGGAAGAAGCCGATCAGCAGGCCCGACTCCGCGAAGACGATGAGCAGGAGACCCCAGATGCTGTATGTGTCCAGCAGATAGTTGGGGTCCAGCCAGCTCGGTCCGAGAGCAATCGTCGTCGTCACGGTTCCGGGGCTCCTGAGGGGTGGAGGAAGGTACGGCGTCCTACGTACGGACGCACAAAGCTATCAACGCAATGTGCTCGCCCCAGGTTCCACCGGTGTCTCCAGGATGCACTGTGCGCCGAGTGGGACAAAGCTGTGAGTCATGGGCATCGAAGAATACGGCGGCGGCCAGGGTCCCGAGCCGGACGTACTGGTCGTGACGACGAACGAGGTACCCGGCCATCGGGTCCAGGACGTACTGGGCGAGGTCTTCGGGTTGACCGTGCGGTCCCGGCACCTCGGGAGCCAGATCGGCGCGGGTCTGAAGTCGATGGTCGGGGGTGAGTTGAAGGGGCTCACCAAGACGCTCGTGCAGACCCGGGCCCAGGCCATGGAACGCCTGGTGGAGCAGGCACGCGCGCGTGGGGCCAACGGCGTCCTGGCGTTCCGCTTCGACGTGACGGAGGCGGCGGACGTGGGCACCGAGGTGTGCGCGTACGGGACGGCGGTGGTCCTGACCCGGGAGTGACCCCGGGTCAGGGGTTCACGCGGTGTGGCGGGCGGCGTTCGCCAGGATGGCCTCCTTGAGGTGCTCGGCCAGACCTGGCCGCATGGAGTCGTAGAACGCCTTGAAGCGCTCGTCGGAGACGTACATCTCACCGAAGCACCGGTGCATCTCGTAGGAGACCTCGAAGTAGTGCCCGCTGATGTGCTGCCGGTGTTCCTCGGCGAGGTCCATGGCCGCCTCGCCGGACGGCTGCTCGCCGGCCGCCACGAGGGCCGCGTATCGCTCGCCCCAGTCGTCGACCTCGGCCTGAATGCGCTTCCAGTCCTCCTTGGTGTACGAGGCGGCGCGGCGCTGCGACTCGGCGTACGCCTCGGTGCCGCCCCAGCGCTGCTCCGCCTCCTCGGCGTACTGCTCCGGGTCCTTGTCCCCGAAGACCTCGAACCTCTCCTCGGGCGTGAGGTTGATCCCCATCTTGCGTGCCTCCATAGCGTGCTCCACGGCCGCCGCCATCTTCTGCAGCTCCTCGATCCGGGCGGTCAGCAGTTCGTGCTGGCGGCGCAGGTGCGCGCGCGGGTCCGCGGCCGGGTCGTCGAGCAGGGCGGCGACCTCGTCGAGCGGGAAGCCGAGCTCCCGGTAGAACAGGATCCGCTGCAGCCGGTCGAGGTCGTCGTCGCCGTAGCGGCGGTGACCCGCGTGGCTGCGCTCGCTCGGGACGAGCAGGGCGATGTCGTCGTAGTGGTGCAGCGTGCGCACGGTGACTCCGGCGAAGCCGGCGACCTGTCCCACGGAGTAGCTCACTTCGTCCGCTCCCTTCTCGGTACGCACTCCACACTGAGGCCTCACGTGGCGTGAGGTGCAAGCCGGAATCCGTGGGCGGACCCTTCCGGATGTTGCGTCTGTTTTGTCCGCTTATGGTGGGCCAGTGGCCCAGGACACCGCGCAGGCATCCCCCGCACCGGCGGCTCCGGCGCGCACCCTGCTGCCGTTGATCCTCCCCGCTCTCGTGGTGGGCGTGGGCGCGGGTCTGATCCTCGTCGGGGTGAGCGAGGCGGGCGAGGAGCTCCAGAAGGTGCTCTGGCAGACCGTGCCGGACGCCCTGGGCGTCGGCAGGTACTCCGCGCTGTGGATGCTCGTCATGCTCACCGCGACGGGCGTGGCGGTCGGGCTGGTGGTGTGGAAGGTGCCCGGGCACGCCGGGCCCGACCCGGCCACCACCGGGCTCGACGCACCCGTGTTGCCGCCCGTCGTGCTGCCCGGGCTGGTACTGGCGACCGGGCTGATGCTGGCGGGCGGTCCGAGCCTCGGTCCCGAGAACCCGATCATCGCCGTGAACGTGGGGCTCGCCTTCTGGCTGGGGCACCGGCTGTTCCAGCGGGCGCCCGGCGCGCTGTGGGCGATGCTGGCGGAGGCGGCGACGATCGGAGCGCTGTTCGGCACGCCGGTGGCGGCGGCCCTGGTCATCTCCGAGGCGCTGGCCGGGAAGCAGCTCAGGGGGGCGCTGTGGGACCACGTCTTCGCGCCGCTGGTCGCCGCCGCGGCCGGGGCCCTGACGACCACTCTGGTGGCCCGTCCGACCTTCGACCTCCATCTGCCCGCCTTCGGCCGGCCCGGCTGGGCCGACCTGTTGGCCGCCCTGGTGGTCGCGTCGCTGGCGGCACTGCTCGGCATGACCGCCGTGTACGCCTTCCCGTACGTCCACGGCGCGTTCGCCCGACTCGGCCATCCGATGCTGGTCCTTCCGGCCGGCGGGCTCGTGCTGGGGCTGCTGGCGACCCTGGGCGGCCATCTGACGCTGTTCAAGGGGCTGGACGAGATCGATGAGCTGGCCCGCGATCCCGACGGCTGGTCGGCGGCACAGTTCGCGACGATGACGGTGGTGAAGCTGGCCGCGCTGCTCGTCGCCGCGTCCTGCGGCTTCAGAGGCGGGCGGATCTTCCCTGCCGTGTTCGTCGGCACCGCGTTCGGCCTCGGCGCCCACGCCCTGGTGCCGGCCGTCCAACCGGCGCTCGGGGTCGCCACCGGCGTCCTGGGCGTGCTCCTCGCCATCACCCGGCAGGGCTGGGTGAGCCTGTTCACGGCCGCCGTACTGGTGGCCTCCCCCACGATCCTCGCGCTGCTCTGCATCGCCTCGCTGCCGGCCTGGCTGCTGGTGACGGGACGGCCGCAGATGCAACTGCGCGCGGACGGAACCCCTGTCCGCTGACCCCCGTTGACCCTTGCAGGAGGCACGCCCATGCCGTTGCACGAAGGTCCCCAGAAGCCCGACGAACGCCCCAGGTCCGTCAACCCGTTCTTCGGGGAGGCGAACCCGGTCAGCGGCATGACCGAGGCCCCGCCGGTCCACCGGCTCCCGGACGCGCCGCTGCCGTCGACGACCGCCTACCAGCTCGTGCACGACGAACTGATGCTGGACGGCAACTCGCGGCTGAACCTCGCCACTTTCGTCACCACCTGGATGGAGCCGCAGGCCAGTCTCCTGATGGGCGAGTGCCGGGACAAGAACATGATCGACAAGGACGAGTACCCGCGCACCGCCGAGCTGGAGCGGCGCTGTGTGGCCATGCTCGCCGACTTGTGGAACGCGCCCGACCCGTCGGCCGCCGTGGGCTGTTCCACGACCGGGTCGAGCGAGGCGTGCATGCTCGCGGGCATGGCGCTCAAGCGACGGTGGGCGCGGCGCCACGCCGACCGCTACCCCTCGCGGGATGTCCGCCCGAACCTCGTGATGGGCGTCAACGTCCAGGTCTGCTGGGAGAAGTTCTGCAATTTCTGGGAGGTGGAGGCCCGCCTGGTCCCCATGGAGGGCGACCGCTTCCATCTGGATCCGCAGGCGGCCGCCGACCTGTGCGACGAGAACACCATCGGGGTCGTGGGCATCCTCGGCTCCACCTTCGACGGCTCCTACGAACCGATCGCGGACCTGTGCGCCGCCCTCGACGCCCTCCAGGACCGGACCGGCGTGGACATCCCCGTGCACGTCGACGGGGCGTCCGGCGCGATGGTCGCCCCCTTCGTCGACGAGGACCTGGTGTGGGACTTCCGGCTGCCGAGGGTCGCCTCCATCAACACCTCGGGGCACAAGTACGGGCTGGTCTATCCCGGCGTCGGCTGGGCGCTGTGGCGCGACAAGGAGGCCCTCCCCGAGGAGCTGGTCTTCCGCGTCAACTACCTGGGCGGGGACATGCCGACCTTCGCCCTCAACTTCTCCCGCCCGGGCGCCCAGGTGGTCGCGCAGTACTACACGTTCCTCCGGCTGGGCCGCGACGGCTACCGCGCCGTGCAGCAGTCCACGCGGAACGTGGCCCTGGGCCTGTCCGAACGCGTGGCGGCGCTGGGCGACTTCCGGCTGCTGACCCGGGGCGACCAGCTGCCGGTGTTCGCCTTCACGACCGCACCCGATGTGCGGGCGTACGACGTCTTCGACGTCTCCCGGCGGATGCGGGAGCGGGGCTGGCTGCTGCCCGCGTACACCTTCCCGCCGAACCGCGAGGACCTGTCCGTCCTGCGGGTGGTGTGCCGCAACGGCTTCTCGGCCGACCTCGCCGAACTGTTCCTGGAGGACCTGAGCCGGCTGCTGCCGGAGCTGCGCACGCAGTCGCATCCGCTGATCCGGGACAAGGGGGCGGCGACCGGGTTCCATCACTGACGGGGCTCCCTCACTGCCGGGACTCCCTCACTGCCGGGATTCCAACACCGGGGCCCGCTCCGCCGGGCAGGCCCCGGAACCGGAACCGGCCTACTTGCTCAACGCCCCGAACCGCCGTACCGCCAGCGGGAAGAACACCACCAGCAGCGCCACCGGCCAGAGCACCGCCGCCCCCGCGTGCCCCGACTCCGCGCCCGGGGCGCCGAACAGGTCCCGTACCGCGGTCGCCGTCTGGGACAGCGGGTTCCACTCGACCACCGCGCCCAGCCAGTCGGGCATGGAGCCGGGGGCCGCGAAGGCGTTGGAGAGGAAGCCGATCGGCCAGACCAGGATCTGCACGGCCTGGACCAGTTCCGGCTTGCCGGCCACCATCGCGAGGTGGATGCCGATCCACAGCATGGCGAAACGGAACAGCAGCAGCAGACCGACGGCGCCGAGGAACCCGGCCACGCCGCCGTGCGCGCGCCAGCCGAGGGCGACGGCGACGGCGATCATCACCGTCAGGCTCAGCGCGGACTGGAGCATGTCGGCGACCGAACGGCCCACCAGCACCGCGCCGTTGGCCATCGGCATGGACCGGAAGCGGTCGATGACCCCCTTGTTGAGGTCCTGGGTGACGGCGAGCATCGTGCTCTCCAGCCCGAACGCCATGGTGAGCGCGAGCATGCCGGGGACCAGGTAGTCGACGTACTCGCCCTCGACGCCCCGGCCGCCGCCGACGAGGTAGCCGAACATCAGCAGCAGCATCACCGGAAAGACCAGGCCCACCAGGACCTGCACCGGCTGCCGTGTCCAGTGGGCGAGTTCGCGCCGGGTCATGGTCCAGGAATCGGTCAGTGCGTAGGTGGTCACACGGCCTCCTTCACTCGCTGGTCGTCGCCGGTCAGGTGCAGGAACACCTCGTCCAGCGTCGGACGCCGCAGGGAGACGTCCTCCGCCTCGATGCCGGCCTCCGCCAGGGCACGTACGACATCGGAGAGGGCCGCCATGCGGTCGGTGACCGGGGCGCTGAGCAGCCGGCGGTCGGTGTCGACGGAGACTCCGGCGGTGGCGATCGGCAACAGGGCCACCGCCGCGCCCAGTTGACCGGCGTCCCGCAGGACCACGTCGATGCGGTCGCCGCCGGTCATCGCCTTCAGCTCGTCCGCCGTGCCGTCGGCGACGACCCGGCCCTGGTCGACGACGGAGATGCGGTCGGCGAGTTGGTCGGCCTCCTCCAGGTACTGGGTGGTCAGCAGGACGGTCGTACCGCCGCCGACGAGGGAGCGGACGGCGGCCCACACCTCGGCCCGGCCGCGCGGGTCGAGGCCGGTTGTCGGCTCGTCCAGGAAGAGCACCTCCGGTCGGGTGATCAGGGAGGCCGCCAGGTCCAGGCGGCGCCGCATGCCGCCGCTGTACGCGCTGACCGGTTTGCGGCCGGTGTCGGCGAGGCCGAAGCGCTCCAGGAGCTCGTCGGCGCGCACGCGCGCCCGGCGGGCGCCCAGGTGGTGGAGGCGGCCGAACATGTCCAGGTTCTGGCGGCCGGACAGCGCCTCGTCCACAGCGGCGTGCTGGCCGAGCAGGCCGATCCGCAGACGTACCTCGTAGGCCTGGCGGACCACGTCGTGGCCCGCCACCTCGGCGCGGCCCTCGTCCGGCCGCAGCAGGGTGGTCAGGATCCGTACGGCGGTGGTCTTGCCGGCGCCGTTCGGGCCCAGCACGCCGTGGACGGTGCCGCGGGCCACGCGCAGGTCGAGGCCGTCCAGGGCCGCCTTGTCGCCGAACCGCTTCCGTAGTCCCTCGGCGACGATCGCGTCGGTCATCGAGCTCCCTTCGAGTCACGTCGAGTCATGCGAAGGAACGTAGTAAAACTTGACTACTTACTGCCGACGGAGGGTATGCCCCGAAGGGTGCTTAGTCAAACTTGATTAGCTGGCGTCTCCCGGATGCCGCTCCCCCGTCGCGTACGGGTTCTCGTCACCGTCCGCCAGCACGCCGACGAACGGCTCGCCCTCCCCGGCGAAGGTGTACGCCCCGCCACGGATGCGCTCGATGAGGCCCCGGGTCCACTCGGCGCCGGTGTCGGCCGAGTGGACCCAGAAGTTCATGATCTCGCCGATGTGACCGAGCTGACCGGGGCCCTCCTCGGGCGTGTAGTACTCGGTGACCGACTTGCGCCACGCCTCGATGCTGCGCATCCGCTCCTCCAGGAGGCCGAGAACCTCCTCGCGGCCCAGGTCGACCATGGTGCCCAGCGCGGCGGTGAGCACGTCGGGCCGCTGGTCGTACGCGGTGAGGTACTGGCGCACCAGCGAGAGGTACTCCTCGGTGCCGGCCTCGGTGATCTCGTACTCCGTCCGCGGCGGCCCCCCGGCCGTGGACGGCGCGATCTCGTGCTCGTGCAACAGCCCTTGCTTCGCCATCTGTTTCAGGGCGTGGTAGATCGAGCCGGGCTTGGCGTTGGACCACTCGTGCGCGCCCCAGTACTCCAGGTCGTTGCGCACCTGGTAGCCGTGGGCCCGCCCGTGCTGACGGACGGCGCCGAGCACGAGGAGACGGATCGCTGACATGCGGTCCAGACTAGGCCGCCACGTCGAAGCACCACGGGTCAGCCCCGGGAGGTGCCCTGCTCCTTCGCCACCAGTTCGAAGGCGGTCGCGCCGTCCAGGGACTCGCGGATGATGTCGGCGTGGCCGGCGTGCCGGGCCGTCTCGCGGATCAGGTGCAGGACCAGCCAGCGCATGGAGACCGCCTCGTCCGGCGGGAACCAGGGCTCGTTCGGGAGCGGGAAGGTGTCGTCGAGGCTGGGCACCGCACGGACGAACGCCTCCGTCTCGGCGGCGACCTTCTCCCAGTACGCGAGCTGGGACTCGACACTCTCGCCGTCGGCCAGCTGGAAGCACTCGTGCCAGTTCGACTCGTCCCGCTTGATCGCCGGCGGCTCGCCCTTGGCCCGGGCGATCCAGCCCTGTTCGACCTCGGCGACATGCTTGAGCAGACCTGCCAGGGACAGCTCGCTGGCGCTGGGCCTGCTCGACGCCTGCTCGTCCGTCAGCCCGAGCAGGGCCCGGCGGATGCCGCCGCGCTGCTCGGCCAGGAAGGAGAGCAGTGCCCCGCGCTCATCGCCCTGCGCCTCGGCTCGCACGTGAGTGACCATGACCGGCCGCCTTTCGTCGGAAACGGGATGTGCCGGGGCTTTCCCCGACACCGACGAAGCTACGGGCCCTTGCGGTCAGGTTCTGTCCGCAAGGGCCTGTGGCTGCCGGAAACGTCCGATCCCATGGCGGCCGGAGAACGACTAGAAGGGGAACCCGCTCCGGCCGTGCTGTACCGAGATCCACTTCAGCGTGGTGAACGAGTCCGCGGTCGTGTCGCCGTTCAGGCGGCCGATGCCGGAGTGCTTCTCGCCGCCGAAGGGAACGACGGGCTCGTCGTGGACCGTGCCGTCGTTCACGTGGAACATGCCGGTGTCTATCTGCTTGGCGAACGCGACACCCCGCTCGATGTCACCGGTGTGGACGGCGCCGCTCAGACCGTACGGGGTGTCGTTGACGAGGCGTACGGCCTCCTCCTCGCCGTCGAAGGGGATGAGGAAGACGACCGGTCCGAAGACCTCCTGCTGGAGCAGGGCGGAGTCGGCGGGGACGTCGGTGAGGACCGAGGGCTCCACCAGGTTGTCGGTCTGCGTGCCGTGCACGAGTGCCGTGGCGCCCTCGGCGATCGCCTGCTCGACGACGCCCGAAACGGCGTCCGCCTGCGAGGAGTTGATGAGCGGGCCGATGACGGTCTCGGGGTCGCGCGGGTCACCGGACTTGAGGGTCCTGACCTTGGCGACGAACTTCTCGGTGAACTCGTCCGCGACCGAACGGTCCACGAGGACCCGGTTGGCGGCCATGCAGACCTGGCCCTGGTGGACGAAGCGGCTGAAGACCGCGGCGTCGACCGCGTAGTCGACGTCGGCGTCGTCGAGGACCACCAGTGCGCTGTTGCCGCCCAGTTCGAGGATCGAGCGCTTGAAGTTCGCGGCGCAGACGGTGGCGACATGGCGGCCGACCTTGTCGGAGCCGGTGAAGGAGATGACCTTCGGGACCGGGTGCTCGATGAACGCGTCGCCTATCTCGGCGATGTCCGTGATGACGACGTTGAGCAGACCGCCGGGGAGCCCCGCGTCCTCGAAGATCTTCGCGACCAGGGAACCACCGACGATCGGGGTGTTCTGGTGCGGCTTGAGAACCACGCCGTTGCCGAGCGCGAGCGCCGGGGCGACCGACTTGATCGACAGCAGGAACGGGAAGTTGAAGGGGCTGATCACGCCCACCACGCCGACCGGCAGGCGGTAGAGCCGGTTCTCCTTGCCGTCGACCGGCGACGGCAGGATCCGGCCCTCGGGGCGCAGCGTCAGGTGGATCGACTCGCGCAGGAACTCCTTGGCGAGGTGGAGCTCGAAGGCGGCCTTCAGCCGGGTGCCGCCGAGTTCGGCGACGATCACCTCGCTGATCTCCTGCTCGCGCTCCTCGATCAGCCTCAGGGCCTTCTCGAAGACCCCGCGGCGCGCGTAGGGGTTGGTCGCGGCCCACTCCTTCTGGGCACGGGCGGCCGCCCGGTACGCCTCGTCGACCTCGTCGACCGTGGCTATGGTGATCGACGCCAGCTTCTCGTCGTCGTACGGGTTGAAGTCGATGATGTCCCAGGAGCCTGTTCCCGGGCGCCACTCACCGTCGATGTACTGCTGAGCCAGGTCGGTGAAGTAGGACGACATGTGATCCCCAAGTCACTAGCAGACGCGCGATCGACATCACCGTCTGATCACACGTCATCGTACGTGTGTAGAAAGTGAGTTGGGGACAGAGCGCAAACTTCTGGGGATAACCCTAGGAAAGCTGGAGGAGGCCGCGGAGAAGGTCCCGGCTCTCGTCCGGACCGGGGCTGTCCTGCTGGAGTTCCTTCAGCGCCTTCTCGTACAGGGCCACGTCCTCGTGCTTGTCCAGGTACAGCGCGCTGGTGAGCTGCTCCAGGTAGACGACGTCCGAGAGGTCGGACTCCGGGAAGGACAGGATGGTGAACGCGCCGCTCTCACCGGAGTGGCCGCCGAAGCCGAACGGCATGATCTGCAGCCGTACGTTGGGGCGTTCGGAGATCTCGATCAGGTGCTGGAACTGGCCGCGCATCACCTCGCGGTCGCCGTAGGGGCGGCGCAGGACGGCCTCGTCGAGGATGACGTGGAACTCGGGGGCGCCGTCTTCCAGGAGGTACTTCTGCCGCTCCAGGCGCAGCGACACGCGCCGCTCGACGTCCTCCTTGCTCGCGCCCTTCATGCCGCGCCGCACGACCGCGCGGGCGTACGCCTCGGTCTGCACCAGGCCGTGCACGAACTGCACCTCGTACGCGCGGATCAGGGACGCCGCGCCCTCCAGGCCGACATAGGTGGGGAACCAGCTCGGCAGGACGTCCGAGTAACTGTGCCACCAGCCCGCGACGTTGGCCTCCTTGGCGAGGGAGAGCAGCGAGGTGCGCTCCGCCTCGTCCGTGATGCCGTACAGCGTCAGCAGGTCCTCGACATCCCGTGTCTTGAAGCTCACCCGGCCCAGTTCCATCCGGCTGATCTTCGACTCGGAGGCGCGGATGGAATATCCCGCCGCCTCGCGCGTGATGCCGCGTGCCTCACGCAGCCGCCTGAGTTGCGAGCCGAGCAGCATCCGCCGCACCACCGATCCGGGCTCTCCCGCGCTCACGTTCGCCAGCCTCCCCAACCGTCTTCAGGTGCCGCAGTCTGCCACTAAAACACTCCGAGCAGTACTCGTCCGATTACAGAGAAGGAAAGAAGCCGAAGTTTCCGCGCAGACGTCGGACAGGTTCTGGGAAGAGAGAGACAGGAGAGACGAAGAAGATGGCGGAAAAAATGGCCAACAAGCGGTACAGGAGAGCCCAATTCGGTCGCGTGCACGTGCATCTGCACCTTGCATCTGCACCGCTCATCCGAAACCATGGTCCCGCGCCACCGCTGCATCGCAACGACCGCGAATTCCCGGGAGTGCCTCGCATGGGAACGAATGGATCGACCATGCTCAAGCCATTACGGCAGGGCCTTCCGCCGCTGGATCCCGCGGCTGTGTCCGACGCCGCCTCCTGCGCCCTGCCCGCCCGCTACGAAGCGGTGCGCGAGGCGCGGCGGTTCACCCGCGTGACACTGGACCAGTGGGACCTGGACGAGCGCTTCGACGACGTGTGCCTGGTCGTCTCCGAGCTTGTCACCAACGCCCTGCGGCACGCACTGCCGGCCAACATCCCCCGCACGCTTGAGCAGAGTCCGCCCGTGCGGCTGCACCTGATGCGGTGGACCGAGCGGCTGGTGTGCGCGGTGCGCGATCCCAGCCAGGAGAGCCCGGCCGCGAGCGACACCGACGACTTCTCGGCGGAGTCCGGCCGCGGCCTGTTCCTCGTCGACTCCTTCAGCGACAGCTGGGGCTGGCACCCGCTCGCGAACACGCTGGGCGGCAAGGTCGTGTGGGCGCTGTTCCGGTTGCCCGCCGAATAAAACCCGGCAGCACTTTTTGACGTGCGAGTTCTACGCGCGTTACGGGGCGTCAGGCACCGCTCGCCCTCAGTCGCCGGCGCGCGGGGCGGAGATCAGCCCGCTGTCAGGTGGTCGAACTCGCCGTCCTTGATGCCCAGCAGCATCGCCTCGATCTCGGCGCGGGTGTAGACCAGCGCCGGGCCGTCGGGAAAGCGCGAGTTGCGGACGGCCACGTCCCCGCCGGGCAGGCGGGCGAACTCCACGCAGGAACCCTGCGAGTTGCTGTGCCGGCTCTTCTGCCAGGCCACCCGCAGATGGGCGGCGGCCATACCGTTGTACACGCCGGACGCGTCGGCAACGTCGTACACGTCGTGGTCCACAGGTCGCTCCCCGGTGGTGCACTGGCTGGTGAGGCCATTGATGCAATGGTCAACTGACCCGGATCATAGCTCTGTTCATGTGCAGACGCATGAGCAGATGCATCTGCAGATGCACGTGCACGCGGGGTGTTCCCGTGGTTACAGCTTCGGTGCTCGTTTCGCCGACACCGTGTGCGCTCGGCCCTGCCCGGCCGCAGGAAGAGTCCTGCCCCTAGGAAGAGACGCTCGGCACAGCGTTCGTGTTCCACCGGCGGGCAGATGGTCCGGAATTGGACCACCTCCCCGAGGCCGGTCGCGAAGAACGAGAAGCGGCAGGAGGCCGTCGCCCGGTACACCGAGCGGGACCAGGTGGACGGCCCAGGGTGTCCTGGTAGCTTGCCGGGGTCCTCCCGGCCGGCCGGGCCGACCGCTACAGCTTGGGAGCTTCCAGTGACTTGGTCGACTTGGGACACACGCCGACGGATGCGGGTCGCGGCCACGGCCGCCGGCCTCGTGGGCGCCCTCGCACTGACCGCGTGCGGCGGCGGCGACGGCGGCTCCGACGAGCCCTCCGCCGACTCCGGTACGTCCGCCTCCGCGAGCGCGGACACCGGCGGCGGGAGCGGGTCCGGCGGATCCACGAGCACGTCGGGCGGGTTCCAGGGGAGCTGGCTCGCCACCACCGACGGCAAGGCCGTGGCGCTGGTGATCACCGGCGACCAGGCCGCGCTGTTCACCACCGGCGGGACCGTGTGCAGCGGCGCCGCGAGTGAGGCGTCGGGCGCCCGGACGATCCGTCTCACCTGCACGGACGGCAACAAGGACCGAGCCTCGGGCGTGGTCGACTCGGTGACCGGCGAGACGCTGAAGGTGACCTGGAAGAGCGGTCTCGGCGTGGAGGAGTACACCCGGTCGGAGGGCGGAACGCTGCCGTCCGGGCTGCCGACGGCGAGCAAGGGGGCGTAGACCGGGCCGGGGGCGGGACCGTCGCGCCCCCTTGGTACGTGACGATCCCCACGTACGGGATGATCCTCGCGTACCGCCGTCTCGCCCCAGAGGACCCCACATGCGCGCCATTCCCCTCGCCGCCACCGCCCTCACCGCGGCCCTCCTGCTCACCGCCTGCGACAGCGGCGGGGGCGACGACAGCGGCAGCAGCTCCGGCAAGGCCGGGGGCGGCTGCGAGATCGGTCGACTGGGCGTGGAGGTCGGTCCGGCGAACGCCGCGCCGGCCGCCGGGGACACGGGCAACATCCCCGTCTCGCTCACCAACCAGAGCGCGCCGTGCGCCCTGGACGGCTCCCCCGGGCTCGCCCTCAAGGCGGGCGACACCGTCGCGACCGTCCCCGCGGCGAGCGGTGCCAAGCCCGAGAAGCTGACCCTCGCCAAGGGCGAGAGCGCGACCTTCACCCTCACCTACGTACGGGGAGCCACGGCCGGAGCGAAGAGCCTCGCCGCGAAGACCCTGGAGGTCAGCCTGCCCGGGGATGCCGACACCACGAAGAGCTTCCCGTGGTCGTACGGCGCGGTCGAGCTGAAGGGCGGCGGCGGAGCGCCGGACGCCTCGGTGGGGCCGTTCACCCGGGCGGGTGACTGAGCCGGCACGCGCGCGTGGGCGTCACTCCAGTGGCCGTCGGGATCTGACCTGGGCGCGGTCGGCGGCCTGGGCGCCCTCCGTCCAGCCCGCCTCGTCGCTCACCCCGCGCAGTCGGGTCGAGCTCGTCCGCGGGAACATGCGGTCCAGGCGGTCGGTGACCGCGACCTCGCGGGAGGCGAGGACCGGGAGCAGGTCCTCGCTCACCGGGGTGGCGGCGGCCTCGCGCAGGCGGATGCCGACGCGGTGCGCGTAGGCGGCGAGGAACGACTGCCGGAAGGTCTTGGTGCGCTTGCGGCCGCCCGCGCGCTGGGCCGCCTCCGCCTTCGTCATCGCGGACCGGGCCTGCACCAGCAGCGAGGCGTGGAGGAGTTCGACCGCCTCCAGGTCCGATTCGAAACCGACGACGGTGGAGAAGCCGAAGGGTTCGTTCCACACGGCCCGGCAGTGGTTCGCGGCGGCGACCGCGTCCAACAGCACCGCCTTCGCCTGCTCGTACGGCGGCTCGACCCCGATACGGCAGGCGCCGGGCACGTCGGCGGCGCGGGCCCCGTCCCGGTCCGCGAGGAGCGCCTCGTCGACACTGTGCCGGGCCATCAGCTGCTGCGCCCTTTCGCTGAGCGCCTCCGCCTCCGCCGGGAAGTCGGTCGCCTCCGCCTTGGCGAGGAGCCCGCGGATGCGCGTGAGCATGCGGGACTCGATGCCGGGCCGCGACCCGGTGCCCTGGCGCGGCCCTGAGCCCTGGCGCGGCCCTTCGAGAGGTTCCAGCGCGGGCAGCCGCAGGAGAAGGCGGTACAGCTCCAGTACGGCGGTGGCGTGCGCGAAGCGGTCCGGGCGGGGCGGGGCGTCTTTGGTGTCGGTGTCCGCGAGCCGGGCGAGCCGGGCGAGTTGGGCGGTCCAGCGTCGGCCGCGCGGGCGGTCGTTCGGGGACTGGTCGTGGATCAGCCCGGCCGCCAGGCGTATGTGGACGTCGTCCAGCTCACGGCCCACGATCCGCACGACGTCCGCGGGCTGCCAGCCGCGCCGCCAGGCGGCCGCCACGAACTCCTCGCCCCGCCGGGCCAGTTCGGTGTCCGCCGCGGGGTCGGCCGCGAGGAGGGAGGCGCCGGTGTCGAGGGCGGTGTCGGAATCGGCGTACAGGGCGGCCCGGAAGGCGCGTTCGACGGTACCGGCCGTGGCGGCGGAGTCGTCGGCACCGCGGTCCGTGTTGTTCGTGCTGCTCACTCGGCGATCGTCTCATTTCCCGGAACCGAGGCGTCAACCCGAGGTTGACGACCAGCAGGCGTCAACCTACGGTTGACACATGACGACGAATCCGAACACCACGTCATCCGTACGCCTCGACGACCTCATCTCGGCCATCAAGCAGGTCCACGCCGAGCCCCTCGAACAGCTCCAGGACGCGGTGATCGCCGCTGATCACCTCGGGGAGGTGGCCGACCATCTGATCGGGCACTTCGTGGACCAGGCCCGGCGTTCGGGTGCCTCCTGGACGGACATCGGCAGGAGCATGGGCGTCACCCGGCAGGCCGCGCAGAAGCGGTTCGTGCCGAAGGAGTCGGCCGACCTCGACCCCAGCCAGGGCTTCGGGCGGTTCACTCTGCGCGCTCGCAACGTGGTGATGTCCGCCCACAACGAGGCCATCGCCGCCCGCAACGCCGAGGGCCGCCCCGAGCACCTGGTCCTCGGCCTGCTGGCCGAACCGGAGGGCCTGGCCGCCAAGGCGATCACCGCGCAGGGTGTCCTCCTGGACGCCGTACGCCAGGCCGCCACCGCCGTGCTGCCGCCCGCCGCCGAGGAGGTGCCGGAACTCGTCCCCTACGGTTCCGACGCCAAGAAGGTCCTGGAGCTCACCTTCCGCGAGGCCCTGCGTCTGGGGCACAACTACGTCGGCACCGAGCACATCCTGCTCGCCCTGCTGGAGTTCGAGAACGGCGAGGGCGTCCTGTCGGGCCTCGGCATCACCAAGCCGGCGACGGAGGAGAACGTCACCGCGGCCCTCGAAAAGACCAAGGTCACGTTCGGGGAGCAGAGCGAAGAGGGGAGCGAAGAGGGGAGCGAGGGACAGGGCGACGAGCGGAGCTGAGGCCGTTGTCAGACCCTGCTGCCACACTCGCACCATGACCGACCGCTGGGCTCTCGCTCCGGCCGAGGACGGTGGCGTGGAGTTCGCCCCCCTCGGTCCCGGTGGGGTGCTCGCCGGGCCGGTGCGGCGGGCGACGGACGCCGCCGAGGCCGTACGCGGCCTGCCGGAGGTCACGCGCTGGGTGTGGCGGTCGACGGCCGAGACGTATCCGCGCCTGCTCGCCACGGGGGTGCGAGTGGAGCGGTGCTACGACGTGGAGGACGCGGAGACACTCCTCCTCGGTCACGAGGGTCGCTACGGCGAACCCCGGTCGGCGGCCGCCGCCTTGGCCCGGCTGCGCGGCGGCCCGGTACCGTCCGATCCGCCGCAGCGGTCCGCGGAACCGGGCTCGCAGTCACCGCTGTTCGAGCCGCAGGCCGCGCATGTGCCGCTCACCGACCTCGTCGAGGTGTACGCCGACCAGCAGCGGCGGCACAACTCCACCGCGCACCCCGACCGCATGCGGCTGCTGACCGCCGCCGAGTCCGCGGGCATGCTCGTGGCGGCCGAGATGAACCGGTCCGGACTGCCCTGGAGCGCCGACGTGCACCGCGCGGTGCTGCACGAACTGCTCGGCGAGCGGTACCCGGGCGGGGGCGAGCCCCGGCGCCTGGCCGAGCTCGCCGACGAGGTGTCCGCCGCCTTCGGCCGCCGGGTCCGTCCCGACCTGCCCGCCGATGTCGTCAAGGCGTTCACCCGGGCCGGGATCAAGATCAAGTCCACCCGGCGCTGGGAGATCGAGTCGGTCGACCACCCCGCCGTGAAACCGCTGATCGAGTACAAGAAGCTGTACCGCATCTGGGTCGCCCACGGCTGGTCCTGGCTCCAGGACTGGGTGCGGGACGGCCGGTTCCGGCCCGAGTTCCAGGCCGGCGGGACGGTCACGGGCCGCTGGGTGACCAACGGCGGTGGCGCCCTGCAGATCCCCAAGGTGATCCGGCGCGCCGTGATCGCCGACCCCGGCTGGCGGCTCGTCGTCGCCGACGCCAGCCAGATGGAGCCGCGGGTACTGGCCGCCATCTCCCGCGACCCCGGCCTGATGGAGGTCGCCGGCCGCGAGAGCGACCTCTACCAGTCCGTCTCCGAGCGCGCCTTCTCCGGCGACCGCGCCCAGGCCAAGCTCGCCGTGCTCGGCGCGGTCTACGGACAGACCTCCGGCGACGGCCTCAAGAACCTCGCCGCGCTCAGACGCCGCTTCCCGCGCGCGGTGGCCTACGTCGACGACGCGGCACGGGCCGGCGAGGAGGGGCGGCTCGTGCGTACCTGGCTGGGGCGGACCTGTCCGCCGGCGGCCGGGGCGACCGAGGACTCGGCGGAGGAGGCGGGCATCCCCCTCGCCGAGGACGACTCCGAGGACCGCCAGTGGGCGCCCGGCTACGCCTCCACCAACGCCCGCGCCCGCGGCCGGTTCGCGCGCAACTTCGTCGTCCAGGGCAGCGCCGCCGACTGGTCCCTGCTGCTGCTCGCCGCGCTGCGCCGCACCTGCGCGGGCATGGCGGCGGACCTGGTCTTCTTCCAGCACGACGAGGTCATCGTGCACTGCCCGAAGGAGGAGGCGGAGACGATCGTGGCGGCGATCCGGGAGGCGGCGGACCTGGCGGGCCGGCTGACATTCGGCGAAACGCCGGTTCGGTTTCCGTTCAGCACGGCGGTGGTGGAGTGCTATGCGGACGCGAAGTGATCAGCGTGTTCCCGAGGGCTCGTCCCCGTCTTCGTCCCCGTACTCGTCCCCGTCGTCGGCGAGTTCGCGGGCGAAGTCGCGGACCAGGTCGTGGGGGGCGTAGCGGCCGTACGCCGTCTCCTCCAGGAGGGCCACGTCGACGAGGCGGTCGAGGGCGGCCTCGGCGCGCTGCTCGTCGGTGCCGAGGAGGCGGGCGAGGAGCGGGGTGCCGTAGGCGGGGAGGTCCAGGGCGCCGATGCGGGACAGGGCGAGGGCCGCGTCACGGTCGGCCCGCCGGTCGGAGGCGGCGAGCGCGTCGTGGGCGACGGCCAGGGAGCGACGGACGCTCAGGTCGTCGTACTCCAGGTGATGCAACCGTCCTTGCGTGGCGGCGAGTTGACCGACGAGCACGTCGGGGGTGAGGGCGCGGCGCGCGGCCAGGCGGGCGGCGACGATACGGAGGGCCAGCGGGAGGCGGCCGGTGAGTTCGACGAGGGAGTGGGGGGCGTTCAGGGCGTCGCGGCCGGAGGCCGCTCGTAGGAGGGCCGCGCTGTCCTCCGCGCTCAGCGGGGTGAGCGGGAAGCGGTGGGCGCCGCCGTCGAGGGCGGTGAGCGGCGAGCGGCTGGTGACGATCACCGCGCACCCGGCACCGGCGGGCAGCAGCGGCCGTACCTGTGCGGCGCTCGCGGCGCCGTCCAGCACCATCAGCGTGCGGGTCGGCGCGAGCAGCGACCGCAGCAACGCGGCGGCCGCGTCCGGGTGTTCGGGGACGGCTCGGGGATCGACGCCGAGGTCGCGGAGCAGGGCGGTGAGGGCCTGGGCCGACGTGAGGGGGGTCATGCCGGGGGTGGCGCCGTGCAGATTGGCGTAGAGCTGACCGTCGGGGAAACGTTCCCGCAGCTCATGCGCGACGTGAAGGGCGAGTGCGCTCTTGCCGACGCCCGCCATACCGCTGATCACGGCGACGGCCCCGGTGGGGGTGGGGTGGGAGCCGGGAGTGAGGGCTCGGCGCACGTCGTCGAGCTCGGTGGCGCGGCCGGTGAAATGGGCCGGTGGCGGGGGGAGTTGGGCGGGGCGGGGCGAGGGCTGGGGGTGGTCTTCGCGCGTAGCGTTTGATCGGGGGGCGGGGTGTGGGGGGTTGCGGTCGGCGGGGGTGTGCGGGGCTCCGTCGCCGGTACGGCAGTGGGTGTCGTCGCCGGGGCCGCCGCGGGTGTCGTCGAGTTCGACGCGAGTGTGCGTGGGGGCGTCGTCCTCGTCCGCCGAGGTCGGTCCCCTGTCCTC
Organism: Streptomyces sp. NPDC050997; assembly: GCF_040660135.1. Lineage (NCBI taxonomy): Bacteria > Bacillati > Actinomycetota > Actinomycetes > Kitasatosporales > Streptomycetaceae > Streptomyces > Streptomyces sp. NPDC050997. The sequence continues at coordinate 88,791 of NZ_JBFAGK010000023.1, forward strand.
ACTCGCGTCAGCCGGGTCGCCCACGCCATCCGCATCACCCGCACCCGCATCACCCGCATCGGCAGCCGTCACCGCACCCCGGAGGACCTCGACGTGCGCATCGCCCACCGACGGGCCCGGTTCGATGCCGAGTTCCTCGATGAGGCGGGTGCGCAGGTCGCGGTGGACGGCGAGGGCTTCGGCCTGGCGGCCGGTGCGGTGCAGGGTGAGCATCAGCTGGCGGTGGTAGGCCTCCCGCAGCGGATGTTCGAGGGTGAGTGCCGCCAACTCCGGTACCAGCGCGTCGAGTCGGGTGCCGCCGAGGGCGAGTTCGGCGTCGTAGCGCCACTCCAGGAGCAGCAGCCGCGCCTCCCGCAGGCGCTGCGCGAAGGCGTACCCGCCCAGTTCCGCGGGCAGTCCGCTCAGCGGCCCGCCCCGCCACAGCGCGAGCGCCGCCGCGCACTCGCGCACGACCCGCTCCCAGTTCCTGGCGGCGTACGCGCCCCGGGCGGCGGCGATGTGCCGTTCGAAGACATGGACGTCCAGCTCTCCCTGCTCGACCCGCAGCAGATAGCCGGGCGGCACCGCGCGCAGCCGCCCCGGCTCGTCGAGCAGTCGGCGCAGCCGGGTGACGTGGTTGTGCAGCGAGGCCTGTGCCGACGCGGGCGGGGCGTCGCCCCACAGCGCGTCCTTGAGCGACTCGACGGACACGACCCGGCCGGCTTCGAGCAACAGCGCGGCGAGCAGGACCCGCACCTTGGGACTCCGGATCGCCCGGACGTCGGTGTCACCACCCCGGTCCACCCCGTCGCCGATGTCACCGACGCCGCCGACGCCGTCCTGGTCGTCGTACAGGACAGGTGGCCCCAGCAGGCCGAACCGCAGTCCGTACTGCAGCCCGCACCCCATCACGCCCCACTGCCTTCCCGCACGCCGCGCCCGCCCGCGCTCCAGGGCGGAGCCTCCGGCTGGAAACGGCGAACCGTTGGCCATATGTTAGCGATCCGTTGGTGTGGCCTGATGTGATCACTGCATCGGAGCCGGCCCGACGGTGCGCGCGTACGACGCGCAACTCGGGGGAGTGTCGCCGTCACGGCCGGGTTCGAGGACGTGAGCGGGTCCCGGTCGTCGGAGGTGAGCGACCGGGATCCGCGTCCGTGCGCGGCGCGGCCGACCGGGCGTGTCCCGACGAGTTGGTGTCAGATCACCGGAGGCCGGCCCAGCCGGGTCAGCCTCCACACCGTTCCCCAGCGCATCGGCCGCCGCTCACCCGCGGGTTCCCGCAGCCCCTCGACGAAGCCGCCGAACCAGGCGCGCAGCCCGGCCGTCGACCGCACCCGCAACAGGGTGAGCAGGGTCCACACGCCCAGGTGCACGGGGATGAGCGCCAGCGGAAGCCGGCGGCGGACCAGCCAGACCCGGTTGCGGGCGTTCACCCTGTAGTAGATGGCGTGCCGGGCGGGCGAGGTCTTCGGGTGCTGGAGCAGCAGCTCGGGCGCGTACAGGATCCGCCAGCCGTGGTCGGCGGCCCGCCAGGCCAGGTCGGTCTCCTCGTGGGCGAAGAAGAACGCGGCAGGCCAGTCGCCGATCTGGTCGAGCATCGCCATGCGGAAGGCGTGCCCGCCGCCGAGGAACCCAGTGACGTACCCGCCCCGCAGGGGGTCGGAGGAGCCGACCCGGGGCACGTGCCGCTGCTGGGTCTCCCCGTGCTCGTCGGCGATGCGGAAGCCGACGATGCCAAGACGCGGGTCGGCCGTGAACAACTCCCCCACGTGACGCAGCACATCGGGGTCGACGAGCAGGCCGTCGTCGTCGAGCTCGACGACCACGTCGACGTCCCCGAACTCCCGGAGCCGGGCGAGCGCCACGTTCCGTCCGCCGGGGCAGCCGAGGTTCTCCTCGACATCGATGGCTGTGACCTCGCCGGGCAGCGAGAGCCGCTGGGCGAACTCGGGCAGCCGGCAGCCGTTGCCGACGATCACGATCCGCGCGGGAGCGAGGTCCTGCTTGGCCACGGACTCCAACAGCGCGTCGACCTCCGCCGGCCGGTTCCCCATGGTCACCACGGCTACGGCGACTCTCGGCTCCGCCACGTCCTCACCTCATCCCACCCGAACCAATCGCGCCCGCGATGCTAGCCGTTCACCTGGTTGTTGCGAGGAGGCCCCGGCGTTCACGCCGGGGAGGAATCGCATCCGGGTGTCGCGACGCGGAGCGTCGCCGTATCCGGTTCGGGGCGCGGAGCGCCCGTACCGCTGTCGGCACCACCGAGGTGATGCGAACGCGTGTGCCTGTGATCGCTGGTCCCGGTGGTAGCCGTGGGATTGGGGTGTGTTTGTGCTGCTGTCGAACGTACGGTCCTTCGGAGGGTTCGGGACGGCGCAGTGTCCCGGCCAGGGACCGTGAGGGGGCGAGATGGCACACGTGGGGATGGCTGCGGAGGGCGGGCATGCCCGGCACACCTTCCGGCTGCGCGTGTCGTCCACCGCCCGCACCGCCCTGGCGGCGGAGTGGGACCGATGCCGGTGGCTGTGGAACGAATGCGTCGCCAAGTCCAGGGCCGTACACCTGCACAACAAGGCGACCGGCCAGAAGGCCACGTGCGGTCCGGCGCAGCTCGACAGGATGCTGACCGGAGCCCGCGCCGGTACGCCGTGGCTGCGTGAGGGCTCATCGGTTGTCCAACAGCAGGTCATCCGAGATTTCGGCCGCTCCCGCGCCAAGGCGCACAACGACATCCGCGAACGCCCGGTGCAGCAGCGGGCGGGGATGCCGAAGTGGAAGACCAAGCGCGAGGCGCTGCCGACCCTCAACTACACGCAGCGCGGGTTCCGGTTGAAGGACGGCCGGCTGCACCTGGCCGGGGACATCGTCGTGACGGTGGTGTGGTCGCGGGAACTGCCGGCTGAGCCGTCCTCGGTGCGCGTGTACCAGGACAGCCTCGGGCACTGGTACGCCTCGTTCGTCGTGCCCGCCGAGGTACAGCCGCTGCCGCAGACCGGTCGCGTACTGGGTGTCGACTGGGGTGTGAAGGTAACCGCGACCACCACACCCGACGCGCACGACCTGCCGCACGCCGGGCACGGGCAGAAGGCCCGGGCAAAGCTGACCCGGTACGACCGGATGATGGCCCGCCGCAAGCCGAAGAAGGCCCAGCGAGAGTCGAAGGGCTACCGGGAAGCGAAGAAACTGAGGGCGAAGGCGCATAAAAAGGTGGCGAGGCAGCGTGCGGACGCCGGCCGTAAGTGGGCCAAAAAGGTGGTCCGCGACCACGACGCCATCGCTGTCGAGGATTTCCGCCCGAAGTTCCTTGCCAAGTCCACCATGGCCCGCAAGGCCGCTGACGCCGCCATCGGCGCCACCAAGGCCGCCCTGATCGAGATGGGCCGCAAGCACGGGCGGGACATCCGCCTCGTACACCCCGCGCACACCACGATGGACTGCGCGCACTGCGATGCGAGAGCCAAGCATCGCCTGCCGCTGGGTGAGCGCACCTACACCTGCACCGCGTGCGGAACCGTGTCCCCACGGGACAAGAACTCCGCACGCGTGATGCTCGTCCGGGCTGGTCTCAACCCGGCTGGTGCCGATGGCGGAAGACCTCCTGGAGCGCTGCTCCAGGAGGCTGCCTGAGCCAGGAATCCCCTCCCCTTCAGGGAGGGGAGGATTCAAGGTAAGGACTTTCTGAGCGCCTGTGTGTCCACGGGCCGGGCCGGACGTTGGTGTGCGGCCACATCGCCGCGGACATGGCGACGGGGCCGCCGCCGACTGTCGTCGGCCGCGGCCCCGTCCGTTCTTCTCGTCGTGCCGGTTTCTATCGGCGGCGGGAACCCCCGCCCCGCAGCACCCGCGCGATCTCCGCGATCTCCTTCAGCAGGCGCGGGGGCAGCTTGTGCCCGTTCGCGATCACGGTGGTCACCACCCGCACGATGAGCACCGTGGCCGTCGCCACGATGAGGAGTCCTACGAGGGTGACGACCACCCCTGCTGCCACGATCAGCTCCGTCGACATCCTGCCGCCTCCGCTCGGTCCCGCGCCGTCCAGCGCTCTCGTGCTGAACTCGCGTTCCCAAGCGCGTTTTTGGGAGCGGGAGGCTACGGTGAACTGGCGAACTGGCTGATCAGCGTCCGAAGTTGCGGCGCAGTCGCCCCCATTCCGCCAGTGTCGGCCGCCATTCGGCAGCATGCAGGCGCGGCTGCGTCGGAGCGGAAGGGGCGGAAGGGGCGGAAGGGCCGGCGTCCTCGCCCCGCAGCCGGTCGGCGAAGGCGCGGGCGGCGGCGGCCAGGGGCCGCATCCGCACGCTCAGGGGGTCCTCGGGCGAGCGGGGGTGCAACGAGGTGTCCGCGTCGACCAGTTGCGCCCAGTCCCGAAGGCCGCGGGCCTCCTGGCGGGCGAGGAACTCGCGCAGCTCGAAGAGGTAGCGCACGGCCTGCCGTTCGGTCTTGGCCCGTTCGGCGGCCTGTCCGAGGCGGGCCGGGCCCGCGTGGTCCGGATGGAAGACGTCCACCGTCAGCTCGTCGGTGGCATCGCCGTCCGACAGCCCGCTGAGCGTGACGCTGCCGAGCCATTCGGTCCGTGTCGCCCCGCGTTCGGCCCTGAGACCGCCGACCGCCACGGGGAGCGGACTGTGCGGAACGTAGACCCTGAAGGCCAGTCGCTGGTGGGCGGGCACGTCGGAGGCGGCCTCGGCTCGCACCGAGAGGACCGGACGGCCGTGCTCCTCCCGCTGGACGCGCCACCAGATGTTTCCCTCGCCGCCGCTGAGCAGCCCGGGCGGCACCTGGGCCCAGTCGGTGTCCGCGCGCCGCCAGCCGACCCGGCCCGGGCTGCCGAGGACCGCGTGGGCGGGTCGCAGCAGCCGCCGCAACTGGGCGTCGAGATCCGCGCCGAGATCGTACGGCCGACGGTCTCTGCCCCGGGCCCGGGCGGCCAGTTCCCGCAGCTGCCCGTGGAGGGAGTGGCCGCCGAGCAGGTCGTCGGCGTGCTCCAGCGCCTCGGCGATGAGTTCGACGACCCATTCCTCCCCGGGCAACGGCCGGTCGCGCAGCACGGCGTGGGCGATCTGGACCAGCCGTGGAGCACTGTGGGCCAGGTGCTCGCGGGCGGTGTCGCAGGCGTCCTCGACGACATCGTCGAGGTCCATCAGCAGCACCGACGCCTCGATGTCGAGCAGGTCGGCGTCGAGCGGGCGCGGGGACCACCGGGACAGCCACAGCAGCGTGGCGAGGCGGGCGGCGGCGAGGTGGGCGGGGCCGGGCACGTACGGGGCGGTCCGGCGGGCGAGGACGTGGTCGGCCGGCGCGTCGGGCGGGACGAGGGCGCGGCCCGCCGCGGCCAGGGCGTCCGTGGCGGCCTGGGTCGTGTCGTCGCCCAGGGTCAGCGGCAGGATCGCGCCCGCGTGGTCGGGGCCGTCCAGTTCGGCGTAGGGCGGCTGGTCGGGGGCGAAGGGGTCGAACACGAGCAGGCCGCTGAGTGCGGGCAGCGGGGCGCTGAAGGGCGCGGGTGCCGGTGGGGCGCCGATACGCAGGGTGCCCACGGTGTCGACGGTGATCTCCGCTGACGGGTGGTGCCCGTCGAGCCGCCGTGCGAAGGCGGTCGTCGGGGGGTTGACGTTCGTCATCGTGCCCCTCCCGGGCTGTGGAGTGTGCGGAACCGGACTACGAACTGACGTGCCTGATCGAAGGAGATGACGGGCGGCGCGGCCGCGGTGCCGTACTGGCCCCGGTAGCCGTCGTAGAGCGACTGCCAGGTGCCGGCCGCCCACTCGTGGTGCCGTGGGTCGACAAGGCGTTCGAGGTAGAGGTGGGCCGACCGGTCCCGCAGTCCCCGCTGTTCCAGGCCGTGCGCCAGCGCCTCGGCGACGGTGGCCCAGGGTTCGTCCGCTACGGCCGTGACGGCGTCCTCCACCGGCTGGGCGCGGTCGGCGACCAGGTCGAGGTCGGCGTCGCCGGCGATGGCGGGGCCCAGTCGGGGACTCTTGCCGTCGAGGACCGCTTTGATGAGGGAGGCGAGCTTCAGGAGGAACGTCCGGGCGGCGCCCATGACCAGGGTGTTCCACAGGTCTTCCGGCTCCACGCGGCCGCCGGTCAGCTCCTGTCGGTGCAGTACGCCCCACAGCGCGACGCCGAAACCATGCGCGGGGTCCGCCAGCGCATCCCGCACCGGAGCGTGCTGGCCCTCGCCGAGCCGCAGGGTCGCGACCACGAAGTCGCGGCGCCAGGCCTGCCGGGACAGTTGCTGGAGACGAAGCGGCACTGCCCCGTTCGACGCCGTCCTGCTCCACTTGGACGCCGTGTGCGGGACGAGCGCGCCCGCGCACACCGATCCCAGGCACAGGATCGCGCGCAGGACGTCGTCCTGGATGCCGAGTGGGTGGCAGGAACGGACGGCCTCCTCGTACGCGATCTGACGTGCCGTGCGGTGGGTGACGTGCGGATGCTTCTGCAACTGGCCGAGTGAGGGGTGCAGACGTTCTCGCAGCGAGCGGTCCAGCGGGAGCACCAGCGGAAGCACGCCCTCCCGCGCCCCCTCGTCCTCGGCCGAAGCCGAGTCGTCCGAGGTCGAGTTGTCCTTCTTGGACTGCCAACCCGCTTCCACCGGGCGTGGTGCGGGCGGCTCCGCGTGCCGGGACAGACCGAGTTCGTCGGCGTGTCCGAGGTACGTCCGCCACGGCCGCGACTTGGCGTAGGCGTCCCAGAGTTTGCCCAACTCGGCGCTCTTGTCCGGCTCGTCGAGCAGGGCCTGGACCAGGCCCTGGGGCGAGGGCGAGCGCGAGGGAGCCTCCGCCACCGGCGCGTCGGTAATGGGGGCCCACGACTCGTCGATGATCGCCTGTAACCGGGCGACGGCCACGGGGTCCAGGCACAGCGCCTTGAGGGCTGCCGGGGTCGGCGGCGGCTCGTCGGGGTCGCCGTGCAGGACGGTCGCCATGAGGGCGTCGCAGACGGCCTCGGTGACGTGACGGCCGTAGCGGGCGCTGGCGTCCCAGGCCAGCGGGTAGGTCCGTTCCCCGAGCGGGGCGAACTGGGAGCCGGCGTCCTTGCCGGTGCGCAGCCGCTGATGCGCCGCACGCAGCCCCTGGTACCAGTCGCCGGCCGTGTCGAGCCGTTCGGCCTGGGACAGGACGGCCTCCTCGACGGCGTCGGCCTGGTCGGCGGTGAGCAGCCCGCTTCCCGCCGAGGTGACGACGGGAGCGAGGTCCTTCCTGACCTCCAGGACGGTCAGACGCAACAGGCTCTGCCACAGCCGCCTGGTCACCCGTTCGCACGGCGAGGTACTGCCCGGCTTCTCGGCCAGCTTTCTGCGGGTGGCGAGGGGCAGCATCAGCCAGGCCCGCCTCGCCGCTTCCTTGGCCGATTCGCCGTGCCCGGCTCGTTCGTCTCGCCTCGCCGAGTCGCCGCGGTCTGCGCTCATCTCATGCCTCCTGTGGTGCCTCGGTCGCGGCGGCGCTCAGTCCTCGCAGCGCCCGCAGCGCCGTACGGACCTCCGCGAGGTAGCGGGTCGGGGTGAAGGTCTGGTGCAGCGCTCCCTCGACGCGGGCCGGGTCGCCGCCGACGGTCTCGACGTGGACGTCGTACGGCAGGCCGAGCCGGTGCAGGGCGGTGAAGTGCTGGTTGGGGGCGTAGATCGGGGTGGTGACGATCAACAGCCGGGCGCCGCTGGGCAGTTGTTCGAGGTACTCGGCGAAGAAGGCGTATGTGTCACCGGTGTGCGCGCGCCGGGTTTCCGGTTCCGAGGACGGGGCCGCGGCCACCCGGACGGCGAGCCCGTCAGCGCGCCGGTAGTGGTGTACGCCCCAGGTGCCGCCGATGTCGTCGTGCTTCTCGCCCTCGACGTGCTCCGGGGTCTGAAGGCCGAAGGCGAGGCGGGTCCCGAGGTCGAGGGCCTCGTACTCCTCCGTCAGATGGGGGTGACCGATCTTCCCGGCGAGCAGGAACTCGTCCTCGCCCGGGTTCGTCTCCGACTTCTTGAAGCGACGGTGGGCGCCCAGCGCCACCACACTCTCGGTGTGCACCGTGCCGCTGCCGAGGAGTTCGGCGGCGAAGGCGGGCCGGTTGAAGCAGGCGCGTACGAGGCCGCCGAGCATGAGGACGTGGTCGTAGTCGCGGTGCCGCGGGGGCGGGCAACCGTGCAGGCCAAGTGCCCCGGTGGCGGCCAGAACGATGTCCCGTACCTGGGACGTCATGTCCAGCTCGAAGCCGTCGTTGCGCTCCTGGCCCTCGGGGCGGTCCTCCCAGCGGCCGCTGAAGGCGTGCAGGCGGGTCACGCGCTCGGTGAGCGGCACGGACGGGTCGAGGAGGAACTTGTCGTCACCGTCGAAGGCGGTGACCAGGGTGCGCATGGCCTCGGAGCCGATCCACGCCTCGATGCCGGCGGTGACGTTGTGGACGGTGGGCAGCGGAACGGGCGGGAAGGACGGCAGCGAAGACGGCGTGGAGGAGGACGGCATGGGGGTGGCCTTTTCTGTGAGCTGGTGGGATGCCGCTTCGGTGAGCGGATGGGGGGCCGCATCGGTGAGCGGGCGGGGTGCCACTTCGGTGAGCGGGCGGGAGGCCGCTTCGGTGAGCGGGCGGGAGGCCGCTTCGGTGAGCGGGCGGGAGGCCGCTTCGGTGAGCGGGCGGGAGGCCGCCGGCAGCAGGGCCCCGGCGTCGCGTTCCGTGCGGTACTGGCCGAACAGGGTGTCGGACCGGTCGGATGCCCGACCGGTCACGGCGGCCCGCAGGTCCAGGCGCGCCAGGGCGATCTTCGCGGCCAGCGCGGCGGACTTGACGGTGTTGGGCCCGTCCGCCCGGCCCTCGACCTCCTGGCGCAGCCGCATGGCGTCATGTGCGTGGTCGGCCGCTTGGCGCAGCCAGTCGGAGCGCTGCTGGGTGGAGGCGGGCAGCAGCATGGCCCGGTAGTAGAGGACGATGGCGAAGCCGTTGATGCAGGTGACGACTTCTTCCAGGTGGCGGGTGCGGTAGCGGGCCTCGCGGATGGCGAGGACCTCGGCGTAGACCTTCCAGGCCTCGTCGAGACACCTGGAGCGCTGTTGCGGCTCGCTGGCCTTCGCCAGTTCGATCTCCAGGCCGGCCAGGTTGAACCGGCTGCGGTCGACGTCGGGACTGTCCGTGGACGCGCCGATGATGTCCAGCCGCTGCCGTGCGCTGGCGAGCAGGATCTCCTTGGCCTGCTGGAGCAGGCTCCGCCTGCGCCCGGTGTCCTGGTGCTGGAGCGCCCGCCTGCGCAGGAGCAGCCCGTACAGGGCCTCGGCCCGGGCCGAGGTGAGCAGGAAGGCCTCGCGCAGGGCCGGGTCGGCCGGCGGGTCGGCGCACAGCCGGCGGCAGTACACCATCCAGTCCATCGCCTCTTCGAGCTGCTCGGCGGTCGAGTCCCTGGTACGGAACACCGCGCGGGCCTTGCCACGCAGGCAGTTGACGACGATCAGCCGGAGCGCCGGGGGCCCCGGCCGCTCGTGCGCCGACGTCCACTCCCCCATCCGGTCGAGGACCGCGTCGTAGAGACCGGCGGCCATGGTGTGGTCATGCCGCTCCACCAGCCCGCCCAGGGCGTGCAGGGCCCGGGTGTCGTCGCGGGCGCGCAGCAGCTCGGCCATCACGTCCACGTCCTCGCGGCTGAGCGCGAGGGCGTGGGGGACGGCTACGGCGTCGGGGGCGGGCGCGGCGTCGGGGTCGGCCGTGGCCAGGGCTTGCTGGGCCGGGGGTGGGGTCGAGGTCGGGGTCGGGTCCGCGTTCAGACGCTGGTCCGGGTTCGGGTCCGCGTTCGGGTCCGGGTCCGGATTCATGGCCGGGCCCGGCTTCGTGTCCGGCGGTCGTTGCCCGTCCGCGCGCAGGATGCGCCGGCCCACGGTGTCGAGGCGGGCGAACAGGTCCTCGACGACCGCCTTGGCGACCTGGCCCGCGGTCTGCGGACCGCGTTGCCGTACGTCCACACGGACGGCGTCCCTGAACAGTCCGTGCAGGGTGATCCGCCCGTCCCGCAGGTCCACCAGGCCCAGTCGGTGCAGGCGTTCCGCGGCCCGCCGGGTGGTCCCGCCCCCGGGACGCCCGGCACCGTCGCTCTCCATCAGGGCGGCGGCGACGCCCCGGACCAGGTCTGCGTCCAGGTCCACCGACGGCAGCCAGGCCAGCGCCTGGGCCACGTACCAGGCGGCTCGCCCCTCGGCGCCGCCGGCCTCCTCGACCGCCCGCTGGACCGCGGTCCAGAACGCGGTCGGGGCGTGGTCCACGCACCCCCGTGTCCACCAGTCCGTGCCGGTCTCCTCCCGGAACCTGCGGCTGGCGGCGACCAGGAGGGGGCGGCCGGCCAGCAGCGCGCTCGGAGCGTCGGCGTCCAGTTGCTCGGTGACGTCCTGGTCCGACAGCGCGGACAGTTCCACGCACTGCATGCCGGCGCGCTGGGCCCAGGCCGGGTCGGTCGTGGTGATCAGCAGCAACTGGCCCTTGTCGGCGGAGGGTTCGGGCCAGGCACGCAGTTCCTCCGGTGACACCTGCACGTTGTCCAGGACCACCACCCACGACCCGGGCGCCTCCCGCAGCCGGGCCAGCGCCAGTTGCGCGTGGTCGCCGGTCGTGACGGCCTCGGCGGCGGCCGGGTCGACGCCCGTCTCGGCGATCTCCGCCCGGCCCAGGGAGGTTTCCAGCACCCGCGGGTCGTGCGCGTCGAGGAACCAGCCCGAGCCGTACTGCGCACGGGCGGCGATCTCGTGGGCCAGCATCGACTTGCCGCTCCCGGGCTCGCCCAGCAGCACGACGGTGCCGACGGCCCCGGTCAGTTTGTCCATGACGTCCGCGCGGCCGGCGTAGGACACGAACGGCGGCCGGGAGGGCAACCGGCGGCTGATGACCGGGCGTTCACCGACGGGCACCGGCGCGAACGGGGGCCACCCGTCCGCCTGCAACGCCACCACGTCGATCAGCACACAGTCCCGGTAGTCGTCGCTCAGCAGTTGCGACCGCCCCTCGGCACACGCCTCGGCGAAGCCTCCCCCGCGGTGGTTTCCCTCCGTCCGGCAGGCGACCGTGACGTCCACCGCGACGGCGTTCCGCAGCAGGGCCGCCCCCACCGGGGCGCGCTTGTACACGTGCCGCGGCAGGGTCGGCGCGTCCATGCAGAGCACGGGCGGGTCGACACCGTCGCGTCCGGTGCCGGCCCCGAGGTCGACGAGCAGCACCGCGTGCTCGTCCCCGGCCCTCTTGAGGATCGCGAGGTAGGGGCGCAGTCCGGCGTGCAGGCACATGGAGGCGAAGAGCAGGCTGATGTCCAGGCAGGTCGCGCAACCGCGGTCGACAAGACCGGAGTCGCGCACGATCTGCTCCGGCCCCGCGTGCCAGGGCTGCACCTCGTAGAAGACGCGCCGGGCGCGCAGCGCCTCGTACAGGTTGCCCAGCAGGTCGCGCGGGTTCCGGTTGCGCTGCTCGAACGTGTCCTGGAACCAGAGCCTGAGCCGGATCAGTTCCGCGATCTCGGCGTTCGCGTACTGAGCGAGTCCCGGGTAGCCGTGTTCGTCCAGCGACCACGGCCCCCACTGCGGCCCACTCCTCGACTCCGTGTCGTCCACAAGGTGTCCTTCCTCGCGTCCTCGTCCCCGGCACCCTGATATCCCGCTCCCAAAAAAGCGGCGTGCGGCTCGCGGCCCCTGATGCTTCAGGTCCCGGTTCGGGTGGTCCGGGGCAGCGGGTGACGGGCCGACGGCTGCCGTCTCCGCCGGGTCGGACGACGGGCGCGTTGTCCCTACGACAGTGTCTTCCCGGTGGCGCTGAAGCAGATCCAGGACCCGCGTTCACATCACCTCGACGATGCCGACAGTGGTACGGGCGCTCCGGATACGGCAGGAGACGGAGGCAAGGGAGCCGTACGCGATGACGGCGGCCGGCGTGACGAACGGAAGCACGACAAAAGCCCCGCGCCGAAGTGCCCGTGGCGGAAGGCCCGTTGACGGAGGGTTGTCACGTGCCCCTGAGAGCGGGCTCCAGGCCGGGCTGGTCCGCCGGCTGCCGGGGGTCGTCGTGACGCCTGAACAGACTGCTGGGCCACCACATCCACCGGCCCACGTCCAGGGTCAGCGCGGTGACCAGCACCGAGCGGACGATCACGGTGTCCAGCAGCACACCTCTGAGTCGCGGGAGGCCGCTTCCTGCGTGTCGAGAATGATCGCCGCGTTGCCGCCGACCTGGGCATCCGCACCCTCGATCCGGTGGACCGCGGTTCTGGCCTGTTCGACGGTGCGCATCGCGGCCGGACTGCTGGGGTCCTCCTCGAGTTCCCCGAGCAGGACGGCCTCGTCGTCCTCGACCATCGGCGCCGAGACGACGGCGACTCCGGTGACGCCGGACAGCACGGTCCTCACCTGCTCCGCGGAGGCGGCCTTGGTCACGACGTAGATGGGGTCGCCCGACCCGACCGGGAAGTGCCTGGCCTGGATCTCCTCGCCGACGGCCATCTGCGGCCTGTCGGTGAACTGGTCCTTGTTGGAGAGTTGTCAACGGCGGGGTACCGGGCGGCGGGCCTGGTAACCGAGGCCGAGCGCGGCCTGCTCGCCTTCGTCACCAACGTCACATGTTTCACGTGAAACCAGCAGATCAGACGCACGTCGTCTTCATGCCGGACACCGCCTGACCAATGAGCGGGCACCTTCGCGCCGGTCAAGAGGCGAGGACCTCCCAGACGGAGGACCGTGCGCGGATACCGGCCGCCCTTGCAGAATCACTCCGCCCGAATAACAAGACTCTTGTTAAAGTGGCTTCATGGCCATTTCTCCCGACCCCGAGCCCGCCCCCGGCGAGGGCCCCGTCCGCCCGGTCTCCGTCTCCCTCCACGAAGGCACCATCGCCGCTCTCAAGGCCCGCACCGGCAAACGCGGCATGTCCGCCTACGTCGAAGCCCTCATCCAGCGCCAACTGGAGCGCGACCGGCTGCGCGAACTCATCGAAGACGCCGAAGCCGAGCACGGCCCGGTCGACCAGGCTGCGGTCGATGCCAAGCGAGCGCTCCTGCGCGGCGACACGGCCGGCTCGGCGGACGCCGCGTGAGCGGCACCCTCGTCCTGGACTGCGAAGGCCTGTCCAAGCTCGTACGACGCACACCCGAACTCACCGAGTGGCTCGCCGCCGCCGAGGCCGAGGACATCCGCGTCATCACCAGCTCCGTCACCGTCGTCGAAGCCCGCGACCCCAAGACCAACCAGGCCCGCTTCGACTACGCCGTCTCCCGCGTCAACATCGTCCCGCCCACCGAAGCCATCGCCCGCCACGCGAGCATGCTGCTCGCCGCAGCCGGCCTGCACGGCCACAAATACGCCCTCGACGCCATCGTCGCCGCCACCGCACTCACCTCACCCGCCCCCGTGAGCGTCCTGACATCGGACCCCGAAGACCTCCACGTGCTGTGCGGCCGCGGCATCCGCGTCATCAAAGTCTGATTCTCTCCACCACGGTTCCGGAACAGGGGATCCGCGACACCGTCTGCGACCCTCCCGGAGTCCCGGAGTCCCGGCTAGGTGTCTCCCACGAGATGATGACGCGCTCGGAGTCGCTCACTCGGCGCGTGGCACACAAAGAGGCTCCACCGAGCCCCCTCCGATGCCTTGTTCGGGTCGGCAGGCTCGCCACTGCGAACGTCACACACCCAGCCCCAGTAGGGCTCATTCGTCTCTCACCGGAGTGGTGACCTGCAAGGACAAACACCAGGCCTACCGAGCGGCGCTGCCCACGGCTTCCACATACGGCGGCCGCAGGCCCACTCTGCCCACAAGGCCCCGGGCCACCGGCCCTGCGCTGCGGCTCAGAACTCGGCGCCCGGTCCCGAGGGGGGAGGGCCAGTACTGGAGCGGATGGAGATCAGCTGTCTCAGCATGACGTGCCGGGGAGAGGCGTCGGGCGAGTCCAGCCGATCCAGCAGCAGCTCGACCGCGACCCGGCTGATCTCGTCGATCGGCTCGTCGGCCGCGGTGAGCGTCGGGGTCACCGTCTCCGTCCAGGGCCCGGACACCAGGCCGACGACCGAGAAGTCTCGCGGCACGACACGGCCGGCACGGGTCAGCCCTAGGTACACGCCCCCCAGGGACGCCTCGTTCATGGTCACCAACGCGGTGGTGGCCGGGTCCTCCTGCAGGATCCGCCCAACGCACGCCTCGCCCGCGGCGTCGTCGTCCCCGCAGAGATACCCGCGTCCGGTGAGCCCCAGCTCCGCCACGCCCTTGTTGAACCCTTCCAGCCCACGGTGCGCGGACTCGTATCCGGACCGGAAGAACTCTTCCGACCGGTTGACGAAGGCGATCCTGCGATGGCCCAGGTCGGCCAGGTGCCGCACACAGGCACGGCCGAGGGTCACCCAGTCCATGTCCACCCACCAGGTCTTCTCCAGGCCGGACTGTCCGATGGTGACGAAGGGGAAGCCCAGCTCGATGAGGTGGGTGGCCCGGGCGTCCTCCAGCAGGATCTCCATCAGGATCAGGCCGTCCACCCGGTGTCCGGTCAGGATCCGCTGGAACGGCGGGTCGCCGACCTCGCGGCCGGTGGTGAGCAGCACGTCGTAGTCATAATCCTGAGCCGCCTCGGCCACCCGGCCGATGAACTCAAGACTCGTTGCCGTGTAGTGATCGCCGGCCGGCGGGAAGACGAGTCCGAGCGCGCGGGTCCGGCCGTTCGGCGGAGCCTCCGCGGTGGCGTGGGGGTTCACCGGAATCCTCATGCGTGGCCCGTCGGTAGGAGTTGCTCGGCCCAGATGGTCTTGCCGCTGGTGGTCTGCCGGGTGCCCCAGCCCTGGGTGAGCTGGGAGACCAGGAGGAGCCCGCGGCCGCCCTCGTCGAAGGTGCGGGCGCGGCGCATGTGGGGGGAGGCGCTGTTGCTGTCGGAGACCTCGCAGATCAGGGTGCGGTCGCGGATCAGCCTGAGCTGGATGGGGGCCTCGCCGTACCGGATGGCGTTGGTGACCAGTTCGCTGACCACCAGCTCGGTGATGAACCCCACTTCCTCCAGCCCCCAGGCCTGGAGCTGGCGGGAGGCCTGGAGCCGGGCCTCGGCGACGATCTCGGGGTCGGCGGGCAGGCCCCAGGCGGCGACCTGGTCGGTGTGAAGGGCCCGGGTGCGCGCTACGAGCAGGGCGACATCGTCGGCGCGGTGAGCGGAGCGAGCGGGGGATCCCCCTGGCCGAAGGCCGGAGGCGGGAGAGGGCGGGAGCTCATCCGGCTGAAGGGTCGGGGAGGGCAGCAGTGAGTCGATCAGGATGTCGCAGGTGACCTCCAGCGAAGGGGACGGGGAGGCCAGGGCCTGGCACAGCCGGTCGAGGCCCGCGTCGATGTCGCGGTCGCGGGCTTCGATGAGGCCGTCGGTGTAGAGGGCGATCAGGCTGCCTTCGGGCAGTTCCAGTTCGGTGGCCTCGAAGGGCAGGCCGCCCACACCCAGCGGAGGCCCCGGGGAGAGGCTGACGAGGCTGACCGTGCCGTCGGGGTAGAGGACGCCGGGCGGGGGGTGGCCGGCGCTGGCAAAGGTGCAGCGGCGCGAGACGGGGTCGTAGACGGCGTACAGGCAGGTGGCGCTGATCCCTTGCGCTTCCTGCGCGTTCTGCGCGTCGGAGGCGGTCGTGCCGTCGTCGTCGGGGGTGAGGTGGTTGACCAGGTCGTCCAGGTGGGTGAGGAGTTCGTCGGGCGGCAGGTCGACATCGGCGAGGGTCCGGACGGCCGTACGGAGGCTCCCCATGGTGGCGGAGGCACGGACGCCGTGGCCGGCCACATCGCCGACGACCAGGGCGACCCGGGTTCCGGACAGCGGGATCACATCGAACCAGTCGCCTCCCGCACCGGCCTGGGAGTCGGCCGGCAGGTAGCGGAAGGCGGCCTCGACAGCCGCCTGCCTGGGGATTTCCCTCGGCAACAGACTGCGCTGCAGCGTGAGCGCAGCGGTGTACTCGCGGGTGTAGCGCCGTGCGTTGTCCACACAGACCGCCGCCCTGCCGGCGAGTTCCTCGGCGAGGACCAGGTCGTCCGGCTGGAAGGGTTCCGGACGCAGTCGGCGCCAGAAGACAGCCACTCCGAGCGTGATCCCGCGGGCTCGCAGCGGCACCGCCATTCCCGAGTGGGCACCAGCGCTCCTGACGTCCTCGCCCTCGGTCCACCGGACGAAATCGGGATCCTCAAGCCCGCTCAGGAAGGGGCGGCCGGCGGCCAGACAGCGGGCCGGCGGTGAGTACGCCGGATAGGTGTCGACCGCGCCCAGGGCGACAGTGGCCTCGGGGATGCCTTCGACGGCGGACCGGTGCGCGACCCGGCGCAGTCCGACGGCGGCATCGATGGGCTCCGCGGTCGGTTCCTCCCCTTGGAGGACCGAGTCGAGCAGGTCCACGCTGGCGAAGTCGGCGAGCCGCGGCACTACCAGCTCGGTCAGTTCCTGGGCGGTGCGCACCACGTCCAGGGTGGTGCCGATGCGGGTGCCGGCCTCGTTCAGCAGAGCCAGCCGCTGCTGGGCCCAGTGCTGTGCGCTGCTGTCGAACGACGCGGTGCTGACGCCGCGCACCCGGCCCGAGGAATTCTTGACCGGCCACATCTCGATGTTCCAGGCACGGTCGCCGAAGTGGCGCTCGTAACTTGCCGGTGTCCCGGTCTCGGCCACCTGGCGCAGGTGCCGCAGGAATCCCCGGGTGGCGGCATTGTGGGAGACGGTGTCCCGGTACCGTTGTCCGCGCAGCTGCGCCGCTGTCTTTCCCACCATCTCCGACGCGATGTCGTTGAGCCGCTGGTACCGCAGCTCGGCGTCGAACATGGCCAGGGCGACCGAGGCCTGGGTGAACGACCGCTCAAGCATCCCTCGGTCGTCTCCGTCTCCGTCCCCGTCTTCGTCCTCGTACCCGTCTTCGTACCCGTCTTCGTCCTCGTACCCGTTCCTGGCCGGGTCCGGTGCGAAGGCCACGACGAACCCGGTGGCCTTGCCCTCGCCGTCCAGCGCCGGGCAGGCGCGCAGGCCGAGATCGAGTCGGCTGCCGTCCCGATGGCGGACGGCGGCTGTCCCGCTCCAGGCCTTGGCCCCGGCCAGGGCCGCCCAGGCCGCGTCGGAGGGGTCCGCGGCGAGCAATTCGGTGACGATGCGCCCCACGACGTCCGTGGCGGGATGGCCCAGCAGGCGCTGTGCGCCGTCGCTCCAACTCGTCACGATGCCCTGTCGGCTCACCGTTGCCGTGGCCAGATCGATCGCGGGCTCGTGATCATGGGGCGACTCGAGAACAGCTTTGCCACGGCGTGCCATCGTTGCTCACCTCGCAGCCGTCGAGTCGCGCTCCGTAAGCACCACCCAGAATATCCGGCTACGGCGCACCCGGCACCGAGACGCCGCGACCTGCGGATTCCGTCGCCCGACGGTCGCCGGTGTCGCCGCGCCGCATGGATCCCCGCACCTCGCATGGCGCGACAATACAGAGCATTCTGTACCTAAATGAAGCAGTCCGTACATAAATGTAGATTAATAAGCCTGGATATTCCTGTTGCGCAGGGAGCACCTCCATGTCTCTTCCTCCGTCCCGGGGGCCGACCCCCACCCCCGCGCCGGGCCCCGTCCGGTTCAGTGACCGGGCACAGGTCGCGCTGCGGCCGGCCGAATCCGCCCGCGTCACCGGCGGCTTCTGGCACGAGCGCCGGCGCGTCAACGCCGAGGTGAGCATCCCCCAGGGCCCGGCCCTGCTGGACTCCGTGGGCAATCTGCACAACCTCCGGCTGGCCGCCGGAACGGCGACCGGCGAGTACCAGGGCGATCTGCCCTTCCTCGACACCGATGTGACCAAGTGGCTGGAGGCCGCCTCCTGGCAGCTGGCGCAGTCGGACCGGAAGGAGGAGTTCGCGCAGGCCGAGGACGTGGACCGGATGATCCGCCTACTGGCCGAAGCCCAGCAGGACAACGGCTACCTGCAGAGCTACTACCAGGTGGTCAAGCCCGGGCTTCGCTTCGTCGAACTGCGCTGGGGCCACGAGCTGTACTGCGCGGGCCACCTCATCCAGGCCGCCGTCGCCCACCACCGGGCCACCGGACGCGAGGATCTGCTCACCGTCGCCCGCCGCTTCGCCGACCACATCGACGACACCTTCGGCCCCGGCAAGCCCGTCGACGGCATCCCCGGGCACCCCGAGATCGAGACCGCCCTGGTGGAGCTCTACCGGGAGACCGGTGAGCAGCGCTATCTGGACCTGGCCGGGTACTTCGTCGACCGGCGCGGGCACGGCCTGCTGCGCGGCGGCCCCGCCATGCTGGGCGACGCGCACGCCGTCCCCCCGAGCTCCGCGTACTGCCAGGACCATGTCCCGGTGCGGGAGGCCGAGACTGTGACCGGCCACGCCGTACGCCAGCTCTATCTGCTGGCCGGCGCCACCGACGTGGCCGCCGAGACCGGCGAGCCGGAACTGCGCGCCGCGGTGGAGCGGCTGTGGGAGGCGATGACCACCACCAGGACCTATCTCACCGGCAGCCTCGGCGCCCACCACGAGTCGGAGGACCTCGGCGACCCGTACGAACTGCCCAACGAGCGTGCGTACGGCGAGACCTGCGCGGCCGTCGCCTCGATCCAGTGGAGTTGGCGGATGGCCCTGCTCACCGGCGAGGCCCGCTACTCGGACCTGATCGAGCGGACGCTCTTCAACGGCTTCCTGGCCGGAGTCTCCCTGGACGGGCTGCGCTGGCTGTACGTCAACCCGCTCCAGGTGCGCGACGGTTACGAGTACCACGGCGAGGACGACGGATCGCGCCGCACCCGGTGGTTCAAGTGCGCCTGCTGCCCGCCCAATGTCATGCGGCTGCTCGCGAGCCTGCCCCACTACCTGGCCAGTACCGACGCCGACGGTCTGCAGCTGCACCAGTACGCCACCGGCTCGTACGGCGGACCCACCGACGGCGGCCGGGTCGCGGTCCGGGTGGACACCGACTACCCCTGGCACGGCCGGATCACGGTGACCGTCGACGAGGCGGGCCCCGGGGAGTGGACCCTGTCGCTGCGGGTGCCCCAGTGGTGCGAGCAGTACAAGCTGGAGATCGGCGCCACGCCCGCCGAGCAGGTGCCGGAGGACGGCTGGATGCGGGTCCGCGGCGCCTGGCAGCCCGGCGACACGGTCGTCCTGAACCTCGGCATGGAGCCGCGGCTCACCGAAGCCGACCCCAGGGTCGACGCGGTGCGGGGCTGCGTCGCCGTCGAACGCGGCCCGCTCGTCCACTGCCTGGAGCAGGTGGACCAGCCCGGCGCCCCCGGCTTGGACGACATCGTGCTCGACCCCACTGCGGGACTGACCGTCCAGCACCGTCCCGACCTGCTGGGCGGGGTCACCACCGTGGTCGGCTCCGGCCGACTGCGGGCCCGGCCCACCGGACAGGGCTGGTGGCCGTACCGCGCGGCCCGAGACACCGGTGACGCCGCGCAGGCCCGGGAAGACACCCCCACCGGCACCCCCACAGGCACCCCCACGGACACACCTGTCGAACTGACCACCATCCCCTACTACGCCTGGGCCAACCGCGAAGACGGCAGCATGCGCGTCTGGCTGCCCACGAGCTGAACGCGCCCCGACCACCACTCAAGGACCGGTAGCCATGCGAACCAGAACAACAACGGCAGCGGGTGCGCTGCTGACGTCTGTGGTACTGCTCGCCACCGCGTGCGGCGGCTCGGGCTCGGACACGGCCGGCTCGGGCTCGGACACGTCGGGTTCCGGCTCGGGAACCATCACCATGTGGGCCCGCGACACCCAGAAGGGCTTCATCAACCTCGTCGCGGACGCCTGGAACAAGGACCATGACACCAAGGTGAAAGTGACCGTCGTCCCCCAAGCCAACTTCGTCCAGAAGTTCGGCACCGCGGCCGCGAGCGGCTCCGGACCCGACGTCGCCTCCATCGACCTCGTGTTTCTGCCGTACTTCGCCTCCACCGGGGTGCTGGACGACATCACGGAGCTGGAGAACAAGCTTCCGTACAAGGACGGCCTGAGCGCGGCCCACCGCCGGCTTGCCACGTACAACGGCCGTACGTACGCGCTGCCCTTCACCGCCGAGGCGTCCGTCCTCTTCTACAACAAGGGCCTGTTCAGGAAGGCCGGTCTCGACCCCGACAAGCCACCGAAGAACTACGCGGAGATCATCTCCGCCGCGAAGAAGATCCGCGCGCTGGGCAAGGACACCTACGGGTACGCCATCGCCGGGCAGTGCGGCGGCTGCAACGTCTTCGAGTTCACGCCGCACATCTGGGCCAGCGGTGGCGACGTACTCACCGCCGACGGCAAGAAGGCCCTGTTCGACACGCCTGAGGTCACCGACGCACTCACCTTCTACCGGAAGCTGTACACCGACGGTTCGATGCCGGCCCAGTCCAAGACCGACAACGGAACCAACCAGCCCGCCGCGTTCCAGAGCGGCAAGCTCGGCATGACCCCGCTCGGCGCCTTCTTCGTGCAGGTCCTCAACAAGGACGACAAGGTCGACTTCGGCGTCGCTCCGCTGCCCGGCAAGAACGGCGGCTCGGCGTCCTTCGCGGGCGGTGACGAGATCGCCGTCACCAAGAACGCGAAGAACAAGGAGCAGGCACAGGAGTTCGTCAAGTGGGCGACCGGCGAACAGGCCCAGACGGTCCTCGCGGACAACGGCGTCGTCCCGGTCCGCACCGATCTGCTCGACAAGATCTACATCCCGCTCGATCCCCGGTACAAGGTGCTGGCCGAGGCGATGGAGAAGGGCCGTACGCCGTACAGCACGGTCGAGAACGCGCTGTTCAACGACAGCAACGGGCCCTGGGTCAACATGATCAACCGGGCCGTCTTCGACGGCGACATCGCCAAGGCGCAGGAGGAAGGGCAGAAGGCCGCCCAGTCCATCATCGACGACGCGCCATGAGCTGAGACCGCCGCCGCGCCCTCGCCCCCTGACCGTCCGCCTTCCCCTCCTCGGAGTTGAGCAGATGACCTCCCTCACCAAGCGCGGCGGCACTGGCGCCGTTCACCGGCGGACACTGTCCCGGGCCGGGCGGCGCCGACTGGCCGGTGTCGCGATGACCACGCCGGCCCTGGCGATGATCGTGCTTTTCTTCTTCGTCCCGCTCGTCATGATGCTGTGGATGTCGCTCCACAACTGGCCGCTGCTGGGAGAGCACCGCTTCATCGGTCTGAAGAACTATCGCGACGCCCTGCACGACACCGAGTTCCGCACCGCCGTGATCTTCACGGTCAAGTACACGCTCATCACCACGCCGGTGCTGTTCGTCCTCGGCCTCGTATTGGCTCTGCTGGTCCGCCGGAAGCAGCGCGGCGCCCGCTTCTTCCAAGCGGTGTACTTCCTGCCGGTCGTGGTCGGTCTCGCCTCGGCAGCCTTCCTGTGGCTGTTCATGTTCCAGTCCGACATCGGTCCGGCCGGGGACCTTGCCGACCACCTCGGCCTCGGCAGCCGTACCACCAACTGGTTCGCCGGATCGACGTCCGCGATGCTCGTGGTCATCAGCATGGTGACCTGGAAAGTCGTCGGCCTGCAGATGCTTCTGCTGCTGACCGGGCTTCAGTCGATCCCCACCGACGTGGAGGAGGCCGCCAGAATCGACGGCGCGAGCCGCCTGCAGACCTACCGCTACGTCATCCTTCCGCTGCTGCGCCCGACGCTGGCCCTGGTCCTGGTCTTCTCCGTCGCCGGTTCGCTGCTCGCCTTCGACCAGTTCTACGTCATGACCGGTGGCGGCCCGTCGAACTCGACGATCACCGCGGTGTACGAGATCTACCGCACGTCCTTCATCAAGTTCCAGCTCGGATACGGCTCAGCTCTGTCCGCCCTGCTGATGATCGTGCTCGTCGCGGTCAGCGCGATGCAGCTGCTGCTGCTGCGCTCCGCCGACCGCTGAGGACCGGAACCGTCAGGACGCGAAGCATGAGGACCGGAACCGTCAGGACGCGAAGCATGAGGACCGGAACCGTCAGGACGCGAAGCATGAGGACCCGAGACCTGAGGAACGAACCGTGAGCACGCGCACCGCGAGGACCCGAGACCGGGGGAGGAGTCCGATGGAGACGGACTCCAAGAACCTGGTGACCGCCATCCGCCAGTCGTTGCCGCGCGCCGCCTGGTGGGCGGTCTGCTCCAGCCTGGCCGTGCTGTTCCTCTACCCGCTGTACGTGCTGCTCTCGCAGAGCCTCAAGTCACCGGGCGAGGCCGCCGCCGCGCCACCCACCCTGTATCCGCATGGGCTGTCCCTGGACAATTTCCGGGCCCTGGACGGTGACCCGGGGATCGGCATCGTGTCCAGCGCCGGCAACAGCCTGATGGTCTCCCTGGGCGCCGCCCTGGCGACGGTGGTCCTCAGCACCCTCGCGGGCTACGGTTTCGCGCGACTGCGCTTCCCCGGCAGCAACATCCTCTTCTACGCCGCCCTCGCCACCTTCATGGTCCCCTTCCAGGCGGTCATCACCCCGCTCTACCTGCTCCTCAACAACCTCGGCCTCCAGAACTCGCTGCTGGGACTGGTCGCCGTCTACACCACCTTCCAGCTCCCCTTCGGGCTGTTCCTGATGCGCAACTCCTTCGCGGCCGTCCCCCGCAGTCTCGAAGAAGCCGCGCTGATCGACGGCTGCGGCATCCTGAAGGCGATGGTCCGGGTCGTCCTGCCGGTCGCCGTACCGGGCGTCATCACCACCGCCCTGCTCACCTTCTTCGCCTGTTGGAACGAGTTCTTCGCAGTGCTGATCCTCATCACCGACCAGGAGAAATTCACCCTCCCGGTCAGCCTCAGCGTCCTCTCCAGCGGCAACCTCGGAAGCGTCAACTGGGGAGTCCTCGAAGCCGGCGTCGTGGTGACCATCGTCCCCTGCGTAGTCATCTACCTGCTGCTGCAGAAGTACTACGTCGGCGGACTACTGAGCGGGCGATGACACAGGTGCCACCGAGGCCGCCGGTCACGGCCGGCAGCGGGAAGACCGGCGACAGCCCTGGCGAGGTCCCCGCCCCTTCCCCAACCGCCCGGCTGGACCCCGACCGTCCCTGACCGCCGGACCCACTGCCCGCGCCACGAGTGGTGCACCAGCGCGCTCCCCCTGGCGCACCTCATCGACGACCGAAACTGACCAGGCCTCAGCCAAACCGCGGAAACAGCAGGTCAGGACCACATCAACGCCAACAGTCCGGCCGCCGCAGGGACAGCCGCGCGGCTCGCGCTCTTCCGCGCCGCCGCATCCACCAAAAGCAAAAGCCCCAGGTCACGGCGAGTGAGTCCTGAGGCTTCCACAGAGCCGCCTTCGGGATTCGAACCCGAGACCTACGCATTACGAGTGCGTTGCTCTGGCCATCTGAGCTAAGGCGGCGCGCTGTCCGCACCATGGTGCGGTCAGCAACGCGGGTAAGTCTACACAGTTTTAGGGGGTGCTCCGAACCAGCCCCGGAGGCGGGGTCTCCGGGGCTGGAGCAGGCCGCAGGCAGGCGTCGGCACGTCTCAGGCGGGCCGCTCTCGGGGCTATGAGCAGCGCTTTCCGTCCGTCGGAGGGGTGCCGCGGAGTAGGTACGCGTTGATCGTGGAGTCGATGCAGGTGCTCCCGCGACCGTAGGCGGTGTGGCCGTCGCCCGCGTAGGTGAGGAGGCGGGCCGAGGCGAGCTGGGCGGCCAGGGCGCGGGCCCAGCGGTAGGGAGTCGCCGGGTCGCGGGTGGTGCCGACCACGACGATCGGGGCGGCACCCTTCGCCTCGATGCGGTGCGGTTCGCCGGTCGCCCGCACCGGCCAGTATGCGCAGTTCAAGGACGCCCACGCGAGGCCCTCACCGAAGACGGAGGACGCCTTCTCGAAGGCGGGCAGCGCCCTGCGCACCTCGTCGGGGGTGTCGAAGGCCGCCGGGAGGTCGAGGCAGTTCACGGCGGCGTTGGCGAACATCATGTTCGCGTAGCCGCCGCCGACGTCACGGTCGTAATAGGTGTCGGAGAGGGTCAGCAGACCCGCGCCGTCGTTCTCCTTCATCGCCGAGGTCAGCGCCTCGCGCAACTGCGCCCACGCCCCCTCGTCGTACATCGCCGCGATCACACCGGTGGTGGCGAGCGCCTCGCCGAGCCTGCGGCCGTCCACGTCGCCGGTCGGCATGGGGTGCGCGTCCAGCCTCGCGAAGAAGGCCTTGAGGTTCCGGCCGACCTTGGCGGTCGTCGTGCCCTTCGTGCCCAGCGGGCAGTCCGGCTGCCGCACGCAGTCCTTCGCGAAGGACTGGAACGCCGTCTCGAAGCCCGCCGTCTGGTCGAGGTTCAGCCGCCGGGCCGGCAGCGACGGGTCCATCGCGCCGTCCAGGACCAGTCGGCCCGCCCGGCCGGGGAAGAGACCCGCGTACGTCGCCCCGAGGAACGTCCCGTACGACGCACCTACGTAGTTCAGCTTCGCGTCGCCCAGCGCCGCCCGCACGATGTCCATGTCCCGGGCCGTCTCGACGGTGGACACATGCCGCAGCAGCTTCGGCGAGTCCGCGCCGCAGCCCTCGGCGAACTTCTTGTACGCGTCGACGAGTTCGGTGGTCTCCCGCTGGTCGTCGGGCGTGTTGTCCGTCTGCGTGTACGTGTCCATGTCCCGCCCGCTGAGGCATTTCACGGGCTCGCTGCGGGCGACGCCGCGCGGATCGACCGCGACCATGTCGTAGCGGGCCCGGACCTTTGCCGGGTAGCCGTTCCCCGCGTACGCCTGGAGGTAGCCGATCGCCGAGCCGCCCGGCCCGCCGGGGTTGACGAGCAGCGAACCGAGGCGCTTGCCCGGGCCCGTGGCCTTCTTGCGGGCTACGGCGAGCCGGACGTCGCCGTCGGCCGGCTTCGCGTAGTCGAGCGGCGCCTTCAGCGTGGCGCACTGGAAGCCGGGGACTTCGCAGGAGCGCCAGTTCGGCTTCTGGTCGTAGTACGACGCGAGGACGGTCGGGGTGGCCCGCGGCAGCGCGGCGAGTGCCGCTTGGGCCGCCGCACCGGCGCCCGTCGTCGCACTCCCCATGGAACAGGCGGAGACGAGCATCGCGGCGACAGCCACAAGAACGCCGCCGGTACGCGCTCTGCGCACGCGGATGGAGGTGACGTGCCTTCGGGGATGCGGGCCGGGCGGGTCGGTCCGGTCCGCCGTCGTGCCGGGGCGGGGACTGCGCCTGATGTCCATCGACCGAGCGTAACTCTGTGCGGTGGATCAAACGCTCTCCGTACACGCCATGCCTCGTACGAGGGACATCGTCAACCTCCCGCCATTGAAGCGCCGGCGGTTCAGCCCGCTCTGAGTGTCATCGTCATCGCCTCCACCGCCAGCAACGGGGCCACATTGCGGTCGAGGGCCTCACCGCACGCGGCGATCGCCTCGATACGGCGAAGCGTGGACTCCGGCGAGCTGCCGCGGGCGATCCGCTCCAGGACGTCCTCGGCGTCCGCGTTGGCGATCGCCACCCGGGAGCCGAGCTGGAGAGCGAGGACGTCGCGGTAGAAGGCGGTGAGGTCACTGAGGGCGAGGTCGAGGCTGTCGCGCTGGGTGCGGGTCCTGCGGCGCTTCTGCTTGTCCTCCAGATCCTTCATCACGCCCGCCGTGCCGCGTGGCATGCGGCCTCCCTGGGACGCGCCCATCGCCGTCTTGAGCTCCTCGGTCTCCTTGTCGTCCCGCTCCTCGGCGAGCTGTTTGGCGTCCTCGGCCGCCGCGTCGACCAGTTCCTGGGCGGCTTTGAGACATCCGCCGACGTCGTCGATGCGCAGGGGCAGCTTGAGGACCGCCGCCCGGCGCTCGCGCGCGGCCGGGTCGGTGGCCAGGCGGCGGGCCCGGTCGACATGTCCCTGGGTGGCGCGGGCGGCGGTCATCGCGGCGGCCGGATCGACGCCCTCCCGTCGTACGAGCATGTCGGCGACGGCGTCGACCGAGGGCGTGCTCAGGTTCAGATGGCGGCAGCGGGAGCGGATGGTCGGCAGGACGTCCTCGATGGAGGGGGCACACAGTAGCCACACCGTGCGGGAAGCTGGCTCCTCCACGGCCTTGAGGACGGCGTTGGCCGACTTCTCGTTCAGCCGCTCCGCGTCCTCGACGAGGATGATCTGCCAGCGGCCGGTGGCGGGCGAGGTGAACGACTTGCGGACCGTGTCACGCATGTCGTCCGCCAGGATCTGCGAGCCGACGGCGGCGACGGTGCTGACGTCGGCGTGGGTACCGACGAGCGCCGTGTGACAGCCGTCGCAGAACCCACAGCCGGGGGATCCGCCGAGAGCCCGGTCGGGGCTGACGCACTGCAGCGCGGCGGCGAAGGCCCGTGCCGCCTGGTTGCGCCCCGCTCCGGGCGGTCCCGTGAACAGCCAGGCGTGTGTCATCTTCGACGCCTCGGGCGGCGGCGCGTTCGTGGCGGCCGCGGTGACCAGGGCGTCGGCGTCCCGGGCAGCGGCATCGAGTTGCCCGCTCACCTTCTCCTGGCCGACCAGGTCGTCCCAGACGGTCATACGTCACCCCGCCCTTTCGTCACGTTCGCTGTACGGGGTCCATTGTGCGGGCGACCACTGACAATGGGCGCCGACAGCGGGGAACAGCGGGGAGGGGTGGGCTCAGGCGGCCACAGGCGCCACCCGGCAACCGCCGAGCTACCGCCCATGCCCACCCGTCACCCCTGGCGCCCGCCCCGAAGTCGGCGAGCGGGCGGAGTTCAGCCCCGCCGTCCCCGACCGCGTCGGCCGCGTCCCTCGTCGGGCTCCTCGTCCTCAGGCGGGCCCAGAAGTTCGTCCGCCAACGTCGGCAGGTCGTCCAAAGGCGTCTCCTCGGCCCAGTCCGACCGGGTCCGCCGACGAGGCGTCCCGTCCTCGCCGATCTGCGGCAGCTCGCGCGTACGGTCCTCGCCCGCGTTCGGCCGCACCGCACCCTGCTCGTCCCTGAAGAAGCCCGGCGGCACCCGGTCCGAGGGACTGTCGTCCCGGACGGGAGGCAGTACGGCCGTCTCGTCCGCCGCACCGGGAGGCGCGACCGGCGGCAGCACCGCGGTCTCGTCCGCGGCCCCCGGAGGAACCGGCGGTTGCGGCAACTCGGCCGTCACCTCGGAGTCGGAACCACGGGAACCACCGGAACCGGAGCCCCGCTCACGCCCACTCTTGTCGTCCCGCACCCTCGGCAGGACCGCCGTCTCGTCCACCGGCCCGCCCGACGCGTTCGTCGGCGTCACCATCGGCGTCGCCACGGTCACCGCGTCCTGCGTGGCATTGGCATCGGGCGCCGACCGCCGCCACTGCCCAAGCTGTCCCGCCTGACCGGACTGCTCTGCCTGACCAGACTGTTCCGCCTGTTCCGACTGCCCAGACGCGTCCGCTCCCGCAGCCGGCCCCGCAGCCCTCCCCTGCGACGCCGTCGGCCGGGGCCGCACCTCCGCCGCGGCCGCCGCCTGCTCGGCCAGGCGTCGCGCCTCCTCGGCCCGCAGCAGGGCCTCCTCGGCCTTCCGCTGCTTCTCCAGGCGCCGCGTCTCGGCCTCGGCGTGCAGCCGGGCCTCGTCCTCGGCCTGCTTGCGGCGCCGCTCCTCGTCAGCCTTCCTCCGGGCCTCTTCCTCGGCCCGCACCTTCTCCTCGGCGATCAGCCGCTGCCGTTCCTCCTCGGCACGGCGTTGCGCTTCCTCGGCCCGCAGCCGGGCTTCCTCCGCCTGCCGCTCGGCCTCGCGCCGCTGCGCCTCCTCCAACTCGCGCCGCTTGCGCTCCTCCTCCTCGGCGCGAAGCCGTTCGAGCTGCTCCTGGCGCTCGCGCTCCAGGCGCTCCTCCTCGGCCTTGCGGGCAGCCTCTTCCTCGGCCTTCCGGCGGGCCTCTTCCTCGGCCTTCTTCCGCGCCTCCTCCTGGGCCTTCACCTCGGCCTCGGACAGCGGCAGCATCTGGTCGAGCCGGTGCCGTAGGACGGTCGTGACGGCCTCGGGCTCCTGGCCCGCGTCCACCACCAGGTAACGCCCGGGGTCGGCGGCGGCCAGCGTCAGGAAACCGGACCGCACGCGCGCGTGGAACTCGGCCGGCTCGGACTCCAGCCGGTCCGGCGCCTCGGTGAACCGCTCGCGGGCGATCTCCGGCGAGACGTCCAGCAACACCGTGAGATGAGGCACAAGCCCGTTCGTCGCCCAGCGGTTGATGCGGGCGATCTCGGTCGGGGACAGGTCACGGCCCGCCCCCTGGTAGGCGACGGAGGAGTCGATGTACCGGTCGGAGATCACGATCGCGCCCCGCTCCAGGGCGGGCCGCACCACCGTGTCCACGTGCTCCGCGCGGTCCGCCGCGTACAGCAGCGCCTCCGCGCGGTGCGAGAGCCCGTCGCTCGACACGTCCAGCAGGATCGACCGCAGCCGCTTGCCGACGGGCGTCGCTCCCGGCTCGCGCGTGAGGACGACCTCGTGGCCCTTGGCCCGGACCCACTCGGCGAGCGCCTCGGCCTGGGTGGACTTCCCGGCCCCGTCGCCGCCCTCCAGGGCGATGAAGAAACCGGCTGAGGCGGGCGCCGTCTCCGGGTCGTCGCCGCCGAGCAGCGCGTCCCGCAGGTCGTGGCGCAGCGGTACGCCGGAACGGTCGTCGACCTTGGCCAGCACCAGCGCGGCCACCGGCAGGAGCAGCGCGCCGACCAGCATCAGGGTGAAGGCGGCGCCGCCGTGCGCGAACACGAACTTGCCGTTCTCCAGGCGGTGCGGGCCGATCGCCGCAGCCACCAGGGGCGCGATCACCGCGCCGAGCGCCACGCAGACGCGGACGACCGCGTGCAGGTGCTCGGTCGTACGGGCCCGCCGGTACTCCTCGGCCTCCTGGTCCAGCAGGATGTGTCCGGTGTTGGCGGCCACGCCCGCGCCGACCCCCGCCAGCGCGACGATCAGCAGCACGCTGGTGACGTCCGGGACGAGCCCCGCGGCCAGCAGGGCGACGCCGGTGAAGGCGATCGCCAGCGCCATCAGGCGGCGCCGCGACAGTGTCGGCAGCAGGGCGGGGGCCGTGCGGATGCCGACGACCACTCCGCCGGTCAGCGCGCCCACCAGCAGGCCGTAGAGCACCGGGCCGCCGCCCAGGTCCTTGGCGTGCAGTACGGCGACGCCCACGGCGGCCGCGACCGCTCCCGCGACGGCCGCGCAGGCCGGCACCAACAGCGGGATCACGCCGGTGCGGCCCTTGTCGACGCCGGTGCCCGTCTTGGGGCGGCGCAGTCCCTCCAGCGGCGAACGCGCGCGCGGGGTGCGGGTGTCGGGCAGTTCCAGGTAGGTCAGCACCGACAGGGACGCGGCGAACAGACCGGCGGCGACGTACGACGCGAGGGCGGCCTGGTGCTGGGCGAACCAGGCGATCCCCGAGCCCAGCAGGTTGTTGAGCAGACTCGCGACGACGAGCGCGGCGGCCGCGAGCGGGATCGCCACGAAGCTCGTCCGCAGCGACAGGCGGCGCAGGGCGTCCATGTGGTCCGGCAGCGGTCGTACCGTCGCGCCCTCCGGCGGCGGGGCCGGCAGCAGGGCGGGCGCCGCGCTCTCGCGGCACACCGTCCAAAAGCGCTCGGCGACACCGGTCACGAAGGCGGTGACCAGGAGGATCGCCAGCGCGTCCTTGGGGGTCCAGTCGATCCACAGGGGCGCCACGATGAGCACCGCGGCCCGCAGCCCGTCCGCGCCGACCATCGTCCAGCGGCGGTCGAGCGGACCCTCCTGGGAGGTGAGCGAAGTGAGCGGGCCCAGGAGCACGGCTCCGAAGAGCAGCGTCGCGAGGACGCGCGCCCCGAAAACGGTCGCCACTGCGAACGCGACGCCTCGGTAGCCACCGCCGAACGAGCCCTCGGCGATCGCCGCCTGGAGGGCGAGAACGACGAGAACGAGAAGGGCGAGGGTGTCGCCGACACCGCCCACGAGTTGCGCGCTCCACAGCCGTTTCAGCTGTGGTCGCCGCAGCAGGGCGCGGACGGCGCGCTCGCGGGAGTCCGCGACCAGGGCGTCGTCGGGGGCCGGGTGAGGGGCCGTTGGCTGCTCGGCTGGGGTCATGCTTTCAGCCTATCGGGACGCACCGACAACCCGGCGAGCCCGTCCGAACGTGCGCACGCCCCGACACCAAAGTGATGCCGGGGCGTTCTTTTCGCGAAGCCGCCATGGAGATGTATCGCGAAGCCGCCGTGAAGAAACGGCGGGGAAGCGACCACTGCTGCTCGTTCTCAGCGGCCGGCCTCAACCACTCAGCCTGAGCTCAGGCCTGAGCTCAAGCCTCCGCGACGGACCTCAACCGCTCAGTCCTCGGACGCCGTCTTCGAGGCCGTCGCCTTCTTCGCCGTCGTGGTCGTCTTCTTGGCGGTCGTCTTCTTCGCGGCCGTCGTCGTCTTCTTCGCCGCGGTCTTCTTGGCCGCCGTCGCCTTCTTGGCCGGCGCCCTCTTCGCGGGCGCCTTCTTCGCCGTCTTCTTGACGGGCCCCTTCGCCCGCTTCTCGGCGAGCAGTTCGAAGCCGCGCTCCGGGGTGATCTCGTCGACACTGTCGTCGGAGCGCAGGGTCGCGTTGGTCTCCCCGTCGGTGACGTACGGCCCGAAGCGGCCGTCCTTCACCACAACCGGCTTCTTGCTGACCGGGTCCTCACCCAGCTCCTTCAGCGGCGGCTTGGCGGCGGCCCGGCCACGCTGCTTGGGCTGGGAGTAGATCTCCAGCGTCTCTTCGAGGGTGATCGTGAAGAGCTGGTCCTCGGTCTGAAGGGACCGCGAGTCCGTGCCCTTCTTCAGGTACGGACCGTAGCGGCCGTTCTGCGCGGTGATCTCCACGCCCTCGGCGTCCTTGCCGACCACGCGCGGCAGCGACATCAGCTTCAGCGCGTCCGCGAGCGTCACCGTGTCCAGCGACATCGACTTGAACAGGGAGGCCGTACGCGGCTTGACGGCGTTCTTGCCGGTCTTCGGGGTGCCCTCGGGGAGCACCTCGGTGACGTACGGGCCGTAGCGGCCGTCGCGAGCGATGATCTGGCGGCCCGTCTCCGGGTCGGCACCCAGCTCGAAGTCGCCGCTCGGCTTGGCGAGCAGCTCCTCCGCGAGCTCGACGGACAGCTCGTCCGGGGCGAGATCCTCGGGCACGTCCGCGCGCTGGTGGTTCTCGGAGTCCTTCTCGCCGCGCTCGACGTACGGGCCGTAGCGCCCGACCCGCAGCACGATGTCGTTGCCCACCGGGAACGACGACACCTCGCGTGCGTCGATCGCGCCCAGGTCGGTCACCAGCTCCTTGAGGCCGCCGAGGTGGTCCCCGTCGCCGTTGCCGGCGTCGGCGGCAGCGCCCGCACCGGCAGCCGCACCCGCGCCTTCGCCGAAGTAGAAGCGCCTGAGCCACGGCACGGCCTGCGCCTCACCGCGGGCGATGCGGTCGAGGTCGTCCTCCATCCTGGCGGTGAAGTCGTAGTCGACGAGCCGCCCGAAGTGCTTCTCCAGGAGGTTGACCACGGCGAAGGACAGGAAGGACGGCACGAGGGCCGTGCCCTTCTTGAAGACATAGCCTCGGTCGAGGATCGTGCCGATGATCGACGCGTACGTCGACGGGCGGCCGATCTCGCGCTCTTCGAGCTCCTTGACCAGGCTGGCCTCGGTATAGCGGGCCGGGGGCTTGGTGGCGTGCCCGTCGACCGTGATCTCCTCGGCGCGCAGCGGATCGCCCTCGTTGACCTGGGGCAGCCGGCGCTCGCGGTCGTCCAGCTCGGCGTTCGGGTCGTCTGCGCCCTCGACGTACGCCTTCAGGAAGCCGTGGAAGGTGATCGTCTTGCCGGAGGCGCTGAACTCGACATCCCTGCCGTCGGCGGCGGCGCCACCGATCTTCACCGTGACGGAGTTTCCGGTCGCGTCCTTCATCTGGGAGGCGACGGTCCGCTTCCAGATCAGCTCGTAGAGCCTGAACTGGTCGCCGGTCAGGCCCGTCTCGGCCGGGGTGCGGAAGCGGTCACCCGAGGGGCGGATCGCCTCGTGCGCCTCCTGCGCGTTCTTGACCTTCCCGGCGTACGTACGCGGCGAGGCCGGCAGGTAGTCGGCGCCGTACAGCTGCGTGACCTGGGCGCGGGCGGCGGTGATCGCCGTGTCGGACAGCGTCGTGGAGTCCGTACGCATGTAGGTGATGAAGCCGTT
This sequence comes from Streptomyces sp. NPDC050997, assembly GCF_040660135.1. Lineage (NCBI taxonomy): Bacteria > Bacillati > Actinomycetota > Actinomycetes > Kitasatosporales > Streptomycetaceae > Streptomyces > Streptomyces sp. NPDC050997. The sequence goes on from NZ_JBFAGK010000023.1 coordinate 120,793, forward strand.
CTCGTACAGCTTCTGGGCCACCTGCATGGTCGCCTTCGCGCCGAAGCCGAGCTTGCGCGAGGCCTCCTGCTGGAGCGTCGTCGTACGGAACGGGGCGTACGGCGAGCGGCGGTACGGCTTCGATTCGACGGACCGCACCGAGAACTGGGTGCTCTCCACGGCGGCGGCCAGCGCGCGGGCGCTCGCCTCGTCGAGGTGGAGGGTGTTCGCGCTCTTGATCTGTCCCAGCGAGTCGAAGTCTCGGCCCTGCGCGACCCGCCTGCCGTCGACGGTCTGGAGGCGGGCGACCAGCGACGACGGGTCCGACGAGTCTCCGGCGCGGCCGGTCGCGAAGGTGCCCGTCAGGTCCCAGTACTCAGCAGAACGAAACGCGATGCGCTCGCGTTCCCGCTCCACCACGAGTCGGGTGGCGACGGACTGGACACGGCCGGCCGACAGGCGCGGCATGACCTTCTTCCACAGGACCGGCGAGACCTCGTAGCCGTAGAGACGGTCGAGGATGCGGCGGGTCTCCTGGGCGTCGACCAGCTTCTGGTTCAGCTCGCGCGGGTTGGCGACGGCGGCCTGGATCGCGGCCTTGGTGATCTCGTGGAAGACCATCCTCTTGACCGGGACCTTGGGCTTGAGCACCTCCTGGAGGTGCCAGGCGATCGCCTCGCCCTCGCGGTCCTCATCGGTGGCGAGGAAGAGCTCGTCGGAGTCCTTCAGCAGGTCCTTGAGCTTCTTGACCTGGGCCTTCTTGTCGGCGTTGACGACATAGACGGGCTGGAAGTCGTGATCGACGTCCACGCCGAGGCGGCGGACCTCGCCGGTGTACTTCTCGGGCACCTCCGCGGCGCCGTTGGGGAGGTCGCGGATGTGCCCGACGCTCGCTTCGACGACGTAGCCGGGGCCGAGGTAGCCCTTGATCGTCTTCGCCTTGGCGGGCGACTCGACGATGACGAGTCGGCGGCCGCCGTGTGCGGTCTCGCTGGTCGGGGACAACTTCGCTCTTCTCTCCGGTCGACGCTGGGGTCTCTCCCCAGGCCTTGGTCCCGGGGTCGGGTCATGCTGACGCTGCGGAGTGTGACGGTACATCCCGCCCCCGTGTCAAACGGGAAAAGCCCGCAACGGCCACTCGAACGGTAACCCGACTACCGCCATTCCTGCCGCCCGGAGTGCCCACCGGCCTTTTCGAGGCTATCCGGAGGGTGATCCCCCAATTACTGGTACCGCAGCGGCAACGGGGCGCTCATACCTGGGTGAAGCACCAAGTTCCGAGGGCGAGCGCGAGCAGGGCGACGACGCTCGCGACGGTCGCCGATGCGACCGGACTCACACCGTGGGCGACCGGTTCCCGGTGCCGTACCCGGGCCGCGGTCCAGACCAGCAGCCCGCCTCCGAACAGGGCGAACACAACTCCCGCGAAGATCGCCGGTCCGCTCTCCATGGCTACCCCGTGCCCCTTTTCCCAGTCCGCGCGTGTCCAGTCCGTGGAGGCTGACACGCGCGAACGGCGCACAGGCGAACCCCGGGTGAACGCGGGGCCGACGCGACTGTGGGCTCCTCCCGCCCCGACCGTTCTCGGCAGGGCTCGGACCGCACAAGGGCGCGAATATTTTTACTGTCGGCCTCTTGTCGTCGGGATGGCGACCGTGCGCGGTCCACCGCGGACCCGGCGCCCAGGTCGGCTCGAACTGGTTGTCGCACAGCTGCGTCGCGTTGCCGGCGCCCTCAGCAGTCCGGCGCCCTCAGAAGTCCGGCGCCCTGAGAAGTCCGCCGCCCTCAGAAGTGACGCGCCACGGGTGGATCACGCCGGTTCGATGAACCCCTGCTCCACCAGCAGCCGGATCTGCGTCGGCGTGCGGTCACGCAGCAACACCGGGTCCTCGCCCACCAGTTGGGCGATCGCGTCCAGGATGCGGCCCGCGCTAAGCGAGCCGTCGCACACACCCGCGAAGCCCGCGCCGACCGTGTCCACCTTGGTGGCCCGACGCATCCCCCGGTTCTGCCGCAGCACGACATGCTCGGGATCCTCGGCGCCGGGCAGCCCGACCTGCTCCTGGACGATCTCGGCGGTCAGCTTGAAATGGCCCGCGAGCAGGGCCGCGTCGTCATGCGCCCGCAGGTAGTCGAGGCGGTCGAAGTGTGCCCGGACCGTGTCGCCGAGCGGCTGCTCGACCGGGTGCGGCCACTCCTCGACGGTGACCGAGGGCACAGTGGCCCCGGTCTTCCGCAGGCTGATCCAGCCGAAGCCGACGGCCCTCACCTTGCGCGCCTCGAACTCGTCCAGCCAGGCGTCGTACCGCGCCTGGTACTCGGCCGGGTCGCCGCGATGGTCGCCGGCGTCCCTGAGCCACAGCTCGGCGTACTGCGTGACGTCCTGCACCTCGCGCTGCACGATCCAGGCGTCGCACCCGCGCGGCACCCACGACCTGAGCCTGTCCTGCCAGTCCTCCCCCTCCACGTGCTGCCAGTTGGCGAGGAACTGCGCGAATCCGCCCTCCCGCAGTCGTTCCCCCGCCCCTTGAACGAGCGAGCGGCACAGATCGTCCCCGCCCATTCCGCCGTCCCGATACGTCAGCCGGGCGCCCGGCGAGATCACGAAGGGCGGGTTGGACACGATCAGGTCGAAGGTCTCGTCGTCGCGGACCGGCTCGAACAGCGAGCCCTCGCGCAGATCGGCGGCGGGCGCCCCGGACAGGGCCAGCGTGAGCGCGGTGATGTGCAGCGCGCGCGGGTTGAGATCGGTCGCCGTCACCCGCGTGGCGTGCTGGGCGGCGTGCAGCGCCTGGATCCCGGAGCCGGTGCCGAGATCGAGGGCGGCGGGGACGGGCGTACGGACGGTGATGCCCGCGAGGGTCGTGGACGCGCCGCCCACGCCGAGGACGACGGCTGTGTCCGCCTGACGGCCTCGGCTGCCGATGCCACCCGCCCCACCGACCGCGCACCCCAGGTCGGACACGATGAACCAGTCCTCGCCATCGGGCCCGCCGTACGGCCGTACGTCCACGGCCGCCGCGAGGGCACCCGCGAGACCGCTCTCGGGCGCTTCGCCGACAGGGACCAGCCACCCGCTCTCCAGACACGCCTCGACGGGCAGAACGTCCGCCACGCGCGCGTGCGGCACAGGCTGCTGCAACAGGAACAGGCGTACGAGCGTCTCCAGCGGCGTGTCCCCGCGTGTCGCCCGGAGTGCGGGCACGGTCTCACTGCGGGCCAGCGCCGCGTACGCGGGGGCGCCGAGCAGTTCGAGCAGCCCGTCGGCGGTGAAGGAGGCCCCTAGCAGGGCATCCCGCAGCCGGGCGGTGACATCGGGACGGTCGGACGCGGGCAGCGCGGGCAGGCTGGAGATACTCACGCCCCCATTGTGACCCTGGGCGCCCGCGGATCTCAGCTCGTCGCGCCCCGTGGGACCCGGCCCGCCTCAGCCCGTGGTCGCCGAACCCGGGGTGGACGCCGACTTGCAGCTCTGCTGCTCGGCCATCGCCTTGCCGACATCGCCCTCCTCAAGGGTCTTCAGCGCGTCGTTCCCGCTCTTGCTGAGCTTGTCCAGCTCGGTCGCGATGTCCTTGAGACCGTCCGCGAACTTCGCCTGATCCTTGGTGTCGAGATCGGCGACCTGCTTCTGCAGGGACCCGTACTGGGTGGAGATGCCGTTGAGTTCCTTGACCGCGTCCTGCTGCTTCTTCTGGCCGTTGTCGACGTCCGGCGCCCCGGCCTTGGTCACGGCCGTCCCGATCGCCTTGTAGGCGTCCGACATGTCCTGGAATGCCTGGGCATCGGTCTTCTGGACCTCTGCCGGCGTGCTGTTGTCCGAGGTCTGCTTCTGGATCGCGGCGTTGGCGGCCTCGATCTTCTTGGCCTGCGGCTGCACGGCGTCGCAGACCTGCTTCGCCCAGGAGTTCAGCTTGTCGCTGCTGTCGTCACTACTGCATCCCGACAGCGCGAGTACCAGTACCGCACCGCCGGACAGTGCGGCCGCGAGCTTCTTGTTCACCGGATTGGTCCCTTCCATGGCTCTCGGCCCCGGAACATACACGCCAAGTGGGCGACACCCATATGCTGAACGTCCTTTAAGACCCTAATTAAAGCCATTTGCACCATCGAGACAAGGCTCACGACGAAGGAAGCGCGCCCACACAAAAGGCGGGCGGGCGGCACGTCAACACGCGCCGCCCGCCCGCCCCTTGAGCTGGGACTGAGGATGCCCGACTACGAAACCACCGCCGGATCGGCCGACTTGGATGGTTCTTCGACGTCGTCTTCGTCACCCATGGCGATCCCGCGCCGCTTGGAGACGTAGACCGAGCCCGCGATCACGAGGAACGCCAGAACCGCGATCGCGATCCGTACGCCGAGGTTCTCGTCGTCGCCGTAACTGAACTTGATGACCGCGGGCGCGATGAGCAGCGCCACCAGGTTCATCACCTTCAGCAAGGGGTTGATCGCCGGCCCGGCGGTGTCCTTGAAGGGGTCACCGACCGTGTCACCGATCACCGTGGCGGCATGGGCCTCGCTGCCCTTGCCGCCGTGATGGCCGTCCTCGACGAGTTTCTTCGCGTTGTCCCACGCGCCACCGGAGTTGGCGAGGAACACCGCCATCAGGGTGCCCGCGCCGATCGCGCCGGCGAGGAACGACCCCAAGGCGCCGACACCGAGCGTGAACCCGATGAAGATCGGCGCCAACACGGCGAGCAGCCCGGGCGTGGCGAGCTCGCGCAGGGCGTCCCTGGTACAGATGTCGACGACCTTGCCGTACTCCGGCTGCTCGCTGTAGTCCATGATCCCGGGCCGCTCGCGGAACTGCCGCCGCACCTCGTAGACGACGGAACCCGCCGACCGCGACACGGCGTTGATGGCGAGTCCCGAGAAGAGGAACACGACCGCCGCGCCGGCGATGAGACCGACGAGGTTGTTGGGCTGGGAGATGTCCATCATCAGGCTCATCGGCGCGCCGTCGCCGGACAGTTTCTCGCCCACGTCCTGTGCGCCGGTGGTGATGGCGTCACGGTACGACCCGAAGAGCGCCGACGCCGCCAGGACGGCGGTGGCGATGGCGATCCCCTTGGTGATGGCCTTGGTGGTGTTGCCGACCGCGTCCAGGTTGGTGAGCACCTGGGCGCCCGCGCCCTCGACATCGCCGGACATCTCGGCGATGCCCTGCGCGTTGTCGGAGACAGGCCCGAAGGTGTCCATCGCGACGATCACGCCGACCGTGGTGAGCAGGCCGGTGCCGGCCAGGGCCACCGCGAACAGCGCCAGCATGATGGACGTACCGCCCAGAAGGAACGCCCCGTAGACACCGAGGCCGATCAACAGGGCGGTGTAGACGGCCGATTCCAGACCGATGGAGATTCCGGCGAGGATGACCGTGGCCGGACCGGTCAGCGATGACTTGCCGATGTCCTTGACCGGACGGCGGCTGGTCTCGGTGAAGTAGCCCGTCAACTGCTGGATCACGGCGGCGAGCAGGATGCCGATCGCCACCGCGACCAGGGCGAGGACCCGCGGGTCGCCGTCCCTGCCCTGGATCGCCACGTCGGTGACGCCGTCCAGGTCGGAGTACTTCCCGGGGAGGTAGACGAAGACGGCCACCGCCACGAGCACCAGCGAGATCACCGCGGAGATGAAGAACCCGCGGTTGATCGCGGACATGCCACTGCGGTCGGTGCGGCGCGGGGCCACCGCGAAGATGCCGATCATCGCCGTGATCACGCCGATCGCGGGGACGAGCAGCGGGAAGCCGAGTCCGGCGTCACCGAAGGCGGCCTTGCCGAGGATCAGCGCGGCGACCAGCGTCACGGCGTACGACTCGAACAGGTCGGCCGCCATGCCCGCGCAGTCGCCGACGTTGTCGCCCACATTGTCGGCGATGGTCGCGGCATTGCGCGGATCGTCCTCCGGAATGCCCTGCTCGACCTTGCCGACCAGGTCGGCGCCGACGTCGGCGGCCTTGGTGAAGATGCCTCCGCCGACCCTCATGAACATCGCGATGAGCGCCGCGCCGAGACCGAAGCCCTCAAGGACCTTCGGCGCGTCGGCCGCGTACACCAGCACCACGCAGGAGGCGCCCAGCAGACCGAGCCCCACCGTGAACATGCCGACGACGCCGCCGGTACGGAAAGCGATCTTCATGGCTTTGTGCGAGACGTCGGTGAGATCCTTTTCCGGTTCACCCTCCGCCGGTGTCGCCTCGCGTGCGGCGGCGGCCACCCGCACATTGCTCCGTACGGCGAGCCACATGCCGATATAGCCGGTAGCGGCCGAGAATCCCGCGCCGATCAAGAAGAACACCGACCGTCCGGCGCGCTGATTCCAGTCGTCCGCGGGCAGCAGCATGAGCAGGAAGAACACGACGACGGCGAATACGCCGAGCGTGCGCAACTGCCGGGCCAGATAGGCGTTCGCTCCTTCCTGGATCGCCGTCGCGATCTTCTTCATGCTGTCGGTGCCCTCGCCCGCCGCGAGTACCTGGCGTACCAGGACGCCCGCCACCACGAGGGCTGCCAGGGCCACGACGCCGATGACCGACACCATGACCCGGTTGCCGTCGGTCAGGACCGCTGCCGCGAGGGCTGTGGAGTGGTCCAGCTGATCTGGGGAAGAAAGCCCCGCCATTCGTCCTCCTTGACGCTGGGGCTGAGCTCAAGATGTGGACGGATTCTAGAGATCTGTTGCTGATCAAAACAGTACGCGGTAACCGGAATCTGCCACACCCGGCCGACACGCGGTAACCCCTCGAAAGCATTTTCATCCGATCCAATGATCGGGAAATTGATCGTGAATACTTTCACGAATTCGGAAATGCTCTTGGAAAAACAACCGAGGGCCCTGCTCAGCAGGGCCCTCGGTAGTGATTCAGGGTGCGTCAGTGACGTCGGCCGACGTCGGTGGCGTCAGGGAAGCACCGCGACGGAAGGTGTGCTCGGCCAGGTCATCCGAATGGAGCCGCCGTGTTCGCCGGCGCTGACCTCCACGTCGTCGACGAGGCCGCTGATGACCGCGAGGCCCATCTCGTCCTCCTCGGTATCGGCGTCTGGATCCTCACCGGCGGCGCCGGGTGCCCGATCGCCGGGGGCGTGCCGCGGCGCCTCGTCGCCGACCTCGATGGAGAACTGCTTCTCCTCCTCGACCAGCAGCACCTTCACCGGCGCCGTGATGCCGCCGCTCTGGTGCAGTCCGACGGCACGGGAACAGGCCTCGCCTACCGCGAGTCTGACCTCGTCGAGAACGGCCTCGTCCACTCCGGCCCTGCGCGCCACCGCTGCCGCCACCAGTCGGGCGGTCCTGACGTGCTCGGGCAGCGCGCTGAAGCGGAGTTCAACGGTGGCCATGCATCCCCCTCGGAACTACGGGCGTGCGGTGGGGGGACCGGGCTGCCGAGAGCCCGGACCCCTCGTTCAACTTCGGCCGTCCCGGGCGCGGACCCGTTCGAGTCGCGCCCGGACCGGTGGTCAGTCGGTTGCCGCAACCGCTTCCTCGACCGAGGTGTGGATCGGGAACACCTTGGTGAGGCCGGTGATACGGAAAATTTTCAGAATGCGCTCCTGGTTGCAGACGAGGCGCAGCGAGCCCTCATGGGCCCGCACCCGCTTCAGTCCGCCGACCAGCACGCCGAGTCCGGTGGAGTCGAGGAAGTCCACGCCCTCCATGTCGACGACAAGGTGGAAACTGCCGTCGTTCACCAGCTCGACCAGCTGCTCGCGCAGCTTGGGCGCGGTATATACGTCGATTTCGCCACCGACCCTGACGATCGTGCGATCGCCGATGGTCTCGGTCGACAGGGACAGGTCCACGGATCCTCCAGCACCTTGCTATCGAGCGGTCGCCCGTCGGGGCACCTCGGCTTGAAGCCCCCAGCACGGTTCGCCAGCCGCGATGGCATTCAATCACTTACCGGCAGGCGTGCACGACGCCTTGGTCCCATTGTCCGTCACGCCAGTGACACACTCGGTGCCGATGGCCAAGAATCACCGATCCGATCGACCCTCGGCGCAGCCCGCCTCCCGGCTCTCGCCGGGCATGATCCTGGACCGGCTCGCCGCGGGGCCGAGCCGGGCTTCGCGCATCACTCATACGGAGCACTTGCCCCCACGTGAGGGCCGCCATGCCGTCTGGCCGGACCGGATCCGCTCCGAGGTCATCGCCGCGGTGCAGGCCTGTGGAATCGATCATCCCTGGGCCCACCAGGCACGTGCGGCCGAGCACGCCCTGGACGGCGAGTCGGTGGTCGTCGCCACCGGCACGGCGTCCGGCAAGTCCCTCGCGTACCTGGTCCCGGTCCTTTCCACACTCCTGGACGGATCCGAGGCCCCGAACGGCCGCGGCGCCACCGCCCTCTACCTGGCTCCCACGAAGGCACTCGCGGCGGATCAGTGTCGATCAGTGAAGGAATTTTCACAACCTCTGGGCCATTCGGTACGTCCCGCGGTGTACGACGGCGACACGCCGGTGGAAGAACGCGAATGGGTCCGTCAGTACGCCAACTACGTCCTGACCAACCCCGACATGCTGCATCGCGGCATCCTCCCGTCCCACCCCCGCTGGTCCTCCTTCCTGCGCGCCCTGAAGTACGTCGTGATCGACGAGTGCCACACCTACCGAGGTGTGTTCGGCTCGCACGTCGCCCAGGTGCTGCGCCGCCTGCGCCGCCTCTGCGCCCGCTACGGAGCCTCTCCCGTGTTCCTGCTGGCCTCCGCGACCGCCGCGGAGCCCTCGGAGGCCGCGGGGCGCCTCACCGGCCTCCGGGTCGTCGAGGTCGCCGACGACGCCTCCCCGCGCGGTGAACTGGTGTTCGCCCTGTGGGAGCCGCCACTCACCGAGATGCAGGGCGAGAAGGGCGCACCGGTCCGCCGCACGGCCACCGCCGAGACGGCCGACCTGCTGACCGACCTCACCGTGCAGGGCGTGCGCTCGGTCGCCTTCGTACGCTCGCGGCGCGGCGCCGAACTGATCTCGGTGATCGCCCAGGAACGCCTCGCCGAGGTCGACCGCTCCCTGGCCCGGCGTGTCGCGGCGTATCGCGGCGGCTACCTCCCCGAGGAGCGCCGCGCCCTCGAACAGGCGCTCCACTCCGGCGAACTCCTCGGCCTCGCCGCGACGACCGCGCTGGAACTCGGCATCGACGTCTCCGGCCTCGACGCCGTCCTGATCGCCGGCTACCCGGGCACGCGTGCCTCCCTGTGGCAGCAGGCAGGCCGCGCGGGCCGCTCCGGCCAGGGCGCCCTCGCCATCCTGATCGCCCGCGACGACCCCCTGGACACCTTCCTCGTCCACCATCCCGAGGCCCTCTTCGACCAGCCCGTGGAGTCCACGGTCCTCGACCCCGACAACCCGTACGTACTCGCCCCGCATCTGTGCGCGGCCGCCGCGGAACTGCCGTTGACGGACGACGACCTGGAGTTGTTCGGCCCGGCGTGCGAGGAGCTGCTTCCGCAACTGGAGGCCGCGAAGCTGCTGCGCCGCCGCACGAAGGCCTGGCACTGGACCCGCCGGGAGCGGGCCGCCGACCTCGCCGACATCCGCGGGGAGGGCGGCCGGCCGGTCCAGGTCGTCGAGGCCGGCACGGGCCGACTCCTGGGCACGGTCGACGCGGGTGCCGCGCACACGACCGTGCACGAGGGCGCGGTCCACCTGCACCAGGGCCGCACCTACCTGGTGCGCTCACTCGACCTGGAGGACTCGGTCGCCCTGGTCGAGCAGGCCAGCCCGACGTACTCCACGGTCGCCCGCGACACCACGGCCATCTCCGTCCTGGAGACGGATGTCGAGGTCCCCTGGGGCGACGGACGCCTGTGCTACGGCTCCGTCGAGGTCACCAACCAAGTGGTCTCCTTCCTGCGTCGACGGCTCATCACCGGTGAAGTGCTGGGCGAGACGAAGCTCGACCTCCCTCCTCGTACGCTGCGCACCCGCGCGGTGTGGTGGACGGTCACCGAGGACCAGTTGGACGAGGCCCGGATCAATCCGGAGATCCTCGGCGGCGCCCTGCACGCCGCCGAGCACGCGTCGATCGGCATGCTGCCCCTCTTCGCCACCTGCGACCGCTGGGACATCGGCGGCGTGTCCATCCCGCTGCACCCCGACACGTTGCTGCCCACGGTCTTCGTCTACGACGGCCACCCCGGCGGCGCGGGCTTCGCGGAGCGCGCCTTCCACACCGCCCGCGCCTGGCTCACCGCCACTCACCAGGCCATCGCGTCCTGCGAGTGCGAGGCCGGCTGCCCGTCCTGCATCCAGTCCCCCAAGTGCGGCAACGGCAACGACCCGCTGCACAAGAGGGGAGCGGTAGGGCTGCTCACGGTGCTGTTGCGGGGGGCGCCGGAGGAGAAGGCGGGGGAGAAGGCGGGGGAGACCGGGGAGGCGGAGACCGGGCCCCGGCCGGCAGGGCCTCCGCCTCCGCCGGAGGGCTGGCGTACGGAGGTTCCGCCCGCGGAGGAGGCGACCCCGAGTGGGTCCGCAGAGGGCCCCGATCGGGCCGGCACAGGTTCGGGCTCGGGCTCAGGCTCGGGCTCGGGCTGAGGAAGGGCCGGCTACGGAGCCGGAGCCGGAGCCGGCTGAGGGGCAGGCTCCGCAGGGGCCACCGGCGAGGCCGGCACAGGCCCCGGCCCCGGCCCCGGCACACGTCCCGCAGGCCCCGCAGGCCCCGCTACAGGCCCCGGATCCGCCTCCGCAGGACCCGCCCGCGCCCTGACTTCCGCCGTGAACGGCCCCCGTCCCGACGCCGCCGTCACGTCCGAGATCTCGCCCACGAGCACGCACCTCACCAGCCGGGCACTCTGGGCCCGTGCCAGGCGGTCCGCCCGGGCGCAGGCCGCCGTACCGCCGTCCGCCCAGTGGTCCGCCGCCGCGAGCGCCGCGAGATCGGCGCCGCCGGCCGCGCGGTGCCGGGCCACGACGGCCTGTCCCATGGCGAGCACCACACCGACCACCACACACAGGACGGCGATCGCGGCGACGCTCCACACGGTGGCGGAGCCTCGATCCCCGCCCCCGCCTCGGGCGACCGCACGCCTGGCGGTCACCTGCCGGACTCCTTGCCGCAGGCGGCCCGAGCAGCCGGCGCTCACCTCCCCTCCCCCACTGTCTCCTCCACCGAGGCCACGGCTTCCTCCCGTACTTCGAAGGGCAGGCCGTGCAGTGCCGGTGGCCTCGCCACGACCGCGACACGAACCTGATCGCCCTCCCGACTGACCGTGACCTTCGCATCGCGCGGCGCCACCCCGCGGACCACCTCGACGACCGCGTCGACCGGGTCCTGGCGAGCCGCCGCGCGAGCGCCCGTCCGCGCCGCGTCCACGCACTGGATCTGCGCGGCCACGGCCAGCAGCACCCACACCAACGCCATCGCGAACATCACCAGCACCGGAAGCACCACGGCCGCCTCCGCCGTGACGAACCCCCTGTCCGCCCCTCGTTCACATCTGCGCACTGAGGGCCCGCTTCACGATGCTCTGCAACTCCGCACTGACCTCTCCGCTGGAGACGACCTTGTAGAGCACCACCGCGAACGCCACTGCCGCGACGATTCCCATCGCGTACTCCGAGGTGACCATTCCCGCGTCCCTCCGCGCCGCACGCGCCCTGCACACCAGGGCACACATCCGCGCCCATACCGTCTTGTACATCTCAACCCCCGTGAGGATCCGTTTCGTTGACTACCTGCCGTTCGCCGCCGACTGCCCGCTGTTCGTCATCGGCTGCCTGCCACCACGTCCGCGCCGTGTCACCTCATCCACCACCCCCTCCCAGCGCCCCGCCCGCCAGCCCGATCACCACGGGCAGGACTCCGACCGTGATGAACGCGGGCAGGAAGCACAGCCCCACCGGTGCGGTGACCATCACGGCCGCCCGCCTGGCCCGTGCCGTCGCGGTGCGCGTCCAGTCGGCTCGGGCGTCGGCAGCGAGCCTGGCGACCGGTGCGGCGGCCGGCAGCCCGGAGACGTCGGCCCGTTCCAGCAGCCGAGCCAGGGCACCCGCTCCCGGTGTCGCGGCGAGCCGGCGCCAGGCCTCGCCAGGTTCACCGCCGAGCCGTACCTCCGCAGCACCGCGCGCCAACGCTTCCCCGACCGAGCCGCCGAGGGCCTCACCGACGGCCTGCGCCGCGATCACCGGCCCGGCGCCCGCCGCGATACATGCCGCCAACAGATCGGCGGCCAGAGGCAGTTGTCGAGCCGCTTTGCGGGCTTCGATGTCCACCCCGGGACCAGCCCCGACGACAGCCGCCTGCCGAATACGCCACCGCCACAGCCCCGCCCCGGCAGCCAGCCCGGCCACGGCACCCGCGACCCCGCCGACCAGAACCCACACGGCTCCTGCCACGCCTGTCACGGGAAGCCACCGTCGCGCGAACTCCCGCACGTCGAAGCGCGATCCGACGGCTGCGGTTTCCTCAGCTACGGGCAACACCGCGGCCAGCCGCCGCCGTACCCTCCGCTCGCGCCGCGCCACTCCCGCCCACCGCGCCAGCCAGCCGAGAGCGAACACCGTCCCCACAACTACCCCCAGCCTGTGGACAACTTCCGCGCTCACGTCGCCTCCGCTCCTCGCACGATCCGTGTCGCCCACCACATCCCCAGGCCCTCCAGCACCGCCCCGACCAGCAGGCACCCCAGACCGGGCCCGGTGTGCAGCAGTACGTGGAGCGGGTCGGCGCCAAGAGCGGTGCCGAGGAGGAGACCCAGGGCGGGCAGGCCCGCGAGCATCACCGCTGTCGACCGGGCGCCCGCCAACTGGGCGCGAAGATCGGCCCGTTGGTCCCGGTCGGCACGCAACGCGCCTTCGAGTCGGTCGAGTCCGGCCGCGAGGCCCGCCCCCTGGTCCACGGCCACCCGCCAGCACGCGGCGAGTCCACGCAGCCCCTCGGCGCCCGGTTGCCGCGCCGCCGTCGCGAGGGCGCCCGGGACGTCCCCGCCGAACCTCGCCGCCGCCAGTACGGCCGCCTGCGTGTCACCGAGCCCACCGGAGTCGTGAGCGGCCCGCAGCAACGCCTCGCCCGGCTGCCGCCCCGAGCGCACCTCCCCGGCGAGCGCCCCGCACAGCGCGATCACCGCGTGCCCCCGGCGTTCCCGCGCGCGCCTCGCCTCCCGGGCCAGCCGCATCCGCCGCAGCAACGGCACCCCGGCCAGTCCCGCGACCACCGGCACCACCGAGGCGCCCAGCAACGACAGCACCAACCCGACGACCGCCGACCACCACTCGGCCCGCAGTCGCTCACGGATCCGCCGCAACTCACCCGCGAGGTTCCGCCACGAGGGCGGTCCGACACCCACCGCTTCGCCTCCGGCAAGCAACAACTGCGCCCGCCGCGCCCCGGAGCGCCGTTCTCCCATCAGCCAGACAGCCGCCCCGCCACACACCGCGGCCGCCACCACCGACATCTCAACCTCACCCATCCCGCTCACCTCGCCGCCCCTCCCCGAAGGACTCGGTACGGAGCAGCCCCCGTAGCCGCTCCCAGCCCCGCTCGTACGCGAACGCCTCCGCGCCCCACCTCAGCGCCGGCACCGTCCGCACCAGCCCCGACGGGTCCCGCTCCAACACGTGCACCTCGGCGATCCGCCGCCGTCCGGCCCGGTCGCGAACGAGATGCAGGACAACCGCCAGGGCGGCGGCCACCTGACTGTGCAGGGCGGCCCGGTCCAGTCCCGCGGCCGTGCCGAGCGCTTCCAGCCGAGCCGGCACATCGGCCGCGGCGTTGGCGTGCACGGTTCCGCACCCGCCCTCGTGGCCCGTGTTCAACGCGGCCAGCAGATGGACCACTTCGGGCCCGCGCACCTCGCCCACGACCAGCCGGTCCGGCCGCATCCGCAACGCCTGCCGCACCAGGTCCTGGAGGGTGACCAGTCCGGCGCCCTCCTGGTTGGCGGGTCTGCTCTCCAGCCGTACGACGTGTGGATGCTCCGGCCTGAGTTCCGCGGAATCCTCGGCGAGCACGATCCGCTCGTCCGGCCCGACCAGCCCCAGCAGCGCGCTCAACAACGTCGTCTTGCCGCTACCGGTACCACCGCTGATCAGGAAGGACAGCCGTGCGTCGAGCAGTGCGCGCAACACCCGGTCCCCACCTGGCGGTACCGTGCCCGCCGCCACCAACTCGTCGAGCGTGAACGCTCGCGGCCGTACGACCCGCAGGGACAGACAGGCACAGCCGACGGCCACCGGGGGCAGCACCGCGTGCAGCCGGGTCCCGTCGGGCAGCCGGGCGTCGACCCAGGGCCGTGCGTCGTCGAGTCGACGTCCGGCCACCGCGGCCAGGCGCTGCGCCAGCCGTCGTACGGCGGCGGTGTCCGGGAAGGAGACGGCGGTCAGTTCCAGTCCCCCGCCCCGGTCCACCCAGACCCGGTCGGGGGCGGACACCAGTACGTCGGTCACGGACGGGTCGGCGAGCAGGGGTTCCAGCGGGCCGCTGCCGATCAGCTCGGACCGCAACTGCTCGGCCGCGCCGAGGACTTCGGCGTCTCCGAGCACCCGCCCCTGTTCGCGCAGCGCCTGCGCCACGCGCGCGGGTGTCGGTTCGCCCCCGCTCTCGGCGAGCCACTGCCGGACACCGTCGAGCAGCCCCGGCGTCGTGTCCACACCGGACACCGGCGGGACAGCGGCACCACCGGACGACCATCGCCCTGACGGCCCGCCACCAGCCCTCCATCCCTCGCCCTCGACTGCCCGACTCACCACGCCGACACCCTGTCCCCCGATCGCTCCGATCCCTCCAACCCCTCCGCCCGGCTCGAAGCCTCCGAACCCCGCGAAGCCCTCGGTCCCCCGGATTCCTCCGACTCCTCCGATCCCCCCGATTTCTCCGATCCGTTCGCCCCGCCCAAGTCCGGCACTCGCGCTCACGCCGCCCTCACCTCCAGCAACGCCCGCTCCCAGAACTCCTTGCAGAAGCGCGCGAGTGGCCCTCGGCCGGCCGCGCCGGGAGGCGTCCTGCCTGAGTGGGGACGCAGCAGCGTGGACTCCACGGGCACCTCGCCGGCCAGCGGCAGCCCCAGCAGACGGGCCACCTCGCGGTCGTCGAGTCCGGGTGCGTACGGGCCGCGTACCGCGACCCGCAGGTCGCGCAGGACCATGCCGACGGCGGAGGCCACCCGGCCGGCCGCCGCGACGGCGCGCAGTTCGGCGGGGACCACGAGGAGCCCCACGTCGAGCTGGGCGAGGACCTCGGCGACTCCGTTGTCCATCCGGCGGGGCAGGTCGACGACGACCGTGCCGCCCCGCCGTCGGGCCGCGGCGAGGACCGCCCGGACCGCCTGGGGCGGGACGGCGACGCAGTCGCCGCGGTCCCAGCTGAGTACCCGCAGCGAGTGCAGTTCGGGCAGTGACTCCTCCAGGGCGCCGCCGCCGACCCTCCCGCGTGAGGCGGCGAAGGCGGGCCAGCGCAGCCCCTCGACCGTCTCGCCGCCGAGGAGGACGTCGAGTCCGCCACCCAGCGGATCGGCGTCCACGAGGAGCGTGCGCAGCCCTTCGCGTGCGGAGGTGACGGCGAGGGCGCACGCGAGCGTGGACGCTCCCGCCCCGCCTCGGCCGCCGATGACGCCGACGGTGAGGGCGGGTCGGCCGACACCCTCGGCCACGTCGGCGATGCGGTCGACCAGCCACTGCTCACCGTCGGGCAGCATCAGGACGTGGTCGGCGCCGATCTCGACGGCCCGCCGCCAGACCCCGGGGTCGTCCTGGTCGCGACCGACCAGCACCACTCCGTTTCTGCGGGCGGCCCCGCGCACCCGCCGTACGGCGTCGTCGCCGACCAGGACGAGCGGCGCGGACTCCCAGCCGCCTCTGCGCGCCGGTACCCCGTGCTGGACCTCGGGCGTGGCACCGGCCGCCGCGCACAGGCGCAACAGGTCGTCGAGCAGATCGGTGTCCTCCGTGAGGATCAACGGTTTGCCCTGCCGCCCTCCGGCGGCGGACGGTGGTTCGTGTGTGACGGCTGCGGCCACGGCCCTCATCCCCCTTCGCTGCTTTTCCGGCGGCCCGAGGACCCCGGGATCCGCCTCTGTTCCGGAGCCCCTCGGCCCCGCCATCGGTCTGACTCGCGCAACCCCTGCGGCCCCGCGATTCCCAAACGTGTGAAGAACCGGCAACCGGCCTCCATATGAACGGCCGATACGAACCGGCCAAACCCGCCCGCCTAACCAGAACCAGCCATGAACTCGGCACGAGCGGGACGCGCTGGAATCACGGTGCAGCGCTTCCGGAAATCGTGTGGATCTTGGTCGATAACTGTGGACAACCAGATGGTTGTGAATATCGCCCTCACCCCTACCGGTGACCCCTGTACCACCCCCTGTGCGACTTCCACAGAGCAGCGCATCGACTACGCACAGTGACGGATTATGGGCATGCGAAAGAGGCGGCCGCAGCCGCCTCGGTCCGGCCTCACGGCCCTGCACAGAAGGGGAAAACCCACCCGGACATGCGACGACCCCCGCCGGGGGGGAGAGCGGGGGTCGCCTTCACGGCCGACTCGGGGGGGGAGGAGTCGGACCGCGTTAGCACGGTCGCGAACGATCCGTGACTTCCATGGTGTACCCGAGAGCCCTCCCAGGCAAACCAACGCGCCCACCTTACGCCGAATGGGCTGCGCCTATGCTCGGGGTTGTGGAAAACCACTCCTTGCCCCGCACAGCGGCCTTCTTTGACCTGGACAAGACGGTCATTGCGAAGTCGAGCACGCTCACCTTCAGCAAGTCGTTCTACCAAGGCGGACTGATCAACCGCAGGGTCGCCCTGCGCACCGCCTACGCCCAGTTCGTCTTCCTCGTGGGCGGTATGGACCACGACCAGATGGAACGCACCCGCGAGTATCTGTCCGCGATGGTGCGTGGCTGGAACGTCCAGCAGGTCAAGGAGATCGTCGCCGAGACCCTGCACGACCTCATCGACCCGATCATCTACGACGAGGCCGCCTCCCTCATCGAGGAGCACCACACGGCCGGCCGGGACGTGGTGATCGTGTCCACGTCGGGCACCGAGGTGGTCGAGCCGATCGGCGAACTGCTCGGCGCGGACCGCGTGGTGGCGACCCGCATGGTGGTGGGCGACGACGGCTGCTTCACCGGAGAGGTGGAGTACTACGCGTACGGCCCGACGAAGGCCGAGGCGGTCAAGGAGCTGGCCGAGTCCGAGGGCTACGACCTCGACCGCTGCTACGCCTACAGCGATTCGGCGACCGACCTGCCCATGCTGGAGGCCGTCGGCCACCCCCATGCGGTGAACCCGGACCGTGCGCTGCGCCGCGAGGCACTCGCGCGCGGGTGGCCGATTCTGGACTTCCACCGGCCGGTCCGGCTCAAGCAGCGGTTCCCCACCTTCTCCGTACCGCCCCGTCCGGCACTGGTCGCGGTCGCCGCGATAGGTGCCGCGGCGGCCACCGCGGGGCTCGTCTGGTATGCGAACCGGCGCCGTTCGGCTCCGGCCTGACGGTGCCCGCACCATTGCCCGCACCCACGCCCGCGTTCGCGCCCGTTTAGCGGCTTTTCGAACCTGAAAGTAAAGAACCACAGTCAGGGCTTCCGCTTGCTCCGGCCCTGGAGTACAAAGAAGTTAACGGCCCGCGAGACCGAGGCATCCGAGAGGATCACCTTCAAACACGCACACGGCCCCACGGACCGAGCATGAACACCGAGCACCCACGCGACGTCGACCCGTCGATTACGGGCCAGCCACACCAGGTGACGGGCAAAGTTCCCGACCTGATGGGCAATACATCGAGGACGCCTGGTAACACGGTGAACATGCCAGCGGCGGTACGAATCCTCGTACCGCCGCAACCCTTTTCCCGGACTTCCCCTACGCCGCCCCGCGTTGCAGTGCCTCGCACACCGCCGTCGACTCGCGCGCGCCGAGTTCGATCGACCGACCGCAGTGGGCGATCCAAAGGGCCATGCCCTCCGGAGTGCCGGAGACATAACCGTCGAGAGCCGCGAGATAGGCGGCGCGCCCCAGTTCGGCGTGGCCCACCTCCGCCGGACACGCGGACTTGGGATCCAGACCACTGCCGATCAGGACAATGCGCTCGGCCGCGCGCGCGACCAGGCCGTTGTGGGAGGTGAAGGGCCTGATCGCGAGGAGTTCGCCGTGTACGACGGCGGCCGTGACCAGCGCGGGGGCCGAACTGCCCGCGATGATCAGCGCGGCGAGCCCCTCCAGGCGGCCGGACACCTCCGCGGCGCTCGGCGGCGGCAGTTCGATGAGCGGCTCGTCGACCGGCTCGCCCTCCTGCCGCGGACGCCCGACCTCGTCACCCTTGCCCGCGGCCGCCACCAGGTGCAGCCGGGCCAGCACCCGCAGCGGCGACTGCCGCCAGATGGACAGCAGCTGACCCGCCTCGGCGGTCAGCCGCAGGGCCGCGCCAACGACGCGCGCCTCGTCGTCACCGCTGAAGTCGGTGCGCCGACGCACCTCTTCGAGGGCCCAGTCCGCACCGGACAGCGCTGCCGAGCCGCGAGCTCCGCGCAAGGCCGCCTCGGAAGTGATCTCGTTGCTGCGGCGCCGCATGACCCGGTGTCCGTAGACCCGGTCCACGGACTTGCGCATGGATTCCACGGATTCGTCCACACCGGGCAGCGAGCCCAGGGCCGCGAGCGGATCGGCGGCCGCGCCTGTCGTACTCATAAGTACGACCCTACGCATCCCAGCGTCGCACCCCACGAAGGAGTGGTCTTCTTCACGCCAGCCCACCACGTAAAGCTATCGCGCGACTACTCTTGGTGAACATGAAAATTGCTTTCGTCGGGAAGGGCGGCAGTGGCAAGACCACTCTGTCCTCCCTGTTCATCCGCCACCTCGCGACCGCCGGCGCGCCGGTCGTCGCCGTCGACGCCGACATCAACCAGCATCTGGGGCCGGCTCTCGGACTGGACGAGGCGCAGGCTGCGGCGCTGCCCGCCATGGGTGAACGGCTGCCGCTGATCAAGGACTACCTGCGCGGATCGAACCCGCGCATCGCCTCCGCCGACACGATGATCAAGACGACTCCGCCCGGTGAGGGCTCCCGGCTGCTGCGGGTGGGGGGAGACAATCCGGTCTACGACTCCTGCGCGCGGCCGGTGGAACTCGACGGTGGCACCGTCCGTTTGATGGTCACGGGCCCCTTCACGGACGCCGACCTGGGGGTCGCCTGCTACCACTCCAAGACGGGAGCGGTGGAGCTGTTCCTGAACCACCTGGTGGACGGCCCCGACGAGTATGTCGTGGTCGACATGACGGCCGGTTCGGACTCCTTCGCCTCCGGCATGTTCACCCGCTTCGACATCACGTTCCTCGTCGCCGAGCCGACCCGGAAGGGGGTCTCCGTCTATCGCCAGTACAAGGAGTACGCCCGCGACTTCGGTGTCGTCCTGAAAGTCGTCGGCAACAAGGTCCACGGCCAGGACGACCTCGACTTCCTCCGCGCCGAAGTCGGGGACGACCTCCTCGTGACGGTCGGGCACTCGGACTGGGTGCGCGCACTGGAGAAGGGCCGGCCGCCCCGGTTCGAGCTCCTGGAGGACGTCAACCGCCGTGCCCTGCACCGGCTGCGGACGGCCGCCGACGCGACGTACGAACTGCGCGACGGGGAGCGCTACACGCGCCAGATGGTGCACTTCCACCTGAAGAACGCCCAGTCGTGGGGCAACGAGCGCACCGGGGTCGACCTGGCGGCGCAGGTCGACCCCTCCTTCGTGCTCGGCGAGAGCGTCGCGGCGACGGCCTGACGGCCGCAGCCGCTCGCGGCAACGCCTCGTGGGCTACCGCTGCTTGGCCGCCGGCGCCCCGGGCACGCCCTTCGGCGCCGGGGCAGGGCGGCCCGACAGGAAGGACGTCCAGCCCTGCGTCGGGGCCTCGCCGACGTTCAGGGCGCGCAGCTTGTGCAGGGTCTTCGGGTCCTGGGCGTCCAACCAGTCGGCGAGTTGCCGGAAGGACACACAGCGCACGTCCGCCTTGTTGCAGATCCGCTCGACGACCTCCTCGACGGCCCGCATGTAGGTACCGCCGTTCCAGGACTCGAAGTGGTTGCCGATGATCAGGGGCGCGCGGTTGCCGTGGTAGGCCCGACCGAAGCCGCTGAGCAGGCCGTCGCGCATCTGGTCGCCCCAGTAGGCGTACTTGCCGGGGTCAGCCTGGGTACTGGTACCGGACTGGTTGACCATGAAGTTGTAGTCCATGGTCAACTGCTCGTAGGAGTGCCCGGGAAAGGGCACCAGCTGCATCGACAGATCCCACAGGCCATTTCTCTTCTTCGGCCAGACCTGGCTGTTGACGCCGCTGGTGTCGTACCGGAAGCCCAGTTCGCCGGCCGCCTTCATGAAGTTCTCCTGGCCCTCCAGACAGGGCGTGCGGGCGCCGACGAGCTCCTTGTCGTAGTCGAAGGGCAGCGGCTCGGCCGTCTTCGTGCCGGTGTTGGTCTTCCAGGACTTCACGAACTGCTTCGCCTGGGCGATCTCGTCCTTCCACTCCTCCACCGACCACTCGCCGACCCCGCCGCCATTGCCGCAGAAGTGGCCGTTGAAGTGGGTGCCGATCTCGTTGCCCTCCAGCCACGCCAGACGCAGTTGCTTCACGGTGTCGGCGATGCCCTGCTCGTCGTTGAAGCCGATGTCCGAGCGACCCGGGGAGTGCTGCGGCGGTCTGTAGAGGTCGCGCTTGTCCTCCGGCAGCATGTACACACCGCTGAGGAAGTAAGTCATCGTCGCCTTGTTCGCCTTGGCGACCTGGCGGAAGTGGGAGAACAGCCGCTGGCTGTCCTCGCCGGCGCCGTCCCAGGAGAACACCACGAACTGCGGGGGCTTCTGGCCGGACTTGAGGCGTTCGGGTCTGGGCAGATGCGGCTGCGCTCCGGTGTACGCGGTGGAGCCGTCGCCGATCAGGCGGACCATGCTCTTGGGCGGCGCCTGGGCCGGCTTCGCCTTCCGCACGCCCTGCGCCCCCGCCTCGGCGCCGTCGGTACCGATCGCGCAACCGGCGAGCGACGCGGCACAGGCCGCTGTGACCACGGTGCCCGCGATGATCCTCTGGGTGGCGGCCATGTCCGCCCACCTTCTTCCTTCTCTCGGGCCGACGCCGATGAGGGCGTGTGCGGTGTGATGCGCCGCCAAGGTCGCATAGGAAAGAAGGCGAATTAATATGACAAGCCGATAAAAAGCTCGGTTCACTCATCGAAGTGATTGGTTAACCCATTTGCCGGTAAAGTCCATGCTTGACCTTTACTCTGCATTACGATTCGTTTACCAAGAGTTGATCCATCCCGCCGCTGTACGCCGCCCACGGCCGCACACCCGCGACCGCGCCGCCCCGGAGGAGACGGGAACATGTCAGCCTGCGTCCCCACCCGCACCAACGACCCGAGTCCAACGAAGCACGTCCATCCACCCCACAGCCCGCCGCCGACCCCACCACGCCGCTTCCGCATCGCGGGAGCCGACGTGTCCGCATCCGTCGCGGTCTTCCTGATCGCCCTCCCCCTGTCCCTCGGCATCGCGCTCGCCACCGGCGCGCCGCTCCAGGCCGGCCTCGTCGCCGCCGCCGTCGGCGGGATCGTCGCCGGACGGCTCGGCGGCTCCCCGCTCCAGGTCAGCGGCCCCGCCGCCGGGCTCACCGTGGTCACCGCCGACCTCATCCACCGCTACGGCTGGCGGACGACCTGCGCGATCACCGTGCTCGCCGGTCTCACCCAACTCGGCCTCGGCTGCCTGCGCGTGGCCCGCACGGCCCTGGCAGTCAGCCCCGCCATCGTGCACGGCATGCTCGCCGGTATCGGCGTCACCATCGCCGTCGCCCAACTGCACATCGTCCTCGGCGGGACCCCGCAGAGCGTCGTCCTCGACAACCTCCGTGCATTGCCGGCCCAGTTGGCGAACCTGCATCCGGCCGCCGCGTCGGTGAGCACGCTGACTCTGGCCCTGCTGCTGCTCTGGCCGCGGATTCCCGGCCGGGCGGGGCGTCTGCTGCGCAAGGTCCCCGCGGCGCTCGTCGCCGTCAGCGGGGCCACCATCACCGCCTCCCTCGCCGGGATCGCCCTGCCCAGGGTCGACCTGCCGTCCTGGAGCAGCCACGCACTGGCCGGACTGCCCGAGGGCCCGGTGCTCGGCCTGGTCGCCGCCGTACTCACCACCACGCTGGTATGCAGCGTGCAGTCGCTGCTCGGCGCGGTCGCCGTGGACAAGCTGGTGGCCGGTCGCCCCGGCTTGCCCGCTCGCGTCGGTCGCTGCGACCTGAACCGCGAACTGCTCGGACAGGGCGCCGCCAACATCGTCTCCGGCTCGCTCGGCGGACTTCCGGTCGCAGGGGTCGCCGTCCGGAGTTCCGCGAATGTGAACGCCGGTGCCGTCAGCCGGAACTCCACGATGCTGCACGGCGTTCTCGTAGTAGTCGCCGCGCTGCTGATGGTCCCGATCCTGGAGCTCATCCCGCTCGCCTCGCTCGCCGCCCTGGTGATGGCCGTCGGCATCCAGATGGTGTCCCTGCACCACATCCGCACGGTGACGCGCCACCGAGAGGTGCTGGTGTACGCCGTCACCACACTCGGCGTGGTCATGCTCGGCGTTCTGGAGGGCGTGGCCCTCGGCGTCGCCGTCGCAGTCGCCGTCGCCCTGCACCGCCTGACCCGCACCCGCATCGCACACGACGAGAAGGAAGGAGTCCACTACGTCCACGTACGAGGCCAGTTGACGTTCCTCGCGGTGCCCCGGCTCAGCCGGGCCCTGCATCTCGTACCCCAAGGCACCCACGCCGTCGTGGAGTTGGACGGTTCGTTCATGGACCACGCCGCATACGAGTCACTGCAGGACTGGCAGAAGACACACACCGCGCAGGGCGGCTCCGTCGAACTCACCGGCCGCCGCGCCGGAGTCCGGATCGGCGAGCCCGGAAGCAGGGCCGGCCGGCTCGTTGAGGACGGGAGCGTTCTGGCGGCGGCCAACACCGCCGGGTGCCGTTGCCGCCCGTGGACACCCTGGCGCAACCACCAGTGCGACCGTCCGCGGTCCGCCTCCTCGCCGACCCATGACGGACACCCGGGCGGGCCGGGCCCGTCCGCAGAGTCGAGCGGGCATGACCTGGCGCGCGGCATCAGCGCGTTCCAGCGCGACACCGCACCGCTCGTGCGGGGTGAGCTGGCCCGGCTGGCACGCGAGGGGCAGCGGCCGTCCCAGCTGTTTCTCACCTGCGCCGACTCACGACTGGTCACCTCGATGATCACCTCCAGTGGTCCCGGCGACCTCTTCGTGGTGCGCAACGTGGGCAACCTCGTCCCCCCGCCCGGCGAGGAGAGCGGGGACGACTCGGTGGCGGCCGCGATCGAGTACGCGGTGGACGTGCTGCGGGTGCGTTCCATCACGGTGTGCGGGCACTCCGGGTGCGGGGCCGTGCAGGCGCTGATCAACTCCGAGCCCGGCGGCGCCCGGACCCCGCTCAAGCGGTGGCTGCGGCACGGGCTGCCGAGCCTGGAGCGCATGGCCGACGACAGCCGGCCGTGGGCCCGGCTGGCCGGACGGGCCCCCGCGGACGCGGTGGAACAGCTCTGTCTGACCAACGTGGTCCAGCAGTTGGAACACCTGCGCGCCCACGAGTCGGTGACCCGAGCCCTGCGGGACGGGGTGCTGGAACTGCAGGGGATGTACTTCCACGTGGGCGAGGCCCAGGCGTATCTGCTCACCGGGACGGACGGAGACGGCGTCTTCCACCATGTGCGGGCGGCGGACCTGTCGGTGTGAGGAGAACCGGGGTGACCATGACCGCCGTTCGGTCACGGTCACCCCACGACTCGGTCACCCCACGTCCTCCGTCACCCCACGCCTCGGTCACGGCACTGGACCTAGGGAGCCGGAGTGTGAAAGGCGTTACAGGCGCTGAACTCTGCCTGATCGGCGTCCGTGGGTACGGATGACCCCGGCCATCGAAATCGCCACCCCACAGGTCTAAACCAATTGTCCGTCGCCCCTTGTCACCGGACCTCCAGGTCTGATGAGCTGTGGCCTGGGACACAACGGACAACCCTGAGAACGGGAGAAGTCGTGAGCAACGAAAGCCTGGCCAACCTGCTCCGTGAGGAGCGCAGGTTCGCACCCCCCGCCGACCTGGCCGCGAACGCCAACGTCACTGCGGAGGCGTATGAGCAGGCCAAGGCTGACAGGCTGGGCTTCTGGGCCGAGCAGGCCCGTCGGCTGACCTGGGCCAAGGAGCCGACCGAGACACTGGACTGGTCGAACCCGCCGTTCGCCAAGTGGTTCGAGGACGGCGAGCTCAATGTCGCGTACAACTGCGTGGACCGGCATGTGGAGGCCGGAAACGGCGACCGGGTCGCCATCCACTTCGAGGGGGAGCCCGGCGACAGCCGCGCGATCACCTACGCCGAGCTCAAGGACGAGGTCTCCAAGGCCGCGAATGCCTTGCTGGAGCTGGGAGTTCAGAAGGGCGACCGGATCGCCGTCTACATGCCGATGATCCCCGAGACGGCCATCGCGATGCTCGCGTGCGCCCGGATCGGTGCCGCGCACTCCGTCGTCTTCGGCGGTTTCTCGGCCGATGCCCTCGCGACCCGTATCCAGGACGCCGACGCCAAGGTCGTCATCACCACCGACGGCGGCTGGCGGCGCGGCAAGCCGACCGCGCTGAAGCCCGCCGTCGACGAGGCGGTCGAGAAGGCCGGCAACGTCGAGCACGTACTGGTGGTCCGCCGCACCGGCCAGGAGGTCGCCTGGAACGACAGCCACGACGTCTGGTGGCACGAGATCGTCGAGCGGCAGTCCGCCGAGCACACCCCCGAGGCGTTCGGGGCCGAGCACCCGCTGTTCATCCTGTACACGTCCGGTACGACGGGTAAGCCGAAGGGCATCCTGCACACCTCCGGCGGCTACCTCACCCAGACCGCTTACACCCACCACGCGGTCTTCGACCTGAAGCCGGAGACCGACGTCTACTGGTGCACCGCCGACGTCGGCTGGGTCACCGGGCACTCGTACATCGTCTACGGGCCGCTGGCGAACGGCGCGACCCAGGTCATGTACGAGGGCACCCCGGACACCCCGCACCAGGGCCGCTTCTGGGAGATCGTGCAGAAGTACGGGGTCACCATCCTGTACACCGCGCCGACCGCGATCCGTACGTTCATGAAGTGGGGCGACGACATCCCCGCGAAGTTCGATCTCAGCAGCCTCAGGGTGCTCGGCTCGGTCGGCGAGCCCATCAACCCCGAGGCCTGGATCTGGTACCGCAAGCACATCGGCGCCGACCGGACTCCGATCGTCGACACCTGGTGGCAGACCGAGACCGGCGCGATGATGATCTCGCCGCTGCCCGGCGTCACCGCGACCAAGCCCGGCTCCGCGCAGACCCCGCTGCCGGGCATCTCCGCGACCGTCGTCGACGACGAGGCGAACGAAGTGCCCAACGGCGGCGGTGGCTACCTCGTGCTCACCGAGCCGTGGCCGTCGATGCTGCGCACCATCTGGGGCGACGACCAGCGGTTCCTCGACACGTACTGGTCGCGTTTCCAGGGCAAGTACTTCGCCGGTGACGGCGCGAAGAAGGACGACGACGGCGACATCTGGCTGCTGGGCCGGGTGGACGACGTGATGCTCGTGTCCGGGCACAACATCTCCACCACCGAGGTCGAGTCGGCCCTGGTGTCCCACCCGTCGGTCGCCGAGGCGGCCGTGGTCGGGGCCGCCGACGAGACCACGGGCCAGGCGATCGTCGCCTTCGTCATCCTGCGCGGCACGGCCGACGCCGATGACGAGGGTCTCGTCGCCGACCTGCGCAACCATGTCGGTACCACCCTCGGCCCGATCGCCAAGCCCAGGCGGATCCTGCCGGTCGCGGAGCTGCCGAAGACCCGCTCCGGCAAGATCATGCGTCGGCTGCTGCGGGATGTCGCCGAGAACCGCCAGCTCGGAGACGTGACGACCCTGACGGACTCGACGGTTATGGACCTCATCCAGACCAAGCTCCCGGCCGCGCCCAGCGAGGACTGAGCAGAGGTACGGCGGTGAGGGGCACCCGGCGACCAGTGCGCCGGGTGCCCCTTTCGCGCCTAATGTAAGGATCGCCGTATTCCTTCTCGCGCATCTTAGGTAGATTGGCGATATAGGTGCGCCGGGAAGTCTGGTCGGCAAGTGTTCCGCCCTGCCCGTCGACCGGAGGTCTCCCCCGTGGCCGCGCCCCGCACCACACCCACCCGCAAGGTTCTCGGACGTCTGTCCCTGCCCGAGCGGACCTATGTGGCGGATGCGCTGCGCACCGAGACCGTCGGTGGTGTGCTGCTGCTCATCGCCACAGTCGCCGCCCTGACCTGGGCGAACGTCCCGGCGCTGCACGAGAGTTACGAGAGCGTCAGCACCTTCCACCTCGGCCCCGAGGCCCTTGGACTGAACCTCTCGATCGCGCACTGGGCGGCCGACGGACTCCTCGCGATCTTCTTCTTCGTCGCCGGCATCGAACTCAAGCGTGAGCTGGTCGCCGGTGATCTGCGCGACCCCAGGGCGGCCGCCCTGCCCGTCGTGGCGGCCCTGTGCGGGATGGCCGTACCGGCGCTCGCCTACACGCTCACCAACGTCACCGGCGGCGGCTCGCTCCAGGGCTGGGCCGTCCCCACCGCCACCGACATCGCCTTCGCGCTGGCGGTGCTCGCCGTCATCGGTACGTCCCTGCCGAGCGCCCTGCGCGCGTTCCTGCTGACGCTCGCCGTCGTCGACGACCTGTTCGCGATTCTGATCATCGCGGTCTTTTTCACCGACACGATCGACTTCGCCGCACTCGGCGGCGCGGCCGTCGGCCTCGCCGTCTTCTGGCTGCTGCTGAGGATGGGCGTGCGCGGGTGGTACGTGTACGTCCCGCTCGCGCTGGTCAACTGGGCGCTCATGTACAACAGCGGCGTCCACGCCACCATCGCGGGCGTCGCGATGGGGCTGATGCTGCGCTGCACGACCCGCGAGGGCGAGGCGCACTCCCCCGGCGGGCACATCGAGCACCTCGTACGGCCGCTGTCGGCGGGCTTGGCCGTGCCGCTGTTCGCGCTGTTCAGCGCAGGTGTCGCCCTCTCCGGCGGGGCGCTCGGCGAGGTGTTCGGCCGGCCGGAGACACTAGGTGTGGTCCTCGGGCTGATCGTCGGCAAGACGGTCGGCATCTTCGGGGGAACCTGGCTGACGGCCCGCTTCACCCGGGCCTCGCTCAGCGACGACCTCCAGTGGGCGGACGTGTTCGCGGTGGCGACACTGGCCGGCATCGGCTTCACCGTGTCGCTGCTCATCGGCGAGCTGGCCTTCGAGGGCGACGCGGCGCTGACGGACGAGGTCAAGGCCGCCGTCCTGACCTCGTCCGTCATCGCGGCCCTGCTGGCGACGGTGCTGCTGAAGATACGGAACGCCAAGTACCGCAGGCTGTGGGAGGCCGAGGAGCGCGACGACGACCTCGACGGCATCCCGGACATCTACGAGGAGGACGACCCGGCCTACCACCTGCGGATGGCCGACATCTACGACCGCAAGGCCGCCGAGCACCGCCGGATCGCCGAACAGAAGGCAGCCGAACGGACGGCCGCCCAGCGACGTGGGCTTGCCGAAGTGACGGGCGGGGCAGGCGAGGAGAACGGCCGTCCGGCATGATCTGACGGGACGGTACAAAAGGACAGTACAAAAGGACCGTTCCCAGTCAGGCACAAGCCGGGCGGAGGTCGGGCACCAGCCCGACGGACGTCAGGCAGAAGAGGGAGACCGCGATGAGCGCACCCGACGGCAGCCCGGTCGGCGCCGAACGCAGCGTCGGCCAATTGTTCGCCTCGGCGACGACCGAGATGTCCGCGTTGGTGCACGACGAGATCGCACTGGCGAAGGCCCAGCTCAAGCACGACGTCAAGCGCGGCGCGACCAGCGGCGGCGCCTTCATGGTGGCCGGAGCGGTGCTGGTGTTCTCGCTGCCGATGCTGAACTTCGCGCTGGCGTACGGCATCCGGACCTGGAGCGGCTGGAACCTCGCGGTCTGCTTCCTGCTGTCCTTCGCGGCCAACGTGCTGGTGGCCGGCCTCCTCGCCCTGATCGGCGTGGTCTTCGCGAAGAAGGCCAAGAAGAGCAAGGGACCGCAGAAGGTCGCCGCGTCGATGAAGGAGACGGCGGGCGTCCTGCAGAAGGCCAAGCCGCACCCGCGGCCGGCGCTGGAGGACCGGGTCTCCGGCACGAAGGCCGTCGAGGCTGTGACACGCTCATCCTCATGACGGACCCCGCCGGCTCTTCGGCGCAACCAGCCTCGGTCGTACGTGTCGACATCCCCGGCGGGCAAGAGGTGATCCACCGGGACGTCGCCGCCAACGGCGCGCGCTTCCACATCGCCGAGCTGGGTGACGGGCCGCTGGTGCTGCTGCTGCACGGCTTCCCCCAGTTCTGGTGGACCTGGCGGCACCAGCTGACCGCGCTCGCCGACGCGGGCTACCGGGCCGTCGCCATGGACCTGCGCGGCGTCGGCGGCAGCGACCGGACCCCCCGCGGCTACGACCCCGCCAACCTCGCCCTCGACATCACCGGCGTGATCCGCTCCCTCGGCGAGCCGGACGCCGCGCTGGTCGGCCATGACCTCGGCGGCTATCTGGCGTGGACGGCGGCCGCGATGCGCCCGAAACTCGTACGGCGGCTCGCGGTCTCCTCGATGCCGCACCCCCGGCGCTGGCGCTCGGCGATGCTCGCGGACGTCAAGCAGACGCGCGCCGGCTCCTACATCTGGGGATTCCAGCGCCCCTGGGTCCCCGAGCGGCAGCTCACCGCGGACGACGGCGCGCTCGTCGCCCGTCTCATCCGGGACTGGTCGGGCCCTCGGCTGCCGGACGACGAGGCGGTGGAGACGTATCGTCGCGCGATCTGCATCCCGTCGACCGCGCACTGTTCGATCGAGCCCTACCGCTGGATGGTCCGCTCCCTGGCCCGCCCGGACGGCATCCAGTTCAACCGGCGCATGAAGCGTCCGGTGCGGGTGCCGACGCTGCATCTGCACGGCTCCCTCGACCCCGTGATGCGTACGCGCAGCGCGGCCGGTTCCGGGGAGTACGTCGAAGCGCCGTACCGTTGGCGGCTGTTCGACGGGCTGGGGCACTTCCCGCACGAGGAGGACCCGGTCGCCTTCTCCACCGAACTGGTCAACTGGCTGAAGGATCCCGAACCCGATCGGTGAAGCACGGCTGCGCCTGGCCCGGCTGGGGGTCCGGGGGTCATCCCCCGGGACAGCACAGCCCGCACGAGGAGGACCCGGTCGCCTTCTCCACCGAACTGGTCAACTGGCTGAAGGATCCCGAACCCGATCGGTGACCGGGCCGCTGCGCCCGGTATCCGGAGCCTGAACACCTGTCCGACGAACAGCCAATTGCCTGGCGCATAGGCCAATTGGGGGCCCTGGGGGCGGTTATCGACCTTGGGGCGGGGGCAAAGGTCGAGGTATGGGCTGGACGCACGACTACAGTGACGCAGCACGCAATCGACGCTCGGCCTCGAGCCTGAGCTCCCACCAGCGAGGCGGTGCCCCGGCGATGCCGGGCGGCACGGACCTGCGGGTGGGCATTCCGCGCATCCTGCGCCGCCGAGCCCGCTGGGTTTCGGTACGGCTGCGTCATCCGCGAGGCTGACGCCCCCCTTTTTTTGACCTCCCGCTCTGGGGCCGCGTTCCTCGAACTCCGGTCTCAGAGTGCGCAGCTGTCGCTGTCCACCTGCTGGTTCGCGGTGCGCCCCTTGACGATGTCCTGCTGGATCTCGTCGGCGGTGAGCGCGTAGCCGGTCTCGGCGCTGTCGAGGGACTTCGCGAAGACCACGCCGTACACCTTCCCTTCGGGGGTGAGCAGCGGGCCGCCCGAGTTGCCCTGGCGGACGGTCGCGAAGAGGGAGTAGACATCGCGGCGGACGGTGCCGCGGTGGTAGATGTCCGGGCCGTTGGCCTCTATGCGTCCGCGCACGCGCGCGGCCCGAACGTCGTACGACCCGTTCTCCGGGAAGCCCGCCACGATCGCGCCGTCCCCGCGGGTCGCGTCCTGCGAGGTGAACTTCAGCGCGGGCGCGCTCAGGTCCGGTACGTCGAGTACGGCGATGTCGCGCTCCCAGTCGTACAGGACGACCGTGGCGTCGTACTTCCTGCCCTCGCCGCCTATCTGGACGGTGGGCTCGTCGACGCCTCCGACCACGTGCGCGTTGGTCATGACGCGGCGGTCGCCGAAGACGAAACCGGTGCCCTCCAGGACCTTGCCGCAGCTCTGGGCGGTGCCCATGACCTTCACGATGGAGCGCTGGGCGCGGGTGGCGACCGCGCTGTTCGCGAGGGCCGGGTCGGGCGGCTGGACGTCGGTGATCTGCTCGTCCGAGAACGGGCTGAAGACCTGCGGGAAGCCGTTCTGCGCGAGGACGGAGGAGAAGTCCGCGAACCAGGTGTCCGCCCGGTCGGGCAGCGCCCGGGCGACCCCGAGGAGCACCTTGGAGTCGCGGACCTCCTTGCCGAGTGTCGGCAGGGTGGTGCCGGCGAGGGCGGAGCCGATCAGCCAGGCGACCAGCAGCATCGCGACCACGTTGACCAGGACGCCGCCGGTGGCGTCCAGGGCGCGGGCCGGGGACCAGGTGATGTACCGGCGCAGTTTGTTGCCGAGGTGAGTGGTCAGGGCCTGGCCGACGGAGGCACAGACGATGACGACGACGACGGCGACGACGGCGGCTGTGGTGCCGACCTCGGCGTTGTCGGTCAGCGCGTCCCAGATGACGGGCAGCAGGTAGACCGCGACGAGACCGCCGCCCAGGAACCCGATCACCGACAGGATGCCGACGACGAAACCCTGGCGATAGCCGACGATCGCGAACCACACGGCGGCGACCAGCAACAGGATGTCCAGCACATTCACCGGTTCGAGCCTCGCCTCGTCACTTTGCACAGCACGGCAGACACCCTGTCATGCGTGCCAGTCGAGAGGGACCTGCTTCTCCGGGTCCCAGGGGCGCTCCCAGCCCGAGTAGTGGAGCAGACGGTCGATGATCCCGGCGGTGAAGCCCCACACCAGGGCCGATTCGACCAGAAATGCCGGACCCGCGTGCCCTCTGGGGTGAACGGCCGTGGCGCGGTTGCCGGCGTCCGTGAGATCCGCCACGGGGACGGTGAAAACCCTCGCCGTCTCGTTCGGGTCGACTACTCCCACCGGGGACGGCTCGCGCCACCAGCCCAGTACGGGCGTCACGACGAAGCCGCTGACCGGGATGTACACGCTGGGCAGCACGCCGAAGAGCTGGACGCCGGCCGGATCGAGCCCCGTCTCCTCCTCGGCCTCGCGCAGGGCGGCCCTGAGGGGCCCGTCGCCCTTCGGATCGCCGTCCTCCGGATCCAGCGCGCCTCCGGGGAAGGACGGCTGTCCGGCGTGTGACCGCAGCGAGCTCGCCCGCTCCATGAGGAGCAGCTCGGGCCCGCGCTCACCCTCGCCGAACAGGATCAGGACGGCGGACTGCCGCCCCGCGCCGTCCGCGGGCGGCAGGAAGCGGCTGAGCTGCAGGGGCTCGACCGTCTCCACGGCGTGCACCACCGGAGCGAGCCAGCCCGGCAGGCCTTCCTTGCTGACCGTCACCGGACCGCCCCGCGTATTGCTCGCGCGCGTCATCGCCACCCCCGTCGTCCTGCCCGGTCCAACGCCCCACGGTCCCCGGATCGTTCCTGGGAACGTGCACAAGGGTGGATCCGGAGCCGTGTCATCCGGCCCCCAGTGGCGGCGCGGGTTTCCCACCGGCGTCCAGATAGGCCTGCGGGGGCTTCAAGCGCTGGCCCGGGAAGCCGCCCTTCTCGTACTTGAGCAGCTTCCTGGCCTTCTCCGGGTCCGTCTCGCCCTCGCCGTACGCCGGGCAGAGCGGCGCGATGGGGCAGGCGCCGCAGGCGGGCTTGCGGGCGTGGCAGATGCGGCGGCCGTGGAAGATCACGTGGTGCGACAGCATCGTCCACTCGCTCTTGGGGAAGAGCGCGCCGACGGCGGCCTCGATCTTGTCGGGGTCGGTCTCGGCGGTCCACTGCCAGCGCCGCACCAGCCGCTGGAAGTGCGTGTCCACGGTCACGCCAGGCCGCCCGAAGGCGTTACCGAGCACGACGAAGGCGGTCTTGCGGCCCACGCCGGGCAGCTTGACGAGGTCTTCGAGCCGCCCGGGGACCTCTCCCCCGAAGTCCTCCACGAGGGCCTTGGACAGCCCTATGACCGATCTGGTCTTGGCCCGGAAGAAGCCGGTGGGCCTCAGGATCTCCTCGACCTCTTCCGGGTTGGCCGCGGCCAGCTCCTCCGGCGTGGGGTACTTGGCGAAGAGGGCGGGAGTCGTCTGATTGACCCTCAGGTCGGTGGTCTGGGCGGACAGGACCGTGGCGACGATCAGCTGGAAGGGGTTCTCGAAGTCCAGCTCCGGGTGGGCGTACGGATAGACCTCGGCGAGTTCGCGGTTGATCCGGCGGGCACGGCGGACGAGAGCGGTGCGCGACTCGCCACTCGGCGGCTCGGCCGCGACGGTCTTCACCCGGGCCGCCTTCTTGACCGAGACGGCGGCCTTCTCGGGCGCGACAACCGCCTTCTTCAAAGAGGCACCCTGCTTCAGCGGGGCGGCCTTCTTCGCCAGAGCCCCCTTCTTCGCCGGAGCCCTCCTCTTCGCCGGAGCAGCCCGCTTCGCCGGGACGACCTTCTCCGCCTCGTCGGCCTTCTCCGCCTCGGCGGCCTTCTCCACGTCCGTGACCTTCTCCGCCGGGGAAGTCTTCTTGGAAGTCGCCTTCTTCACCGGAGCCTTCTTTGTCGCTTTTGCCTTTTCCTTACCGCCGCCGGAGCCCTGTTCGCCCACAGCGGAATCTCGATGCCCCACCACCCGTACAGCCCCCTTGGCCTGTGCTCTCACCGGCGATTTGGACACCCGGCCAGCCTAGAGCCCGGCACTGACATCCGCCCCGGACCTGGAAGATCGGCCCCCAATTGGACCCCTGCCGCATACCCCGGCACACCTGTGCGGCATCCTTGTGACAGATCACACTGTTTGGACCGTCCGGCAAAATGGGGAACACGGACCCCTGGTAGACAGGGGGAGCAAGATCCCCTGAGCAGGTCGACAAGGAGAGAACTCGTGGACGATGTTCTGCGGCGCAACCCGCTCTTCGCGGCTCTCGACGACGAGCAGGCCGCCGAGCTCCGCGCCTCCATGAGTGAGGTGACCCTCGCGCGCGGTGACTCGCTCTTCCACGAAGGCGACCCCGGAGACCGCCTCTATGTCGTCACCGAGGGCAAGGTCAAACTTCACCGCACCTCCCCCGACGGCCGCGAGAACATGCTGGCCGTGGTCGGCCCCGGTGAGCTCATCGGCGAACTGTCCCTCTTCGACCCCGGCCCACGCACGGCGACCGCCACCGCGCTGACCGAGGTCAAGCTGCTCGGCCTCGGCCACGGCGACCTCCAGCCCTGGCTGAACGTGCGCCCCGAGGTGGCCGGCGCACTCCTGCGCGCCGTGGCCCGCCGCCTGCGCCGCACCAACGACGCGATGTCCGATTTGGTCTTCTCGGACGTCCCCGGCCGTGTCGCTCGCGCACTGCTCGATCTCTCCCGCCGCTTCGGCGTGCAGTCCGAGGAGGGCATCCACGTCGTCCACGACCTCACGCAGGAGGAGCTGGCCCAGCTGGTCGGCGCGTCCCGAGAGACCGTGAACAAGGCACTGGCC
The DNA here is from genome assembly GCF_040660135.1 of Streptomyces sp. NPDC050997. NCBI lineage: Bacteria > Bacillati > Actinomycetota > Actinomycetes > Kitasatosporales > Streptomycetaceae > Streptomyces > Streptomyces sp. NPDC050997. The sequence continues at coordinate 154,425 of NZ_JBFAGK010000023.1, forward strand.
GACTTCGCGGGCCGCGGCTGGCTCCGCCTGGAGGCACGGGCCGTGATCCTGCTGGACGTGGAGCGACTCGCCAAGCGCTCGCGCTGACACCGCCCCTGACCGTACGTCGATGAGGTCCCGTCTCCCAGCGAGACGGGACCTCATCGACGTGCTCGTCTCCTCAGATGAGCCCGTGCTCCTCCAGGTACTCCAGCTGTGCCCGTACCGACAGCTCGGCCGCCGGCCACAGGGACCGGTCCACGTCGGCGTACACGTGGGCAACCACCTCGGCAGGGGCCCCGTAGCCATCCTCCACGGCCGTCTCGACCTGGGCGAGGCGGTGGGCACGGTGGGCGAGATAGAACTCGACGGCACCCTGGGCGTCCTCCAGGACCGGCCCATGCCCCGGAAGCACCGTGTGCACCCCGTCGTCGACCGTGAGGGACCTGAGCCGCCGCAGCGAGTCCAGGTAGTCCCCGAGACGGCCGTCAGGATGCGCCACGACAGTCGTACCGCGCCCCAGGACGGTGTCGCCGGTCAGGACCGCTTGGTCGGCCGGGAGATGGAAGCACAGGGAGTCCGCGGTGTGCCCGGGTGTCCCTACGACCCTCAGCTCCAGACCGCCGACCTCGACCACGTCCCCGGCGCCCAGCCCCTCGTCCCCCAGCCGCAGCGCCGGGTCCAGGGCCCGCACCTTCGTGCCGGTCAGCTCGGCGAAGAGGGCGGCTCCCTCGGCGTGGTCCGGGTGGCCGTGGGTGAGGAGGGTGAAGGCGATCCGCTTGCCGGCCTTCTCGGCCACGTCTACGACGGCGCGCAGGTGTCCCTCGTCCAGCGGCCCGGGGTCGACCACCACGGCCAGCTCGGAGCCGGGCTCGGACAGGACCCAGGTGTTCGTCCCGTCCAGGGTCATGGCGGAGGCGTTGGGCGCGAGGACGTTGACGGCCCGCGGGGTGGCGGTGCCCGAGAGGACCCCGCCCCGTGGCTGGCCGGGAAGTGCTGCTGCGTCCGTCATGCGGGGGCTCCACCGGTCGGCAGGTCGGTCGGGATGTGCTTGGTGAACTCGTCGTGCCCCGGCCAGGAGAGCACGATCTCGCCGTCCGCGAGGCGCGCCTGGGCCAGCACGGGCGTCAGGTCGCGCTCGGGCGCCGCGACGAGCGCCTCGGCGGCCGTGGCGTACGGCGTCAGCTGGCGCAGGGTCGCGATGGTGGGCGGCATCATCAGCAGCTCGCCCTTGTCGTACGACGCCGCCGCCTCGGCCGGTCGGATCCACACCGTACGGTCCGCTTCCGTGGAGGCGTTCCGGGTGCGCTGGCCCTCGGGGAGCGCGGCCACGAAGAACCAGGTGTCGTAGCGGCGGGGTTCGAACTCCGGGGTGATCCAGCGGGTCCAGGCACCCAGCAGGTCCGAGCGGAGGACCAGGCCGCGGCGCTCCAGGAACTCCGCGAAGGAGAGGTCCCGGGCGACCAGGGCGGCACGGTCGGCCTCCCAGTCGGGGCCCGTGGTGTCGCCGACCACGCAGTCGCGGGCCGGGCCGGCGAGCAGGACGCCCGCCTCCTCGTACGTCTCCCGTACGGCCGCGCAGACGATCGCCTGGGCCTCGGCCTCCGCCACGCCCAGCCTGTCCGCCCACCACGCGCGCGTGGGGCCCGCCCAGCGGACGTGGTGGTCGTCGTCGCGGGGATCCACACCGCCGCCCGGGTACGCGTACGCGCCGCCCGCGAAGGCCATGGAGGCCCGTCTGCGCAGCATGTGGACCGCGGGGCCGGTCTCCGCGTCCTTCAGGAGCATCACCGTGGCCGCGCGCCTGGGGGTGACCGGGGCGAGCGTGCCGTCCGCGAGAGCGCGGATGAGGTCAGGCCAGTCCCGGGGATACCACTGCCCGTTTGCCATGGGCGGAGGCTATCTCGTGACGCGCGGATGTTCGAGAGCGGAACGCTGCGCTGCGCTGACGCCGCTTTTCCAGGCACCCCGCGCTGGTGCGAGCGCCCTGGGGGCTCCGCCCCCAGACCCCCGTTCTCGCCCAGCACACCCACCCGACTCGGTGGGACAAGAAGCGGACCTTGCCCTGTGGGCTGCCGCCCCCAGACCCCCGCCGTCGGAGGCCCCCGCGAGTGCACGGAGATCAGAACGGCCGACCGCCGGACCGATGTCGCAGTGGTGGCCGCACCCGCCCACGGCGGCAAGGGGACGGGACGGGGGTGTCCGCCCGCAGCGTCTGGCGCGTCAACACCGCCCACTCACCAAGAAACCGATTCCGCGCCAG
>NZ_JBFAGK010000024.1:0-4127 GCF_040660135.1 Streptomyces sp. NPDC050997
TACTGCAGGGGGGACCCTGTGGGAGAGTAGGACGCCGCCGAACAATTTTTGGGAAAACCCCCGTGCCTTGGGCACGGGGGTTTTCTGCGTTCCAGAGCTTTTCTGCGTTCCAGAGCTTTTCTGCGTTCCAGGGGTTTTCAGGGGGCGTTCGGCGACGTCCTCTAGGGTCTTGGGCATGCGCTATGACCTCGTTATCTTCGACAACGATGGTGTCCTCGTCGACAGCGAGCCCATCTCCAACCAGCTCCTGGCCGGCTATCTGACCGAGCTCGGGCATACGACCTCGTACGAGGAATCGCTCCGCGACTACATGGGCGCCGCCATGCACCGCGTACACGAGATGGTGGAGGCGCGGAGCGGGCGGCGGTTGCCGGAGGACTTCGACGATGTCTTCCATGGGCGGGTGTTCGCCGCGTTCGAGCGGGAGTTGGAGCCGGTGGCGGGGGCCGCCGGGGTGCTGGAGAAGCTGGCCGCGGACGGGGTGCCGTACTGCGTGGCGTCCTCCGGGAGTCATGAGCGGATTCGGGTGGGGCATCGGAAGACCGGGCTGGACCGGTGGTTCGATGACGGGCGGATCTTCAGTTCGCAGGATGTGGGGCGGGGGAAGCCGGCGCCGGATCTGTTCCTGTACGCGGCCGAGCGGATGGGGGTCGAGCCCGCGCGGTGTGTGGTGGTGGAGGACAGCCCGTTGGGAGTGCGGGCGGCTGTCGCGGCCGGGATGGACGTGTGCGGGTTCACCGCCATGACGCCTGCCGAGCGGCTTCAGGAGGCCACTCAACTCTTCTCGGACATGGGGGAGTTGCTTGACCTGCTGGTCTGACATTTGTCATGCCGAGGTCCGGACGTTCGTTTCTACTCGCGTCGGCGGCCGCCCGGGAAGCTGAGGGCATGACGAAGACGATGACGATGGCGAAGACGAACGCCAAGGCGAACGCGAAGACGGGCACGCAGACGAAGCGGAACGCGTTTGTGCCGCTCATCATGGACGTGGCGGTGCCGGTCGGGTCGTACTACCTGTTCAGGGACGGGTTCGGGATGAGCACCGTGGCCGCGCTCGGCTGGAGCAGTGTGCTGCCGGCCGTGCGGACCGGGTGGAGTGCCGTGAAGGACCGGACGGTCAACGGGCTTGCCGCGCTCATTCTGTTCGTGAACGTCGTCGGACTGCTGCTGGGGTTCGTCGCCGGGGATCCGCGGCTGATGCTCGCCAAGGACAGCGGGGTCAGCAGCGTGGTGGGGATCGGGATCCTGGTGTCCGTGGCGCTGGGGAAGCCGGTGATGACGGCCGGTATGAAGCCGTGGCTGGTGAAGGGGGACGAGCGCCGGGAGGCCGCCTGGGCTCGGCTGGAGAGTGGGTCCGCCGGATTTCGGCGGTTCGAGCGGGTCTTCTCCGTGGTGTGGGGTGTGGTGCTGCTCGCGGAGTGTGTGGTGCGGGTCGTGGGGGCGTACACGGTGCCGGTGGACACCATGGTCTGGCTCGGGACCGTCATCATGATCGTCGCGATGGTTCTCGGCTTCCTCGTCAGCGGGGCGCTAGGCGCCGGGCCGATGGCGGCCATGCTGGAGAGGGAGTTGAAGAGCGAGGGCCAGGGGTGCTCGGACGCCGTTCCGGTGGCTTCCGGTGTCGCCGTCGCCCGGTGACGAAACAAAGCTGAGGGAAATTCATCTTTAGTGGATCTACCCACGAGTACGCCGGGGCCCTACGCTCGCCGCCATGACTGATGTGCTGCGGCGCGGCAGGGCCTCGCTGGCGTTCAGCTTCTTCGCGCAGGGTGTGGCCTTTGCGCTGCTGGTGACGAGGATCCCGGCCATCCAGGACCGGTACGGCGTGTCCGACGCGCTGTTGCCCGCGTTTCTGGCGGCCGTGCCGATCCTCGCGGGGGTCGGGAGCGTGAGCACCGAGCAGTTGGTGAAGCGAATACCGCCGAGCCGGGTGCTGCGCTGGGCCCAGCCCGTCGTGCTCCTGGCGCTGCTCGGGGTGGGGGCGGGGGAGTCGACGGTCGAGCTGGGTGTCTCGCTCGCCGCCTTCGGGCTTGCCGTGGGTGCGCTGGACGCGTCGATGAACATGCTCGGGGTGAGCCTGCAGCGGGCGTACGGGCGCAGCATCATGCTGAGTTTCCATGCGGTGTTCAGCCTGGGCGGGATTCTGGGAGCCTCGCTGGCGTGGGTGGGGGCGCACTGGCATCTGGCGTTGTGGGTGTCGTATCTGCCGGTGGTGCTGGTGCTGTTGCCGGCCGCCCTGGTGGGGAGTCGGTGGTACGTCGACGGGGGCGCGGACGGCGATGCGGTGGGGGAGAAGAGCGAGGGTGGGGCGCTCGCCTTCGGGTTGCTCCTGCCGCTGTGTCTGGTGATGTGTTTCGCGTACATCGGGGACTCGACCGTCTCCAACTGGAGCGCGAAGTATCTGCAGGACGTGCTGGGGAGCAGTGAGCAGCTGGCGACCGTGCCGTACAACGTGTATATGGTGACCACGCTGCTGGGGCGGGCCATCGGGGACCTCGGGGTGCGGCGGTTCGGGGCGGCCGCGGTCGTACGGCTGGGGGCGTTGGTGGCGGCGGTCGGGTTCGCCGTGGTGGCGGTGGCGCCGGGGCCGTGGGTGGGGATGCTCGGGTTCACGTTGCTGGGGCTGGGGTTGTGTGTGCTGGTGCCGCAGACCTTTGCCGCGGCGGGGCGGCTGTTTCCCGGGGCGTCCGATGCGGCTGTCGCTCGGCTCAATGTCTTCAACTATGTGGGTTTCTTGATCGGTTCGCCGTTGGTGGGGGCGCTGGGGGACACCTGGAGCTATCGGGGGGCCATGCTCGTGCCGATGGTGTTGGTGCTGGTGACGCTCGTGTACGCCCGGTCGTTCTCCGCTCAACCGGACCGATACGGTGGCGGGCATGAGCGGCCGCGGACAGCTGATGTGGGACGAGGCAGTAACGGGCTATGACTTCGGTCCGGACCATCCGATGGATCCGGTTCGGCTTGCCCTGACCTGGAGGCTCGTTCAGGCCTTCGGGCTTGACCGGGAGATGGACGTCGTGGCTGCCAAGCCTGCCGGGGAGTCGACGCTGCGGCTGGTGCATCGGGAGGACTATGTCGAGGCCGTGAAGGCGGCTTCGGCGGATCCCCGGGCGGCCGAGGGGGCGTACGGGCTGGGGACCCTGGACGATCCCGCGTTCGCCGGGATGCACGAGGTGTCCGCGCTGATCGCCGGGCAGTCGGTGGGGGCCGCGGAGGCTGTGTGGCGGGGGGACGCGCTGCACGCGGTGAACTTCGCCGGCGGGTTGCATCATGCGATGCCTGGGGGTGCGTCGGGGTTCTGTATCTACAACGACGCGGCGCTGGCGATCGCCCGTCTGTTGGAGCTCGGGGCCGAGCGGGTGGCCTATGTGGATGTCGATGTGCATCACGGGGACGGGGTGCAGGCGGCGTTCTGGGAGGATCCGCGGGTTCTGACCGTCTCGCTGCATGAGCATCCTCGTACGTTGTTTCCGCAGACCGGGTGGCCGGAGGAGACCGGGGCGGAGCGTGCGGAGGGGTCGGCGGTGAATGTCGCGTTGCCGGCGGGGACCGGGGACGCGGGGTGGTTGCGGGCGTTTCACGCCGTGGTGCCCGAGGTGATCGCTGACTTTCGGCCGCAGGTGCTGGTGACTCAGCATGGGGCCGATACGCACTTTGAGGATCCGTTGGCGCACCTGGCTGTGTCGCTCGATGCGCAGCGGGCCGTGCAGGTCGCCTGTCATGACCTGGCGCATGAGTACGCCGATGGGCGGTGGGTGGCGCTGGGCGGGGGCGGCTACGCGGTGGTGGATGTCGTGCCGCGGTCCTGGACGCATCTGGTGGGGATCGCGGCGGGGCGGCCGGTGTCGCCCGAGACGGTGATTCCGGAGTCGTGGCGGCAGGAGGTGTTCGCTCGGACCCGGCAGTTGGGGCCCGGGCGGATGACTGACGGGCGGTGGCCGGTGTCCTGGGCGGGGTGGGAGGCGGGGTACGACCCTGCGGATCGGGTGGACCAGGCGGTGGTCGCTGCGCGGCGGGCGGTGTTTCCGTTGCGGGGGCTTTTGGCTTAGGCGCGGGTGGGCTGAGACTCAGGGATTCTCGCCCCCGCCGCCCCTACCCGTCCCATCCCAGGGGCTGTGCCCCTGGGC
>NZ_JBFAGK010000024.1:4225-131973 GCF_040660135.1 Streptomyces sp. NPDC050997
CCCGCCTGCGGGGCTGTGCCCCTGGGCCGCCTGCGGGGCTGTGCCCCTGGGCCGCCTGCGGGGCTGTGCCCCTGGGCCGCCTGCGGGGCTGTGCCCCTGGGCCGCCTGCGGGGCTGTGCCCACTGCATCCTTTCCGGGGCACTGTCCCTGGGGCCCGGGCCGGGGGCCGTATCCCCTGCGTCTCTGGATCGGGATCCGGTCGTCGCCGGTCGCGCTTCCGTTGTTACGCCAACTGTGCGGTGTTTTCTCGTTCGTGTCGTGTGGGTGGGGTTGGTGCGTCAGCATCGCTGGGGTGTTGAGCACTGGGGCTATGCGGGCTCATCTGCTGGCTGCTCGGTTGGCTGGGAGTGTGGCTACCTCGCGGGAGGAGAGTCTTCGGAGTTATCGGCTGTTCGCGGCTCGTGATCCTCGGGTTCTGATCGGGATTGATCCTGAATGGGCTTGGGGGGAGCGGGAATTGATCGAGTTGATGGCGGACAAGTGTGGGGTTTCGGACGATCCGGGGTATACATCTGGTCATGATGTGATTGATCCGGAGCTGACGCTGGAGGCTCTGGATGCCTTCGCGGAGCGGCTCGCCGCGGTGGCCGAGCGTGGCGGGCCCGTACTGTTCGGCACCGGGCACCCGCATCGGCTGCTCGGCTTCTACGCCGCCTTGGCGGACGCGCTGTCGGCGGCTGGATGTGCCGTTCTCACCCCAGCGCAGGGTCACTCTGTCGACATAACGACCCAGTTCGGTCTACGCACGTACAACCTTGACTACGTACGAGGAGTCGCGCTGGTACGCGAACCCCGCGCGTCGGGCTCCGGTGGTGAGACCGGCGCACACACGCATTCACCGCTCCCGGTTCGTACCGCGCTGGCGGCGGCCGCGGATGCCGGCGGACCTCTCCCCGAGCTCGTCATCGGGGATCATGGGTGGGTCTGCGGGGCAGGTCAGCTGGGGTTCGAGGCCATGGGGCTGGCGGATACCGACGACCCCGCGCTGTTCGTGGGGGAGGCTGAGGGTGTGGTGTCCGTCGTCGTTCCACTTGATGACGCTGTGCGGTCTGATTACTACCGGCCGCTTACCCGCTACGTACTCAATCGAGCGTGTCTGTCACAGTAGGCCGCCGATGGGTGCACCTCTTCCCCACTTGCATCACCCGCCCCTACATTGGGGAGTGAGCACGCAACGACGAAGAGTCACCGGAAGGGGAAGCCGGTGGCCGTCGAGTGCGGAAGGTTCAGGTGTGTCATGGCTGCAGCTGGCGAGAGGCCTCTGAACGAGGTTCAGTTCCTTACCGTGGCGGAAGTCGCCTCGGTGATGCGAGTGTCGAAGATGACCGTGTACCGGTTGGTGCACAGCGGTCATCTGCCCGCTATCCGGGTGGGGCGGTCCTTCCGCGTCCCCGAGCAAGCGGTTCACGAGTACCTCCGTGAGAGCTATGTGGGGGTGGAAACCGCCTGACGACGACAGGCCGGGGAAGCCTCAGGGCAAGGTCAAGGGCCTCCCCGGCACCTCGATTACGACCTCAGCGCTCGGGCGGGTAGGCTAGCCCCTCGTAGGTCGTATGGGCCCATGGCGCCCAGCACCGAGTGATGAGAAGTGAGCGAGGGTAGTCGTGGGCTCTGTTATCAAGAAGCGGCGCAAGCGGATGGCCAAGAAGAAGCACCGCAAGCTGCTCAAGCGCACGCGCGTTCAGCGTCGCAACAAGAAGTAAGCGACGCCGCGTAAGAAGCGTGTCTGTGGCCCCCCACCACACCCGGTGGGGGGCCACACGCGTATCCGGACACCAGGATCCGGCGTTGTGCGTACGCACGACATCCACATGGCTTGGTCTCGTCGTACGTCTGTGTATGCCGTCACTTCGTGCATTGGGCGGTCATCACAGCGCAACACCGACCCGCTAGGTTGGCCGTACACGGGGACTCGGCGGAGTACGAGGGTGGAAGGAAGGCGCTGATCTTGGGCAAGGTCGTGCTCGTGACCGGGGTGGCACGTCAACTGGGGGGCCGGTACGTACGACGGATCCAGCGTGACCCACAGGTGGACCGGGTCATCGCCGTGGACGCGATTCCGCCCGAACACCACCTGGGCGGTGCCGACTTCATCCAGGCCGATCTGCGGCAGCCCACCATCGCGCGGGTGCTCGCGGAGACGGCCGCCGACACGGTCGTCCACCTGGACGTGACCGCGACCGCCCTCGGCAGCGGCAGCCGGACCTCGGTCAAGGAGACCAACGTCATCGGCACCATGCAGCTGCTCGGCGCCTGCCAGAAGTCCCCGACGGTCAAGCGGCTCGTGGTGAAGTCCAGTACGAACGTCTACGGGTCCGCGCCCCGGGATCCCGCCGTGTTCACCGAGACCACTTCGGCCAAGTCGCTGCCCAGCGGCGGATTCGCCAAGGACACCGTCGAGGTCGAGGGGTATGTGCGCGGGTTCGCCCGGCGGCGGCCCGACGTCGCGGTGTGCGTGCTGCGGTTCGCCAACATCCTCGGTCCGACCGCGGAGACCCCGCTCGCGTCGTACTTCTCGCTGCCGGCCCTGCCGACCGTGCTGGGCTACGACCCGCGCCTGCAGTTCGTGCACGAGGACGACGTGATCGAAGTGCTGCGGATCGCCTCGCACGAACCGGCGCGGGGCACGCTCAACAGTGGCACCTTCAACATCGCCGGCGACGGTGTGCTGTTGCTGTCGCAGTGTGCGCGGCGGCTCGGCCGGCCCACCGTGCCGCTGCTGCTGCCCGCCGTCACCTGGGCGGGCTCGCTGGTGCGTACGCTGGGCATGACGGACTTCTCGCCCGAGCAGATCCGGCTGCTGACCCACGGCAGGGTCGTGGCGACGACCCAGATGCGGGAGACACTCGGGTTCCAGCCGAAGTACACGACGGCGGAGACCTTCGCGGACTTCGCGCGCAGCCGCGGCCCCGGACTCCTGCCGCCCGAGGCCGTGGCCGGGGCTGTCGACCGGATCGCCGCGCTGCCCTTCGCGGGCGGCGGTCACCCCCCGACGCAGAGCGCCAACTGAGGAGCGCATCAACGATGGCGGACGCCAAGGTCATTCCGTTCGACGACGACCGGTCCCGCGGGAGCGCCGCGCAGCGGCCGTCGCGGCGCCGGAGTGCGGGGAGTCGGCGAAACGGCACGGAATCTCCGCTGGTCCGTGAGGTCCAGCCCCTGCCCAGCAGGCCGCCCGCGCAGGATGATGTTCCTGTGATCGGTGAGGAAGAGCCGCCCGAGCAGGCGCGGGACGACAGCGGACCCGGCGGCCTGGAACGGCGTGTCGCGGGCGGTCTCGCTTTTCTGCGCCGCCGCCTCACCGGTGACTACGAGGTCGACGACTTCGGCTACGACGAGGAGTTGACCGACCAGGTCCTGATGTCCCTGCTGCGGCCGCTGTACGAGAAGTACTTCCGGGTCGAGGTGAAGGGCGTCGAGAACATCCCGGCGAAGGGTGGCGCCCTGATCGTCGCCAACCACTCGGGGACGATCCCGATGGACGGCCTGATGATGCAGGTCGCCGTCCACGACCACCACCCCGACGATCGTCATCTGCGTCTGCTGGCGGCGGACCTGGTCTTCATGCTGCCGGTGGTCAACGAGCTGGCCCGCAAGCTGGGTCACACGCTGGCCTGCGCGGAGGACGCCGAACGGCTGCTGGCCAAGGGCGAGCTGGTCGGGGTGATGCCGGAGGGCTTCAAGGGCATCGGCAAGCCCTTCAGCGAGCGTTACAAGCTTCAGCGCTTCGGCCGCGGCGGTTTCGTCTCCACGGCCCTGCGGCAGGGAGCGCCGATCATCCCCTGCTCCATCGTCGGGGCCGAGGAGATCTACCCGATGATCGGCAACGCCAAGACCCTGGCTCGCGTACTGGGCTTCCCGTACTTCCCGATCACGCCGACCTTTCCCTGGCTCGGCCCGCTGGGTGCGATCCCGCTGCCGACCAAGTGGACGATCCAGTTCGGCGAGCCGATCCGCACGGACGGCTATCCGCCGGAGGCCGCCGAGGACCCGATGCTGATGTTCAACCTGACCGACCAGGTCAGGGAGCAGATCCAGCACACGTTGTACAAGTTGTTGGTGCAGCGGCGGTCGGTGTTCTTCTGACGGCGGAACAGCGCGTTGTACGGCGATGGGGCGCCCCTCCTGAGAGGGGCGCCCCATCGCCGTAGGCACCGAAGGGGCTACTGGGCGTTGTCGCCGTCGATGTCCAGGCCGGGTAGGAGGCCGGGGAGCAGGGGCGGGAGGGTGACGTCCGGTTCGGTGGTGGGTGGGTTGCTGGTGGACGGGGATGTGCTGCCGGTGTCCTTGGGCGGGTCGAGGAGGCCGCCGGTGTTGCCGCCGAGCAGGCCGTCGTCCTCGCCGGTGGAGCCGGCCGACTTGCTGGGGCTGTGGCTTCCGGTGCCGCTGTTGTCGGTGGAGCTGCCGCTGCTGCCGCCGGTGCGGGGTGCGGAGGAGCGGCCGGAACCGGACGAGGCGTCGGAGGACGCCGATCCGGAGCCCTGATGTCGGCCGGTGCCGCCGTTGCTCTCGGCCGGGGGCCGAGGGAGGAGGGACTGCAGCGGAGCGACCTCTTCGTCTATGGCGTCGAAGACCGACGACACCTGCTGACTCACGTCACCGAGCTGCACGGGAAGCCTGTCGCGGAGCGCGCCCCAGGCGTCGCGGTGTGAGCGGGAGAAGGCGTCGAGGGCCTGGATGGGGCCCAGGGAGTCCGGGTCGCGTTGGTACGCCGCGGTCAGCAGGCGGTGGCCCTCGGACGCGTCGTGCTGCATGCCGGACAGGGTGCGGCGGATCTCGCCGAGGGACTCGTGGTCGAGGTGGCCGCCACGATCGCGCTCCATCAGCCGACGGGCCTCGCTCAGGCGGGTGGAAGCCTGGTCGAGGTAGGCCACGCCGCGTTCGTCGTCGCCCTCGGACATGTGGTTGAGCTTGAAGTCCTCGATGCCCCGCTTGAGGCCGTAGAGCGAGTCACCGGGCAGGGCGTCCGAGCTGGCGGCGGCGACACCGCCGAAGGCGCCCGCGGCGACCCCGACGCTGAGCCCGCCCGCGGCAAGGCCCTTGGCCAGGCGGGAACGCGGCCGGAACTTCCCCAGCGGACTCGCCCGGTGCGAGCCCCGCGCCCGGTGGGACCGCTGCTCGGGGACCGAAGCGTCCGCCGCCCCTCCGCCCGCTGCCGTGCCCTCCAGGAGCATGGCTTCCATGGCGGCCACGAGCTGGGCCCGTTGGACGACCTTGACCTCGGGGTCCAGCTGCGGTTTCGGCAGCTCGCCGAGACACGCCGCGAGGGCCGCCAGTCGGCCCTGCTCGGTCTGTTCCGCAGCAGCCGGGGACGGCGGGGGTCCTTCGGACTGCTCGGCCGCCGTGCCCCGGTCGGACTGGTCCTCCAGGGCCTGGGCGAAGGCGTTCGCCCGCCGGTGCGCCGAAACGTTTGCGATCACTGGCGGCACCTCCTCTCGTCGAGACGGTCGACTCCCCAGGGGGTCCTGAGGGTTGCACGCCCTGGCCGCACTTACCCGATCGGGTGATCGAAGTCGGCCAGGGAGTGACCACAGGGAGCCTGCATCCCGCACAACGAGTGGCGCGGCACTTGGGTTACGGACGGCGGATGATCGGATCGGAGAGCCAACGGACTTTCACCGACTGCGAGTTGGGTGTTACCGAGCGTGCGCTGTCAGCGCGCGTCGTCCGGGAGGAGCCGGGCGAGGGTGCGGACGGCCCGGTACTGGAGGGTCTTGATGGCCCCCTCGTTCTTGCCCATCACACGGGCGGTCTCGGCGACGGAGAGACCCTGGAGGAATCGAAGGGTCACGCACTCCTGCTGCTGTGGATTGAGCCGTCGTACGGCGTCGAGGAGTGCGGCGTTGGAGAGGGACTCCAGGACGGAGTCCTCGGGTGAGCGCTCGACCTCGTTGGCGTCGAGCATCTCGCCGGTGGTCACTTCGAGCCGGAAGCGGCTCGACTTGAAGTGGTCGGCGACCAGGTTGCGGGCGATCGTCACCAGCCAGGCGCCGAAGTCGCGGCCCTGCCAGGTGAAGGTGCCGATGCGGCGCAGGGCACGCAGGAACGTCTCGCTGGTGAGGTCCTCGGCGGTGGCTTTGCCTCCCACGCGGTAGTAGATGTACCGGTACACGGTGTCGCTGTACTGGTCGTAGAGGCGGCCGAAGGCGTCGGACTCGCCGGCCTGTGCGCGTTCCACCAGGTCCATCATGCGGGCGCTGTCGCTGTCCGCGGCGGGACGGCGGACGGGTGCGGCACCGGTCGAGCGCCCTCGTCTGCCGACGGCGGCGCTGCCGTCGGCGAGCGCGTAGCACGGGCCGACGGGGGTGGTGGCAACGGCGAGGGCAGGGACGGCGTACGCGGTGGGGACGAAGCCGCGCAACAGGTCTTGGACCGTTGCGCGCAGCGTAGCCAGGCCCGAGGCGTCAACCCCGACGTGTGGGTACACGGGACTCCCAGAGGCAGAGCTTCCATCACGTGCAGTGCGGAACCGTTCACCCGTCGTAGCGACGGAAGGGGATCCGGATTGCGTCTGAGGAGAATAACGCTTAGTGCAGGCCCTGCTACACGCAGTTGCTAAAATCGTCGATTACGGCGCTTCTGTAACCGATTGACGCCCTATCGAGTGCCAGACAGTGACAGGTTGTTGATCGAAATGGTCCGTATTCGGTCCCGGTCCGGGGCGTGTTGTGGCCGTGTGCAGCCAACGCGACTGGACAGCCGGGTGCGGGGGCAGGAACCGGGGATCGGCGGTCAGCGACGGCGCTTGTGCAGCGCGATCGCCGCCGCCGTGCCGCCTGCCACCGCGCCCACACCGGCCGCCGCCGGGATTCCGACCTTCGCCGCCTTGCGGCCCGTGCGGTAGTCCCGCAGGCGCCATTCCAGTCGACGGGCGTGCTTGCGGAGCTTGCTGTCCGGGTTGATCGCGTAGGGGTGGCCGACCAGGGACAGCATCGGGATGTCGTTGTGGGAGTCGCTGTAGGCCGCGCAGCGGGAGAGGTTCAGGCCCTCGGCCGCGGCCAGGGCGCGGACCGCCTCCGCCTTGGCGGGGCCGTGCAGGGGCTCGCCGACCAGCTTGCCCGTATAGACGCCGGAGACCGACTCGGCGACCGTGCCAAGCGCGCCCGTCAGACCGAGGCGGCGGGCGATCACCTGGGCGATCTCCACCGGGGCCGCGGTGACCAGCCAGACCTTCTGACCGGCGTCGAGGTGGGCCTGGGCGAGGGCCCGGGTACCCGGCCAGATGCGCTCGGCCATGTACTCGTCGTAGATCTCCTCGCCGATCGACTGCAGCTCGGCGACGCGGTGGCCCTTGACGATGGACAGCGCGGAGTCCCGGGCCTCCTGCATGTGCTCCGGGTCCTCGACGCCGGCCAGCCGGAACCACGCCTGCTGCCAGGCGAACTTCGCGAGGTCGCGGGTCTCGAAGAACTTCCGCTTGTACAGGCCCCGCCCGAAGTGGAACAGCGCGGCGCCCTGCATCACGGTGTTGTCCAGGTCGAAGAAGGCGGCGGCGTGTGCGTCGCCGTGCACCGGAAACTCCGGCTCCTCGCCGACGACGTCCTGTGTGGACTTGCGCGCTGCCTCCGCCGAGGCCTCGCCTGCGAGCACGCTGCGTGCCGTGGCGGAGCGCCTACGGGGGGTGAGCCATCCGAGAGCGGCCATGGCGTGAGCATAGCCAGTTTGTTCGGTGGTTCCGGAGTCGTGAGGTTTGAAGGCTGTGAACTCTCCGCGACTGTGCCGTTAAACAAGCGGGAGAATGGACGACATGACTCCACTCTTCCGCCGTAACGGCCCAGCCCCGCAGGACCGGCTCGTGACACTCATCCGGAAGCCCGGCTGCCATTTGTGTGACGACGCACAGGCGATCGTGGAGAAGGTGTGTGCCGAGCTCGGCGTTTCCTGGGAGCAGAAGGACATCACCCAGGACTCCCAACTCCATGACCAGTACTGGGAGCAGATTCCGGTCGTCCTTGTGGACGGTGAACAGCACACTTTTTGGCGTGTGAACGAGGAACGCCTTCGCAAAGCATTGGCTTAGGATCGACGACGAACAGGTCTCGGGGGCGGGGATCGTAGAGGAGAGGGTGCGGTTTTGCCCCCAAGAGAGAAGGAACGGTGGCGCTTGTGCGCCGGTTCCACACCACTGCGCCGGAGGCGCGTGACCCCGGTCACGTTGGCCGGGCAAATCGGACACCATCTTTGTGCACGCGTTCACAAAGACATAGCCTGCTGTCGACGGGGCGGTCCGGGGACGTGTGACCGCCTGCAGCCCCGCTCTACCCGCAGGAGCACCGTGGCAACTGGCCGAACTCACCGACCGGCGACCCGTAGCCGAGGGATTCCCGAGGCCACCGTCGCCCGACTTCCGCTGTATCTCCGCGCGCTGACCGGACTCTCGGAGCGCTCGGTACCCACGGTCTCCTCCGAGGAGCTCGCGGCCGCCGCCGGAGTCAACTCCGCGAAGCTGCGCAAGGATTTCTCGTATCTGGGTTCGTACGGCACCCGTGGTGTCGGCTACGACGTCGAGTATCTCGTCTATCAGATCTCGCGTGAGCTGGGGCTGACCCAGGACTGGCCGGTTGTGATCGTCGGTATCGGCAACCTCGGCGCCGCCCTGGCCAACTACGGCGGGTTCGCCTCCCGTGGTTTCCGGGTCGCCGCGCTCATCGACGCCGACCCCGCGATGGCCGGAAAGCCGGTGGCCGGGATCCCCGTGCAGCACACGGACGAGCTCGAAAAGATCATCTCGGACAACGGCGTGTCGATCGGCGTCATCGCCACGCCCGCCGGTGCCGCCCAGCAGGTCTGCGAACGACTCGTGGCCGCCGGGGTCACCTCCATCCTGAACTTCGCACCGACGGTGCTGTCCGTGCCGGACGGCGTCGACGTGCGCAAGGTCGACCTCTCCATCGAGCTGCAGATCCTCGCCTTCCACGAGCAGCGCAAGGCCGGCGAGGAGGCCGCCGCCGCCGACGGCGCGGCCCCGACCGCCGCCGCCCGCAAGGAGTCCGCCGACAAGGGACCAGACGGGGACGTCCCCGCCGTGATGCCGGCATGAGTCTCCTCGTTGTCGGGCTGAGCCACCGCAGCGCCCCGGTCAGCGTGCTGGAGCGGGCCACGTTGAACGCGGACGCCCAGATCAAGCTGCTCCAGGACACGGTCGCCGCCGAACCGGCCGCCGAGGCCGCGGTGCTCGCCACCTGCAACCGCATCGAGCTGTACGCCGACGTGGACAAGTTCCACGCCGGTGTCGCCGAGCTGTCCACGCTGCTCGCCCAGCACAGCGGCGTCGGCCTGGAGGAGCTCACTCCCTATCTCTACGTGCACTACGAGGACCGGGCCGTCCACCACCTCTTCTCGGTGGCCTGCGGGCTCGACTCGATGGTCGTCGGCGAGGGGCAGATCCTCGGCCAGATAAAGGCCTCCCTGGCGAAGGCACAGGACCTGCACACCACCGGGCGACTCCTGAACGACCTGTTCCAGCAGGCCCTGCGGGTCGGCAAGCGCGCCCACTCCGAGACCGGCATCGACCGCGCCGGACAGTCCCTGGTCACCTTCGGCCTGGAACAGCTGGCGTCCGGTACGGCGGTCGAGCCCTGGGCCCGCGGCAAGCGGGCGCTGGTCATCGGCGCCGGCTCGATGTCCTCGCTGGCCGCGGCCACGCTCGCACGAGCCGGGGTCGCCGAGATCGTCGTCGCCAACCGCACCCCCGACCGCGCCGAGCGCCTCGCACAGATACTCGCCGAGGGCGACGACACGGACGTGCTGGCCCGCGCGGTCCCGATGGAATCGGTGCCGGTCGAGCTGACACGTGCAGATGTCGCCGTCTCCTGCACCGGAGCGACCGGACTGGTACTCACGGCCGAGGCGATCGCGGCGGCCGTGAGTGGGCGTGGCCCCGAGGGCGGCGGCGGTTCCGCCGCGGCGCGGCTGCCGGGCGTGGACCACGCGGCCTCCGGCTCCGGCCGTACGACTGCCGCATCGACCGCGCTGCCGCCCACCAGCCTCGGCGCCGAGGAGGGCTGTCCGCTCGACCTGCCCGCCGTACCGGCGACCGCCGGGTTCTCCGTGCTCGGCGAGGCCGCCGTGGCCGGGATGGCCGCCGCGGACCTGGAACAGCACGCCGCCTGGGTGGACAACGGCACCTCGCGTCAACAGAACTCCACCCCCGCCGGCCTCGTCACCACGCTCGACCCGGCCGAGGAGACGGACGCCATCGCCGCGCTCGCCGCCACCGCGGACGTCATCGGGCGGGTGCCCGAGCGTCGCAAGCCCGAACCGGTCGCCGAGATCCCGCGCCCCGAGCCCACGCTCTTCCTGCTCGACCTCGCCATGCCGCGCGACATCGACGCGGCCGTGCACCGGCTGACCGGGGTGCGGCTGGTCGACATCGAGTCGCTGGCCGAGGCCGCCGCCGACGCACCGATGGCGGCCGACGTCGACCAGGTCCGCCGTATCGTCGCCGACGAGGTCACGGCCTTCGGGGCGGCGCTGCGGGCCGCGCACATCACGCCGACCGTGGTCGCCCTGCGCACCATGGCCGCCGACGTGGTCGCCGGCGAGATCGCCCGGCTCGACGGTCGGCTGCCCGGGCTCGACGACAAGCAGCGCGGCGAGATCACGCAGACCGTGAAGCGCGTGGTCGACAAGCTGCTGCACGCGCCGACCGTACGGGTCAAGCAACTCGCGGCCGAGCCCGGCGGCGCCGGGTACGCGGACGCGCTGCGCACCCTGTTCGACCTCGACCAAGAGACGGTGGCCTCCGTCTCCCGCGCCGAGGAAAGCACCGAGAACAACGGCAAGAACCGAGGGCCGGCATGAGTAGCAAGGCATTGAGGCTCGGGACCAGGCGCAGCAGGCTCGCCATGGCCCAGTCCGGGCAGGTGGCGGACGCCGTGAGCCAGGTGACCGGACGGCCCGTCGAGCTCGTAGAGATCACCACGTACGGTGACACCTCCCGAGAGCACCTCGCGCAGATAGGCGGCACCGGCGTCTTCGTGACCGCGCTGCGCGAGGCACTGCTGAAGGACGAGATCGATCTGGCGGTTCATTCGCTGAAGGACCTCCCGACCGGGCAGCCCGACCAGCTCTCGCTGGTCGCCGTGCCCGCGCGCGAGGACCCGCGGGACGCCATCGTCGCCCGGGACGCGCTGAAGTTCACCGACCTGCCGCGCGGGGCCCGGATCGGTACGGGTTCGCCGCGGCGGATGGCCCAGCTGAACGCGTACGCACGCGGCCACGGACTGGACATCGAGACGGTCCCGATCCGCGGCAACGTCGACACCCGCATCGGGTACGTCCAGGACGGTGAGCTGGACGCCGTCGTCCTGGCCGCCGCCGGACTGAGCCGGATCGGCCGGATCGACGAAGTGACCGACTTCCTGTCGGTCGACACGGTTTTGCCCGCTCCCGGCCAGGGAGCACTCGCGATCGAGTGTGCCGCGGACAACGCGGACCTGATCGCCGCCCTCGGTGAGCTCGACGACCCGTTCACACGGGTCGCCGTGACCGCCGAACGGTCACTGCTCGCCGCCCTGGAGGCCGGTTGCAGCGCCCCTGTGGGTGCGCTGGCCGACCTGCTGGCCGACGGGCAGATTGTCAAGGAAATGCGCCTGCGCGGCGTCGTCGGTACGACCGACGGCACGCGGATGGTGCAGCTGTCCACCACCGGTCCCGTGCCCGAGACGTACGACCAGGCAATGGCGCTCGGTCGCGAACTCGCTGCCGAGATGCTTGCCCAGGGCGCGGCCGGTCTGATGGGGGAGCAAGCACAGTGAGCCCCACCACTCTTCCCGCTGGTCCTGAACACGGGCACGTCACCTTCCTCGGTGCCGGACCCGGAGATCCGGGACTACTGACTCTGCGCGCCGTCGAGGCGCTGGCACACGCGGACGTCCTCGTCGCCGGGCACGAAGTGCTCGACGTCGTACGTACGCATGCCAGGTCCGGTGTCGCCGTCGTGAACACGGACTCGGACCCGTTCTCGGGTCCGGTTCCGGGCACAGGCGCGCCCCAACTAACGGTTGTTGACAGCGCGTCAACAACCGCCGGCACCCCCGCCGTGCGGGATGCCGCACATCTTGTCATGGAGGCCGCGCGGGGCGGCAGGCGGGTCGTGCGTGCGGTGACCGGGGACCCCGGGCTCGACACATACGCCGCCGAGGAGATGCTGGCCTGCGCCAACGCGGGGGTGCCCTTCGAGGTCGTGCCGGGTGTCGCTGCGGCCGTGGGCGTCCCCGCCTACGCCGGTGTGCCCCTGCGGGACGCCGAAGGCGCCGACGTCCGGTTCGTGGACGCGCGGACGGCTTCGGACCGGTGCTGGACGGAGGTGGGGGCGTCGGACGGGACGGTTGTCGTGTCGACGACTCTCGACTCCATCTCGGCGGCCGCCGGCGAACTGGTGTCCGCCGGTCGCAAGCCCGACACGCCGTTGACCGTCACGGTCGCCGGTACGACCACTCGCCAGCGGACCTGGACGGCGACCCTGGGGACCATCGCCCAGACGCTGAAGCAGGCCAAGGTGCTGCCCTCCCCGGAGGGCGGCCGGCCGGTGATAGCCGTGGTCGGTGAGCGGTCCGCCACGGCTCAGCGTGAACAGCTCTCATGGTTCGAGTCCAAGCCGCTGTTCGGGTGGCGCGTTCTCGTACCGCGTACGAAGGAGCAGGCGGCCTCGCTCTCCGACCAACTGCGGTCCTACGGGGCCGTGCCGCACGAGGTGCCGACGATCGCCGTCGAGCCGCCGCGGACGCCCCAGCAGATGGAGCGGGCGGTCAAGGGGCTCGTCACGGGCCGCTACGAATGGATCGCTTTCACCTCCGTGAACGCCGTCAAGGCCGTGCGGGAGAAGTTCGAGGAGTACGGGCTCGACGCGCGTGCCTTCGCGGGGATCAAGGTCGCCGCGGTGGGGGAGCAGACCGCGAACGCGCTGGTCGCCTTCGGCGTGAAGCCGGATCTGGTGCCGAGCGGGGAGCAGTCGGCGGCCGGGTTGCTGGAGGACTGGCCTCCGTACGACCCGGTGTTCGACCCGATCGACCGGGTGTTCCTGCCGCGTGCCGATATCGCCACCGAGACGCTGGTGGCGGGCCTCATCGAGCTCGGGTGGGAGGTCGACGACGTCACGGCCTACCGGACCGTGCGGGCCTCGCCGCCGCCTGCCGAGACTCGGGAGGCGATCAAGGGTGGTGGGTTCGACGCCGTCATGTTCACCTCGTCGAGCACAGTGCGGAACCTGGTGGGTATCGCCGGTAAGCCGCACAACGTGACGGTCATCGCGTGTATCGGGCCGGCCACCGCCAAGACCGCCGAGGAGCATGGCCTTCGGGTGGACGTGATGGCTCCCGAGCCGTCCGTGCACAAGCTGGCCGAGGCCCTCGCCGACTTCGGGATGCGGCGGCGGGCCGCCGCGCTCGAGGCCGGGGATCCGGTGACTCGGCCCAGCGAGCGGCGGCCGGGGGCTCGGCGGAGGCGTACGACGACCTGAGCGGGGCGGGGCGTACGACGACCTGAGCGGGGGCGTCGGTCTTTCAGGCCGGGGTCACCGTGTGGCCGTAGCGGAGCAGGTTCGCCGGGTCGTAGTTCTGCTTGGCCCGGCGGAGGTGGGCGTAGACCTCCGGGGTCCATGCTCGGGCTCGGTCCTGTTCGTCGCCCGGGGCGCCGTGGATGTTGACCATCGTGCGGCCCGTGCCGTACGGGGCCATCGCGGTGTTGAGGGCTGCCGTGGCCTGCTCTGTCGCCTCGGCGGCCGGTGGGGATGCCACGATCGCCACCGTTTGCAGGAAGTAGGCGGCGTCGCGGGCGCAGATCGCGTCCTCGACGGCCGCCGGGCGGGACAGGGCTCCGCCCATGTGGCGGATCTCCACCATGAGGATCGGGTAGTCCTTTGCGGTCGGGCCCGCCTCGGCGAGGAGCGTGCTGATGGCGTCCGGGGGAAGGTCGCGGAGCAGCTTGCAGGATTCTCGGGCGGGGAGTGGGTCCTGGGGGTCCATGTAGATGCGGTCCATTGCCGCGTAGTCCATCTCCTCCACCGTGTCGACCGCCACGGGGGCCGCCTCGCGTAGGGGGGCGATGAGGCGTTCGCCTTCTGTGGTGTCGCCGGTCCATGCGATCGCCACCCGGGCCCAGAAGCCGCCGCGCAGGGGTTCGGGGATCTGGGGGATCGGGGGGAGGCGCAGCAGACTGAACGCGCTGCACATCTCCGGGGGCACGGTCCGTGTCCAGTCCGCCCAGGCTCGGAGGAGGGGCTCGGTGTGCTCGCCGTGGCAGTAGACGGCGCCGCCGAGGATGCGGGCTACGGGGAGCAGGTCGAAGGTCACTTGCGTGACTACTCCTACGTTGCCCTTTCCGCCGCGTAGCGCCCAGAAAAGTTCGGGTTCGTTGGTGTGGTCCGTTTCGTGGAGGGTGCCGTCCGGGGTGACGACCTGGAAGGAGCGGACCAGGTCGGTCGCGTAGCCGTAGGCGCGGCCCAGGATCGGGAGGCCGCCGCCGAGGGTGTAGCCGACCACTCCGGCGTCCGACGAGGTGCCGGTGAGGGCGGCCAGGCCGTGGGGGGTCGACGCGTCCAGGACGTGCCGCCACTTCGCGCCTGCGGCGGCTGTCGCGGTGCGGGCGGTGGGGGCGATGTCGACCTCCGTCATGCGGGTGGTGGTGATCAGCAGGCCGCTGTCGATGGGGAAGTTCGCGCCGTGGCCGGTGGCCTGGACTGCGACGGGGGTGTGGGTGGCGGATGCCCAGCGCATCGCGGTCACTATGTCGGCGGCGCCGGTTGCTCCTATGACCACGTCGGGGGTGTGGAGGGCGGCCAGGTTGAAGCCGGTGACCTCGTCGGCGTAGCCGGGGTCGCCGGGGCGCAGGACCGGGCCGTGGATGTCGGACAGGGCGAAGAGGTCGGGGGTGTGGTGGGTGGTGGTCATCGTGTCCTCCGGGGGCGCTGTGGGCTGCGCGGGGGACTGGGGCTGGGGGCTACTTCCAGCTTGGACCTGTGGGGTTTGGGGCGCATGTGGGGCGCCTGCGGGGCGGTGGGGGGTCGGGGACGGGCCGGGGGGTGTCCGTCCTCGGAACGGCGCGGAATCGGTTTCTCAAGGAGCGGGCGGTGTTGACGCGCCAACCGCTGCGGGCGGACACCCCCCGGCCCGTCCCCTTGGCGCCGTGGGCGGGTGCGGCCATCGACGGCCCCCGGCCTGTCCCCTCGGCGCTGTAGGCGGGTGCGGCTGTCGACGGGTGCGGGCGGGCCGCCCCCGGGGTGCGGGCCGACGGCTCGTCGGCAAAGGGGGTGTTGGGGCGGGCGTAGCGTGGTGGCATGACGATGTATGGATCCTTTCCCGGCACGCGGCCGCGGCGGCTGCGAACCAGCCCCGTCATGCGGCGCATGGTCGCTGAGACGCGGCTGCATCCTGCCGACTTCATCCTCCCGGCCTTCGTGGTCGAGGGGGCTGCGGAGCCGGTGCCGATCGCTGCGATGCCCGGTGTCGTGCAGCACACGCGGGACAGTCTGAAGAAGGCCGCCGCTGAGGCCGTGGCCGCCGGGATCTCCGGGATCATGCTGTTCGGTGTGCCGGAGGAGTCGAAGAAGGACGCGGTCGGTACTCCGGGGACCGATCCGGACGGGATTTTGCAGGTCGCTCTTCGTGATGTGCGGGCCGAGGTCGGGGACGATCTCTTGGTGATGTCCGATCTGTGTCTCGATGAGACGGTCGATCACGGGCACTGTGGCGTGCTGGACACGGAGGGGCGTGTCGACAACGACGCGACTCTGGAGCGGTACGCCGAGATGGCCCAGGTGCAGGCCGACGCCGGAGCCCATGTGGTGGGGCCCAGCGGGATGATGGACGGGCAGATCAGGGTCATCCGGGAGGCCCTGGATCAGGTCGGGCGGACGGACGTGGCGATCCTGGCCTATACGGCCAAGTACGCGTCCGCGTTCTACGGGCCCTTCCGGGAGGCCGTCGGCTCTTCGTTGAAGGGTGACCGGAAGACGTATCAGCAGGACCCGGCGAATGCGCGGGAGTCCTTGCGGGAGCTGGCCCTGGATCTGGAGGAGGGGGCCGACATGGTGATGGTCAAGCCTGCCGGGCCCTATCTGGACATCCTCGCGCGTGTCGCGGACGCCGTGGACGTGCCGGTCGCCGCCTACCAGATCTCCGGCGAGTACTCGATGATCGAGGCCGCCGCCGAGAAGGGGTGGATCGACCGGGAGCGGGCCATCCTGGAGTCCCTCACCGGAATCAAGCGGGCGGGTGCGCGGAACATCCTGACCTACTGGGCCACCGAGGTCGCCCAGAAGCTGGGGTAGGGCCCTCGGGTCTGCCCGGAGTCAGTGTGTGGTGTGGGGCGACGGGGACAGGGTCGAGGGGCCCTCGTCGCGTACGCCGGTTCCGTCCTTGCAGGCCGTGAGCATGAGTGCGGCGAGCACGGTTGCCGATGCGGCGAGCAGGCGGAGGCGGGCGGTGCGTGCGGACATGGGTCGGCTCTCTCCTTCGGTGGCGTCGGGGGAGACGGTCGCTGATCCACAGCCTGTGGGTGATCGGCGTCCGTTGCCAGCCCTGTCCGGGGATTCGGGACGGCGGAACGGCGGGAACTGCGTTGACCTGCTGGGACGTTGTGTCCCTGAGGGGCTGTGCGGGACGTGGGACGTGGGAAGTCGAGCTGCGGGCACCATCAAGTGGCACTGAGAGTTAGGTTGTTGACCAATGCTTGTCTGTTGAATGACTGGAGACGCCGATGTCCGGTGACGCCCTCAGCCACGACCCCGCCGAGCTGAGACGGAGGATCGACACCACCAAGGCGCACCCGGCCCGCGTCTACGACGTCTTCCTCGGCGGCAAGGACAACTACCCCGTCGACCGGGACGCGGCCGCCGCCGCGCTCGCCGCCAACCCGCGCGGCTACCTCGACGTACGGCACAACCGGGACTTCCTGCGCCGGGCCGTCACGGACCTGGCCCGGCGGGACGGCATCCGGCAGTTCCTCGACATCGGCACCGGGCTGCCCACCGCGGAGAACGTCCACCAGATCGCCCAGCGCATCACCCCGGACTCGCGGGTCGTCTACGTCGACAACGACCCCGTCGTGCTCGCGCACGCGCGTGCGCTGCTGACCAGCGGGCCCGACGGACTGACCGACTACATCGACGCCGACTTCAAGGACCCGGCGCAGATCCTCGAACAGGCCGCGAAGACGCTGGACTTCGACCAGCCCGTCGCGTTGTGCCTGGTCGCGATCCTGCACTTCGTCGAGGACGAGCAGGCGTACCCGATCGTGCGGGAGTTCCTCGACGCGCTGCCCTCCGGCAGCCGGCTCGTCCTCAGCCATCTGACGGAGGACCTCAATCCCGCGAACATCCGCGCGGTCCAGCGGACGTACACCGAGCGCGGGTTCACCTTCGTGCTGCGGTCCGCGGCGGAGGTCGAGCGGTTCTTCATCGACAACTCCCTGGAACTCGCCGAGCCGGGTGTCGTCCCCGCCCACCACTGGCGGCCGGACAACGCGGCTCCCGTCCCCGAGCAGCCGGAGGCCGCCTACCTGGCCACCCTCGACGACATCGAGAAGGTCCGCTACGCCGACATCAACGACGTCACGGACGCGGATATCAATGTGTACGCGGCGGTTGCGGAGAAGGCCTGAGGTCGGGGGTCAGGGCCGGGGGCGTCCGTATCGTGGAAAGCTGCTTGTAGGGGGCATGTAGGTCTCTAGGCTCCGGGCACGAGTCGTTCCGCAGCCGAAGGAGCCGTGTCATGACGGTCACTGATCCCGCGCCCACCTCCGCACCCGTGCCGTCCCTCGCCGCCCGGGCCCGGACGATCGGTGGCTCGCCGGTACGGGACATCCTCGCCGTCACCGCCCGCCCCGAGGTGATCAACTTCGCGGGTGGGCTGCCGGCGCCGGAGCTGTTCGACCAGGAGGGCATCGCGGCCGCGTTCCGCGACGTGCTCGCCGAGGCGCCCGCCCAGGCCCTGCAGTACTCCACCACGGAGGGCGAACCGGCGCTGCGGACCGCGCTCGCCGCCCGTACGTCGGCGCGGGGGCTGCCCACCGACGCCGACGACATCCTGGTCACGACCGGTTCGCAGCAGGCGCTGTCCCTGCTCGCCACCGCGCTCCTGGAACCCGGGGACACGGTCCTCGTCGAAAGCCCCTGCTATCTGGCGGCACTTCAGGCCTTCGGCTTCGCGGGCGCGCGGATCGTGGCGGTGCCGGGGGACGCGGAGGGGCTCGATCCGGCGAAACTGGAGGAGCTGGTGGTGCGGGAGCGGCCCAAGCTGCTCTACACCGTGCCCACCTTCCAGAACCCGACCGGGCGGACCTTGTCGGCCGAGCGCCGGGCCGCCGTCGCGTCCGTCGCCGCGCGGCGGGGGCTGTGGATCGTGGAGGACGATCCGTACGGCGAGCTGCGCTTCGAGGGTGAGCGGGTGCCGTGGATCGCCTCCCACGAGGAGGCCCGCGACCGGGTCGTCCTGCTCGGTTCCTTCTCCAAGGTGATGGCGCCGGGGCTGCGGCTCGGCTGGCTGCGGGCGCCGGGTGCGCTGCGGCGGGCCTGCGCGGTCGCCAAGCAGGCCGCCGATCTGCACACCCCCACCGTCAACCAGCTCGCCGCGGCACGGTATCTGGCCGACCGGGACCTGGACGCCCACGTCGGACGGGTCGCCAGGGTGTACCGGGAGCGCCGGGACGCGATGCTCGCGGGGCTGAAGGAGGCGCTGCCGGAGGGCTCCGACTGGACCCGCCCCGAGGGCGGCATGTTCCTCTGGGCGCGGCTGCCGGAGTCGTACGACACCACGGCCCTGCTGCCGCGCGTGGTGCGGCACGACGTGGCCTATGTGCCGGGCGCGCCCTTCTACGCCGGTGAGCCCGATCGCTCCAGCTTGCGTCTTTGCTTCGTGACGCAGACGCCGGAGGAGATCGAGGAGGGACTGCGGCGGCTGGGAGAAGGGCTGGGAGAAGGGCTGGGATAGGGGCCGGGAGAGGGGCTGGGAGTGGGGCTGGGGGCAGCGGCCAATAGGCGGTTGGTTCCCGTCCGTGGTGGTGAGCGTCTCGGTCAGTCCCAACAGAAGTGCCACGTCGGCTGGTTGAGGATCTGTCGCTCGGCGTACTCGCGCACCGTCGGGTCGCCGTCCTGTCGGAAGTTGTCCGGGCAGAACGCGAAGTGCTCGGCGGCGAGTGCCTCCGCCTCGGTGAGGGCCGTGGGCGGGACGGCGACGGAGACCAGCAGGTGGTCGAAGCCGAGCGCCACGACCCGTATGCCGAAGCGGTCCTCCCAGGAGCGGAGCACCGCGCACAGGCGGCCGGGGTCGCTCTCGTGGTTGGCCGGGCCCATCCAGCCGATCACGGCCGGGAGGTCGGCGCTGCGGCGGGCCGGGACCAGGGCGAGCCGGGGGTCTTTGATGGCGCCCTCGCCCGTGAGGAGGGAGTCCGCGAACTTCGCCGCGACGGAGTCCGGATCGGCCTCAGGTGAGCGAGCGGAGTCGGGGGAGATCGCGGAGTCGGGCGCGGGGGTGGGGGTGGGCGCGGGGGTGGGGGTGGCCTGGTCGGGCCAGTCGGACTCGTTCCAGAAGTTGGCCAGTACCTCCTCGGGGTCGTGGTCTCCCGGGTACGAGGTGTCTCCCGGCGCCAACTCCCAGTCCTGTGGGCCGCCGTGGCCGCCGCCGACGTCGATGACCAGGGGCAGCAGACCGGCCATCCGTCGCGCGGGCTCCAGCGCGGCCCAACCGCCGGGCAGGGCCCGCTCGTTGGCGCACCACAGCAACGGCTCGTGCCACGGGCCCTCGTCGGTCGTGTCGATCAGACTTCCGGCGGGGAGTTCGAGCCCGAGGGACGCGCCGCTCGGGTCGTCCGCCAGCTTCGGCAGGGGGTTGGGAAGTGTCGCCATGTCGGTGACTGTAAGGGCAGCCACTGACAACGGCGTTGAGCCCCGAACACGCCGCGGCCCGTCCTCCCTCGGGGGAGAGGACGGGCCGAGCGTGTCTCTGCTTCCGTGTGGCTCAGAGCCGTTCCGGTGTCCTGATGCCCAGCAGCGACATGCCCCGGTGGAGCGTGCGGGCCGTCAGGTCGACCAGGAGCAGGCGGTTCTCGACGACCTCTGTCGGGTTGTCGTCGCTCAGGACCTGGCACTTGTCGTAGAACGAGGTCAACAGCGACGCCAACTGGTACAGGTACGCCGTCAGCTTGTGCGGGGCGTACTCGGCGGCGGCCTCCGCGACCGTCTCCGCGAAGCCGTCCAGGTGCAGGCCGAGCGCCCGCTCCGCCTCGTGCAGATCCAGCTCCGGGTGGGCGGCCGGGCAGGCGTCGCCCGCCTTGCGCAGGATCGACCGGATACGGGCGTACGCGTACTGGAGGTAGACGGACGTGTCGCCGTTCAGCGAGACCATCTGGTCCAGGTCGAACTTGTAGTCCCGGCTCGGCGACGTCGACAGGTCCGCGTATTTCACGGCACCGATGCCGACCTGCGCGGCCCGCTCCTGGATCTCGTCCTCGGTGAGGTCCCGCGCCTTCTCCCGGACGACCTCGGCGGCCCGCTGAACAGCCTCGTCCAGCAGGTCCTCAAGGCGTACGGTCTCGCCCTCACGCGTCTTGAACGGCTTGCCGTCCGCACCCAGCACCGTGCCGTAGCCCATGTTGTGCGCGGTGACGTCAGCGTTCAGCCAGCCCGCCCGCCGGGCCGTCTCGAAGACCATCCGGAAGTGCAGGGACTGGCGTACGTCCACGACGTAGAGCAGCGTCGTCGCGTGCAGGTCGATGACGCGGTTGCGGATCGCGGAGAGGTCGGAGGCGGCGTAGCCGAAACCTCCGTCCGCCTTCTGCACGATCAGCGGTACCGGCTGGTCGTCCTTGCCGCGGATCTCGTCGAAGAAGACGACGAGCGCGCCCTCGGAGCGCACGGCGACACCGGACTCCTCCAGCAGCCGCGCCGTCTCGGCCATCATGTCGTTGTACGCGGACTCGCCGACGATCTCGTCGTCGCGGATCTCCATGTCGAGCTTCTCGAAGACGGAGTAGAAGTAGACCTTCGACTCGTCCACGAACCGCTGCCACAGGTCCAGCGTCTCCTTGTCACCCGACTGCAGGGCGACGACCCTCTTGCGCGCCCGCTCCTTGAACTCCTCGTCGGAGTCGAAGACCGCGCGCGACGCCTTGTACACCCGGTTCAGGTTGCTCATCGCCTGATTGCCGTCGACGTCGGCCGCCGGGGCAAGCTCGCCGGGGTTCTCGATCAGGTACTGGATGAGCATGCCGAACTGGGTGCCCCAGTCGCCGATGTGGTGCCGGCCGATCGTGCGCTCGCCGGTGAAGTCGAGCATGCCGCGCAGGGCGTCACCGATCACCGCGGACCGGAGGTGCCCGACGTGCATCTCCTTCGCCACGTTCGGCTGGGCGTAGTCGATGACCGTGGTGCCCGCGTTCTCGGCGAAGGGCACGCCCAGACGGTCGGGGTCCGCGTGCCGCGCGGCCAGGCTCTCGGTGATCGCCCGGTCGGTGAGCGTGATGTTCAGGAAGCCGGGGCCGGAGACCTCGATGTCCTTGATCAGGTCACCGGTGACCACCTGGGAGACGACCTCGGTCGCGAGCTCCCGCGGGTTCGCCTTCGCCTTCTTGGCGAGGGCCAGGATCCCGTTGGCCTGGAAATCGGCCCGGTCGCTACGTCGCAGCAGCGGGTCGGCGGAGCCGGCCTCCGGCAGGGCAGCCGAGAGGGCGGACGCGAGACGCTGGTTGACGGAAGCGGTGAGGGACGTGACCGGGGCCATAGGAGTGGGTGCCGTTCTCCTCGTGGGAATAGGTGGGCCTGCCCAGTATCCCACGGGGCGCAAAGCGGTTTTCCTGGGCGCGAGGTGGTCTGGGAGAATGGGGTGTCGGCCGTACGACCGTAACGGCTGCCCGTGTGAAACCTTCAGAAAAAGAGGACGTGCCGATCGTGGCTCAGAGCGCCGAGACCACCGACTGGGTCTCCCGTTTCGCGGATGAGGTCATCGAGGAGTCGGAGCGTCGGGCCCCGGGCAAACGGGTGGTCGTCGCCTCCGGACTGTCCCCGTCCGGCCCCATCCACCTGGGGAACCTGCGCGAGGTCATGACCCCGCACCTCGTCGCCGACGAGATCCGGCGGCGGGGCCGCCAGGTGCGCCACCTGATCTCGTGGGACGACTACGACCGGTACCGCAAGGTGCCCGCCGGAGTCGCCGGCGTCGACGAGTCCTGGGCCGAGCACATCGGCAAGCCGCTCACCTCCGTCCCGGCCCCCCACGGCTCCGCCCACCCGAACTGGGCCGAGCACTTCAAGGCCGCGATGGTCGAGTCGCTCGCCGAACTGGGCGTCGAGTTCGACGGGATCAGCCAGACCGCGCAGTACACCTCCGGGGTCTACCGCGAGCAGATCCTGCACGCGATCAGGCACCGGGGCGACATCGACGCGATCCTCGACCAGTACCGCACCAAGAAGGCCCCCGCCAAGAAGCAGCAGCAGAAGCCGCTCGACGAGGCCGAACTGGAGGCCGCCGAGGGCTCCGGCGCGGCCGGTGAGGACGACGGCAGCTCCGGCGCCGCCGGGTACTTCCCGTACAAGCCGTACTGCGGCAACTGCGAGAAGGACCTCACCACCGTCACCTCGTACGACGACGACACCACCGAGCTGACGTACACCTGCGCCGCCTGCGGCTTCTCCGAGACGGTCCGGCTCAACGAGTTCAACCGCGGCAAGCTGGTCTGGAAGGTCGACTGGCCGATGCGGTGGGCCTACGAGGGCGTCGTCTTCGAGCCGAGCGGTGTCGATCACTCCTCGCCCGGGTCCTCCTTCCAGGTCGGCGGGCAGATCGTCGGGATCTTCGGCGGCAAGCAGCCGATCGGGCCGATGTACGCCTTCGTGGGGATCTCCGGGATGGCCAAGATGTCGTCCTCCCGCGGTGGCGTGCCCACCCCCGCCGACGCGCTGAAGATCATGGAACCGCAGCTCCTGCGCTGGCTGTACGCCCGTCGCCGGCCCAACCAGTCCTTCAAGATCGCCTTCGACCAGGAGATCCAGCGTCTCTACGACGAGTGGGACAAGCTGGACGCCAAGGTCGTGGACAGCTCGGCCCTCCCGGCGGACATCGCCGCGCACGCGCGTGCCGTGCGGACCGCCACCGGCGAGCTGCCGCACACCCCGCGGCCGATGCCGTACCGGACCCTCGCGTCCGTCGCCGACATCACCGCCGGCCATGAGGACCAGGCCCTGCGCATCCTCAGCGAACTCGACCCCGCCAACCCGCTCGCCTCGCTCGACGAGGTCCGGCCGCGCTTCGACAAGGCCGAGACGTGGACCAACACGCAGGTGCCCGCCGACCAGCGGACCATCGTGCGCGAGGAGCCCGACCACGACCTGCTGAAGTCCCTCGACGAGGCGTCCCAGCGGTCGCTGCGGCTGCTGCTCGACGGGCTGGCCGAGCACTGGTCCCTCGACGGGCTCAGCCACCTCGTCTACGGCGTGCCCAAGGTGCAGGCCGGGTTCCCGGCCGACGCCACCCCCAAGGAGCTGCCCCCGGAGATCAAGACCGCCCAGCGGTCGTTCTTCGTGCTGCTGTACCACCTGCTGGTCGGCCGGGACACGGGGCCGCGACTGCCCACGCTGCTGCTGGCGGTGGGTCAGGAGCGGGTGCGGGCCCTGCTCGGGGAGTAGGCCGCTCCGTCACGACGTAGGCCGCTCCGTCGTGGTGTAGGCCGCTTCGCTACGACGATGGGGGCGCCCGGTGTTCGCCGGGCGCCCCCATCGTCGTCTGTACGCGGTGCCGGTTCGCCGGCTGTCCGCGGTGCCGCTCAGGCGATGTGGTCGTCCTCCAGCTCCGCGGTGTGGCGGTTCTGGAAGTGCAGGACCATCTTCTTCGCCTCGGCGTCCGGGACGGGCGTGCCGTACGTCGCCTCGACGTTGTCGCCGAACTGGCGCGGGGACGGGTAGCCGCCGTTTATCGACTGCTTGAAGACCTGGTAGAACGATTCCTCGTCCGGCTCGACGGCCGGGGTGCCGCCGCCCTCGCCGAGCTCGCGGGTGCGGTTCGGGCCCACCGGGATCGGGAACGTGCCGGTCTCCTCCGGCGAGGGATCCTGGGCCGGGGGTTCCTCGTCGAACTGCTCGCGGTACTCGTCCGCCCGCTGCTGCTCCTCGTACCACCGGGCGTACTGCTCCGAGGGGTCGTAGGTGGGGTCGTAACCGCCCTGGTACTGGACCTCGACCGGCGTCCGGAACCAGGGGTTCTGCTCGGAGTCGGGGCCGGACTGCGGCTGGGCAGCATCCTGTGCGTACTCGGGCTCGGGCGCGGGCTGGTCGTCCGGCCGGCCCGCCTGGGGAGTGCCGTCGAGCTCCAGCCGCTGCTCGCCGGGAGGCGCCGCCGCTCGCCGCGGATCGGAAGCCGCCCCGGTGGCACCTTGGCCCGCGGTCACCGCGGGGACCTCGGACTGCCGGGGCGCCCGGGGCAGAAGGACCGGCTCGATTCCCGCCGCCGCAAGGCCTGCCGGAGCCGTCTCCGCCAGCGGCACGCCATAGCGCGCCAGCCGCAGCGGCATCAGGCTCTCCACCGGCGCCTTGCGGCGCCATCCCCGGCCGAAACGGGAGTGGAGGCGGGCCCGGTAGACGAGACGTTCCTGCTCCAGCTTGATGACCTGCTCGTACGAACGCAGCTCCCACAGCTTCATCCGGCGCCACAACAGGAACGTGGGGACCGGGGAGAGCAGCCAGCGGGTGAGGCGGACGCCCTCCATGTGCTTGTCGGCCGTGATGTCGGCTATTCGGCCGATCGCGTGCCGGGCCGCCTCGACGGAGACCACGAACAGGATCGGGATCACCGCGTGCATACCGACACCCAGCGGATCCGGCCAGGCCGCCGCGCCGTTGAAGGCGATCGTCGCCACCGTCAGCAGCCAGGCGGTCTGCCGCAGCAGCGGGAAGGGGATACGGATCCAGGTCAGAAGCAGATCAAGGGACAGCAGGACGCAGATACCCGCGTCGATGCCGATCGGGAACACATAGGAGAAGTTCCCGAAGCCCTTCTGGAGGGCCAACTCGCGGACAGCCGCGTACGAACCGGCGAAGCCGATGCCGGCGATGATCACGGCGCCGAACACGACCACACCGATGAGGATGCGGTGCGTTCGAGTCAGCTGCACTGGCGCGGCCACTCGTACTCCCCTCCCATTGCGTGTTGTTGCGCGCAACAGAGTGGCACATGTGTGCGTCGGACGCGTCGTCGGTCCGTCAGGAGCCCGGTCTGCAGGGAAGACCGGGCTCCGTCAGACAGACGCCTTGAGCTGCGCGTTGGCGTCCGTGTGTGACAGTCAGCTCTTCGTCGCCGACTTGGACGCGGAGGCGCTCTTCGAGGGCGACTTCGACGCGGCCTTCGAGGGCGACTTCGACGAGGAATCCGACGAGGACTTCGACGGGGAGGCGCTCTTCGACGCCGACGGCGAGCTGCCCGCCGTGCTCCCGCCCTCGTCGTTCGACTTGCCCTCGCCGTTCGCCTCCGACACCGCGGCCACCGTCTCCTTGGCCGCCTTCTCGGCGAGCTTCGTCAGGGTGGCGACGCTCGGCGTCTTCTCACCGGCGAGGCCCGCGCCGTTGTAGTCGACGGTGACGACGACGTTCTCGACGCGCGTGACGACCGTCTGCTGCTTGAAGGAGCCTTCCTTCTTCTTCAGGTCGTACGTCACCGTCGTCGCCTGGTCGCCCGTCCCGGAGAGCGGCTCGGACTTGGCGTTCTTCGCGCCGTCCACCGACTGGGCGTCCTGGATCTGCTTGGCGTAGTACGCCTGCGCCTGCTTGTCACCGGTGCCGCGCGAGGTGTCCGAGTCGAAACGCAGCATCGAGATGTTCAACCAGCGGAACTGGGAACCCTTGACGCCGTTGTTGTCGAGGCTGTCCCAGGAACAGCCGGCCCGTGTCGCCGTGTCGCCGGAGGTGCCCTCCTTGCCGGACTTCGCCCCCTTCGGCACGAGGTCGACCAGGGTCTTCTTCGACACCACCGCACACGGCTTCGGGAGCGAGCTGTACGCCGCCGCCTGCACCGTCGGTGACGCGCTCGGGGACGATGTCGCCTCCGCACCGACCGGACTGTCGCTCTTGCTGCCGGCGTCGTCGGAGCCGGAGTCCGACGAGCAGCCGGCGGCGATCAGCATCGCGGGGACCACCGCCGCGCAGACAAGGACGCGGCTGCGGCTCTTGGCCCGCCGCTCGCTCTGGTCTCGCTCGTACGGCCGGTCTCGATGTGCTGATCGCTGCATGGTTCCTTCACTCATGACGCTTGTGGTTCCTGCCGTCGGATCGGGTCCGAGGGGCCACGGTACGCGGTGAGGAACCTGTGCGGCCTTTGTTCGACTGCTTTGTGCGTGTGGGTGAGAGGCCTGTGAAGGAGCTCTAGCCGGTCAGGGAGTCGTCCAGTTGTGCGGCCAGTTTCCGCGCGTTGTCCTGCATTTCCTTGCTGTCGGGAGCCACTCCGAGAGTCGCCGACTGCTCCTCGTACGCGATCGTCACGATGACATTCGACGTGCGGAACGCCACAGTCACCGTGCGCTGCTGGGCCGTCGAACCGGAGCTGCTCAACGCGTCGTCCAGGAACGCCTCGTCGCCGAGATCGTCGAGGAGGCGGGGCTGGAGATCGATCGGCGGGACGGTGGACGAGGACGTGGGGGACGAGGACGCGGAAGAGGAAGAGGAAGCAGAGGAGGAGGCGGCGGAGGACGGCGAAGAAGGGGACGAGGGCGCCGAGGCGGAGCCGGTCGGGGTGGCCGTGGGACTGGGACTGCCGGTGCTCGCACCGCTCTCGTCGCCGCTGCTCACGTCCGACGTGGCACTGGAGCTCGCCGGCTCCGGCAGGTCGGCCACGTCCTCCAACTTCGCGAACAACTCCTGCGCCTCGCTGTCGTCGCTCACGGTGGTGTCGTACGACACCACCCGCTCGAAGTCGACGAGCAGATGGTCGGTGGCGTCCCTGGACTCCACCTTCCAACGGCAGCCCACCTTGCGGTCGGTGTCGAAGGTGTGGGTCGCCTCGCCCGCGTACGCCTTCTCCCGCTGGTCCTCGTCGGTGAGCTGCCGGATGCCGGGCAGGAGCGAGTCGAGGGTGCTCCGGCCCGCCGCGCCGCAGGGTTCGGGCAGTGTGCGGTACCGGCCCGGCTCGGCGGCTGCGGAGGCGGTGCCGACGGTGCCGGGGTTCGCGTTGTCCGTCGCGCCGTCGTCGTCCGAGCTGCCGGTGCAGCCGGCCAGCAGGGCCGCGAGGAGCGCGGCGACGCCGGGTACGTACGCCTTCCGCTGCACGGTCAGGCTCCTCTCGACGGTGTCTGTGGGCTGGTGCGCGCACGTGGGATCTCAGTGTCCCCGCTGGTTAATCGCTTGCCGCACGGGGGCGCCCCCTGGAGACAATGTCTATCGCACACATGGCCGTGGACGCCGGTCCGTTGTCCCTTTCGTTGATCCTGGCTCCGGTTTTTGCGATGTGTAACTTCTGTTGTTTCACGGGGGAATGAGGGCGATATGTCGTACGTGGAGATGCCGGGTGCGAAGGTCCCGATACGTATGTGGACCGACCCGTCGACGGTCGAGGAGGGTGCCCTCCAGCAACTGCGCAACGTGGCGACCCTGCCGTGGATCAAGGGCCTGGCGGTCATGCCGGACGTCCACTACGGGAAGGGTGCGACGGTCGGGTCCGTCATCGCGATGCGGGGGGCCGTGTGTCCCGCGGCGGTGGGCGTGGACATCGGGTGCGGGATGTCGGCGGTGAAGACCTCTCTGACGGCGAACGACCTGCCGGGGGATCTGTCCCGGCTGCGGTCGAAGGTCGAGCAGGCGATTCCGGTGGGGCGGGGGATGCATGACTCCGCCGTTGAGCCCGGGCGGTTCCATGGGCTGGCCACCGCGGGGTGGGACGACTTCTGGGGGCGGTTTGACGGGGTCGCGGAAGCGGTCAAATTCCGTCACGAGCGGGCTGAAAAGCAGATGGGGACGCTCGGTGGCGGCAACCATTTTGTCGAAGTCTGCACGGACACGACCGATTCCGTCTGGCTGATGCTCCACTCCGGTTCCCGGAACATCGGCAAGGAACTGGCCGAGTTCCACATCGGCGTCGCCCAGAAGCTCCCGCACAACCAGGGCCTGGTCGACCGTGACCTCGCGGTTTTCGTGGCGGACACTCCGCAGATGGCGGCGTACCGCAACGACCTGTTCTGGGCGCAGGAGTACGCCAAGTACAACCGCACGATCATGATGGCGCTTCTGAAGAACGTGATCCAGCGGGAGTTCAAGAAGGCGAAGCCGACCTTCGAGGCGGAGATCAGCGCACACCACAACTACGTCGCGGAGGAGCGCTACGACGGGATGGACCTGCTCGTGACCCGCAAGGGTGCGATCCGGGCCGGCTCTGGCGAGTACGGGATCATCCCCGGTTCCATGGGCACGGGTTCGTACATCGTGAAGGGCCTCGGGAACGCGAAGTCCTTCAACTCGGCGTCGCACGGCGCGGGTCGGCGGATGAGCCGCACCGCGGCCAAGCGCCGGTTCTCGACGAAGGACCTGGAGGAGCAGACGCGGGGCGTGGAGTGCCGTAAGGACTCCGGCGTCGTGGATGAGATCCCGGGCGCCTACAAGCCGATCGAGCAGGTCATCGACCAGCAGCGGGACCTGGTGGAGGTCGTGGCGAAGCTGAAGCAGGTCGTGTGCGTGAAGGGCTGACGCGCGGGACGCGGGGCGGCGTCACTTCGGCGCGTGTGTCACCGCGTAGATCATGACGAAGGCCACGATGTGGATGCCGAAGAGGAAGTACGCCAGCCACATCCACATGTGGCGTTCGTTCTTCTTCTCCTCCAGCAGGCGGCGTTGCTCCCGTTCGGCGTCCGGCATCACCGCTCCCGGTGGACCTTCGTGTTGGATGCCTGGGCGCGGGGGCGGAGGACCAGGAGGTCGACGTTGACGTGGCTGGGGCGGGTCACCGCCCAGGCGATCGTGTCCGCCACGTCGTCCGCCGTGAGCGGTTCGGCGACACCCTCGTAGACCTTCTCGGCCTTCTCCTGGTCGCCGCCGAAGCGGGTGAGGGCGAACTCGTCCGTCCTGACCATGCCGGGGGCGATCTCGATGACGCGGACCGGGCGGCCGACGATCTCCAGGCGCAGGGTCTCGGCGAGGACGTGGGCGCCGTGCTTGGCGGCGACATAGCCGCCGCCGCCCTCGTACGTGCCGTGGCCGGCCGTGGAGGAGACGACGACGATCGTGCCGTCGCCGCTCGCGTCCAGCTTGGGGAGCAGGGCCTGGGTGACGTTGAGGGTGCCGATGACGTTGGTCTCGTACATCGTGCGCCAGTCGGCCGGGTCGCCGGTGGCCACCGGGTCGGCGCCGAGGGCTCCGCCCGCGTTGTTGACCAGCACGCCGATCGTCTGGAACGCGGAGGCGAACTCGTCCACCGCCGCGCGGTCCGTGACGTCCAGCGGGTACGCGGTCGCCTGGTGGCCCGCCGCGATGATCTCCTCCGCCAGCGCCTCTATACGGTCCTTGCGGCGGGCGGTGAGAACGACGCGGTAGCCGGCCGCGGCCAGCTGTCGGGCCGTGGCGGCGCCGATTCCGCTGCTCGCACCGGTGACGACGGCGATCCGGGAGACGGCGGACGGGGCGGCGGTGGCCATGGGGGTGCTCCTCGGAGTGTGCGGACCGGGCGGACTCAGCGGACGGGTGGGGCGGAAGCCTGTCCGGCCAGGATAGGGGGGTGGGGTGGACGGGCGGCCTGGGGTCTCGTTCCGCGGCCGGACTCCCCCGCCGTGGGACCCGGTGGGACAATGAGGTGGGTGATCCCCTGACTTCTGTGGAGGTGGATCATGGGACAGGCACGTGAGGTCATGGACCGGTTCACGGACGCGGTCACCGCGCATCCCGACCTGAAGGTCGTCGCCGAGCTGTACGCCGAGGACGCGGTCGCCGTCACCCCCGACGAGGGGGAGATCCGCGGGCGCGACCACATCGTCGAGTACTGGCGGCAGATGACGGAGGCGGTCCCCGGGGCCACGTTCGAGACGTCGCACGCGTACGAGGTCGGCGACACAGCCATCGACGAGGGCGTCTACCGCGGTCGGAACACCGGGCCGCTCCAACTGCCCACCGGTGAGACCCTCCCCGCGACGCAGAAGGAGGTCAGGATCCGCGGGGTGGACATCGCGACCGTGAAGGACGGACGGATCGTCGACTACCGGCTCTACTTCGACGAGATGGACTTCCTGGGGCAGCTGGGGCTGCTGCCCGACGCGACGCCGTGACCGCGGGTCCGCTCAGTCGCCCCGCGGCGCGTACATGATCACCGCCATGCCGGCGAGGCAGATCAGCGCGCCCGTGACGTCCCAGCGGTCCGGGCGGTAGCCGTCCGCGACCATGCCCCAGGCCAGCGAACCGGCGACGAAGACACCGCCGTAGGCGGCGAGGATGCGGCCGAAGTCGGCGTCCGGCTGGAGGGTGGCGACGAAACCGTACGCGCCGAGGGCCAGGATGCCCGAGCCGATCCAGATCCAGCCGCGGTGTTCGCGCACGCCCTGCCAGACCAGCCAGGCGCCGCCGATCTCGAAGAGGGCGGCGACGACGAACAGGGCGGCGGAGCGGAGGACGAGCATGCGGGCAGCTTCGCATGCGCGCCCGCGACCGCCCTCGGCCGTCCTCGATCGCCGACGTTCCGTGCCGCTGGTCCCCCTGAGGCCCGGGGGGTCATCGGGGTCAGCTCAGCACGCCCAGGGTCAGGGCGCCGATCACCGGGGCGGCGTACACCAGCGGGAACGGGATGTGTGCGTGCCGGCGCGCCCGTACGACGGTGACGACCGCGCCGGTGAAGTAGAGGACCAGGCCGATGCCGGCTGCCACGCCGATGACCGGAACGAAGAGGCCGATCAGGAGGCCAATGGCCCCGGCGACCTTGGCGGCGCCGAGCCGGGGCCACCAGGCGCGCGGCACGCTGTAGTCGGTCAGGGCCTGGATGATCCACTGGGCGCGGGTGAGGATGACGACGCCCGAGTAGCCGGCCATGGCGGCGGCGATCAGGGTGACGACGACGTGGGCGACGGACATGGAATGCTCCTCGGTGATCGGGGCGAACCGACTGAGGACGACCTGGTCGGCACGACCTTGTCAGGGGCTTTGATCGGTTCGCGTTCACCGGGTTGACGCGATGCGCGCCGGGAGTGTGACACGTCGGCCGAGCTTTTCTCGGCGGATGTTGGACCGGAGCTCGTCGGCTCGGGTCACTGGCGTTGTGAGTGCGATTCTCCGGCCTGCCGACGGTTGGCCGCGTACGCGGTCGGCGGCACTCCCACCGTGGTCGTGAAGTCGCGGACCAGGTGGGCCTGGTCGGCGTATCCGAGGTCGGCGGCGAGGGCCGCCCAGTCCATCGCCTCCTCGGTCTCGGCGCGCTCCAGTGCCTGGTGGATGCGGTGGCGCAGGATGACCCACTTGGGGCCCACGCCGACGTACCCGGCGAAGAGGCGTTGCAGGAGTCGTACGGAGACGCCCTCGGTGCGTGCGAGGTCGGCGACGCGGCGGATCGTGCGGTCGGTGCCGATGCGCTCGACGAGGGCCATCGCCAGGTCGGCCTGGGGGTCGGGGTGCGGGCCGAGCGTCAGCAGGAACGCGTCCAGGGCGGCCACGCGGGCGGCCTCGTCGTCCGGGGTGAGGATCGTGGCGGGGTCCGTGTCCGGGTACACCTCGGGCTGCCGCAGCCGCCGGCCCGTCCACTCCGTCACCGCCCGCTCCGGCGCGAAGGGGCGGAAGCCGCCCGGTCTGAACTTGACGCCGCACACCCGGCCGCGCCCCTCCAACTTCTGTGCGAACAGGCCGCGTTGGACACCGGCGACCTCGGCGAAGGGCTCCTGGTCCGGGAACCGCTGGAAGACGATGTTGACGGCCGGGTGCGGGACCACATGGGAGACGTACGGCTCGGAGAGGTTCCAGTCGATCAGCCAGTACTGCTCGACGTACCGGCGCAGCGGTTCGGCGGGCTCGACGCGGCGGAAGTCCACGTGCGCGAAGAGCTCCGTGGCGTCGACGATGCCTCGGGTGTCACGGCGTACGGGGGCCATGGGGGGATCGTAGGCCGGGGCACTGACATCGGGATGGGTACGCAGGCCGGCGGGCGGAATGCGTGAACGAGTGCGTGAGGGAACGCGTGAGGGAACGCGTGAGGGAGTACCTCGGGGAACACGCCGGGAATACGCCGGACCGGATGACCGTTCCAGGGGTGTAGTTGAACGGTAAACAACTTGGAGGTAGAGCGACCATGCAGTTCGGGATCTTCAGCGTCGGCGATGTCACGCCGGACCCGACCACGGGCCGTACGCCGACCGAGCGCGAGCGGATCAAGGCCATGGTCGCCATCGCGCTGAAGGCCGAGGAGGTGGGGCTCGACGTCTTCGCGACCGGCGAGCACCACAACCCGCCGTTCGTGCCCTCGTCCCCGACGACCATGCTCGGGTACGTGGCCGCGCGGACGGAGAAGCTGGTCCTGTCCACCTCCACCACCCTCATCACCACCAACGACCCGGTCAAGATCGCCGAGGACTTCGCGATGCTCCAGCACCTGGCGGACGGCCGGGTGGACCTGATGATGGGGCGCGGCAACACCGGCCCGGTGTACCCGTGGTTCGGGAAGGACATCCGGGAGGGCATCAACCTCACCGTCGAGAACTACGCCCTGCTGCGCCGGCTGTGGCGCGAGGACGTCGTGAACTGGGAGGGGAAGTTCCGTACCCCGCTGCAGGGCTTCACGTCCACGCCCCGCCCGCTGGACGGCGTACCGCCGTTCGTCTGGCACGGCTCGATCCGCTCGCCGGAGATCGCCGAGCAGGCCGCGTACTACGGCGACGGCTTCTTCCACAACAACATCTTCTGGCCCGCGGACCACACCAAGCGGATGGTCGAGCTCTACCGCAGCCGGTACGCCCACTACGGGCACGGCACGCCCGAGCAGGCGATCGTCGGCCTCGGCGGCCAGGTGTTCATGCGGAAGAACTCCCAGGACGCGGTGCGCGAGTTCCGGCCCTACTTCGACGTCGCCCCCGTCTACGGGCACGGGCCGTCGCTGGAGGAGTTCACCGAGCAGACCCCGCTGACCGTGGGCTCCCCGGAGCAGGTCATCGAGAAGACCCTGGCCTTCCGCGAGTACGCCGGTGACTACCAGCGCCAGCTGTTCCTGCTGGACCACGCCGGACTGCCGCTGAAGACCGTGCTGGAGCAGCTGGACCTGCTCGGCCAGGAGGTCGTGCCGGTGCTGCGCAAGGAGTTCGCCGTCGGGCGTCCGGCCGATGTGCCCGAGGCGCCCACCCACCAGTCGCTGCTCGCCGCCGCTCCGAAGGGTGTGACCGCCGAATGAAGCTCGTCGTCGTATCGGCCGGGCTGAGTGTCCCGTCGTCCACCCGGCTGCTGGCCGACCGGCTGGCCGCCGCCGTGGGCCGGGACACCCCGGTCGACGGGCAGGTTGTCGAGACGCAGGTCATCGAGACGCAGGTCGTCGAGTTGCGCGACCTCGCCGTGGAGATCGCGCACAACTTCACCAACGGGTTCCCGGGGCGGAGCCTCGCCGCCTCGATCGACGCGGTGACCGGGGCGGACGGGCTGATCGTCGTCACTCCGGTGTTCTCGGCGTCGTACAGCGGGCTGTTCAAGTCGTTCTTCGACGTGCTCAGCGTGAGCGACGTGGACGCCCTGGCGGGGAAGCCGGTGCTGATCGCGGCGACCGGCGGCACCGCCCGGCACTCCCTCGTACTGGACCACGCGCTGCGGCCGCTCTTCGCCTACCTGCGGGCCGTCGTCGTCCCGACCGGGGTGTACGCCGCCTCGGAGGACTGGGGCGCCGAGGGGCTGGACGGGCGGATCGAACGGGCGGCGGGGGAGCTGGTGGGACTGATGACGGGGCTGTCGATGGCCACGCAGGCCACGCAGGCCACGCAGGCCAAGCAGGCCACCCAGGGCGCCGTCGTGCCCTTCGAGGACCGGCTCGCGGCGCTGCGGGCGTGACCGTGCGGCCGGGCCGTGTGACGGTGAGATCCCAGTAAGAAGGGTGACCGTAAGAACCCTCACACGGCCCGGCCGCCCGAGGCCGGGGCACACTGAGGACGTGTCCCGAACCGTGCTGCTCGCCGAAGACGACCGTGCCATCCGTCACGCCCTGGAGCGGGCCCTGACCCTGGAGGGTTATCGGGTCACCGCGGTCGCCGACGGCGTCGAGGCGCTGGCGCAGGCCCACCGGACCCCGCCGGACGTGCTCCTCCTGGACGTGATGATGCCCGGCATCGACGGCCTCCAGGTGTGCCGGGTGCTGCGCGCCGAGGGCGACCGCACGCCGATCCTGATGCTGACGGCGCTCGTGGAGACCCAGGACCGGATCGCCGGCCTGGACGCGGGCGCCGACGACTACGTGGTGAAGCCCTTCGACGTCGAGGAGGTCTTCGCCCGGCTGCGTGCCCTGTTGCGCCGCACCAGCCCGGTCGGCCCCCTGACCGGCGTGCCGAAACCGCAGTCGGCCCCGGACGGGCAGATCGAGGCGGCAGGGCTGCGCATGGACGTACAGGCCCGCCGCGCCTGGCGCCGGACGCGTGAGCTGGAGCTGACCCGCACCGAGTTCGAGCTCCTGGAGCTGCTGGTGCGCAACGCGGGCATCGTCCTCGACCACTCCACGATCTACGACCGCATCTGGGGCTACGACTTCGGTCCCGGCTCCAAGAACCTCGCCGTGTATGTCGGCTACCTGCGTCGCAAGCTCGACGAACCGGGCCTGCCCCAGCTGATCCACACGGTCCGCGGGGTGGGTTACGTGCTGCGGGAGGACTGAGTGGGCCGGCTCGGGCGACTGCTGTCCTCGCGGCGGCCCCGGCTGCTGTCCCTGCGCACCACCTTCGCGCTGTCCTTCGCCATCGTGACCGCCGCCGTCACGGTCCTGGTCGGGGTGCTGTCGTACAGCGCGGCCGCGCGGCTGGTCCGAGTGGACCAGGAGTCCGTGTTCGACCAGGTCGTCCAGGATCTGCGGGACGAGGTGCGGCAGCACCGGATGGCGCCGGAGGACTTCTCCTCGTCGGCGCCCGGTCACGACCTCGTGCGGCCGGCCCGGACCGATGTGCAGGTACTGGGGCCGGACGGCGCGATCGTCGACCCGGGCCGCCCGGGCCTGCCGGTGACCGACCCCGACCGGGAGACCGCGGCCGTCGTCGTGGCCGGGCGGATGGTCGAGCACAAGGACGTGGGCGTCGGCAGCGACGTCTACCGTGTCGCGACCGTCTCCCTCGGCGGCGGCCGGGGCGCGGTGCAGGTCGCGCAGGAGTTCAGTGACACCGAGGACCTGCTGCGGGCGCTCCAGCAGCGGACCCTGATCCTGATGGCCGCGGTGGTGGTCGGGGCGGGCCTGTTCGGCTGGTGGCTGGCCCGGCGCATCACCCGCCGCCTGGTGATCCTCACCTCGGCCGCCGAGGACGTCGCCCGCACCCGGCGGCTCGGCATCCAGGTGCCCGTCACCGGCTACGACGAGGTCGGCCGCCTCGGCCGCGCCTTCGACCGCATGCTCGGCCGCCTCGCCCAGTCCGAGGAGGACCAGCGGCGTCTCGTGCAGGACGCCGGGCACGAGCTGCGGACGCCGCTGACCTCGCTGCGTACGAACATCTCGCTGCTCCGCAGGATCGACGAGCTGCCCCCTGCCACCCGCGAGGAGCTGGTCGCGGACCTCGGCCAGGAAGCGCGTGAACTCACCGATCTGGTCAACGAGTTGGTGGATCTCGCGGCCGGGCAGTCCGACACCGAGCCGCCGCGGCGGGTCGACCTCGCCGACATCGCCGAGGACGTCGCCGGCCTCGCCCGCCGCCGCACCGGCCGACAGATCCTGCTCCGCGCGAGCGGCGACACCACGACCGACGGCCGGCCCGGCATGCTGACCCGCGCCCTGTCCAACCTCGTCGACAACGCGGCGAAGTTCGACCGTGACGGCACCGCGCCCATCGAGATCGACGTCACCGGCCCCGCCCGGCCGGGGACCGTGCGCGTCGAGGTCCTCGACCGCGGCCCCGGTATCGCCGACGCCGATCTCATCCGGGTCTTCGACCGCTTCTACCGCGCCGCCGACGCCCGCTCCCTGCCCGGCTCCGGCCTCGGCCTGTCCATCGTGCGGGAGGTGGCGCTCGCGCACGGGGGGACCCCGTTCGCGATCCGGCGGGACGGGGGCGGGGTGGTGATCGGGTTCACGGTCGGGGGCGGCTGAGCGGGAAGCGCGAGGACTCCGTCTGGGGTGCGTTCCGGGGGTGCGCCAGGGGACTACCGCGGTCCAATGTTGTGCACTTTATTGACGGAGGTGACTCAAGAGCCTAACTTCACGGTGTCCTTCCCCCGCTCAAGGGAGACCGCGATGTCCCCGTCCCCCATCGCATCACCGCCCGCGCCCCCGTCCCCCGAACGCGCCCGCCAGCTCCGCCGAGTCGCCTTGTCCGGACTGCTCGGCACCGCCGTCGAGTTCTACGACTTCCTGGTCTACGGAACCGTCGCCGCCCTCGTCTTCGGCGAGCTGTTCTTCCCCGGTGCCGACCCCGCCGTCGGCACGATCGCCGCGTTCGGCACCTTCGCCGCCGGCTATGTCGCCCGCCCGCTCGGCGGCATCCTCTTCGGTCACTTCGGCGACCGGCTCGGCCGCAAGTCGATGCTGCTGCTCACCATGGGCCTGATGGGCGGCGCGAGTTTCCTCGTCGGTCTGCTGCCCACGTACGACACCATCGGTGTCTGGGCGCCGGTCCTGCTGATCGCCCTGCGGGTCGTGCAGGGCATCGCCATCGGCGGCGAGTGGGGCGGCGCCACCCTGATGGTCGTCGAGCACGCGGGTGAGCGGCGGCGCGGACTGTGGTCCAGCTTCACGCAGATGGGAGCCCCGCTCGGCTCCCTGTTGTCCACCGCCGTCGTCACGCTCGTCGTCGCCCTCCCCAAGGACGAGTTCGCGGCCTGGGGATGGCGGGTGCCGTTCCTGCTGAGCGTGGTGCTGCTCGGCGTCGGCCTCTTCGTCCGGCTCCAGGTCGTCGAAAGCCCGCTCTTCGCCGAGGTGAAGAAGGACAACGCCGAGTCACGGCTGCCGATCCTCGACGTACTGCGCCGCCCGCGCCCCCTGGTGCTGGCCTGCTGCGTCGGCATCGGCGCCTTCACCGCCCAGTCGCTGCTGACCAGTTACCTCATCGCGTACGCCACCGGCATCGGCTACGCCCGCCCGCAGGTGCTCACCGCGCTCACGGTCTCCGCCTGCGTCGCCCTGGTCGTGCTGCCCTGCGCGTCCGCGCTCTCCGACCGGATCGGCCGCCGCCCGGTCGTCCTCGCCGGAGCCCTCGCCTCGGCGGCGCTCGCCTTCCCCGTCCTCGCGCTGGTCGACTCGAAGTCGCCCGGACTGCTGATCCTCGCCGTCGTCCTCGGGCACGGCATCGCCCAGTCCACGATGTACGGCCCGCTGGGCGCCCTGCTCACCGAGATGTTCGGCACCCGGGTCCGCTACACGGGCGCCTCCCTCGGCTACCAGGGCGCCACCCTCATCGGCGCCGGCTTCTCCCCGATGATCGCCGGCAGCCTGGTGGCCGGGAACGGCGGCTCCAGCACCCCTGTCGCCCTGCTGCTGTGCGGGGGCGCCGTCGTCACCGCCGTGACCGTCGTGTTCCTGCGGGAGACCAGCGGGGCGTCGCTCACCGACACCACCGAACACTCCACCACCCCCCACACGGAGGAGATCCCCGCATGACGACGCGCACCCGCACCCGCACCCGTCTCCTTCGTACCCGCACCCGTACCCGCCTCAGTGGCCGCACCCATGACCGCACGGCGCGTCGCACCGCCTGCGCCGCGGCCCTCCTGCTGGCCGTCACCGCCCTGCCCGCCTCCGCGGCGCAGGCCACGGCCGCCGGGCCCGCGCAGCACATCGAGGGCCAACTCCCCTCGGGCGCCGCGTACTTGATGGACGTCCCCGCCGACTGGAACGGCACCGTCCTGCTCTTCAGCCACGGCTACACACCCGGCCCGGCCAACCCCGCCCGGAACGCCCCGGACGACGCCACCAAGGCCCTCCTGCTCCAGCAGGGCTACGCACTTGTCGGCTCCTCGTACGCCCGCACCGGCTGGGCGGTGACGGACGCGGTGCCCGACCAGCTCGCCACCCTCTCC
Organism: Streptomyces sp. NPDC050997; assembly: GCF_040660135.1. Lineage (NCBI taxonomy): Bacteria > Bacillati > Actinomycetota > Actinomycetes > Kitasatosporales > Streptomycetaceae > Streptomyces > Streptomyces sp. NPDC050997. The sequence goes on from NZ_JBFAGK010000024.1 coordinate 42,333, forward strand.
GCCTTCACCGCCCGCTTCGGCACGGCCCGGCGCACCCTCGCCTGGGGCCAGTCGTACGGCGGGCTCGTCACCACCGCGATCGCCGAGCGCCACGCCGACCGCATCGACGGCTCCATGTCCATCTGCGGCCTCGTCCACGGCGGCGTCGCCAACTGGAACAACACCCTCGACCCGGTCTTCGCCCTGAAGACGCTCCTCGCGCCCGGCAAGGACATCCCGCTGACCGGCCTGCCCGACCAGGCGACCGCCGCCAACGCGGCGAAGGCGCTGACGGAGGCGGTCGACTCGGCCCAGTCCACGGCCGCCGGGCGGGCCCGTATCGCCCTCGCCGCCGCCCTGCACAACATCCCGGGCTGGAACGCGCCCACACAGTCCCGGCCCGCCGCGACCGACTGGGACGCGCAGCAGGCCAACCAGTACCCGGCCGTGAAGGGCCTGCTGCAGACCGCCGCCCTCACCTGGCGGCAGGAGGCCGAGAGCCGCGCGGGCGGCAACATGTCCTGGAACACCGGCGTCGACTACGCGGCGATGCTCGGCCGCTCCTCCGTCCACAAGGAGGTCACCGAGCTGTACAAGAAGGCCGGCCTCTCCCTGCGCGCCGACCTCGCCACCCTCAACCGCGCCCCACGCATCAGCGCCGACCCGGCCGCCGTCGCGTGGATGAGCCGGACGAGTTCCTTCACCGGCCGGCTCACCACACCGCAGATCGACATCCACACCACCGGTGACGCACTGGTCCCCGTCCAGACCGAGAGCGCCCTGCGCCGCGCCGTCACCGCCGCCGGTTCCGCACCCCTGCTGCGACAGGCGTACGTCGACAACGCCGGGCACTGCACCTTCAGCCCCGCCGAGCAACTCGCCGCCCTGCACACCCTGGAGGACCGCGTCACCACCGGCGGCTGGCACGGCACCGACCCGGGGTCCCTCAACACCAGGGCCGCCGCGGCCGACCCGACCTCCCCCGCCCGCTACGTCGCCTACCGTCCCGCCCCGTACCCGCGGCCGTACGACCTTGCCCACCCGGCCGACCACCGCTGACGCGGCACGACCGCCCGCCGCACCGAAAGCGGGCGGTCGTAGTCTTGCCAGCGTGGAGGACGACGACATCTCGGGCAGCGACCCTTCGGGCGGCCCGCAGCCGCGCCCGCAGTCGCTGATGCTGGCCTTCTTCGGCAACCACGTCCTGGACGCGGGCGCCCTCGGTGTCTACTCGGGCAGCATCATCGACGTGCTCGGCCGCGTCGGCGTCGGCGAACAGGCCGTACGGTCCACGCTGACCCGCATGGTCAACCGGGGCCTGCTGCGGCGTCAGCGGGAGGGCCGCAGGATGTACTTCGGCCTGACCGCGCAGGCGACGCGCGTCCTGGAGGACGGCCGGATCCGTATCTGGCAGAAGGGCGCGGTCAACGACGACTGGGACGGGGCCTGGACGCTGCTGGGCTTCTCGCTGCCCGAGTCCTGGCAGCGCCAGCGCCACGACCTGCGCTCACAGCTCGCGTGGTCCGGATTCGGCGCGCTGTACAGCGGGCTGTGGGTCGCGCCAGGGAGGGTCGACGTCGCCGGCATCGTCGCGGAACTCGGCCTCGCCGCCCACGTCAAGATCTTCCACGCCCAGGCCGACGAGGCCACCGACATCGGGCTGATGATCCGCGACACCTGGGACCTGGAGTCCATCGCCGCCCGCTACGTCTCCTTCGACAAGCGCTGGACCGCCCATCTGAACGCCGGGTCCGGGGACGACCCGATCGGGACCCGGCTGCGGCTGGTCAGCGAATGGCTCTGGACCATCCGCACGGACCCCCGGCTCCCGGCCCGCCACCTGCCCGCCGAATGGCCGGCCCGCCCCGCCCAGGAAACCTTCCGCCGCGTCGCCGAACAGACCGAGGCGCCCGCGGCACGGATGGCCGGCGAACTGCTGGACACGGCGCCGCTGCGGTAACGGCACGGGCGCGCCGTGGCCGGCTGTCAGTGGTACGCGCCATGGCCGGGCTGTCAGTGGTAGGCGTGGACGACGGCGTGGCCCTTGCCGCGGCCGATCATCCACCTGTTCACGGGGGTGGTGATCAGGAAGGCGATCGCGAAGCCGCCGAGGAGGGCCGACCAGAACAGGCCGTCCGACAGCTGGGCCTCCATCGCGCCCGGGGTGAGGGCGACGATGGCGTTGTCGACCAGCTCCATCACGGCGATGGAGACGGTGTCGGCGGCCAGGGCCACCTTGACGGCGGACCTGAGGTCCAGCCCGGCCCTGCGTACCGCGAACAGGGTGAAGGAGTAGCCGAACAGGAACGCGAGGACGATCGCGACGACCATGGTCGGCACATTGCCCCAGCCGAGGGCGGTACCGATGACCATGCCGAGGATCTCGCCGATCGCGCACCCGGTCAGGCAGTGCAGTGTCGCCTTCATGGCCATGGCCCAGGAGACACCCGCGTGGCCCGCTTGATCGGCGTGGGAGGCGTGATCGTGGTGGTGATGACCGTCGGCGTCCTGGTCGTGCGGGGTGTCGGTGTGGTGATCGCTGTGGTTCATGTACGTCGTCTCCGTTTCCTATGGGTTCAGCGGGTGGCCTGGAAGGAGCGAAGTCGCAGGGAGTTGCCGACCACGAAGACCGAGGAGAAGGCCATGGCGGCTCCGGCGATCATCGGGTTGAGCAGGCCGGCCGCGGCGAGCGGGAGCGCGGCCACGTTGTAGGCGAAGGCCCAGAAGAGGTTGGAGCGGATGGTACCGAGGGTCTTGCGGGCGAGGCGGATGGCATCCGCCGCGGCACGCAGGTCGCCCCGTACGAGGGTCAGGTCGCCGGCCTCGATCGCGGCGTCCGTGCCGGTGCCCATGGCCAGTCCCAGATCGGCCTGGGCGAGGGCGGCCGCGTCGTTGACGCCGTCGCCGACCATGGCGACCGAACGGCCCTCGTCCTGGAGGCGCTTGACGATGCCGGCCTTCTCCTCGGGCAGCACCTCGGCGATGACGTCCTCGGGTGCGATGCCGACCTCGCGGGCGACGGACTCGGCCACGGCCCGGTTGTCGCCGGTCAGCAGGATCGGCCTCAGCCCGAGGGCCCGCAACCGGGTGATCGCTTCCGCACTGGTCTCCTTCACCGCGTCGGCGACTTCGAGCACCGCTCGTGCCTCACCGTCCCAGGCGACCGCGATGGCCGTACGACCGGCTGCCTCGGACGCCGTCCTGGCAGCGGACAGCCCCGCCGGAAGCTCCATCGCCCAGTCGGCCAGCAGCCGCTCCCGGCCCACCAGGACCGCATGGCCGTCGACGATGCCCCGCACACCGAGACCGGGGACGTTCGCGAAGTCCTCGGGGGCGGGCAGCGAGCCCGTCTTCTCCAGTGCCCCCTGGGCCACGGCGCGGGCGATCGGGTGCTCGGAGGCGTGCTCCAACGCACCGGCCAGCCGCAGCACTTCGGCCTCGTCGGTGCCGTCCGCGGTGTGCACGGCCAGCAGGGTCATATGGCCCGTGGTGACGGTGCCGGTCTTGTCGAGGACGATGGTGTCGACCTCGCGGGTTGACTCCAGGACCTCCGGGCCCTTGATGAGGATGCCGAGTTGGGCGCCGCGTCCGGTGCCGACCATGAGCGCGGTCGGTGTGGCCAGGCCGAGGGCGCACGGGCAGGCGATGATCAGTACGGCGACGGCGGCGGTGAAGGCGGCCGTCAGCCCGGCGCCGTTGCCGAGCCAGAAGCCGAGGGTGCCCAGCGCGAGGGCGATCACGATCGGTACGAAGCCCCCGGAGATCCGGTCCGCGAGCCGTTGAGCTGCGGCCTTCCCGTTCTGTGCGTCCTCGACCAGCCTGGCCATCCGGGCGAGTTGGGTGTCGGCACCGACCCGGGTGGCCTCGACGACGAGGCGGCCACCGGCGTTGAGCGTGGCACCGGTGACCGCGTCGCCGGGCGCCACCTCGACGGGGACGGACTCGCCGGTGAGCATGGAGGCGTCGACGGCGGAGGAGCCCTCGACGACTGTCCCGTCGGTGGCGATCTTCTCGCCGGGGCGGACCAGGAAGCGGTCGCCGGCCTTCAACTCGGAGGTGGGGACGGTCTGTTCGCTTCCGTCGGCGCGCAGCAGGGTGACGTCCTTCGCGCCGAGCTCCAGCAGCGCCTTCAGGGCCGCGCCCGCCGTGCGCTTGGAGCGTGCCTCGAAGTAGCGCCCGGCCAGGATGAAGGCGGTCACGCCGGCGGCGGCCTCCAGGTAGATGTTCCCGGCGCCGTCGCTGCGGGCGATGGTCAGTTCGAAGGGGTGCGTCATGCCGGGCATGCCCGCGGTCCCGAAGAACAGCGCCCACAACGACCACAGGAACGCGGCCAACGTGCCGACCGAGATCAGCGTGTCCATGGTGGCCGCGCCGTGCCGCGCGTTGGTGAACGCCGCCTTGTGGAAGGGCCATGCCGCGTACGTCACCACGGGTGCGGCAAGGGTCAGGGACAGCCACTGCCAGTACTCGAACTGCAGCGCCGGGACCATCGCCATCGCGACGACCGGGACCGCCAGCACCACCGCGGTGACCAACCGCTCCCGCAGCGGCCGCAGTTCGTCGTCCGCGTCCACCGTGTCGCCGTCGCCGCTCTCGGCCGGGACGCGTACGGGGGCGGGCTCCCGCGCGGTGTACCCGGTCGCCTCGACGGTGCCTATCAGGTCGCGTACGGAGACGTCACCGCCGTAGCTGACCTTGGCCTTCTCGGTGGCGTAGTTGACGGTGGCGGTCACCCCTTCCATGCGGTTGAGCTTCTTCTCGATACGCGCCGCGCACGAGGCGCAGGTCATGCCTCCGATGGCGAGCTCCACCTCGGCGGCGACTCCGGTCGAAGACATGGGCTTCCTCCTGGTCGGTTCGATCACGTTCGTCGGCACGGATACGGGGTGGGGGTACGGGGTGGGGGTACTTGATCCGCCGACTCCCTGTATACCCCAGGAGGGTATACAGGGCAACCAGTGCAGGCGGTTGACTTTATACCCCCCAGGGGTATTTTGAAGTGCATCGAGACCCTCGCCCACGGATCGAGGGCCCTGTTCGCAGGAGGCACTGATGCATGCTGGTCTGAAGGTCACCGCGTTCGCCGCCGCACTCGCCGCGACGTTCGGTACCGCCTACGGCGTGGGCAGGGGCGTCGACCCCGTCGTCGCGAACGAGGCGCCGGCGTCCCCGCACGACGGCCACAGCGGGGAATCACCGACACCGGAGAAAGGCGGCGGTCGCGCGGGGCGGGCATCGGCCTCGGCGGTCGGCGGACTTCAGGTCACCGAGGGCGGTTACACCCTCGACCTCAGGACCCCTCGGGTCAGGTCAGGACGGCAGGCCGATCTGCGCTTCGCCATCCGGGACGGGAACGGCCGCGCCGTCACCGCGTACCGGCGCGATCACGACAAGGAACTCCACCTCATCCTGGCCTCACGCGACCTGGTCACCTACCGCCACCTGCACCCCACCCGCGCCGCCGACGGAACCTGGAGCACCCCCGTCAACCTGCCCCGGGCGGGCGGCTACCGGGTCTTCGCAGACTTCACCCCGGCGGGGCGGGGGGCCGAGAACCTCACCCTCGGTGCGGACCTCGCGGCGTCAGGCCCGTACGAGGCGCAGCCGCTGCCGGCGCCCAACGCCACGGCCAGGACCGACGGCTACGAGGTCGAACTGGCCGGAAAGCCGATCCCGGGCGCGGCCGGCGAACTGAAACTCACGGTCTCCCGCGACGGCGTGCCGGTCACCGATCTCCAGCCCTACCTCGGCGCCTACGGCCACCTGGTCGCCCTGCGCTCCGGCGACCTCGCCTACCTCCACGTCCACCCGGGCGGCGAACCCGGCGACGGCGTGACCGAGCCCGGCCCGGACATCTCGTTCACGGCCACAGCGCCGAGCAGCGGCATCTACCGCCTCTTCCTCGACTTCAAGCACGAAGGCCGCGTCCACACCGCCGCGTTCACGGTTCGGTCCGGCGGGCCGACGGCCACGGAAGAGCCCGCCGACGGGCATCAGCACTGAGGGGGCGGGGGACCGGCGCGCACACCGGCCCCCGCCCCTCTGCGCGTCAGCTCTTGCCGAGGAGCTTGTTCATCTCGGTCATCTCGGCGGTCTGCGCGGTGACGATGTCGTCGGCCATGGACGTGGCGGGACCGTACTCGCCCTTGCTCTTCTCGGTGCCGGCCATGTCGACGGCGCCCTTGTGGTGGTCGATCATCATGGTCAGGAACATGGTGTCGAAGTCCGCGCCGGACGCCTTCTCCAGTTCGTCCATGTCCGAGCCGTCCATCATGCCGGGCATCGCGGATCCGCCCGAGTGGTCCATGCCGGGCATGGACTCCGCCGTGCTGTCGGACGAGGTCGGGACGTCCTCGCCCCAGGACCTCAGCCAGCCGCTCATGGTCTTGATCTCCGGGTCCTGCGCCTTCTCGACGCGCGCGGCGAGGTCCTTGACCTTGGCGGAGGAGGCCCGGTCGGCGGCGAGCTTCGCCATCTCCAGGGCCTGCCGGTGGTGAGGGATCATGCCCTGCGCGAAGGACACGTCCTGGGCGTTGTGCGCACCGGCGGTGGCGCCGGCGCTCGCGGACGAGGACGCGGAGCTGTCACCGCCCGCGTCACCGCCGCTCCCGCTCCCGCTGTCGTTGCCGCAGGCGGCGAGGACGAGTGCGGCGGTGACGGAGGCGGCCGTGAGGACGGCGCGCCGGGTCAGGGTACGGGTGTTGCGCATGCTGGAACTCCTGTTGTGCCGTGCGAAAAGGGATCTGGACATGCCGAGGCGCACCGCGTCGCCGTACAGGTGACGTGGTGCCGCGTGGTGTCTAGATCCGCAGGAGTTGGAGTTCCGCCAGAGACGGTGGCGCGCGTGCGCTGTCCGGGGCCTCACCCGCATACGGGCAGACGGCGTCGGCGCGTACGGGGACGGCCACCGGGTCGGGAAGCAGGGCGGGCAGGACCGGCGCACCGCTCACCGCGGCCGCAGCGCACGTCGGATCGGCGTGCTGGAGGTGCCCTCCGCCGCAGTGCCCACCGCCCCCGGCGCAGTCGTCATGAGCGCTGACCGCGACGGCCGTCATGTGCGGCGTGGCGGCGTGTCCATGACCGGCGCCGCCGGGAGCCAGGGCGTGCATGGCCAGGAGCCCGGCCAACACCCCGAGCACGAGCAGCGCCCGCCACCGCCACACGGGCGGTGACCCAAGGTGCTGCTCGGAGCTCGTCATCGCGATCATCCTAGGCGGAGCCTGTGAAGCGGGCTCATCGGCGGTGTCCGTGTGGGTACGGCTGCGGCGCCGCCCGCGTTCACCGTGATCGAACTCGTGGGGGCCGCTGATGCCCTGCCCCATATGACATGGAGCGGGAGTCGTCGCCGCACGGGTCTCGACGCAGTCCTCGATGAACGCGGCGTCACGGACCGGCCGCCGCTGGGACGCTGACCCTGGACCGGATCACAAATGCGCAGTGCCTCGGCAGGGGGCAGATCAACGGAGGAAGCCCGAGGTACGCCACAGCCTGCGGCACGGGCCTGACAACAGGCCGATGTCCCCGAGGAACGTGGTCAGCTTCTCCGCCGACTGGACCAGCACCTCCCGCCTGTGTGCACTGGCCCGGACGGCGGCGATGGCCTCGGCCGGATCGATCCCTACCGAGGTATACACCTGGGGGCGGATCATCGATCGGGCGACGACGCCCGCAACGACGGCGCTCACATATCGAGTGAATTCCGTTTCGCATCGGGATGCGCTCTTCATCCTGAGACGCATCTCTTCGCGTTCATACCGGATGTGCCTGGATTCCTCGACGACATGGACGCGCATGACATCACGCACCAGCGGCTGCACTCGCTCGTCCCGGAGCGTCTGGCGCTGAATCCAGTCCATTACCTCTTCGGCTATCAGCAGCGCGATAAAGATGGAGGAAGAGGGCAGTGCAGGAAGAAAGTGCCCGAGAATATGATCCACTCGCCCAGGCCGATAGGTGGGTGTTTCGAGCCGGAGCACCTCCCTCGCGAACATTTTCGAGTGGCGGCATTCCTCCTCGATTTCGGTGAGGGCGTACCGTACGTGCTCACTGGTGGGATCGAGGGCTGTGCAGTGCCGCAGCAAAGCCTGCATGCCGACGAGCTCGAACCAGATTCCGATGGAGGCCGTGCAGGCTGCCTCGTGCCGGCTCAGGTCGATCTGCTGCTCTTGTGACATCCGGTCCCACAGCGGCGTGTCGTACAGCGAACAAAGTTCCGGTGACAGGAACCATGCCCCCTCCACCAATTGTGCACCCCAGTCGATCTCCGTATCGGGATCTAGCGAGTGCTTGACCGAAGCCGCGAGCAGCCTGGTTGCCACCTTTTCGCGATCAGGAGTTTCCATACGCCCTCCCCTCTGGAACTCCCCGCCCTTCCCCGATGAAGTACCCGCCGGCTGCCCCGCTCATGCACTACGAGACGAAAATCAACCCCCCACCTATTGCATTCTTTTCATATTATCGCACCGCCGCGCACTGCTTCGAGAACATATCCGCCCCGGCACTCTCGCAGATCACCGGACACACACCAGCACCCATGTTTTCCGCCGCACCGACGACACCAAGGCCATCCATCAAGAAGCGACAAGAATCACGGACGGGCGGCAGGAAAGCCGCCGGAGCCTCAGCCTCGATACCCGGTCAACGACCACGCCTGCAATGAAACCCGGCACCGGAAGCTCAGGCGACGACGCCCTCACGGAAGCGGAAGACGAGGCGGAAGACGGCAGCGGCCCGCCCGTCCGCCGCTCAGGGCACACCAGCGCCCCCAGCGAAACCACTGTGTCCTCAACCCGCCCTGGCCGCCTGACGGCCCTTCTCCGGCACTGAAAAGGGCGAGGCCCGAAGACCCCGCCCACTACCACCAAAGCCTCAGCTCACGGCCACACCAGGCAATAAGGCTGATGCCCCGCCTCATGCAACCGATGGCTGAAGTCCTGCCACTCATGCAGCAGTTGGTACACATTGAACGCGTCCCGCGGCCCGCCCCGGTCCGGGACCGTCGACCAGATGAACGCCGCCGCGCCGACCGCTTCCTCGCCGATGCCGCGCAGGGGATCGACGACCGTCATGGGGAGCTTGACCACCGCGTAGTCGGGGTGGAGGACGACGAGTTCCAGTGGGGGCACCTTGTTGAGGGGGACGCCTTCGATGCCCGTGAGGACCATCGCCGCCATCGTCTCCGGCTTGATCTTGGTGAACATGCCGTTCATCCCGAGCTCGTCGCCGCCGAGTTCCTCGGGGCGCATCGAGATCGGGACGCGGGCCGCGGTCGCGCCGTCCGGCGCGCCGAAGTACTTGTACGTCACCCCCACCCGACCACCATTCCTGCTCCCCGCCCTGAGCCGTTCGACTCGTCGGTCGGTCAGCTCGGACTCGTTCGGTCCACCCGGTACACCCGGTACAACGTGTCCTTGACGTGGTTCGTTCGATTCCTCCGCCTCGCGTCGGTGCCTTCCCCCTCGGGCACGTCGAGGACCCAGGTCGTCGGTCCCCTCGCCCAGTCCGCCACCGCGATGCATATCTCCACCCGACTGCTTTTCTAGGAGGCGTGGCCCCCGCCGCGCAACCCGATCATCGTGTCAGTGACCTCCCCCACGGCCGCCTGACGAAACGTGCGTTGAAACACCTGTCCGCAGGATCTTCGCAGCCCCTGAACAAGCCTCCGTACACCTATACGTACGCCGGGGCCGTATGAGTTGTGTGTGTCAGGGGCCAGTTTCGCAGATCGTCGGGGGCGGGCGACGGCCTCGCGGTCGCCCGCCCCCGCTGGCCTACCCTGAGGAGGTCACTGACAGCCGGTGTCCGAGAAGTCGGGGAAGGTCGGAGAAGTCGCAGGTCATGAACGAATATCCCTATGCATACGACGTGCCTGCCTCGCAGGCCCTGTTCGACCGAGCGGCCGCCGTCACACCGGGCGGGGTGAACTCCCCGGTGCGCGCCTTCCGTGCCGTGGGCGGAACGCCCCGGTTCATGGTGTCCGGCACCGGCCCGTATCTGACGGACGCGGACGGGCGGGAGTACGTCGACCTCGTCTGCTCCTGGGGGCCCATGATCCTCGGGCACGCGCACCCCGAGGTCATCGCCGCAGTACAGGAAGCCGTCTCCCGTGGGACCTCCTTCGGTACCCCCGGTGAGGGCGAGGTCGCGCTCGCCGAGGCGATGGTCGACCGGATCGACCCCCTGGAGCAGGTGCGGCTGGTGTCCAGCGGCACCGAGGCCACCATGTCGGCCATCCGGCTCGCCCGCGGGTTCACCCGGCGCTCCAAGGTGATCAAGTTCGCCGGGTGTTACCACGGTCACGTCGACTCCTTGCTCGCGGCGGCGGGCAGCGGCGTGGCGACCTTCGCGCTTCCCGACACCCCCGGTGTCACGGGCGCCCAGGCCGGCGACACCATCGTCCTGCCGTACAACGACCTCGACGCCGTGCACGCCGCCTTCCGCGCCCACCCCGGCGAGATCGCCTGCCTGATCACCGAGGCGTCCCCGGGCAACATGGGCGTCGTGCCGCCGATGCCCGGTTTCAACCAGGGGCTGAAGGACGCGTGTGCCGAGAACGGCGCGCTCTACGTCTCCGACGAGGTCATGACCGGTTTCCGGACCAGCCGGAGCGGGTGGTACGGCATCGACGGGGTCCGGCCCGACCTGATGACCTTCGGCAAGGTCATGGGCGGCGGGTTCCCGGCCGCGGCCTTCGGTGGTCGCGCCGATGTCATGGAGCACCTCGCGCCCGCCGGCCCGGTCTACCAGGCCGGCACCCTCTCCGGGAACCCGATCGCCACCGCCGCCGGCCTCGCGCAGCTCAGGCTCCTCGATGACGCGGCATACGAGAAGGTCGACGCCGTGTCGGCGCGGATCCAGGCGCTGGTCTCGGACGCGCTCGCCAAGGAAGGTGTCGCACACACCGTGCAGAACGCCTCCAACATGTTCTCCGTCTTCTTCACGGACCGCCCGGTCCGCGACTACGAGGACGCCAAGGCGCAGGAGTCGTACCGCTTCACCGCCTTCTTCCACTCGCTGCTGGCGAACGGTGTCTATCTGCCGCCGTCGTCCTTCGAGTCCTGGTTCGTTTCCACGGCCCACGACGAGCGGGCCATCCAGCGGATCGCCGACGCCCTTCCGGCGGCGGCCCGAGCGGCTGCGGAGGCCACCGCGTGAGCGAGAACGCCAACAACGGCAACGGCGGCGACGTCACCGTCATCCACGTCATGCGGCACGGTGAGGTCGCCAACCCCGACGGTGTCCTCTACGGCCGTCTCGCGGGCTACCACCTCTCCGAGCTCGGCCGGCAGATGGCCGACCGGGTCGCCGAGCATCTCGCCCCCCGCGATGTCACCTATGTCTGCTCATCCCCGCTGGAGCGGGCGCAGGAGACGGCCACGCCGATCGCCAAGACGCACGGGCTGGACCTCGCCACCGACGAGCGGCTCATCGAGGCCGAGAACGTCTTCCAGGGCAAGACCTTCGGGGTCGGCGACGGGGCGCTGCGGCGGCCGGAGAACTGGAAGCACCTGGTCAACCCGTTGCGGCCGTCGTGGGGTGAGCCGTACGTCGACCAGGTGGTGCGCATGATGGGCGCGCTGGACACGGCGAAGGACCGGGCGCGGGGGCACGAGGCCGTGCTCGTCAGTCACCAGCTGCCGATCTGGATCGTGCGGTCGTACGTCGAGAAGCGGCGGCTGTGGCACGATCCGCGCAAGCGGCAGTGCACGCTGGCCTCGCTGACGTCCTTCACCTACCGGGGTGACAAGATCGTCTCTGTCGGCTACACCGAGCCGGCCCGCGACCTCGTCCCCGCCCACCTCCTCGCCGGCGCCAAGCCGGTCAAGGGCAAGGGCAAGGCCTTCGGGGCGTGAACGCGGAACCCCGCGAGGTTTTCGCGGCGTAAACCCTTTCCCGCAGCCTCTGTTACGAAATCCGTAAGCACCGGAGGAACCTCCCCGTTCGTCGCCTCCTCTGACTGGGTGACCACCAGAGAACGCGACGAACGGGGATGCCATGCGCACTCTCACCCGCAGGGGAGCACTCGGACTCGGGGCCGGAGTCGCGGCCGCCGCCGGACTCGCAGGCTGCGGCAGCCTCACGGCCTCAGACGGAACGAGCCACCCCGGCGGTTCCGGGAGCGGCCGTCCCAGCAGCAGCCCCAAGCCCACCGCCCGCCCCCTCGGCGACGGCTCCACCGCTTTCACCGGCAAGCAGCCCCACCAGCCCGCGAAACCCGAGCCGTTGGAGCCCGGCCAGACCCCGCCGCAGTTCGTCGTCTTCTCCTGGGACGGCGCGGGCGAGGTCGGCAACGGTCTCTTCCCCCGCTTCCTGGACCTCGCCAAGGAGCACGGCGCGAGCATGACCTTCTTCCTGTCGGGGCTCTATCTGCTCCCCGAGTCGAAGAAACGTCTCTACGACCCGCCGAACAACCCCCGCGGCGCCTCCGACATCGGCTACCTCACCGACGAGCACGTCAAGGCGACGCTGACGAACATCCGCCGCGCCTGGCTCGAAGGGCACGAGATAGGCACCCACTTCAACGGCCACTTCTGCTCCGGCTACGGCACGGTCGGCAACTGGTCGCCCGATCAGTGGCGCAGCGAGATAGACCAGGCGAAGGGCTTCGTCAAGGAGTGGCGGACCAACACCGGCTGGACCGACCTGCCCGCGCTGCCCTTCGACTACGACAAGGAACTCATCGGCAGCCGGGCGCCCTGCCTGCTCGGCCAGAACAACCTGCTGACCACCGCCCGTGAGCTCGGCTGGCGCTACGACGCCTCCTCGCCGGGCGGGCGGCAGACGTGGCCGCAGAAGCAGCGGGGGATCTGGGACCTGCCGTTGCAGCAGATACCTTTCCCCGGACGCGGTTTCGAAGTGCTCTCCATGGACTACAACATGCTGGCGAACCAGTCGATCAACTCGACCAAGGCTCCCGCCCACAACTACCCGGGCTGGCGGCAGCAGTCCTCGCAGGCGTACATACAGGGATTCAAGCGGGCATACGAGACAAACCGCGCCCCCTTCTTCGTCGGCAACCACTTCGAGCAGTGGAACGGCGGCATCTACATGGACGCCGTCGAGGAGGCGTTCAAGCACATCGCGCGGGAGAAGGAGAAGGGCGAGGACGTACGCCTGGTCTCCTTCCGGCAGTTCGTGGACTGGATGGACGTACAGAAGCCCGAGGTGCTGGACAAGCTCCGTTCGCTCGATGTCGGCCAGGAGCCCGCCGGTGGCTGGAAGGAGCTCCTGAAGGAGACGCCCGCGACCGGCTCGACAGCATCCGGGCAAGCCGCCTGAAATGCGGGTTTCCGCCCGCAAGGGGGGTGCGCAAGATCCCCGGAACGGGCATGCGAAACTTTTCACATGAGTGCCGCCCACCGCGCCCCCCTGCGCTCGAAAGACTCGTCCACCGCGCAGCGCACCAACCGCATCCGTAGCCGCGCCGTCCTGCTCACCGCCGGTGCCGCGGCTGCCGCGCTGACACTCTCGGCGTGCGGCTCGGGAGGTACCTCGGGCGGTGGCGGCGACACCAACTTCGTCACCGGGACCAACGGCATCTCCACCGCCGCGAAGGGGGAGCGGGCCGACGTACCCGACCTGTCCGGCAAGACCGTGGACGGCGGTCAGGTGGACGTCGCCGACTACAAGGGCAAGGTCGTCGTCCTCAATGTGTGGGGCTCCTGGTGCCCACCCTGCCGTGCCGAGGCGACGAACTTCGAGACGGTCTACAAGGACGTCAAGGACCAGGGCGTCCAGTTCGTCGGCATCAACACCCGCGACGCCAAGGTCAGTCTGGCCAAGGCGTTCGAGAAGGAGTTCGAGGTCAGCTACCCGAGTCTCTACGACCCGACGGGCAAGCTGATGCTCCGCTTCGAGAAGGGCACGCTCAACCCGCAGGCCATTCCCTCGACGCTGATCATCGACCGCGAGGGCAAGATTGCCGCGCGCACGCTGCAGGCGCTCAGCGAGGAGAAACTGCGGGCCATGCTCAAGCCGGTCCTCGCGGAGAAGTGACGTGACCGCGGTCACCACGCTCGCCGCCGACGGCCTCAACGGCACGGTGCTCAACGGCGCCCTGCTGGTGGCCCTGCCCATCGCGCTGCTCGGCGGCATCGTCTCCTTCTTCTCCCCGTGTGTCCTGCCCCTCGTCCCGGGCTATCTCTCGTACGTCACCGGCGTCACCGGCACCGATCTGGCCGAGGCCCGGCGCGGGCGGATGGTCGCGGGCTCCTCGCTGTTCGTCCTCGGCTTCACCGCCGTGTTCGTCTCCAGCGGGGCCCTGTTCGGCTACTTCGGCGAGACGCTCCAGGACCACAAGGACGTCACGTCCAAGGTGCTGGGCGTGTTCATGATCCTCATGGGTGTCTTCTTCATGGGGCTGATGCCCTGGATGACCCAGCGGGAGTTCCGCTTCCACCAGCGGCCCTCCACCGGACTGATCGGCGCCCCCGTGGTCGGCGCGCTGTTCGGGATCGGCTGGACACCGTGCATCGGCCCGACCCTCGCCTCCGTACTGACCCTGTCCTCCCAGCAGGGCAGCGCGGGCCGCGGGGCCATACTGACCGTCGCGTACTGCCTCGGTCTCGGTATCCCGTTCGTGCTTGCCGCGGTCGCCTTCCGCAAGGCCCTCGGGGCCTTCGGCTGGGTCAAGCGCCACTATGTCTGGGTCATGCGGATCGGCGGCGGCATGATGATCGCGACCGGGCTGCTGCTGCTGACCGGCGCGTGGGACAGCATCGTGCAGGAGATGCAGACCTGGTCCAACGGCTTCACTGTGGGGATCTGAACGATGAGCACGACTCCGAACACAGCGTCCGACACCGCCGCCGAGCGGTCGGACGACCAGGACCTGGGCGCAGCCGGCTCCCAACTGTCCACCGCCCCCCAGGAGGACGCCCCCAACCTGCCCACCATGGGCGTCATCGGCTGGGCCCGATGGTTCTGGCGACAGCTCACCTCCATGCGGGTCGCGCTGCTGCTGCTCCTGCTGCTGTCGCTCGGCGCGATCCCCGGCTCGCTGATCCCGCAGAGCGGGACCGACGAGACGAAGGTCGCCGCCTTCCAGCAGAAGCACGCCATCCTCGGCCCGGTCTACGACAAACTCGGTCTCTTCCACGTCTACAGCTCGGTGTGGTTCTCGGCGATCTACATCCTGCTGTTCATCTCCCTCATCGGCTGCATCGTGCCCCGCAGCTGGCAGTTCGTGGGCCAACTGCGCGGCCGCCCGCCCGGCGCGCCCCGGCGCCTGACCCGGCTGCCCGCCTACACGACCTGGCGCACCGAGACCGAGCCCGAGCAGATCCGTGCAGCCGCGCTCGCCCTGCTGAAGAAGCGCCGCTTCCGCGCCCACGTCGCCGGTGACGCGGTCGCCGCGGAGAAGGGCTATCTGCGGGAGTTCGGCAACCTCGCCTTCCACATCGCGCTGGTCGTGATGCTGGTCGCCTTCGCCTGGGGCCAGCTCTTCAAGTCCGAGGGCAACAAACTGATCGTCGAGGGCGACGGCTTCTCCAACACCCTCACGCAGTACGACGACTTCAAGTCCGGCACCCTGTTCAGCCAGGACGACCTGGACCCCTTCAGCTTCACCCTGGACGACTTCACCGGCACCTACGAGACGTCCGGCCCGAACCGGGGCACCCCGCGCCGCTACCAGGCGACCGTCGACTACAGCATCGGCGCCTACGGCAAGGACCAGAAGACCACCGTCAAGGTCAACGAGCCGCTGCGGGTGGGCGACTCGAAGGTCTACCTCACCGCCCACGGCTACGCGCCCGTCATCACCGTGCGCGACGGCAAGGGCGAGGTCGTCTTCCATGACGCCGTACCGCTGCTGCCGCTCGACTCCAACGTCACCTCCACCGGTGCGATCAAGGTCATGGACGGCTACCGCGACGCCAAGGGGCAGAAGGACCAGCTCGGTTTCCAGGCCGCCTTCCTGCCGACCTACGGCGGCGGTACCTCGGTGGTCTCGCAGTTCCCGGCGCTGACGAACCCGGTGCTGAACCTGGAGGCGTACCACGGCGACCTCGGTGTCAACGCGGGCATCCCGCAGAGCGTGTACCAGCTCAACAAGACCAACATGAAGGGGTTCAAGGACTCCAAGGGCCAGCAGCTGCGGAAGAACCTGAGGCCCGGCGAGACCATGGAACTCCCGAACGGCGCCGGCTCGGTCACCTTCGACAAGGGGATCAAGGAGTGGGCCAACTTCCAGGTCACCCGGCAGCCCGGGGCCGGCTGGGCGCTCGGCGGTGCCGTGGTCGCCATCTTCGGTCTCGCCGCCTCCCTGTTCATCCAGCGCCGCCGGGTGTGGGTGCGGGCCGTCGAGGGCGCCGACGGTGTCACCGTCGTCGAGATGGCGGGCCTCGGCCGCAGCGAGTCCGCCAAGGTGCCCCAGGAACTCGGCGACCTCGCCGGGATCCTGTACGACCAGGCACCGGGCGCCCCCGCCCCAGAAGACCCGTCCGACGCCTCCGACTCCGACGACACCCCCACCCCCGACATCCCCGACCCCGAAGTCGTACCTGCCGAAGGGGCTGAGACCAAGTGACTCTCGCCGCCGCAACCGATCTGGCCGCCGCAACCAACGAAAACCTCGCGAACCTCAGCAACACGCTGATCTACTCCGCGATGGCCGTCTACACCCTGGCCTTCTTCGCGTACATCACCGAATGGATCTTCGGTAGCCGCAGCAAGATCGGCCGTACCGCGGCGGCACTCACCACCAAGGCCGGGAGCGGCGCGAAGGCACCGGCGGTGACCGTGCAGAACGCCGGCGGCACCGCCGTACTGGAGCGGCCCAAGGTCGTCGTACGGGCCGCCGCCGGGGCGCGCGACGTGCCGGACGGGCCCGGGGCGCACGGCGGGAACGAGCAGGGCGACCTCTACGGGCGTATCGCCATCTCGCTCACCGTGCTCGCGTTCCTCATCGCGTCCGGTGGGGTGCTCGCACGGGCTCTGTCGGTGGGGCGGGCGCCGTGGGGCAACATGTACGAGTTCAACATCACCTTCTCCACCGTGGCCGTCGGGGTGTACCTGGTGCTGCTCGCGCTGCGGAAGAACGTGCGCTGGCTCGGGCTGTTCCTGATCACGACGGTCCTCCTCGATCTCGGCATCGCCGTCACTGTCTTGTACACCGCCAGCGACCAGTTGGTTCCCGCTCTCCACTCGTACTGGCTGTACATCCACGTCTCGACCGCGATCCTCTGCGGCGCGGTCTTCTACATCGCGGCCGTCAGCACGATCCTCTACCTGTTCAAGGACTCGTACGAGAACAAGCTGGCGGGCGGCGGCACGCCCGGCAGCTTCGCCACGTCCTTCCTGGAGCGACTGCCGTCCTCCGCGTCCCTGGACAAGTTCTCCTACCGCGTCAACGCGGCCGTCTTCCCGCTGTGGACGTTCACGATCATCGCGGGCGCGATCTGGGCGGGCGACGCCTGGGGCCGCTACTGGGGCTGGGACCCCAAGGAGACCTGGGCGTTCATCACCTGGGTCGCCTACGCCTGCTACCTGCACGCCCGCGCCACGGCCGGCTGGAAGGGCCGCAAGGCCGCCTACCTGGCCCTGATCGCGTTCGCCTGCTGGCTGTTCAACTACTACGGCGTGAACATCTTCGTCGGCGGCATGCACTCCTACGCGGGCGTGTAGTTCAGGGCGGCTGTCAGTCCACCGTGATCGAGTCCAGCTTCGCCCGCAGATACACGTGGGAGTCGACGGGCTCGTGCGCCACCCGGCCCACCGGCGCCGGGACGGACTCCACGCGGGTGCCCGGCGTGCACTCGCCGAAGTAGACGAGGGACATCAGCTCCTCGGCGGGCGCGTCGGACGGCGGGGGAAGTACCCGGTGGCGCCCCGACCGCCAGCGGTCACCGGTCCAACGGGCCAACAGGTCACCGACGTTGATGGTGAACGCGTCCGGGTCGTAGGGCGCGTCCTCCCAGCCGCCCTCGTCCGTGTACACCTGGAGGCCGCCCTTGCCGGCCTGGCGGTCGAGGATGGTCACCGTCCCGAAGTCGGTGTGCGGGCCGATGCGGAACTGGCCCGGCTGCGGGTCGCCGACGACCTCCGTGCCCGGGTACCAGTTGATGTTGAAGCCGTACGTCGGATGGTCCATGTGCCGTGAGAAGAAGTCGGGTTCGAGGCCGAGCGCCTCGCCGAGGAGGGACAGCAGTTCCTTCTCCAGGTCGGCCATCCGCGCCAGGTACTCCTCGCACAGCGACTGGAGCTCCGGCGTCTGAGCCGGCCAGACGTTCGGCGCGTACCACTCCGCGTTGACGACCGGGTCGTCGAACGGCTCGTGCGTCGCGAACGTCAGCGACTCCTTCAGGTCCGGCGGGGTCTCGGTCCCCTCCGAGTACCCGTTGGCCTCCGCGCCCGGCCCCAGCCAGCCGCGCCCGCCGACCTTCGCCGCGTACGGCTGCTTGGCCTCGGCGGGCAGCGCGAAGAAGTCCCGGGCCGACGCCCGGATGCGGGCACGCAGCGACGGGTCCACACCGTGCCCGGTGACCAGGAGGAACCCGGCGCTCTGGAGGGCCTCGTCCACGGTCCGGGCGATGCCGGCGCGGACGTCCGGGGCGCCGTTCAGCCAGGGGCGCAGGTCGATGGTCGGGATGCGGGGGTTGGGGCGGGGCTGGGGGCGGGGCTCAGGCACCGATGTCCTCGTTCCACAGAGCAGGGTTCTTGCCGATGAACTCGCGCATCATCCCGACGCACTCGGGGTCGTCCAGGAGCACGATCTCCACGCCATGATCCGCCAGCCAGTCGTGCCCGCCGTGGAAGGTGACCGCCTCGCCGACGACGACCCGCGAGATGCCGAACTGGCGGACCAGACCGGAGCAGTACCAGCACGGGGAGAGCGTGGTCACCATCGTCGTCCCGTGGTACGTCCGTTGCCGTCCCGCCGCCCGGAAGGCGGCCGTCTCCGCGTGCATAGAGGGGTCGTCGTCCTGGACGCGCCGGTTGTGGCCGCGGCCGAGGAGGGTGCCGTCGGGGCCGTAGAGGGCGGCGCCGATGGGAATGCCGCCCTCGGCGAGCCCGGCGCGGGCCTCCTTCACGGCGGCGGCGAGCCAGGTGTGTGCCGTCGCCTGATCCATGGGGTCCATGTCCTCCCTCTCCGGTGACCACCTGGTGACCACTCTCCCGCGACCGGACCACTAGGACAACGAGCGAAAAGACCTGGCGGCAACCGGGGGGGGCGACTTCGACGGGCGGGCTTCGGACGGTGGTCCCAGCGTGGGAGAGTCTGGGACACTCCGCACAGCGGCAGCCGAGAAGGGCACAGCACAGAGGTGCCTCGGGGGAGCAGGGGGGTCGCGATGAACGTGGGCTGGGTGTTACTGATCGTCGCCGGGGTGGTGCTCGTCGGGCTCCCGGCGAGCTGCCTGAAGACAATCCCGCAGGCGAGCGCGGCCATTGTCGAGCGCTTTGGCCGCTACACGCGGACACTCCCCCCTGGCCTCAACATCGTCGTCCCGTTCATAGACACCATCCGCAACCGCATGGACCTGCGTGAGCAGGTTGTGCCGTTCCCGCCGCAGCCGGTGATCACCCAGGACAACCTGGTCGTCAACATCGACATCGTCATCTACTACCAGGTGACCGACGCCCGGGCCGCGACCTACGAGGTCGCCAGCTACATCCAGGCGATCGAGCAGCTCAACGTCACCACGCTCCGCAACATCGTCAGCGGGATGGACCTGGAGCGGGCCCTGGCCTCCCGCGTGGAGATCAACCTGGCGCTGCGCGGTGTCCTCGACGAGGCCACTGGCAAGTGGGGCATCCGCGTCAACCGCGTGGAACTGAAGGCCATCGAACCGCCCACCTCCATCCAGGACGCGATGGAGGAGCAGATGCGCGCCGACAGCGAGAAGCGCGCCGCGATCCTCCGTGCCGAGGGTGACCGGCAGGCCGCGTTGATCCAGGCGGAGACGGAGCGGGCCGTGGCCGCGGCGCGCGGCCCGGAGGACGGCGCACGTGAGCACGCAGCGGCGTACGTCCCGGCCGCCTACGCCCCCGTACACCAGCCGCTCCACCGCGACGACCCGCGCCGACTGGGTCGCTACCGGCTGACGGCACGGCTCGGACAGGGCGGGATGGGGACGGTGTATCTCGGGGTGACCCCGGGGGAGCGTCTGGTCGCGGTCAAGGTGATCAAGAAGGACTTCACCGACGACCCCATGTTCCGCAAGCGGTTTCGCCGTGAGGTCGACTCCGTGCAGCGGGTCGGCGGATTCCACACCGCACCGGTGGTGGCCGCGTTCCCCGACGGCGACCCGCCGTGGCTGGCCACCGAGTACATCCCCGGCCCCTCATTGCACGACCTGCTCAGACAGGTCGGCGCGCTGCCCATCCGGACCCTGTACACCCTCGCGCTCGGGGTCGCCGAGGCGCTCGGCGGCATCCATGCCTGCGGCATCGTCCACCGCGACCTCAAGCCCAGCAACATCATCGTCTCCGGCATGGGGCCACGCGTCATCGACTTCGGTCTGGCCCGCGCCCTCGACGGGTCCAAGCTCACCCGCTCCGGCCATGTCGCCGGCACCCTGGGGTTCCTCGCACCCGAGCAACTCACCGGAGTGACGGTCACCCCAGCGGCCGACGTGTACGCGTTCGGCATGGTGCTGTGTCACGCTGCGGGTGCCGCGCCCCTCAAGGACGGTGAGTCCTTTGAGTCGGCCCTTGAGTTGCTGCCGAAACGGCTGGTCCGTGTCATCACCCGTTGCCTCGATCATGATCCGGCACACCGACCGACCCCCGCCCAGGTCCTCACGGAGCTCTCCCCGAGCCCGGCTCCCTCCGAGGACTGGCTGCCGCCCCACATCCGCGCGATGGTCGACCTGCACAACCGTCCCACCGCGTCCGCGTCCTGAACCGCCCCGTCCGCAGCACCACCGCCCCCGCTCTGTAACCTGACCCGATCACCGCCGCACCTGCGGCAGTTGGGCCCCGGGTGCGTGGGAGGGACGGTCATGGTTGGTGCTCCGGTTCTGGAGGAGCTGCGGGAGGTCTGTCAGCCGCAGGCCAAGCTGGCGAGCCGGAACGGTGAGCACTGGGCGGGGCGGCTGTACATGCGGCGTCTCTCGTTGCGGTTCACCCGGCAGCTGGTGCGTACGCCGGTCACCCCGGACCAGCTGACCTGGACGATGGTGGTGTGCGGGGTGGCGTCCGGAGCCGCGCTGATGATCCCCGGGCTGACCGGTGCCGTACTCGCCGTGATCCTGATGCAGTTGTTCCTCCTCTTCGACTGTGTGGACGGCGAGGTCGCCCGCTGGAAGGGGCAGAACAGCGCGTCCGGCATATACGTGGACCGGCTCGGCGCCTACCTCGCGGACGCGGCGCTGCTGGCGGGCGCGGGCTACCGGGCCGCCGAGTCGGGCGTCGGCGGCTGGCTGTCCGTGGGCATCGCGACCGCGCTCGGTGTGGTGCTGCTGAAGGCCTCGACGGACCTCGTGGATGTGGCGCGGGCCCGGCGCGGGCTGGGTGTCGTGGACGACGAGTCGACCCGGCCGCGCTCGCAGGGCGTGGCGACGGTACGGCGGCTCGCGGCCGCCTTCAAGATCCACAGGGTCACCAACGGCATCGAGGCGTCCCTGGTGCTGCTGGTCGCGGCGATCGCCGACCAGGCCACCGGCGGTATCGAGCCGACCCGTTGGGCGCTGGGCGCCCTCGCCGTGATCACGTGGGTGATGGTCCCGGCCCACCTGCTGTCGATCCTGTCGTCGTCCCGGCTGCGCTGAGGCAGCGGTACGACGCGCCCGCCCCTTCGAGCGTGGCGCGGGTGCGCGCTGACCCGCGGTCGGACTGTCGTAGATCGTACGAGATTTCGACAACCCCTATGCTGGGCCTGCCCGCACAAGGCAGAGCTCGCCAGGAGGTATGTGTGTCAGCGCTGGAGCCGGACGACCCGCGCTCCGTCGGGGACTACCGGATACTGAGCCGGCTCGGCGCGGGCGGTATGGGCCGGGTGTTCCTGGGCCGTTCTCCGGGCGGGCGGCTCGTCGCGGTCAAGGTGGTGCACGAGGAGCTGCTGCGGCGGCCCGAGTTCCGCCCCCGTTTCCGCCGCGAGGTTCAGGCGGCCCGGCTGGTCAGCGGGGCCTTCACCGCCCCGGTCGTGGACGCCGACCCGGACGCGCCGCTGCCGTGGCTGGTCACCAGCTACATCGCCGGGCCCTCGCTGGAACAGGCGGTCGCCGAACAGGGGCCGTTCGGCGCGAGGGCGGTGCTGGCGCTGGCGGCCGGGCTGGCCGAGGCGCTGGTGTCGATCCACGCCGTGAACCTCGTCCACCGCGACCTCAAGCCCTCCAACGTGCTGCTCGCCGAGGACGGGCCGCGTGTCATCGACTTCGGGATCGTCCGCAGCGTCGAGGGCGACTCGATCACCCGGACCGGGCACATGGCGGGCTCGCCCGGCTTCATGTCCCCGGAGCAGATCAGCGGGGACGAGATCACCCCGGCCGGCGACGTGTTCTGCCTGGGCGCGGTGCTGACGTTCGCGGCGACCAGGGGCAACCCCTTCGGCGGTGGACCGACCCCGGCGCTCCTCTACCGCGTCGTGCACAACGAACCCGACGTGGGCGCCGTCGCCGACCCGACCCTGCGCGCCCTGATCTCCGCCTGCCTGACCAAGGACCCGGCCCGCCGCCCCACCCCGCGCGAGATCCTCACCTGGCTCGGTCCGACGAGCGGCGAGAGCACGACGGCCCTGCGGCGCGCCGGGCAGTGGCCTCCCGCCACCGGCCCCCACACCGACATGCTGCCGCGCGACGGCTACACGGATCCGGCGGTGGGTTCTTCGGCGGGCCCGTCGCCCCAGGCCGTTGATCCCCAGGCCGTTGATCCTCAGGCCGTCGATCCCCGGGTCGCCTCGATCCCACAGCAGGCCGTGGGCTCCCCGGCCGACAGGATCCCGCATCAGGCCGCGGCGCCCCCGCACTCGGCGTATCCGCCCACCCGCGTTCACCCGACGCACTCCACCGCGCATCCCACCGCGCATCCCACAGCGCACCCGATCGCGCACCGGGACCCCGCCCAGCCACCACCGCCCGCCAGACCGGAGGGCCCGACCGCCCCGGACGGTCCGTCGTCCGGGCACGGTGACGGCAAGCGCCGTAGCCGTCGGGCCTTCCTGCTGTCCGGGGCCGGGGCGGCCGCCGCGATCGGGGCGGGGGCCGGGGTCTGGTTCAACAGGTCCGCCGGCGACGACGCCGGCGACGCGGCACGGACCGGCGCCGGAACCAGCGCATCACCCTCACCCTCACCCTCCGCGGCCCGCCTCGCGGAACCCGTCGCCGTCTGGCCCCTCGACGAGACGTCCGGGGCGCTCGCGCGGGACACCACGGGCGGCAACGACGGCACCGCCTCCGGGGTCCGGTGGCTGACCGGCGACGGCGGTGGGGCCGAGTTCGACGGGACCGGCAGCCAGATCATCACCGACGGCCCGGTGCTGAGGACCGGCGCCGGCCGCAGCTTCACGGTCGCCGCCTGGGTCCGCCTCTCCGCCGTGCCGGGCTTCTTCGCCACCGCCGTCAGCCAGGACGCCACCGCCATCAGCGGCTTCTATCTCCAGTACTCCAGCGACGAGAACCGCTGGGCCTTCGCCCGCCCCGGCACCCGTGCCGTCGGCTACACCGCCCCCGCGGCCGACGTCTGGACCCACCTGGTCGGTGTCTGCGACGGCCCGGCCCGCAAGCTGCGGCTGTACGTCGACGGAGTCCAGGAAGCGGCCGTCGAGGACGCCACCCCGACCCCCGCCCCCGGCGCCCTCATGATCGGCAGGGCCAGCCACCAAGGACAGCCCAGCGACTTCTTCCCCGGCACCATCAGGGACGTACGCGTCTTCGACCGGGCCCTCACCTCGGCCCGCGTCAAAACTCTCAAGTGACGTGCTGAGCAGCCCGGTTCATCCCCGGCACGCGCCGGGCCGGTGACGAGCGGCTGCGGCTTCGTCAGTCGTCCCCGGGATCATCGCCGCGCTTCTTCCGGTCTTCGTCGCCGTTCTCACCGTTCTCGCCCTTGTCGCCCTTCTCGTCCTTGAGGGACTTGAGGAACTCGGGATTGTCGTCGGGTGCCACCCACTGCTGCCCGCCGCCCCGGTTCCACGGCGATCCGGCGGACCCCGTGAGGCCGCCCGGTCCGCCCGCGCCGGCCGGGTGCCGCTTCTTGCCCGCGATGAGCCAGGAGATCGAGCCGGCCAGCGGGAACACCAGCACGAGGATCGCCCACAGCGGCTTGGGCATGTGGCGGACGTCCTCGTCCTTCGTGCTGATGCAGTCGATGAACGCGTACACGCTCAACGCCAGTGGCACGAGGAACATCAGTACCCGGAGCATGGGTCCTCTCGGTGGAACGGTCGTCGGGGCCACGTGCACGGACCCCAGGTACCGGGCCAGAGTAGTCGCTCGGGGATACTTGACCGCATGGCTTACGACGATCTTCGTTCACTGCTCAGGGCATTGGAGCGCGAGGGCGACCTCAAGCGGATCAAGGCCGAGGTGGACCCGTACCTGGAGGTCGGGGAGATCGTCGACCGGGTGCAGAAGTCCAGCGGCCCGGCGCTGCTCTTCGAGAACGTGAAGGGCTCCGACATGCCCCTCGCGATGAACGTCTTCGGGACGGACCGGCGGCTGCTGAAGGCGCTCGGCCTGAAGTCGTACGGCGAGATCTCGGAGAAGATCGGCGGGTTGCTGCGGCCCGAGCTGCCCCAGGGGTTCATCGGCGTACGGGAGGCCTTCGGGAAGCTCGGCGCGATGACGCACGTACCGCCGAAGAAGGTGAAGTCCCAGGACGCGCCCGTACAGGAGGTCGTGTTCCAGGGCGACGACGTCGACCTCGACCGGCTCCCCGCGCTCTTCACCTGGCCGAAGGACGGCGGCTCCTTCTTCAACCTGGGGCTCACCCACACCAAGGACCCGGAGAGCGGGATCCGCAACCTCGGGCTCTACCGCCTGCAACGGCACGACAAGCGCACCATCGGCATGCACTGGCAGATCCACAAGGACAGCCGCAACCACTACCAGGTGGCGGCGAGGCGGGGCGAGCGCCTGCCGGTCGCGATCGCCTTCGGGTGCCCGCCGGCCGTGACGTACGCCTCCACCGCCCCCCTCCCCGGGGACATCGACGAGTACCTCTTCGCCGGGTTCATCGCCGGCAAGCGGATCGAGATGGTCGACTGCAAGACCGTCCCGCTCCAGGTGCCGGCGCAGGCGGAGGTCGTGATCGAGGGCTGGCTGGAGCCCGGCGAGATGCTGCCCGAGGGCCCCTTCGGCGACCACACCGGCTTCTACACCCCGCAGGAGCCGTTCCCCGCGCTGAAGATCGACTGCGTGACGACGCGGAAGCGGCCGCTGCTCCAGTCGATCGTCGTGGGCCGGCCCCCCACGGAGGACGGACCGCTGGGCCGCGCCACCGAACGGTTCTTCCTGCCGCTCCTCAAGATCATCATCCCGGACATCGTGGACTACCACCTGCCCGAGTCCGGAGGCTTCCACAACTGCGCGATCGTCTCGATCGACAAGAAGTACCCGAAGCACGCGCAGAAGGTGATGCACGCGGTCTGGGGCGCCCACATGATGTCCCTGACCAAGCTGATCGTGGTCGTCGACGCGGACTGTGACGTCCACGACCTGCACGAGGTCGCGTGGCGGGCGCTCGGCAACACCGACTACGCCCGTGACCTGTCCGTCGTCGAGGGCCCCGTCGACCATCTCGACCACGCCTCCTACCAGCAGTTCTGGGGCGGCAAGGCGGGCATCGACGCGACGCGCAAGTGGCCCGAGGAGGGCTACACCCGCGACGGCGGCTGGCCCGACATGGTGGAGTCCGATCCCGAGACGGCGGCGAAGGTCGACCGCCGCTGGAAGGAGTACGGCCTGTGAGCAGCGCTTCTGCCGCTCTTCCGCAACCAGGGCGCACCAAGGCGTTCCTGCGTCTGGTGATGATCGAGCACTCGGTCTTCGCCCTGCCCTTCGCGTACATCGCCGCACTGACGGCCATGTTCCAGTCGGACAAGAACATCCACTGGGGCCGGCTGCTGCTGGTCACCGTCTGCATGGTGGGCCTGCGCACCTTCGCGATGGCGGTCAACCGGATCATCGACCGTGAGATCGACGCGAGGAATCCGCGTACGGCGCACCGCGAACTCGTGACGGGCGCGATGTCGGTCCGTCACGCCTGGACCGGCGCGCTGATCGCCCTGGTGGTCTTCCTGGGCTCGGCGGCCCTCCTCAACCCCCTCTGTCTGGCCCTCGCCCCCATCGCGGTGATCCCGATGGTGGTCTATCCGTACGGCAAGCGGTTCACGAACTTCCCGCAGGCCATCCTTGGTCTCGCGCAGGCGATGGGCCCGGTCGGCGGCTGGCTCGCGATCACCGGCGAGTGGTCCTGGGACGCGGTGATACTGGGTCTGGCCGTCGGCATCTGGATCGGCGGCTTCGACCTGATCTACGCCTGCCAGGACGTGGAGACCGACCGGGAGATCGGCGTGCTGTCGGTCCCGGCCCGCTTCGGCATCCCGGCGGCGGTCTGGGGGGCGCGGGTCTGCCACGCGCTCACCACCGCGTTGTTCGTCTGGTACGCGGTGGCGACGGACGCGGGCACCTTCTTCTGGCTGGGCCTGATGATCGTGGCCGGCGCCTTCGTCTACGAGCACTCGATCGTCCGCCCGCACGACCTGTCCCGGCTGAACAGGGCGTTCTTCAGCGTCAACGGCTTCATCGGCATCGCCCTGTTCGGATGCGCGCTGCTGGATCTGCTGGTGCGGGGCCTCACGGTGTAGTCCGGTCCTGAGTACGTCCTCGCGCGCCGGTACGCTCAGGGTGTGAACGCAGGAGAATCGCAGCGCGTGCCTTGGATCGTGGGGGTCTCTGGGGCGTCCGGGACGCCGTATGCCGCCGCGGTGCTGCGCGCGTTGCTGGACGCGGGGGAGTGTGTCGACCTGATCGTCAGCCGGGCCTCGCGGCTCACCCTGCTCGACGAGACCGGGATCTCCTTCAGGGACGCGCACTGGCAGGATGACCTGCGGGAATGGCTGGCCAGGGGGGCCGACGGGAAGCCCGACAGCTTCCGGGTGGACATCGACCGGGTGCGGTACTGGGGTGCCGGGGACCTGGCGGCCGGGCCGTCCTCGGGGTCGTACCCCTCGAAGGGGATGCTGATCGTGCCCGCGTCGACGGCGTGTGTCGCGGGTGTCGCGCTCGGGCTGTCGAAGGACCTGCTCCAGCGGACCGCGAGCGTGACCCTTAAGGAGCGACGCCCCCTGGTAGTGGCCGTACGGGAGACCCCCCTCAACGGCCAGACCCTGCGGCACCTGGTCGCCCTGGACGACGCCGGCGCGAGCGTGGTGCCCGCCTCGCCGGGCTTCTACGCGGGCGCCACCCACATCCAGGACCTGGTGGACTTCGTCGCCGGGCGGGTCCTCGACGCGGCGGGCGTCGCACACGGGCTGTACCGCCGTTGGAAGGGCGAACTGGGCGGCTCCCGTCCCCGGTGAGCGCCACGCCGGACCGCGGTACGCATCACGTCACGCACTCTCGGACCACCCCAGACCTCCACAGATCTCGTCAGACCTCTTCAGATCTCTTCAGACTTCAGCGGAAGGCTTCGATCGCATGGACGCGGTGGACAGGCAGCTCATCCAGGCCCTGAGGGAGAACGGCCGGGCCTCCTACGCGGAACTGGGGCGCCTCGTCGGTCTGTCGGGACCCAGCGTCACCGACCGCATCAACCGGCTGGAGGCGGCCGGTGTCATCATCGGTTACCGCGCCACCGTCGACTCCGCCTCGCTCGGTCTCGGCGTCATCGCGCTGATCGGCATCTCACTCTCCGACGCCGCCGACCACGAGGACGTGGCCGCCCGGCTGAAGGACCTCGGCGAGATCGAGGACTGCTGGTTCATCGCGGGCGACGACTCGTTCATGCTCAAGGTGCGGGCGACGGACGTGGACGGACTGGAGAAGATCATCCGGCGGCTGTCGGGGACCAAGGGCGTGTCCCGGACCCGTACCACGGTCGTGCTCTCCACGAAGTGGGAGAACCGGGTCGGGGAGCTGCCGGAAGAGGTATAGGCGCGTTCAGCGCCGTTCGGGGGCGCCTCCCGCCCGAAGGGTGGGGGCGTACGGTTGCGGAGTTGTCGGAGTCGTCGAAGAAGGGTTGTGGGCATGGACGTCGGGCTCAAGCGCGAGCTGGAGGACAAGGTCAGGGCCGGTGAACGGCTGACCCGCGAGGACGGCATCGCGCTGTACGAGTCGGACGACCTGGCGTGGCTGGGCGGACTGGCGCACGAGGTGCGGACGCGCAAGAACGGCGATGTCGTCCACTTCAACGTCAACCGTCACCTCAACATGACCAACGTGTGCACCGCGTCCTGCGCCTACTGCTCCTTCCAGCGCAAGCCGGGCGAGAAGGACGCGTACACGATGCGTATCGAGGAGGCGGTGAAGCTCGCCACCGCGATGGAGGGCGAGAACCTCACCGAGCTGCACATCGTCAACGGCCTGCACCCGAACCTGCCGTGGCGCTACTACCCGCGCTCGCTGAGCGAGCTGAAGAAGGCGCTGCCGAACGTCTCCCTCAAGGCCTTCACGGCCACCGAGATCCACCACTTCGAGACCATCTCCGGGCTCAGCGCGAGTGAGATCCTCGACGAACTCATCGACTCCGGTCTGGAGTCGCTGACCGGCGGCGGCGCCGAGATCTTCGACTGGGAGGTCCGACAGCACATCGTCGACCACCGCACCCACTGGGAGGACTGGTCGCGCATCCACCGGCTGGCGCACGAGAAGGGGTTGAAGACCCCGTGCACCATGCTCTACGGCCACATCGAGGAGCCCCGCCACCGCGTGGACCACGTGCTGCGGCTGCGTGAGCTCCAGGACGAGACCGGCGGCTTCCAGGTCTTCATCCCGCTGCGTTACCAGCACGACTTCGTGGACATGAAGGACGGCAAGGTCCGTAACCGGCTCCAGGCGCGGACCCAGATGGCGACCGGCGCGGAGGCCCTCAAGACCTTCGCGGTCTCCCGGCTCCTGTTCGACAACGTCCCGCACGTCAAGGTCTTCTGGGTCATGCACGGCGTCCAGACGGCCCAGCTGGCCCTCCAGCACGGCGCCGACGACATGGACGGCTCGGTCGTCGAGTACAAGATCACCCACGACGCCGACAACTATGGCACCCCGAACAAGCTCACCCGCGAGGACCTGCTCGACCTGATCCGCGACGCCGGCTTCCGTCCGGTTGAGCGGAACACGCGGTACGAGATCCTCCGCGAGTACGACGGTCCGGACCCGGCCCGTCGGGAGTCGCCGCAGGCGATGCGGGTGTGAGTCTGCGTCTGGGGTGAGCCTGCGTCAGATGTGCGGGTGCGGGTGCGGGTGCGGGTGCGGGTGCCGGTCCGGTGGGGGCTGGTCGCGCAGTTCCCGCGCCCCTGAGGGGCGGGACTTACGTGACGTACGTGACGTCGAACGCTCTTGAGGCGAGCGTTGCGTAATAACTACCCTCGCCCTATGCCCCTTACCTTCACCCTCGACCCGGCCGTCACCCCCGAACTGCGTGACGGCCTCCTCGATCTGTGGACGGACGTCTCCAACGCGGGCGGCGCGGTCGGGTTCGTGGCGCCGGTGAGCCGGGAGGCGATTCGGCCGGAGCTGGTGAAGCACTTCGTGGGGATGGTCGAGGGGCGCGCCCGGCTCCTCGTCGGATACGACGAGGAAGGGCAGGTCGCCGCGGCCTCCTTCCTCACCTTCAACACGCACCGGCTGATGACGCACTGGCTGTGGCTCTACACGGTGATGGTCCACCCCCGGCACCAGGGCAAGGGATACGGCCGGGACCTGCTGGCCGCCGCCGCGGACGCGGCCCGCACCCTCGACGGCATCGAGGCGATCCGGCTCACCTGCCGCGGCGGCCTCGGCCTTGAGCGGTTCTACGTCTCCTGCGGCTACAAGGAGGTCGGCCGGATACCCGACGCGATACGCGTCGCTCCCGCCGACGACCGCGACGACGTGGTCATGCTGCTGCCGCTCCACTGACACCGGCGCACCCCCCTCCAAGATCGGAGGTCGGGCGTGCTTCACTGGACAGCGCCCCTTTTTGGAACCGGAAGAGTGGATTGAGATGCTCCGCTACACACTGATGCGCCTCGGGATCTTCGTGGGCTGCCTCGTTGTCGTCTGGGGCCTCGTCTACTCGGGTGTCGCCCCGCGCGGCCTCGGCGACTCCAACGGCATGTGGGTCGTCCTGCTGGCCCTGGTGATCTCCGCCCCGATCAGCTTCGTGGTGCTCCGCAAGGAACGCGATCGCGCCTCGATCCAGGTCGTGCGCAAGGTGGACCGCGTGAAGGCCAACCTGGAGGCGAACCGCAGTCAGGAGGACACCGCCGACGACACGGTACGGGCCCAGGGCCAGGCTTCCTGACCCGACTCCGAGCGGTCGGCACCCAACTACTGTGTGTCTCATGGGTGCCGTGAAGAGCAAGCGGATGCCGCGGGCGGTCCGGGAGCAGCAGATGCTGGACGCCGCCGTACGGACCTTCGGCCAGCGCGGGTACATGGCCGCGTCGATGGACGAGATCGCCGAACTGGCGGGCGTGTCAAAGCCGTTGGTGTATCTGTACCTGAACTCGAAGGAAGACCTCTTCACCGCCTGCATCCGGCG
Organism: Streptomyces sp. NPDC050997; assembly: GCF_040660135.1. Taxonomy (NCBI): domain Bacteria; kingdom Bacillati; phylum Actinomycetota; class Actinomycetes; order Kitasatosporales; family Streptomycetaceae; genus Streptomyces; species Streptomyces sp. NPDC050997. The sequence continues at coordinate 72,936 of NZ_JBFAGK010000024.1, forward strand.
TGAGGCGCGGGCGCTCACCGAGGCGGTCCGGGGCGGAGTGCGGTCCGGTCTGCCGGCCGACCGTCAACTCTGGGACGGACTGCGGGCGTTCTTCGGGCACACCGCGCAGAACCCGGACGGCTGGTCGGTCCTGCACCTCCAGGCCCGCACCCACGGTGAGCCGTTCGCCGCCGAGGTCACCGCGATGCGTGCGGAGTTGGTCGCGTTCGTGACCCAGCTGATCGTCGTCGCGGCCCGGGCCGCCCACCGGGACCCCGATCTGCCGGAGCGGGAGGTCGCCGGTCTGGCCGAGTCCCTGGTCGGCGCCGCCGAGTCGCTGGCCGCGTGGGCCAACGCGACCGACGGTGTCACCGCCCGGCAGGCGGCGGCGACCCTGATGAACTTCGCGTGGGCGGGCCTGGGGAACCTGATGGAGGGACACCCCTGGTCACCGCCCGACCCCGCTCACGAGACGAGCGGGTAGACACCCCCGGTCAGATGCGTACGGCCGTCCGCGGCGCGCAGTTCGAAGAGCCCGTCCTCGGCCGCGTACGTCACCGTCCCCGGCAGCGGAACCGGCGCCCGGAAGTCGGCTCGCAGCACCGCGGCGGCCGGGGTGCCGTGCGCGGCCAGACAGCGGGCCACCGTCCACATGCCGTGCGCGATGGCCCGGCGGAAGCCGAACAGCCGGGCGGTGAGCGGGTACAGGTGGATCGGGTTGCGGTCCCCGGAGGCCGCGCCGTACCGCCGCCCCACGTCCCCGGCGAGCCGCCACTCGGCGACGGCGGGCAGCGGATCACGCTGTTCGGTCAGGGAGGCCACGGAGGTCACGGAGACCGCAGAAGCCGCGGAGGTCTCGGCTGCCCCGGAGGTCTCGGCTGCCCCGGAGGCTGCCTGACCGTCCGTGCCGTGCCGGGCCAGATACGTGCTCCTCGACTCCCACACCACCTCATCTCCCGCCGGTCCGTCGTCCCCCGTCCGCCCCGCGTCCAACGTCTGCCCCATGTCCCCAGCCCGCACCTCGGTCACCACCGCGGCCTCGGTGCCCCGCCGGTGCGGCGCCAACTCGTCGACGTACACCGTGAACCGGTACTCCCCGGTCGCGGGCATCGCGCGCCGCTGGGTGATCTCGATCGACGTGTGGACGAGCCCGAGCAGCGGCAGCGGGAAGTCCCGGCCGCTCATCAGCCGCATGGCCAGCGGGAAGCCGAGGACGTGCGGATACGTCGGCGGCAGGACGTCGTCCCCGGTCGCGAACCCGCACACCCGCTCGTAGGCGGCCAGTCGCGCCAGGTCGACGCGCAGGCCGGGCAGCACCAGCCGGGTGCGGGCGAACTCCGCGTCCGGGCGGGGCCGTTTGAACGGGGAGAGCAGGGCGCCGCGGGCGAGCAGGGGCGCGAGGGAGGGGGAGCCGGTGAGGGTGGTGGTCGTCGGCACGGTCGTCACTACGCCCCCAATAGGCTCTGGCCGCACACCCGCACGACCTCCAGCTTCGGGCACTGTCCGTACCCGATTCCTTACTCTGGAGTAAGGTTACCGCAGGTAAGCCCATGTCGAAGGGGGCCCGTCTGAACGCCGCCGGCCAAGCCGCTCGCCGAACGAGGCTCCACCGGGCGGGGGTTGATCTCCTGTGCGCGGCCGGCGGTCAAGGTGTCACGGCGGTCCCGGAGGGCGACTGACCCCGTCCGACCAGGGTCAACGTGAATCTTCCTCACGTAACCTCCGAGGTTGCACATGCCCAGCTCCGAAACGCCCCCGAACCCGCACCAACCTTCCACGAGGGCCCCGTACGATCACCGTCCTAACCCCCGGTAACCCGGTAAGTCGCAACAGCCGGTGAACGTCCCGGTACGTACCGCACGTACCACTTGCAGCAGAGTGGAACCGAGCTGCACGCCTCAGGAGCTGCCCCATGTCCCTCTCCTACCTGTCCGGCCACGACTACGACGGCGCGCCCGTTCTGGTCGAACCGGAGATCCGGCGACTGGACGGCGAGGTCCGGGAGGTGTCCGTGCCGCCGATCGCCCCGCCGGTCACCCACGGCTCCCTGGCGGACCTGCCCTTCGACAACGCCGACGCGGCTCCCGGGCACCGGGTCCTCAGCCGCCGCACGGAGGACGGGCACTGGGAGCATGTGACGGCGGCCCAGTTCGCAGAGCAGGTACTGGCGTTGGCGAAGGGCATGATCTCGGAGGGGCTGATGCCCGGCGACCGGATCGCCGTGATGGCCCGGACGATCTACGAGTGGACGCTCCTCGACTTCGCCGCGTGGGCGGCCGGCCTGGTCACCGTGCCGATCTACCCCACCTCGTCCGTCTTCCAGACCCGCTGGATCCTCCAGGACTCCGGCGCGGTGGCCCTGGTGACGGAGCACGCGTCCCAGGCGTCGGCGCTGGGCCCGGAGCTCAACCGGCTGCCCGACCTGGGGCACATGTGGATCATCGAGAAGGGCCATCTGGAGCGGGTGGCGGAGCTCGGCCAGCAGGTCCCCGACCAGGAAGTCGCCGTACGGCGGGGGATGCTGGGCCCGGACACCCTCGCCACCGTCGTCTACACCTCGGGTACGACCGGGCGCCCCAAGGGCTGTGTGCTGACGCACGGGAACTTCCTCGCCGAGGTCGACAACGCGATCGAGCTCCTCCACCCCGTCTTCCGGTCGAAGACCTCCGACGAACTCGCCACGCTCCTCTTTCTCCCCATGTCCCACGTCTTCGGCCGCATGGTGGCGATCGCGTGCGTCCGCGCCCGGGTTCGGCTGGGCCATGTGCCGAGCCTGCAGGCGGAGGCCCTGGTGACCGAACTCAGCGCCTTCAGGCCGACGTTCCTGCTGTGTATCCCGTACATGCTGGAGAAGGTCTTCAACAGCGCCCGCGCCAAGGCGGAGACCGGCGGCCGGGCGACCGCCTTCGACCGCGCGGCGAACGTGGCCGTCCGCTACGGCGAGGCGATGGAGGCCCGCCAGGCCGGGACCGGCTCCGGCCCGAGCACCGCCCTGAAGGCCGCCCGCACCGTCTACGACTCCCTCGTCTACCGCCGGATCCGCAACGCCATGGGCGGCCAGGTCCGCCACATCATCAGCGGCGGCTCACCACTCGGCCGCCGGCTCGCCGCGTTCTACGCGGGCGCGGGCATGGAGATCTACGAGGGCTACGGCCTGACCGAGTCGACCGGCGCGGCCACGGTCACCCCGCCGCTCAAGTCCCGTCTGGGCACGGTCGGCTGGCCGCTGCCCGGGACCAGGGTGCGGATCGCGGCGGACGGCGAGATCCTGCTCAGCGGGGACCAGGTGTTCCGCGGCTACTGGGACCCGCACGGCGGCGGAGTCACCCCCGCGTCCGCCGACGGCTGGTTCCCCACCGGCGACATCGGCCGCCTCGACGACGAGGGGTACCTCACGATCACCGGCCGCAAGAAGGAGATCCTCATCACCGCGGGCGGCAAGAACGTGGCCCCCGCCCCGCTGGAGAACTGGCTGCGCTCCCACCCCCTGATCTCCCAGTGCATCGTCCTGGGCGACCGCCGCCCCTACATCTCCGCCCTGATCACCCTGGACATGGCCGGCGTCTCCCACTGGCGCCGAATGAACGGCAAGCACCCCGTCCCCGCCGAACTCCTCATCGGCGACGAGGAGTTGCGCGGCATCCTGCAGCGCGCGGTCGACGAGGCCAACAAACTCGTCTCCCGCCCCGAGTCCATCCGCCGCTTCACCGTCCTGCCGACCGACTTCTCGGAGGAGTCCGGCCATCTGACGCCGTCGATGAAACTGCGACGGGAGACGGTGCTGAAAGACTTCGCGCAGGAGGTGGAGGGGCTGTACGAGCGGTGAGCCGTCAGGGGTCCAGTACCGGGCACGTACCTTCACGGCGGCGACGTCGGGGCGGATGAACAGCCGGATCGGCCTCGCGGTGCGGGAAAAGGCAGGAGCCCCGTCGCCTGGTGGCGCGGGGCTCCTTGGGTACTGCTATCGGTTCCGGATCAGAGCTTTGGGCTCATGAACTCAGACAGGGGTGACATTCTCCGCCTGCGGACCCTTCGGGCCCTGCGTGACGTCGAAGGAAACCGCCTGGTTCTCCTCCAGCGAACGGAAGCCGCTCGCGTTGATCGCGGAGTAGTGGACGAAGACGTCGGGGCCGCCGCCTTCCTGGGCGATGAATCCAAAGCCCTTTTCGGCGTTGAACCACTTCACGGTTCCGGTAGCCATAAGCCCTCCTTGGGCCCAAAGGGTTGCCCTGCTCCAGAACCCTGCAAGTGTGAAAACAAAAGATGCCGCACAACTGCATACGTCTGAAAACGACTAGAGCCCGCGGTCACATGCTCCGCAGGCTCTGTACTGCAAGGGAAACCAAACTGCAACTTGCGGCGAGCCTAGCACGCGGGCAGCCGAAAGCAATAGAGGCCAAGATCACGTCACCCGAATGTTTGAAGATCTTTTTGAGGTTGACCTCGGGGGTGGAGTCCGGAGCGTACCCCAGTAGGGCTAGTCTCGCGATGTGGACATTCCTCGCACCCGGCCGCGTGTCGGTCACATCCAGTTCCTCAACTGCCTTCCCCTGTACTGGGGACTCGCGAGAACCGGCACGCTGCTCGACTTCGAGCTGACCAAGGACACCCCGGAGAAGCTCAGCGAGCGGCTGGTGCGGGGGGACCTCGACATCGGCCCCATCACCCTCGTCGAGTTCCTCAAGAACGCGGACGACCTGGTCGCCTTCCCGGACATCGCCGTGGGGTGCGACGGCCCGGTGATGTCCTGCGTGATCGTCTCGAAGGTTCCGCTGGACGAGTTGGACGGCGCCCGTGTCGCCCTCGGCTCGACCTCGCGCACCTCCGTCCGGCTCGCCCAGCTGCTGCTGGCCGACCGGTACGGCGTCGAGCCCGAGTACTACACATGCCCGCCCGACCTGAGCCTGATGATGCAGGAGGCCGAGGCCGCCGTACTCATCGGAGACGCGGCGCTGCGGGCCAACCTGCTCGACGGGCCGAAGTTCGGGCTGGAGGTCCACGACCTGGGCGTGCTGTGGAAGGAGTGGACCGGGCTGCCCTTCGTCTTCGCCGTGTGGGCGGCCCGCCGCGACTACCTGGAGCGCGAGCCCGTCATCACCCGCCAGGTCCACGAGGCATTCCTCGACTCCCGCAACCTCTCCCTCGAGGAGGTCGCCAAGGTCGCCGAGCAGGCGGCCCGCTGGGAGGCCTTCGACGAGCGGACCCTGGAGCGGTACTTCACCACCCTCGACTTCCGCTTCGGTGACCCCCAGCTGAAGGCGGTCGCGGAGTTCGCCCGCCGCGTCGGACCCACCACCGGCTTCCCGGCGGACGTGAAGGTCGATCTGCTGGAGCCGTGATCCCGGGCCCACCGCCGCACTACGCTGCTCGCTAGCACGTGGGGGAGCGCGGGGGAGGGGACGCCATGCAGCCGCTCGGGGTCGATGAACCCACCGCCGTGGGGCCCTACCGGCTGCTCGGCCGGCTCGGCTCCGGCGGCATGGGCCGGGTCTACCTCGGCCGCAGCGCCGGAGGCCGCACGGTCGCGGTCAAGCTCGTGCACCCGCACTTCGCGCTGGACGAGGAGTTCCGCGCCCGCTTCCGCCGCGAGGTCGAGGCCGCCCGGCGGGTCGGCGGCGCCTGGACCGCGCCGGTCCTGGACGCGGACCCGGACGCGGCGGTGCCGTGGGTGGCCACGGGGTACGCGGCGGGTCCGTCCCTGTCGGCCGCGGTCACGGACGGCGGCCCGTTGCCCGCCCACACCGTACGGGCGCTGGGCGCGGGCCTCGCGGAAGCGCTGGCCGCGGTGCACGAACTGGGGTTGGTGCACCGGGACGTGAAGCCGTCGAACGTACTCCTGACCCTCGACGGGCCCCTGCTGATCGACTTCGGTATCGCGCGGGCCACGGACACAACGGCCTCCCTCACCTCCACGGGCGTCTCCATCGGCTCACCCGGCTACATGTCCCCGGAGCAGATCCTGGGCGAGGGCGCGACCGGGGCGGCGGACGTCTTCTCGCTGGGCGCGGTGCTCACCTACGCGGCGACCGGCACGGCACCCTTCCCCGGCGACTCCTCCGCCGCCCTCCTCTACAAGGTCGTCCACGAGGAACCCGAACTCGGCACGCTCGACGGGGATCTGCGTGAACTGGTGGCGGCCTGCCTGGTCAAGGATCCGGGTGCGCGGCCCACTCCCGGCGAGGTGGCCCGGCGACTGGCGCCTCAGGGCGCGGCCCGGCTGGTGGCGGGCGGGTGGCTCCCGGGGGCGCTGGTGGAACAGGTGAGCAGAAGCGCCGTGTCGCTGCTGAACCTGGACGCCGGGCCGGCCGAGCGGGAGGCTCCCTCGGGTCCGGTGGGGTTCAGCAGCCCCTCGGTGGGGGCGGCCGGAGAGGGGCGGTTCGGGCCGCCGCCGGTGATGCCGCCGGTGCTGGAAGGGACGAGTGGGGCGGGGGTGTCGAGTTCGGCGACTCCCCAGGTCCCGCCGGCACCCGTCCCCGAGCCCCGTGACGCGCGGCCCGACCTCCGACCGCAGGGCACGGCATCCCCCTCTGACCCCTCCCGCCCCTCTGACACCCCCTCTGACGCCCCCTCTGGCCCTCGTGGCCCCGGCAGACTCTCCGTCTCCGTCTCGGCGACCTCGGAGGCCGGGTCCGGTGAGCGGGGGCGGCGGTTGAGCTGCACGGTGGCGCTGGCCGTCGCGGGCGCGATGGCGGCGGTGACGGTGGGCTCGGTGTTCCTGTTCGACCTGCTGCCGGGCAAGGACCATGACGACGCGAGCGGTTCCGACTCCGACAGCGCGTACTCACCGGCGCCGAGCGCCTCGAAGAGCTCGGGCCAGGACACGGCCACGGCCGGTCCGGCCGCCGTTCCCGCCGCCTACCTCGGCACCTGGGAGGGCCAGGCCGTCGCCCTTGACGGCACGCTGTCCATGGGCACCTTCCGGCTGACCGTCCACCGGGCCGATGTCGGCGAGGAGTTGGGCACCCTCCGGCACACGGACGTGCTCGGCGGTGTCTGCGACGACGTCCTCACCGTGAAGAAGGTGACGAGCAAACAGGTCGTCGCGGCCGCCGTCGGAGCCGGGTCGAACCGGGCGGTGTGCAACCAGGCCGCCCACACCGTCCGCATCACGCCGGTCGGTGACGATCTCGACTACCAGTCCGACAGTGAGGGGTCGGGGCGGCCCGAGGCCCGGCTGTCGAAGGTCGGTTAGCGGGCGGGGGCGCGTGTGCCGACGCGGGGGCGCGTACCCCCGTGAGAGTGCGTGCCGCCGTGAGGGTGCGTACCGCTGTGGCGGGGTGCGTACCGCCGCGATGGACGTGTGCGGTCGCGATCGATGCGTGCGGTCGCGGTGGGATGATCGGCCGATGACCGGCTTGCTGATCGCCGTCGCGGCACTGTGGGGCGCGGCCACCGGAGTGCTGGTGCCGCGCGCCGCCTACCGCTTCTCCGTCCCGGAGGAGGAGAACTGGCGGGAGCGCTGCCCCGGCGGGCATCCGTTCGGCGGGCCGGCCCGTGGGTGGCTCGGCCCGGCGCGGTGCGGGCACTGCACGCCGACGCGCGCGTACGGTCCCAGCACCCCCCTCGTCTGTCTCGTCACCGCCCTCCTCTGCGCCGGCCTCGCCGCCGCCACCGACACCCGGCCCGAGGTCGTCGTCTGGCTGCTGTCGGCGCCCGTGTGGGTGCTGCTCGCCGCCGTCGACCTGCGGGTGCGTCGGCTGCCCGACGTGCTGACCCTGCCGCTCGCCGCCGCGACCCTCGCCCTCCTCGGGGTGGTCACGGCGGTGCCCGAGCACACCGGGCACTGGCCGACCGCCGCCCTGGGCGCCCTCGCGCTCGGCGCCGGATACCTCGTGCTGTGGCTCGTCAACCCCGGCGGCATGGGCTTCGGCGATGTGAAGCTGGCGCTCGGCACCGGCGCCGCGCTGGGCTGGTACGGCTGGGGGACCGTGCTGCTCGGCACCTTCGCCGGGTTCCTGCTCGGGGCGCTGTACGGCGGTGCCCTCGTCGTCGCCAGGCGCGCGGGGCGCAAGACGGCGATCCCGTTCGGGCCGTTCCTGATCGCGGGGACGTATCTCGGGCTGCTGATCGGCGCGTACGCGGCCTGACGTCCGTCGCGCGAAACGGCTGGCGTACGCTGGTTCGGTCTGTCCACAACCCTTGACGAAAGGGACACCCGGTGCCCGAGAAGGCCGACCTTCAGTCCGTCCTCGACCGTGCCGCCGAGGGTGGGCGGATCACCCCGGAGGAGGCGCTCGACCTCTACCGCGACGCCCCGCTGCACGCGCTCGGCGCCGCCGCCGACGCCGTACGCCGCCGTAGGTACGCGGGTACCGAGCACATCGCCACGTACATCATCGAACGCAACATCAACTACACCAACGTGTGCGTCACGGCGTGCAAGTTCTGCGCGTTCTACGCGGCCCCGAAGGACACCGCCAAGGGCTGGACCCGCGACCTGGACGACATCCTGCGCCGGTGCGAGGAGACCGTCGAACTCGGCGGGACGCAGATCATGTTCCAGGGCGGCCACCACCCGGACTACGGCGTCGAGTACTACGAGAAGCACTTCTCCGCCATCAAGAAGGCCTTCCCGCAGCTGGTCATCCACAGCCTGGGGGCCAGCGAGGTCGAGCACATGGCCCGGATCTCCGGGGTGTCGGCCGAGGAGGCCATCACCCGGATCCACGAGGCCGGTCTCGACTCCTTCGCCGGTGCCGGCGCGGAACTACTCCCGGAGCGGCCCCGCAAGGCCATCGCCCCGCTCAAGGAGTCCGGCGAGCGCTGGCTGGAGATCATGGAGGCCGCGCACCGGCTGGGTGTGGAGTCCACCTCCACCATGCTCATGGGCACGGGTGAGACCAACGCGGAGCGCATCGAACACCTGCGGATGATCCGTGACGTGCAGGACCGCACCGGCGGCTTCCGCGCCTTCATCCCGTACACCTACCAGCCCGAGAACAACCACCTGAAGGGCCGCACGCAGGCCACGCTCTTCGAGTACCTGCGGATGATCGCCATCGCGCGGCTGTTCATGGACAACATCGCCCACATCCAGGGCTCGTGGCTGACCACCGGCAAGGAGGTCGGCCAACTGTCGCTGCACTACGGCGCGGACGACCTCGGCTCGATCATGCTGGAGGAGAACGTCGTCTCCTCCGCCGGCGCCAAGCACCGCTCCAACCGGATGGAGATCATCGACCTCATCCGCAAGGCGGGACGGGTCCCGGCCCAGCGGGCGACGACGTACGAGCACCTCGTCGTGCACGACGACCCGGCGAACGACCCCGTCGACGAGCGGGTCATGTCGCACATCTCGTCCACGGCGATCGAGGGCGGCACGGCTCATCCCGAGCTGAAGCTGCTCGCGTCCAACTGAGCTGATCCGAGCCCGAGTTGGAGACTATTCACGCGGCTGACGAGGTCCGGTGGGCCTGGGACGGCACGGAGCCGGTCAAGGACGGTGCCGTGGCGGTCGAGGGCAGCCGGGTCGCCGCCGTGGGCACGCTGGCGGAGCTGCGGGAGCGGTTTCCGGGTGCTCGGGTGCGGCGCTGGCCCGGGGTGCTCGGGCCGGCGCGGGTTCATGAGGGCCCGCTCCCCGAGGCCCCGTCGCCACGCGAACGCGTCCACGCCGTGCTGAAGGCGGGCGCGGTGACGGTCCTGGAGGAGTACGTCGACTCGCCCGAACTCCGCGTCGCGGCCGACCGGAACGACGTCGTCGTACTCCCGCGCACCCAGCCGGCGGCGATCAGCGAGACCGGCCGCGCCGACCTGGCGGTCTTCGACGAGACCGGCGCCTGTATCGCGACGGTGTGCGCGGGACGTCTGGTCCACAGGCGTCGTTGACGCCTCGTCCGAACGACGCCGCGGAGATCCATCAGAAGGGCCCTAGCCCGCGAACGCCTTCGCGAACGCGCCCGAACTCTGTTCCACCCCGCTGCAGTTGGTCCTGGCGTCGTCGTCCCCGGTTTTCCCCTCCGCGCACTGCTGGTCGCGGAACGTCACCCACATGGACACCCACGCGACCTCGTTCTTCGCGGCGAACGTCCGTACCTGCGCCGCGTCGGAGAGGGTGAACGTCTCGCCGTCGACGTCGTTGACGCCGATCATCGAGGTGAGCGCCATGCCCCGCCAGGCGGCCGCGGACGCCAGCCCGAACACCTTCATCAGCTGGGTGTGGGAGGCCTTGGCGGAGGTGAGCGCGTAGTCGCCCATGTCGCCGTCGTAGGACTCGCCGTAGTTCATCGTCATGAGGTTGACGGTGGAGACCTGCACGTCGTGCTCGTTGGCCGACTCCAGCAGCGCCAGGCTGTCCGCGTCGAGGCCGGACGGCATCACCGGGAGCGTGAAGGTGACGCTGAGGTCGGCGCGGTCCTGCTGCAGGAGGGCGATCGCCTCGGAGCGCAGGTCCACCGAGTCGGAGTCGGTCAGTTCGTCGCCCTCGATGTCGAAGTCGGCCTGGGTGGAGCCGGCCGCGTCCAGCGCCTTGCCGTACGCGTCGGCCAGTTCGGACGCGCTGTCGCAGGTCGCCGCGAGTTCATCGCCGGAGGCCCCGCCGAAGGAGACCCGCACGCTGGCACCGTCCTCCTTCAGCCCCGCGATCCGGGACTTCACCGCGGCGGCGCCGATGGCGTCGTTGTCGTTCCACTTCGGCGTGCAGCCACTGCCGTCGGAGATCACGAAGGCCAGGTTGTACGTCTCGGGGGAGCCCGTGGAGTCGAGGTCCGAGGCGTCCGTCGCGCTGACGTACGGGGCGTAGGCGGTGGCCGACGACGCCCCCTCGCTCGGGGAAGTGCTCGGGGAAGTGCTCGGGGTCGCGCTCGGGGCCGTGCTCGTCTGCTCGGAGGCCTCGGGTGCCGCGTCCGATGCGCCGTCGGACTCCGCGGAGCAGCCCGCGGTGGTCAGCGCTAACAGGCAGGTGAGCCCGGCCGCCGGCTTCAGGAGACTCCGCATTGCGTATCCACCCGCTCTCGTGACTTCTGTCTCAGGACGGAAACAACGAGCGTTTCCGGAGTGGAAATGTCTCACACGCGGCTGGGCTTCGCTCGAACAGCAAACACACGGGCACTTCACGGGCGGACATGGTCAAAAGGTGCACCGTGGATGTGCGATTCGGGCATTCGACTCCTTTCCCTCCGTGCGGAGTTGTGCAGGCTTTCTGGGAAACTCTCAGGAAAGGGACAGGTTGACGATTTTCTCATGGGCGGCTCACAAGAAAGTCAGAGTTAAGGCCAAGTGAAGGTTCCCTAATATCCGGAGAATGCATTCTGAGCCTGCCATCGAAAACCGCGCCGCCGCCGCTGGGCGCGGGCGCCGTCGTAAACGCGGCAACGAGTCCGCCGAGGGACCCGTGTTCGTTGACAACTCCGGGCGCCGCTCCAAGCTGCTGCGCCGGATCGGCATCCTGGTCGGTGTCGTCTGCCTCGGGTACGCGGTCGTGCTCAGCATGGCGTTCATGGGCATCGGCACCTCGATGAACCCGTCCTCGCTGGTGCCGTTCGGCGGTGGCCGAGCCGGTTTCCAGAACTCCGGCCCCGGCGGCGCCGAGCCGCAGGGCGGTATCGGCACCCCGCCCGCGAGGCCCACCGGCACCCCGCCCACGGGCGCCGCCACCGGCGCCCCGCCCAGCTCCGCCCCGACCGTGTCGGCGTCCGTCGCCGCGACCGACGACTGACCGGAACGCAGGCACCACATGACGATGACACCTTCACGCGGCCGTCGGCGCGCCCCCACCCGGATGGAACGGGCGGCGGGCAAGGCCGCGGCACTGCAGAAACCGAGGATCATCCTCGCCCTGCTGCTCCTGCTCGGCCTGACCAGCATCATGCTGCTGGACGGCTATCTGCGCGCCGAGGTCGGCGGCGACCAGCGCGTGCGCGACGGAGCCAGCTCGGACGAGGTCCCCGACAAGATCCTCAACGGCGGGCCGATCATCTCCTTCCGGGGCGGCCAGGCCACCACCATCTCCGTCCCGAAGAAGACGATCGCCCTCACCTTCGACGACGGCCCCAACCCGACGTACACGCCCGACGTCCTGAAGATCCTGCAGAAGTACGACGTCCCCGCCACGTTCTTCCTGGTCGGGTCGATGGTCTCGCGCTACCCGGGCATCGTGGACGACATGGTCGAGCAGGGCAACGAGGTGGGCATCCACACCTTCACCCACGTCGACCTCTCCTACCAGAGCGAGGCCCGCGTCCGGCGCGAGATGCAGCAGACGCAGCTCGCGCTGGCGGGTGCGGCCGGCATCACGACCACGTTGTTCCGGGCGCCGTACTCCTCGAAGACGGACGCCATCGACAACTACAGCTGGCCCGTCTACAAGGAGCTCGGCGCCGACGGCTACACCAGCGTCTTCGTCGACACCGACAGCGACGACTGGAAGAAGCCGGGCGTCTCGAAGATCGTCCAGTGGGCCACGCCGAAGGGGACCACGGGCGCGTCGGTCCTGATGCACGACGCGGGCGGCGACCGCGAGCAGACGGTCGAGGCGCTGCCGAAGTACATCGAGACGATGCAGGCGAAGGGGTACACCTTCACCACCGTCAGCGGTGTCATCGAGGAGCAGAACGCGAGCGAGCGGGGGGCGTCCGGGGCGACCGGCAGTGCGCAGTCCGGGGCGACCGGTGGCGTGCAGCCCGGGGCGACCGGTGCCGAGCAGCAGCCCGGCGCGGGCGGCGGCGAACAGCTCACGGGCGGGCCGAACGGCGGGACGGGGAACCAGGGTTCGACCGTGTCCCGTCTCCAGGCCGCGCACCGCGAGGCCACCGGCGCGACCCTCTACGAGGGCAAGGCCCTCGTCATGGCCGTCGCCGTCGCCGAGCTGGCCGTTCCGACACTCTCGGTCGCACTGATCGTCGTGGGCGTGGCCGTCATGGGCCGGTTCGGCATGATGCTGATCCTCGCCCGCCGGCACTACGTGCAGCGCAACAAACGCCGGTTCAGCTGGGGACCACCGATCACCCGGCCGGTGAGCGTGATCGTCCCGGCGTACAACGAGAAGGAGTGCATCGCCAACACCCTCAAGTCGCTGGCGCAGAGCACCCATCCGATCGAGGTCATCGTCGTGGACGACGGCTCCAGCGACGGTACCTCCGAGATCGCGCGCAGTGCGGCCGAGTCCCTCGGCATGACGAACGTCCGGGTCATCCGCCAGGAGAACGCGGGCAAGCCCGCCGCCCTCAACAACGGGGTACGCAGCGCCAGTTACGACATCGTCGTGATGATGGACGGCGACACGGTCTTCGAGGCGGACACCGTACGACAGCTCGTGCAGCCGTTCGCCGACCCCGAGGTCGGCGCGGTCGCCGGAAACGCCAAGGTCGGCAACCGCGACACCGTCATCGGCGCCTGGCAGCACATCGAGTACGTGATGGGCTTCAACCTCGACCGCCGCATGTACGACCTGCTGCGCTGCATGCCGACCATCCCCGGTGCGATCGGCGCGTTCCGCCGCGAGGCGGTCCTCCAGGTCGGCGGGATGAGCGAGGACACCCTCGCCGAGGACACCGACATCACCATCGCCATGCACCGCGAGGGCTGGCGGGTCGTCTACCAGGAGCACGCCCGCGCCTGGACCGAGGCCCCGGGTTCCCTGAAGCAGCTGTGGTCGCAGCGCTACCGCTGGTCCTACGGCACCATGCAGGCGCTCTGGAAGCACCGCAAGTCCCTCACGGACAAGGGCCCTTCGGGACGCTTCGGCCGGGTCGGCATGCCGCTGGTGGTCATCTTCCAGATCGTCACGCCGGTCTTCGCCCCGCTCATCGACGTGTTCACCGCCTACTCGATGATCTTCATCGACTTCCAGGCCGCACTGCTGGCGTGGTTCGCGGTGCTGGCGATCCAACTCGTGTGCGCGGCGTACGCCTTCCGCCTCGACCGCGAGAAGTACCGCTACCTGCTGATGATGCCCCTGCAACAACTGGCCTACCGCCAGATGATGTACCTCGTCCTCATCCACTCCTCCATCACCGCCCTCACCGGCGGCCGCCTGCGCTGGCAGAAACTGAAGCGGACCGGCGAGGTCGGCACTCCGGCGGGGGCGAGCTGATGAGCTGGGGGGAGGAGCAGCAGGGATACCCGCAAGGGCATCCGCAGAGTTATCCGCAAGGGCATCCGCAGGGGTCTGGCTATGGGTACGGGCAGCAGCCCGACCACGGGTACGAGGGGTACGGGGGTCACGACCAGCAGCAGTACGCCCAACAGCCGTATGCGCCGCAGCAGCCGTACCCGCAACAGCCGTACCCCCAACAGCCGTATCCGCAGCAGTACATGGACTACGGGCAGGTGGAGCCGACGCCCGACGTGACGGCGGCGCTGCCCGTGCTGGAGGAGCCGAGGCCGGAACCGGTGCCGGGGGTGGCGCCGGAGGCCGAGGCTGCCGTCGGGGCGGAGGAGGAGAAGCCTCCGCCACCGGCGAAACCCGCCGGCCGCGACCGCTACTTCGACACCCTCAGGGCCGTCGCCCTCATCCGTGTCGTCACCTACCACACCTTCGGCTGGGCCTGGGCCGGACTGGTCTTCCCCTCCATGGGGATCATGTTCGGCCTGGCCGGCACCCTGATGGCGAAGTCCCTGGAACGGCCCGCGCTCAAGGTGGTGAGGAGCCGGCTGCGCCGCCTCCTGCCCCCGTTCTGGTTCTGGGGCCTGTTCGTGGTCGTGGCGATGCTGGTCCACGACTGGATGCCGGGCTGGCAGATCGTCTACTGGATCGTCCCGCTCGGCGACCCCCCGGGCAACGCGTGGGGCGAGCAGGCCTGGGAGATCCTCTGGTACCTGCGGACGTATCTCTGGTTCGTGCTCCTGTCCCCGCTCCTGCTGAAGGTGTTCCGACTCGCCCCCGTTCCCGTGCTGTTCGGGTCCCTCACCCCGATCCTGGCCCTGAACTTCGTCTGGTCCGGCCCGGACAACCGGGTCGGCAGCGCGATGTGGGACCTGTCGACGTACCTGTTCTGCTGGATCCTCGGCTTCGCCCACCGCGACGGTGTGCTGCAGCGGCTGAAGCCGGCCGTGGTGGTCCTGCTGTCACTCGCCGCACTCGGTTACGGCGGCTGGTACGCCTACTCCCACCAGGCCGAGTTCGGCACCTACGACCTGGATGAGATTCCGCTCGCGCAGGCCTTCTGGTCGGCCGGTTTCGTCATGCTCCTGATGTGGGCCAAGGCCCGGTTCCGGATCGACTTCGCCGGACTGACCCGCTTCCGCCGCCTGGACCGGATCGTGACGGTCTTCAACGCCCGTGCCGTGACGATCTACCTCTGGCACGAGCTCGCGCTGATCCTGGCGGTCCCGCTGATCGACCAGTTCTGGAAGGTGCCCGCGTTCGAGACGTATCTGCCGCTGGAGAGCCAGTGGTTCATGTTCGGCGTCGGCTGGGTCCTGATCGCCGGTTTCATCCTGCTGTGCGGGTGGGTGGAGGACGTGGCCGCGAAGAAGAAGCCGCGGTTCCTCCCCTGAGTGGGCGCGGGGGGACGTACTGCAACAATGGCCCACGTGACCCGCGCCTCCCTGAACAAGCAGCCGCACGAAGTCGCCTCGATGTTCGACGACGTGGCGGAACGGTACGACCTGACCAACGACGTGCTGTCGCTCGGCCAGGACCGGGTGTGGCGCAAGGAGGTCGCCAAGGCCGTCGACGCCCGCCCCGCGCAGAAGGTCCTGGACCTGGCCGCCGGTACGGCCACGTCGTCCCTGCCCTTCGCCCGCACCGGCGCGTACGTCGTCCCCTGCGACTTCTCCCTCGGCATGCTCCAGGTCGGCAAGCGCAAGCACACCTGGCTGCCGTTCACCGCGGGCGACGCGACGAGGCTGCCCTTCAAGGACGACACCTTCGACGCCGTCACCATCTCCTTCGGGCTGCGCAACGTGCAGGACACGGACACCGCGCTGCGGGAGATGTACCGGGTGACCAAGCCCGGCGGCCGGGTCGTGATCTGTGAGTTCTCCCATCCGGCCTGGGCGCCGTTCCGCACGGTGTACACCGAGTACCTGATGCGTGCACTGCCCCCGGTGGCCCGTGCCGTCTCCTCGAACCCCGACGCGTACGTCTACCTCGCCGAGTCCATCCGCGCCTGGCCCGACCAGCCCGCACTGGCCGAGCGGCTGCGCAAGGCCGGCTGGTCGAAGGTGGCCTGGCGCAACCTGACCGGCGGGATCGTGGCCCTGCACCGGGGGTACAAGACCGACGGGCAGTAGGCCTGTGGCGCGGTAGTGCGGTGGGGCGGTAGGCCGGTCGGGCGGTAGGCCGGTGGGGCAGTAGGCCGGTGGGGCAGTAGGCCGGTGGGGCAGCAGGGCGGCTTCGAGACCGGCGGTCAGTACGGCGAGCCGAAACCGGCCACGGTGGCGAAGAGGCCGCCCGGTTCATCGAGCTCGCGCTGCATACCGCCGCCGCCCGGCCGGGGCAGGCGTGGCTCGTGGACGCCCGCGCCTCCGCCGCCGTCGCCCTCGCCGAACTCGAACCAGACGGTGACCACGGCCCCGCGCGGCACCTCGACACCAGGTGGCGGATATTGCCGTACGACGTAGTCGACGACGGTGCGAGGGAAGTCGGGGCGGTCGGGCGCGGCGAGCAGCACGCCGCCTGTCGCGGCCGCCTCACGCGCGTCCATGGCCATCAGACCGACCAGCTTCGGCACTCGTACATCAGACGGTTTGGGTGTTATTCGCACGGATGTCACCCCCAGCGGTACAGGCAGGGTAACCCCGGCCCGGTACCGCCCGGAAGCGCCAAGTTTCTTTCTGTAGCAGTCGATTACTCTCGGTGAGATGGCGTGTGCTACAGCTTCAGGCGGTAGCAGTGCCCCTCCTGGCGGGTGGTCGGCGTCATGAAGACCTCGGCGAGGCTCATGCCCAGGCGCCGGGTCACCGCGATGGAGCGCGCGTTGTCGGCCATCACCATCGCCACCACACTCGGCACGCCCGCCGCCCGTACCCGCTCCACCGTCATCCGCGCCGCCGCGGTGGCGTACCCCTGGCCCCAGTGCTCCCGTCCGAGCCGCCAGCCGATCTCGATCTCGCCGGCGGGGCCCCACTCACGCTCCCAAGGCTGGGCTCCGGTGAAGCCGATGACCTGCCCGGACTCGTCGAGCATCGTCCACAGGCAGTAGCCCCGCTCGGCGTCGTGCCGGCGCTGGCGCGCGGTGAGCTCCTCATAGACCGAGAGCTCCGCGATCTTGCCGCCGTGGAACTCCATGACGTCCGGGTGGGCGAAGGTCCGGTGCCAGGCCACGGCGTCCTCGTCGGTGGGGACACGCAGCCGTACTACAGGGAGAGCTCGGTTCACTGGGCAGCCCTTCAGCCGGGTGATCAATTCTGCTGAATAGACTGCCCATGTCCAGTGCCGGTCGGCACGTAGATTCAGAACTTGGGGAGATCCCGCCGTGACCGAGCCCCTCTCCGAAAACACCGCCGATGTGATCGTCGTCGGCGCGGGGCCAGCCGGCTCCACCACCGCGTACCACCTCGCCAAGGCCGGACTCGACGTGCTTCTGCTGGAGAAGACCGAGTTCCCGCGCGAGAAGGTCTGCGGCGACGGCCTCACCCCGCGCGCCACCAAGCAGCTCGTGGCCATGGGCATCGACATCTCCGAGGAGGCCGGCTGGCTGCGCAACAAGGGCCTCAGGATCATCGGCGGGGGCGTGCGGTTGCAGCTCGACTGGCCGGATCTCGCCTCCTTCCCGGACTACGGCCTCGTCCGCAAGCGTGACGACTTCGACGAGCAACTGGCGCGCCAGGCACAGAAGGCGGGCGCGCGGCTGTACGAGCGCTGCAACGTGGGAGCGCCGATCCTCGACGACCGCACGGGCCGTATCACCGGCGTGCACGCCAAGCTCGGCGACGAGAAGCGCGAGGTCACCTTCCGAGCCCCGCTGGTCGTCGCCGCCGACGGCAACTCCACCCGGCTGTCCCTCGCGATGGGCCTGCACCGTCGCGAGGACCGTCCGATGGGCGTCGCGGTGCGTACGTACTTCACGTCGCCCCGCCACGAGGACGACTACCTGGAGTCCTGGCTGGAACTGTGGGACCGCCGGGGTGCCGAGGACCGCCTCCTGCCCGGCTACGGCTGGATCTTCGGCATGGGCGACGGCACGTCGAACGTCGGCCTGGGCGTCCTGAACACCTCCAACTCCTTCAAGGAGCTGGACTGGCGCGAGGTCCTGAAGGCCTGGTGCGCGTCGATGCCGGAGGACTGGGGCTACACCCCGGACAACATGACCGGGCCCATTCGCGGGGCCGCGCTCCCCATGGCCTTCAACCGCCAGCCCCACTACACCAAGGGCCTGTTGCTGGTCGGCGACGCCGGCGGTTTGGTGAACCCCTTCAACGGCGAAGGCATCGCCTACGCCATGGAGTCCGGCCAGATCGCCGCCGACGTCATCGTCCAGGCCCACGCCCGCTCCACCCCCGCGGGACGTGAACTGGCCCTCCAGCGCTACCCGCGCGTCCTCAAGGACACCTACGGCGGCTACTACACACTGGGCCGCGCCTTCGTGAAGCTCATCGGCAACCCGAAGGTCATGAAGATCGCGACGCAGCGCGGCCTGACCCACCCTCTGCTGATGAAGTTCACCCTCAAGATGCTCGCCAACCTCACCGACCCCACGGGCGGCGACGCGATGGACCGCATCATCAACGGGCTGAGCAAGGTGGCCCCGAAGGCGTGATCAGTCGCTGAGGGTGCGGATCAGTCGCTGAGGGCGCGACCAGTCGCTGAGCGCGGCTGTCCTGGCGGACCGGCGTGCGAAGTCCAACGCCCGCCGGTCCGCGCGACGGGCACCCTCTACTTCTTCCTGGCGGGCGACTGCGCGCGCCACAGGCTCGGTCTGCCCGACCGACACCTTCGACGGTTCGACCGACAGCCCTCGGACGATCTTTGGGCACGACGGAGGGGGCCGCAGCCCCCGAGCGGCTGCGGCCCCCTCCGTACGACTGTGCGTGCCCGGGTGTCAGAGCACCCGCACCGCGCCGGTCGGCGGGTCGTACGACAGCGGCTTCTCGGCGACACCCGTGGACGAGTTCTGTGCGCCGACGAACATGCCGTCACCGACGTACACCGCCACGTGGTACGCGCTGCCCGCGCTGCCCCAGTACAGGATGTCGCCCGGCTGCAGGTTGCTCAGCGAGACCTGGGTGCCGGCGGTCGACTGGTCCTGCGAGACACGCGGCAGGCTGATGCCGACCTGCTTGAAGGCGGACTGGACGAGTCCGGAGCAGTCGTAGGCGGACGAGCCGGTCGCGCCGGACACATACGCCTTGCCGACCTGAGCCTTCACGAAGGAGACGACCGCGGCGGCCGAACCGGTGGCCGTCGACGTGGACGGGGACGTGCTGACGGACGTGTCAGCGCTCGAGGAGGCGGACAGGGTGGTCCGCTCGCTGCTGCGGGTCGCGCGCTCGGCAGCGGCCTTGCGAGCGGCCTCCTCGGCGGCCTTCTTCTTGGCCGCGGCCTTCTGCTTCGCCTCAGCGAGGTCCGCCTTGGCCTGCTTCGCGGCCTTTGTGGCGGCCGCGTCACGCTCGGCCTGCAGTTGGTAGTTCGCCGCGGCCTGCTGTGTGGCGTCG
This sequence comes from Streptomyces sp. NPDC050997, assembly GCF_040660135.1. NCBI lineage: Bacteria > Bacillati > Actinomycetota > Actinomycetes > Kitasatosporales > Streptomycetaceae > Streptomyces > Streptomyces sp. NPDC050997. The sequence continues at coordinate 92,451 of NZ_JBFAGK010000024.1, forward strand.
GCGGACTGGGCGACCTGCGTGGACATGTCGGCGGTCAGGGTGGGCAGTTCAAGAGTCTGCGTCACCGGCTCGGCGGCGTTGGCCGCGCCGGACGCCCCGACGACTGCCAGGGTGCTGAGAACGCCACCGGCTACTCCGGCCCGCATCGCGTTTTTCGACGCGCTGCGGCGGGGTTTCCGGTGGCTGCGTATGTGAGCGGTGTGGGACATGAGAACAACCGGTATCAGGGGCTCCTCCATACCTTCAAGAAACGTGTGCTGCGCCACAGTTGTTCAATCGGACCTCTGAACGCCGGGCGTGTCGCTCTTTATTGACGCCGTAACGGACATTGCGGACGCAGGTGATCAAGCCTGTGATCATGACCTTTCGTCGTTACGTCCGGATTGCCCTCCGCCTACCATCTGTTGCAGTGAGTGGCCAACCCTGGTTCTTGTGTGGCTCTTGTGGATGTGGCGGAGGTCACGCAACGGTTACAAGAACGGCTGCGTCCCGGGGGAGATCACGGACCGATTGCGAGCGGGTCACAAGCGGACCCCGCTCGTGAACGCGTGCACGCATCCACACCCCCACGGCCCGCTCCTTCTGATGTGTGAATACGGCCCTCTATCAAGGCCTCACGTCCAGCACCAATTTGCATGCAAGGGAAGTCTCTTGATATGGAGACGCCCCGCCCATACGGCGCTGACTAGCGCAAATGTCACCTCTCGTGATCACTCGGACGCTTCGCGTGTGAAGATCACCGCTCATCCGACTTCATGATCCTTCGTCAGGTGGTGGAGATCACAAAGCTTGTCCAATACCCCGTGTCGCAGATCACAGAGTGGCAGGCATAGGATGCGAGGCAGTTGGGCTTGTGACCTGCTTCACATGTTCTCGATCTTCGCCGGGACGAGCGGGGTTCGTGGAACAGGTGAGGCGGATGTGGGTCCAACGCCATCGCCAGCAGTCAGTGCCGACTGAGAGGAGCGAGGAGCGGTGAACGCGTATGCGCCCATCCTCGTACTGGGAGCCCTCGGGGCAGGCTTTGCGATCTTCTCCGTGGTCATGGCCACGCTGATCGGTCCGAAGCGGTACAACCGGGCCAAGCTCGAGGCCTACGAGTGCGGGATCGAACCGACCCCCACGCCGGCCGGCGGCGGGCGTTTCCCGATCAAGTACTACCTGACGGCGATGCTCTTCATCGTCTTCGACATCGAGATCGTCTTCCTCTACCCCTGGGCCGTCACCTTCGACGCCCTGGGTGTCTTCGGGCTCGTGGAGATGCTGCTCTTCGTGCTCACCGTCTTCGTCGCCTACGCGTATGTATGGCGCCGCGGCGGCCTGGAATGGGACTGAGAGGCCTTTAGTCATGGGACTCGAAGAAAAGCTGCCGAGCGGCTTTCTACTGACCACCGTCGAGCAGGCCGCGGGCTGGGTGCGCAAGTCGTCCGTCTTCCCCGCCACCTTCGGCCTCGCGTGCTGTGCCATCGAGATGATGACCACCGGCGCCGGCCGCTACGACCTGGCGCGCTTCGGCATGGAGGTCTTCCGCGGATCCCCGCGGCAGGCGGACCTGATGATCGTGGCCGGCCGGGTCAGCCAGAAGATGGCGCCGGTGCTCAGGCAGGTCTACGACCAGATGCCGAACCCCAAGTGGGTGATCTCCATGGGGGTCTGCGCCTCCTCGGGCGGCATGTTCAACAACTACGCCATCGTCCAGGGCGTCGACCACATCGTCCCGGTCGACATCTATCTCCCCGGCTGTCCGCCACGGCCGGAGATGCTGATGGACGCCATCCTCAAGCTTCACCAGAAGATCCAGACCTCCAAGCTCGGCGTGAACGCCGAGGAGGCGGCTCGGGAGGCGGAGGAAGCGGCGCTCAAGGCCCTGCCGATGATCGAGATGAAGGGGCTGCTGCGGTGAGCGACGCGAACGGCACCACGGGTGCGGGCGGGTCGAACGGGGTGAACCCCGAAAAGGACCTCGGCACCGACAACCTCCCCGGCCAGCGCGGCGAGGGTGGCGAGGAGATCCGCGTCCAGCGCGGCATGTTCGGCGCCAACAACGGCGGCGACACCTCCGGCTACGGCGGCCTGGTCCGCTCGGTCCGGCTCCCGGGAGTGGCGAGCCGTCCCTACGGCGGGTGGTTCGACGAGGTCGCCGACGAGCTGGAAGGCGCGCTGGAGGAACAGGGTCTCCTGCCCGGCAACGCGATCGAGAAGACGGTCGTCGACCGCGACGAGCTCACCTTCCACATCGAACGTGAGCACCTGCTCCGCGTCGCCGGCACCCTGCGCGACGACCCCGCCCTGCGCTTCGAGCTCTGCACCGGCGTGAGCGGCGTCCACTACCCCCACGACACCGGCCGCGAGCTGCACGCCGTCTACCACCTGCGCTCGATCACCCACAACCGGCTGATCCGCCTCGAAGTCAGCGCCCCGGACACCGACCGGCACATCCCGTCGCTGGTCTCCGTCTATCCGACCAACGACTGGCACGAGCGCGAGACCTACGACTTCTTCGGCATCGTCTTCGACGGTCACCCGGCGTTGACGCGGATCATGATGCCGGACGACTGGCAGGGCCACCCGCAGCGCAAGGACTACCCCCTCGGCGGCATCCCCGTCGAGTACAAGGGCGCCCAGATCCCGGCTCCGGACCAGCGGAGGTCGTACTCGTGAGCACTTCGCATGCCTCCCCTCGGGAGACCACAGAGGGCACCGTCTACACGGTCACCGGCGGTGACTGGGACGAGGTCGTCCAGTCCGCGGCCCGCGCCGACGACGAACGCATCGTCGTCAACATGGGGCCGCAGCACCCCTCCACCCACGGAGTGCTCCGCCTCATCCTGGAGATCGACGGCGAGACGGTCACCGAGGCCCGCTGCGGCATCGGTTATCTGCACACCGGCATCGAGAAGAACACCGAGTTCCGCACGTGGACGCAGGGCACCACGTTCGTGACGCGTATGGACTACCTGACGTCCTTCTTCAACGAGACCGCCTACTGTCTCGCCGTCGAGAAGCTCCTCGGCATCGAGGACCAGATCCCGGACCGCGCCACCCTCATCCGGGTGCTCCTGATGGAGCTGAACCGGCTGTCCTCGCACCTGGTGTGCATCGCCACCGGCGGCATGGAACTCGGCGCCACCACGATCATGATCTACGGATTCCGTGATCGTGAAATGATTCTCGACATCTACGAGCTCATCACGGGCCTTCGGATGAACCACGCGTACATCCGCCCCGGCGGACTCGCGCAGGACCTGCCGCCCGGCGCGGTGGACCACATCCGCGAGTTCGTGAAGAAGATGAAGAAGAACCTCCCGGAGTACGACAAGCTCGCCACCGGGAACCCCATCTTCAAGGCCCGTATGCAGGACGTCGGCTATCTCGACCTGGCCGGCTGCATGGCCCTCGGCGCCACCGGCCCGATCCTGCGCTCCACCGGCCTGCCGCACGACCTGCGCAAGGCGCAGCCGTACTGCGGCTACGAGACGTTCGACTTCGACGTCCCCACCGCCGACTCCTGCGACTCCTACGGCCGCTTCCTGGTCCGGCTGGAGGAGATGCGCCAGTCCCTCAGGATCGTCGAGCAGTGCCTGGACCGGCTGCAGCCCGGCCCGGTCATGATCGCCGACAAGAAGATCGCCTGGCCCGCCCAGCTCGCCCTGGGCCCGGACGGCCTCGGCAACTCCCTCGACCACATCAAGAAGATCATGGGCACCTCCATGGAGGCCCTGATCCACCACTTCAAGCTGGTCACCGAGGGTTTCCGCGTGCCGCCGGGACAGGCGTACGTGGCGGTCGAGTCGCCCAAGGGCGAACTCGGGGTGCACGCCGTGTCCGACGGCGGCACCCGCCCCTACCGGGTCCACTTCCGTGACCCGTCCTTCACCAACCTGCAGGCCATGGCGGCGATGTGCGAGGGCGGCCAGGTCGCCGACGTCATCGTCGCTGTCGCATCCATCGACCCCGTGATGGGAGGCGTCGACCGGTGACCACCTCTTCTTCGGAGCGGGGCGTCAGCCTGGGCATGCCCGAACTGCCCGCACCCGCTTACCCGGACGACGTCCGAGCGAGGCTGGAGACGGATGCGCGGGAGATCATCGCCCGCTACCCGGACTCCCGCTCGGCGCTCCTGCCGTTGCTGCATCTCGTGCAGTCGGAGGAGGGCCATGTCACGCGCACCGGGATGCGGTTCTGCGCGGACGTGCTGGGCCTGACCACGGCCGAGGTCACCGCGGTCGCCACCTTCTACTCCATGTACCGGCGGCGGCCCAGCGGTGACTACCAGGTGGGTGTCTGCACCAACACGCTGTGTGCGGTGATGGGCGGCGACGCGATCTTCGAGACCCTCCAGGAACACCTGGGCATCGGCAATGGCGAGACCACCGACGACGGCAAGGTCACCCTGGAGCACATCGAGTGCAACGCGGCCTGCGACTTCGCGCCGGTGGTGATGGTCAACTGGGAGTTCTTCGACAACCAGACCCCCGCCACCGCCAAGCGCCTCGTCGACGACCTGCGTGCCGACCGCACTGTCGAGCCCACGCGCGGGGCGCCGCTGTGCACCTTCAAGGAGACCGCCCGGATCCTGGCCGGCTTCCCCGACGAGCGGCCCGGGGCCGTCGGGGCAAGCGGCGGAGCGGGACCCGCTTCGCTGGTGGGCCTTCGCCTGGCAAGGGGAGAGGCCGCACCCGCGCGCGTGGTCCATCCGCGCAACGGCGGTCCGCACGAAGGCGGTCCGCACGACGAGCCGCAGGACAGGGCCGTCCATGAACCGTCACCGACCGAGCACCTGAGCTCACACGACGCGCCACAGGACACGTCGGCCTCCGACCCAGCCCACCCGGCAGGGCCTGCCGCCGAGGAGGGGGAGTGATGACGTTGGCAGCCGAACTCAAAGACACCAGCCCCGAGAAGCTGCTCGCACCCGTGCTGTCGGCCTTCTGGGACGAGGACGAGTCCTGGACTCTGGATGTCTACCGAAGGCACGAAGGATACGAGGGACTCCGCAAGGCGCTCGCCATGTCGCCGGACGACCTGATCGCGTACGTCAAGGACTCCGGTCTGCGCGGGCGCGGTGGCGCGGGATTCCCGACGGGAATGAAATGGCAGTTCATTCCGCAGGGAGATGGAAAGCCGCACTATCTAGTTGTCAACGCCGACGAGTCGGAGCCAGGGACCTGCAAGGACATCCCGCTCCTCTTCGCGAACCCGCACAGCCTCATCGAGGGCATTGTCATCGCGTGTTATGCCATCAGGTCTTCGCATGCCTTCATCTATCTGCGTGGTGAAGTCGTCCCTGTGTTGCGGCGGTTGCACGAGGCCGTGCGTGAGGCCTACGCGGCGGGCTACCTCGGCGAGAACATCCTGGGCAGCGGACTCGACCTCCAACTCACCGTGCACGCGGGCGCGGGCGCGTACATCTGCGGTGAGGAGACCGCACTGCTCGACTCGCTCGAAGGCCGCCGGGGTCAACCGCGGCTCCGTCCCCCTTTCCCTGCCGTCGCGGGCCTCTATGCGTGCCCGACTGTGGTGAATAACGTCGAATCGATCGCGTCAGTTCCCGCGATCCTGCAGAAGGGCAAGGAGTGGTTCAGGTCGATGGGCAGCGAGAAGTCCCCGGGCTTCACGCTCTACTCGCTCAGCGGCCATGTCACCAATCCCGGTCAGTACGAGGCCCCGCTCGGCATCACGCTCCGCCAACTCCTCGACATGAGCGGCGGCATGCGAGCCGGACATCGCCTCAAGTTCTGGACGCCGGGCGGCTCCTCGACTCCGATGTTCACCGACGAGCATCTCGACGTCCCTCTTGATTACGAAGGAGTGGGCGCCGCGGGTTCCATGCTCGGCACAAAAGCTCTGCAATGTTTCGACGAGACGACCTGCGTGGTCCGTGCCGTCACCCGCTGGACCGAGTTCTACGCCCACGAGTCCTGCGGCAAGTGCACACCGTGCCGCGAAGGGACGTACTGGCTCGTGCAGTTGCTGCGTGACATCGAGGCCGGCAAGGGCGTCATGTCCGACCTCGACAAGCTGAACGACATCGCCGACAACATCAACGGCAAGTCCTTCTGCGCCCTCGGCGACGGTGCCGCGTCGCCGATCTTCTCCTCGCTCAAGTACTTCCGTGAGGAGTACGAGCAGCACATCACGGGCCGCGGCTGCCCCTTCGACCCGGCCAAGTCGACGGCCTGGGCCGACCGCACGGAGGTGAACGCATGACTGTGACCACCAGCGCTCCCTCGGGCGGGGGCGAGGCGGCGGTCCCGCCGGAGGACCTCGTGGCGCTGACGATCGACGGCGTCGAGATCAGCGTGCCCAAGGGCACCCTGGTCATCCGGGCCGCCGAGCAGCTCGGCATCGAGATCCCCCGGTTCTGCGACCACCCTCTCCTCGACCCGGCCGGCGCCTGCCGCCAGTGCATCGTCGAGGTCGAGGGCCAGCGCAAACCGATGGCGTCCTGCACGATCACGTGCACGGACGGGATGGTGGTGAAGACCCACCTCACCTCGCCGGTCGCCGAGAAGGCCCAGCACGGTGTGATGGAGCTGCTCCTCATCAACCACCCGCTGGACTGCCCCGTCTGCGACAAGGGCGGCGAGTGCCCGCTGCAGAACCAGGCGATGTCGCACGGGCAGGCAGAGTCCCGCTTCGAGGGAAAGAAGCGGACGTACGAGAAGCCCGTGGCGATCTCCACGCAGGTGCTGCTCGACCGTGAGCGGTGCGTGCTGTGCGCCCGCTGCACCCGGTTCTCCAACCAGGTCGCGGGCGACCCGATGATCGAGCTGATCGAGCGGGGCGCGCTTCAGCAGGTCGGCACCGGCGAGGGCGACCCCTTCGAGTCGTACTTCTCCGGCAACACCATCCAGATCTGCCCGGTCGGCGCGCTGACCTCGGCGGCGTACCGATTCCGCTCCCGTCCCTTCGACCTGGTCTCCTCGCCCTCCGTGTGCGAGCACTGCTCCGGCGGCTGCGCCACCCGCACCGACCACCGGCGCGGCAAGGTCATGAGGCGGCTCGCGGCCGACGACCCCGAGGTCAACGAGGAGTGGATCTGCGACAAGGGACGGTTCGGGTTCCGGTACGCGCAGCAGCGGGACCGGCTCCAGACACCCCTGGTGCGCAACCCGGAGGGTGACCTGGTGCCGGCCTCCTGGCCGGAGGCGCTGCAGATCGCGGCCCAGGGACTGCTCGCCTCGCGCGGGCGGGCCGGGGTCCTGACCGGCGGCCGCCTCACCATCGAGGACGCCTACGCGTACAGCAAGTTCGCACGCGTGGCACTCGACACCAACGACATCGACTTCCGCGCGCGCGTGCACAGCGGCGAGGAAGCCGACTTCCTGGCCGCCCAGGTCGCCGGACGCGGCCGTGACCTCGACGGTACGGGCGTCACGTACACCGCTCTGGAGAAGGCACCCGCCGTTCTGCTGGTCGGGTTCGAGGCCGAGGAGGAGGCGCCCGGCGTCTTCCTGAGGCTGCGCAAGGCCTGGCGCAAGCACGGACAGAAGGTCTTCTCCCTCGCCACACACGCCACGCGCGGCCTGGAGAAGGCGGGCGGCACGCTGCTGCCGGCCGCCCCAGGCACCGAGACCGAGTGGCTCGAAGCGCTCGCGAGCGGGGTCGGGCTGGAGGACGGCGGCGCGACGGCCGCCGAGGCACTGCGGGCCGAGGGCGCGGTGATCGTCGTAGGAGAGCGGCTGGCCTCCGTGGCGGGCGGACTGGCCGCCGCCGTAAGGGCCTCGTCCGCGATCGGCGCGCAGCTGGTGTGGATCCCGCGCCGGGCCGGGGAGCGCGGTGCCGTCGAGGCGGGCGCGCTGCCCTCGCTGCTGCCGGGCGGACGTCCGGCGACCGACCCGCGCGCGCGGGACGAGGTCGCCGCGGTCTGGGGCCTGGCCGAACTGCCGCACCGCTACGGGCGCGACACCGGCCAGATGGTCGAGGCCGCCGCCAGGGGCGAACTCCAGGCGCTGGTGATCGCCGGCGTCGAGGTCGAGGACCTGCCGGACCCGGCACGCGCGCGTGAAGCACTCCAGGAGGCCGGCTTCCTGGTGTCGCTGGAGCTGCGGCCCAGCGAGGTCACCGAGCTCGCGGACGTCGTCCTTCCGGTCGCCGCGGTGGCCGAGAAGGCCGGCACCTTCCTCAACTGGGAAGGCCGGGTGCGCTTCTTCGAGGCCGCGCTCAAGCCCGACCACATGACCCGCAGTCTCGCGCCCACCGACGCGCGCGTACTGCAGATGCTGGCCGACGCCATGGACGTACACCTGGGGCTGCCGGATCTGCGCACCGCGCGCGCGGAGCTGGACCGGCTGGGACCCTGGGACGGGCCGCGCGCCACCGACCCCCTGGAGACCGCGGCCTCCTTGCCGAGGCCGGCCGCCGGAGAGGCCGTACTGGCAGGGCACCGGCTGCTGCTCGACCGGGGTCTCCTCCAGCAGGGCGACGAGGCGCTCGCCGGGACGCGGCACGCGGCCCACGCGCGCGTGTCGCCCGCCACGGCCGCCGAGGCGGGCGTGAAGGACGGCGACGTGCTCGCCGTGACCGCGGCCACCGGCACGGTCGAACTCCCCCTTCGGATCACCGAGATGCCCGACCGGGTGGTCTGGCTCCCGCTGAACTCCGTGGGCGGGGGCGTCGCCTCCGACACCGGGGCGCGGCCCGGTTCACTCGTCCGCATCGGACCGGCGACGCTCGCCGCCGAAGTCACCGAGGAGGTGGAGGCATGAGGCCGTACCTCGCCGCTGAAGACCTCTCGATGTTCGGCACCGACCCCTGGTGGCTCGTCGTCATCAAGGCGGTGTTCTGCTTCGCCTTCCTGATGGTGACCGTGCTGTTCTCCATCGTGTGGGAGCGCAAGGTCGTCGCCTGGATGCAGCTGCGCATCGGCCCCAACCGGCACGGTCCCTGGGGCATGCTCCAGTCGCTCGCCGACGGCATCAAGCTGATGCTCAAGGAAGACGTCATCGTCAAGCGCGCGGACAAGGTGGTGTACGTCCTCGCGCCGATCATCGCGGCCATCCCGGCCTTCATGGCGATCGCGGTGATCCCCTTCGGCCCGGCCGGCAACGAGATCTCGATCTTCGGGCACCGCACCGCGATGCAGCTCACCGACCTGCCGATCGCGATGCTCTACATCCTCGCGGTCGCCTCGGTCGGCATCTACGGCATCGTGCTCGCCGGTTGGAGCTCCGGATCCACGTATCCGCTGCTGGGCGGGCTGCGCTCCTGCGCGCAGATGATCTCGTACGAGATCGCCATGGGCGCCGCGTTCGCGTCGGTGTTCCTCTACTCGGGGTCGATGTCGACCTCCACGATCGTCGAACAGCAGCAGGACCGCTGGTACATCCTGCTGCTGCCGGTCTCCTTCCTGATCTACATCGTGACGATGGTCGGCGAGACCAACCGCGCCCCCTTCGACATGCCGGAGTCCGAGGGCGACCTGGTCGGCGGTTTCAACACCGAGTACTCGTCGATCAAGTTCGCGCTGTTCATGCTCGCCGAGTACGTGAACATGGTGACGGTCTCGGCCGTGTCGACGACGCTCTTCCTGGGCGGCTGGCGGGCCCCGTGGCCGATCAGCACCTTCTGGGAGGGCGCCAACCACGGCTGGTGGCCGCTGCTCTGGTTCGTGATCAAGGTGCAGCTGTTGCTGTTCTTCTTCATCTGGCTGCGCGGCACCCTCCCGCGGGTCCGCTACGACCAGCTGATGAAGCTCGGCTGGAAGGTCCTCATCCCGATCTCCCTGGTCTGGCTGATGCTCGTCGCCACCGTGCGGACCCTCAGGAACGAGAACTACGACTTCGCCGACATCGTCCTGTACGTCGTCGGCGGGGTCCTCGTCCTGCTGCTTCTCTCCTTCGTCGTCGACATGTTCCGCGAGAAGGCGAAGACGGCCGAGCGGGCCGCCGAGGAACCGGCCGGGTTCGACCCGATGGCGGGCGGATTCCCCGTACCGCCGCTGCCCGGACAGGAGCTTCCACCAGTGCCAAGGCGCCGCTCGTCCCGCGAGCGGGAGCTGATTGTCAGTGGTGGGCCCGATACTCAGAGTGACGGATCTCTGGATGGAAAGGAGGCGTCCGATGGCTGAGGAGCCCAAGGAGACCAAGCCCGGTTTCCAGAACCCCGTGGCCGGCTTCGGCGTGACCTTCAAGGCCATGTTCAAGAAGCGGCTGACCGAGCAGTACCCGGAGCAGCAGAAGACCACCGCTCCCCGCTTCCACGGACGGCACCAGCTCAACCGCCATCCGGACGGCCTGGAGAAATGCGTCGGCTGCGAGCTGTGCGCCTGGGCCTGCCCCGCCGACGCCATCTATGTGGAAGGCGCCGACAACACCGACGAGGAGCGCTACTCGCCGGGCGAGCGGTACGGCCGCGTCTACCAGATCAACTACGCCCGCTGCATCCTGTGCGGCCTGTGCATCGAGGCGTGCCCCACGCGCGCGTTGACGATGACCAACGAGTTCGAACTGGCCGACTCCAGCCGCGCCAACCTCATCTACACCAAGGAACAGCTGCTCGCGGGCCTCGAGGACGGCATGGTCGACAGCCCGCACGCCATCTACCCCGGCACGGACGAGCAGGACTACTACCGGGGCCTGGTGACGGAGGCGGCGCCGGGCACGGAGCAGCAGATCGCCGTCTCCAAGGGCGAGAAGTCCTCCGAGGAGGAGGTGGGGACATGACTCTGGCCGCCTACTCCACCTCCACGGGCGAGGCCTTCCAGTTCTGGGTGCTCGGCACCGTCGCCGTGATCGGCGCTCTGTGCACCGTCTTCATGAAGAGGGCCGTGCACAGCGCGCTCTGTCTCGCCGGCACCATGATCATCCTCGCGGTGTTCTACCTCGCCAACGGCGCCTACTTCCTGGGCGTCGTCCAGATCGTCGTCTACACCGGCGCGATCATGATGCTGTTCCTGTTCGTGGTGATGCTCGTCGGCGTCACCGCGGCGGACTCCCTCAAGGAGACCATCAAGGGCCAGCGCTGGCTGGCCCTGCTGTGCGGACTCGGCTTCGCCGTCCTGCTGTTCGCGGGCATCGGCAACGCCTCCCTCACGGAGTTCAACGGTCTCGGCCAGGCCAACGCCAACGGCAACGTGGAGGGCCTCGCCGCCCTCATCTTCACGAAGTACGTGTTCGCCTTCGAGATCACCGGCGCGCTGCTGATCACCGCGGCCGTCGGCGCCATGGTGCTCACCCACCGCGAGCGCACCGAGCGCCCCAAGTCCCAGCGCGAGCTGGCCGAGCAGCGGGTGCGCGAGAACAAGCACCTGCCGCCGCTGCCGGCGCCCGGCGTGTACGCCCGGCACAACGCCGTGGACATCGCGGGCCTGCTGCCCGACGGCACCCCGTCCGACCTCACCGTCAGCAAGACGCTGCGGGAGCGGGGACAGATCCGTGACGTGTCGCAGGAGGCGCTCAACGACCTGCGGGTCCTGGAGCAGCGCTCCACGGAGCGCCTGGAGCGTACCGAGATCCAACCGGCGAACCTCAAGCGGGCCGAGGAGGCGTCGAAGTGAACCCCGTCAACTACCTCTATCTCGCCGCCCTGTTGTTCACGATCGGCGCCACCGGAGTGCTGATCAGGCGCAACGCGATCGTGGTGTTCATGTGCGTCGAGCTGATGCTCAACGCCTGCAACCTCGCGTTCGTCGCCTTCTCCCGGATGCACGGCAATCTCGACGGCCAGATCATCGCCTTCTTCACGATGGTCGTCGCCGCCGCGGAGGTCGTGGTCGGGCTCGCGATCATCGTGTCGCTGTTCCGTTCCCGCCACTCGGCCTCGGTCGACGACGCCAGTTTGATGAAGCTGTAAGGGGTCGCTGAATCGTGGAGAACCTGATTGCGCTGCTCGTCGCGGCGCCCCTGCTCGGAGCGGCGGTCCTGCTGTGCGGCGGCCGGAGACTGGACGCCGTCGGCCACTGGATCGGCACGGCCCTGGCCGCCGCGTCCTTCGTGGTCGGCGTGGTCCTCTTCGCCGACCTGCTCGGCAAGGACGCCGAACACCGCACGCTCACCCAGCACCTGTTCAGCTGGGTCCCGGTCGAGGGCTTCCAGGCGGACGTCGGCTTCCAACTCGATCAGCTGTCGATGACCTTCGTGCTGCTGATCACCGGCGTCGGCTCGCTGATCCACCTGTACTCGGTCGGGTACATGGAGCACGACGAGCGCCGTCGCCGCTTCTTCGGCTACCTGAACCTGTTCCTCGCGGCGATGCTGCTGCTCGTCCTCGCCGACAACTACCTCCTGCTGTACGTCGGCTGGGAGGGCGTCGGTCTGGCGTCCTACCTGCTGATCGGGTTCTGGCAGCACAAGCCCAGCGCGGCCACCGCGGCGAAGAAGGCCTTCCTGGTCAACCGCGTCGGCGACATGGGCCTGTCGATCGCGATCATGCTGATGTTCACGACCTTCGGCACCTTCGCCTTCGGCCCGTTGCTCGGCACCCTCGAGGAGCCGGGACTCGCCGGTGACGCCACCGAGGGCAAGCTCACCGCGATCGCCCTGATGCTGCTGCTCGCCGCCTGCGGCAAGTCCGCCCAGGTGCCGCTGCAGTCCTGGCTCGGGGACGCCATGGAGGGCCCGACTCCGGTCTCGGCCCTCATTCACGCCGCCACGATGGTCACCGCGGGCGTGTACCTGATCGTCCGCTCCGCGGCCATCTTCAACGCCGCCCCCGACGCCCAACTCGTCGTCACCATCGTGGGTGCCGTCACGCTCCTGTTCGGTGCGATCGTCGGTTGCGCGAAGGACGACATCAAGAAGGCACTGGCCGGCTCGACCATGTCGCAGATCGGCTACATGGTCCTCGCCGCGGGCCTCGGCCCCATCGGCTACGTTTTCGCGATCATGCACCTGGTGACGCACGGCTTCTTCAAGGCCGGGCTCTTCCTCGGCGCCGGTTCGGTCATGCACGGCATGAACGACGAGGTCGACATGAGGAAGTACGGCGGCCTCAGGAAGTACATGCCGATCACCTTCATCACCTTCGGCCTCGGCTACCTCGCCATCATCGGCTTCCCCGGCCTGTCCGGCTTCTTCTCCAAGGACAAGATCATCGAGGCGGCGTTCGCCAAGGGCGGCACCGAGGGCTGGATCCTCGGCGGATGCGCCCTGCTGGGCGCGGCCATCACGGCGTACTACATGACGCGCGTGATGCTGATGACGTTCTTCGGAGAGGAACGCTGGCGCAACGCTCCGACGCCCTCTCCGGCCGAGCCGAGCGTGGAGCCCGCCGCCGAGCACCACGGCGAGCACGCCGAACCGCACCCGCACGAGTCGCCCAGGTCCATGACGATCCCGATGATCGTGCTGGCCTTCGGATCGGTCTTCGCGGGTGGATTCTTCAGCATCGGCGACCGCTTCCTGCACTGGCTCGAGCCCGTCACCGGCCACAGCCACGGGGACTCCCCGGTCAGCGCCCTGACGGTCACCAGCGCCACGATGGTGGTTCTCGTCGTCGGTGTCGCCATCGCGTACGGCCAGTACGGCCGCCGTCCGGTCCCGGTCCTCGCCCCTCGCGGGTCGCTGCTCACCCGGGCCGCCCGGCGCGACCTGCTCCAGGACGACTTCAACCACGTGGTCCTGGTCCGAGGCGGGGAACACCTCACGCGCTCCCTGGTGTACGTCGACCACACCCTGGTCGACGGTGTCGTCAACGGCACGGCGGCCTCGATGGGCGGCCTCTCCGGGCGGATGCGCAGGCTGCAGAACGGCTTCGCGCGGTCGTACGCGGTCTCGATGTTCGGCGGTGCGGCGGTCCTCGTCGCCGCGACCCTGCTGATGAGGGCGGTCTGATACCGATGTCCTTTCCCCTGCTGACAGCGACGGCGGCGCTCCCGGCCCTCGGCGCGATCGCCACAGCCGCCGTACCGGCCGCCCGGCGCACCGCGGCCAAGTGGCTCGCGCTGCTCGTCTCGCTCGCCACCCTTGTGCTCGCCGCCGTCGTCCTGGTGCGTTTCGACCCGGACGGCGACCGCTACCAGCTCACCGAATCCCACTCCTGGATCAAGGACTTCGGGGTCCGGTACGAGCTGGGCGTGGACGGCATCGGGGTGGCGCTCGTCGCGCTGACCGCGCTGCTGATCCCGTTCATCATCCTCGCGGGGTGGCACGACGCCGACCCGCTGGAGACCGGCAACAAGCGGTGGCGGCCGACTCAGGGCTTCTTCGCCCTGATCCTGGCCGTCGAGGCGATGGTGATCCTCTCCTTCGAGGCCACCGACGTCTTCCTCTTCTACATCTTCTTCGAAGCCATGCTGATCCCGATGTACTTCCTCATCGGCGGCTTCGGGGACCGTGCCCATGAACACGGCGAGGAGACGGCGTCCACGCAACGGTCGTACGCGGCCGTGAAGTTCCTGCTCTACAACCTGGTCGGCGGCCTGATCATGCTGGCCGCGGTGATCGGTCTGTACGTGGTCGCCGGGAGCTTCTCGCTCCAGGAGATCGCCGAGGCCCGGGCCAACGGCTCGCTCGACATGGCGACCAACACCGAACGCTGGCTGTTCCTGGGCTTCTTCTTCGCGTTCGCGGTGAAGGCGCCCCTGTGGCCGCTGCATACCTGGCTGCCCAACGCGATGGGGGAGGCCACCGCCCCGGTCGCCGTCCTCATCACGGCGGTCGTCGACAAGGTGGGCACCTTCGCGATGCTCCGCTTCTGCCTCCAGCTGTTCCCGGAGGCGTCGAAATGGGCGACGCCCGTCATCCTCGTACTGGCGCTGATCAGCATCATCTACGGGGCGCTGGTCGCCGTCGGCCAGCGGGACATCAAGCGGCTGGTGGCGTACGCGTCGATCTCGCACTTCGGCTTCATCATCCTGGGCATCTTCGCGATGACCAGCCAGGGCCAGTCCGGGGCGACCCTCTACATGGTCAACCACGGGATTTCGACCGCCGCGTTGATGCTGGTGGCCGGCTTCCTGATCTCCCGTCGCGGCTCGCGGCTCATCGCCGACTACGGCGGAGTGCAGAAGGTCGCCCCGGTGCTCGCCGGTACCTTCCTGATCGGTGGCCTCGCGACGCTGTCACTGCCGGGGCTCGCGCCCTTCGTGAGCGAGTTCCTGGTCCTGGTGGGCACGTTCGCGCGCTACCCGGTGGTCGGGATCATCGCCACGTTCGGCATCGTGCTCGCCGCGCTCTACGTCCTCGTCCTCTACCAGAGGACGATGACGGGCCCGGTGAAACCCGAGGTCGCGACGATGCCGGATCTCAGGGTGCGGGAACTCGTGGTCGTAGCCCCGCTGGTGGTGCTGTTGATCTTCCTGGGTGTCTACCCGAAGCCGGTCACGGACATCATCGACCCGGCGGTCAAGCAGACCATGTCCGATGTACAGAAGAAGGACCCCCAGCCCGAGGTGGAGGCGGCCAAGTGAGCGCAACAGCCGTCCACAGCCTGTGGACAACCGCGGCCGATCCGATCTCGAAGATCGACGCACCGAAGTTCGAGTACGGACAACTGTCGCCCATCCTGATCATCGTCGGCGCGGCGCTCATCGGGGTGCTGGTCGAGGCGTTCGTCCCCCGCAAGTCCCGTTACTACGCCCAACTGTTCGTGTCCGTGGTCGCGTTGGCCTCCGCCTTCGCCGCGGTCGTCGCACTCGCCTCCGACGGGTACGCGACGACGAAGGCCGGCATCGTGGCGATGGGCGCGATCGCCGTCGACGGCCCAGCCCTTTTCCTGCAGGGCACGATCCTGCTGGCGGGCGTGGTCGGCCTGTTCACCTTCGCCGAACGGCGGCTCGACCCCGAGACGCACGGCAACCGCGTCGACTCCTTCGCCGCACAGGCGGCCTCGGTGCCCGGCAGCGACGCGGAGAAGGCCGCGGTGAAGGCCGGGTTCACCACCACCGAGGTGTTCCCGCTGCTGCTGTTCGCGATCGCCGGCATGCTGATCTTCCCGGCCGCCAACGACCTGCTGACACTGTTCGTGGCGCTGGAGGTCTTCTCGCTCCCGCTGTACCTGCTGTGCGCGCTGGCCCGCCGCAAGCGGCTGATGTCGCAGGAGGCCGCGGTCAAGTACTTCCTGCTCGGCGCGTTCGCCTCCGCGTTCACCCTGTTCGGCATCGCACTGCTGTACGGCTATGCGGGCTCCATGTCGTACGCGACGATCGCGCAGGTCGTCGACGGCACGATCACGACCGTCGACCCGGCGCTCGCCGACACCATGGGCAACGACGCACTGCTGCTCATCGGTGCCGCGATGCTGATGATGGGCCTGCTCTTCAAGGTCGGCGCGGTGCCGTTCCACATGTGGACGCCCGACGTCTACCAGGGCGCGCCGACGCCGGTGACGGGGTTCATGGCGGCGGCGACCAAGGTGGCGGCCTTCGGCGCGCTGCTGAGGGTCCTGTACGTGGTGCTGCCGGGGCTGCGCTGGGACTGGCGGCCGGTCATGTGGGGCGTCGCGATCGTCACCATGCTCGGCGGTGCGATCGTCGCGATCACGCAGACCGACATCAAGCGGCTGCTGGCGTACTCGTCCATCGCGCACGCGGGCTTCATCCTCGCGGGTGTCATCGCGACCACGCCCGACGGTGTGTCCTCGGTCCTCTTCTATCTGGCCGCGTACTCGTTCGTCACCATCGGGGCGTTCGCGGTGGTCACGCTTGTACGGGACGCCGGCGGCGAGGCGACCCACCTGTCCAAGTGGGCTGGGCTCGGCCGGCGTTCACCGCTGGTGGCGGCCGTGTTCGCGGTCTTCCTGCTGGCCTTCGCGGGCATCCCGCTGACCTCCGGGTTCGCCGGGAAGTTCGCCGTGTTCAAGGCGGCGGCGGAGGGCGGCGCGGCCCCGCTGGTCGTGGTGGGTGTGATCTCGTCCGCGATCGCGGCCTTCTTCTACATCCGCGTCATCGTGCTGATGTTCTTCAGTGAGCCGCGGCCCGATGGCCCGACCGTGGCCGTGCCGTCGCCGCTGACGACGACGGCGATCGGGGTCGGTGTGGCGGTGACGCTGGTCCTGGGTGTCGCGCCGCAGTACTTCCTGGACCTGGCGAACCAGGCGGGAGTGTTCGTGCGCTGACCTGCGCCTCTGGCGTGATGGGCCCCGGTTCCCCGATGGGGAACCGGGGCCCACTCCTTGTTCTCGGGCGCACTGCGGGAACACTGCGGGCGCCGCCTGGCCCGTGCCGCCTGTGGATAACTCAGGCGCTGTCGGTCCTGAGCCCTATCGTGGACGCAGTGGTCGAGGGACGACGTACGGGGGACATGGCTATGGGCGGGACGGGCGGGATCATCGAGATGCCAGGTATCACCGAGACGTCGGCGACGCAGAGCGAGGCACTGGCCGCGCTGCACCGCGTCTTCGGGTACGAGGCCTTCCGCGGCGCGCAGGGAGAGGTCATCGAGCATGTGGTGGCCGGCGGTGACGCCGTCGTCCTCATGCCGACCGGCGGCGGAAAGTCACTCTGCTACCAGATTCCGTCCCTGGTCAGACCCGGTACGGGCATTGTGGTCTCGCCGCTCATCGCGCTGATGCAGGACCAGGTCGACGCGCTGCGGGCGCTGGGTGTGCGCGCCGGGTTCATGAACTCCACGCAGGACTTCGACGAGCGGCGAGTCGTGGAGGCCGAGTATCTGGCGGGCGAGCTGGACCTGCTGTACCTGGCGCCGGAGCGGCTGCGGCTGGACTCCACCCTGGACCTGCTCTCGCGCGGCAAGATCGCGGTCTTCGCGATCGACGAGGCGCACTGCGTGTCCCAGTGGGGCCACGACTTCCGCCCCGACTACCTGTCCCTGTCACTGCTCGGCGAGCGCTGGCCGGATGTCCCGCGCATCGCGCTGACGGCGACGGCCACGCACGCGACGCACCAGGAGATCACCCAGCGGCTGAACATGCCGCAGGCCCGCCACTTCGTGGCGAGCTTCGACCGGCCCAACATCCAGTACCGGGTCGTGCCGAAGGCCGACCCCAAGAAGCAGCTGCTGGGCTTTCTGCGCGAGGAGCACGCGGGTGACGCGGGCATCGTGTACTGCCTCTCGCGCAAGTCGGTGGACGCGACCGCCGAGTTCCTGTCCCGCAACGGCATCGAGGCGGTGCCGTACCACGCGGGCCTCGACGCGGGCACCCGCGCGGCCCACCAGTCCCGCTTCCTGCGGGAGGACGGCCTGGTCGTGGTCGCCACCATCGCCTTCGGCATGGGGATCGACAAGCCGGACGTCCGCTTCGTGGCCCACTTCGACCTGCCCAAGTCGGTCGAGGGCTACTACCAGGAGACGGGCCGCGCCGGCCGTGACGGGCTGCCGTCCACGGCATGGATGGCGTACGGACTCAACGACGTCATACAGCAGCGCAAGCTGATCCAGTCCGGTGAGGGCGACGAGGCGTTCCGGCGCCGGGCCGCCGCCCACCTGGACTCGATGCTCGCGCTGTGCGAGACGGCCCAGTGCCGACGCGGCCAGCTTCTGGCCTACTTCGGTCAGGACCCCGATCCGACGGGCTGCGGCAACTGCGACACCTGCCTCGTCCCGCCGGAGACGTGGGACGGCACGGTCGCCGCGCAGAAGGTGCTGTCGACGGTGGTGCGGCTGCAGCGGGAGCGGGGACAGA
Source organism: Streptomyces sp. NPDC050997 (assembly GCF_040660135.1). Lineage (NCBI taxonomy): Bacteria > Bacillati > Actinomycetota > Actinomycetes > Kitasatosporales > Streptomycetaceae > Streptomyces > Streptomyces sp. NPDC050997. The sequence goes on from NZ_JBFAGK010000024.1 coordinate 110,976, forward strand.
AGTTCGGCGCGGTGCAGATCGTCGACATCCTGCAGGGCAAGCGGACAGCCAAGGTGATCCAGTTCGACCACGACCAGCTGTCCGTGTTCGGTATCGGCGAGGAACTCTCCGAGGGCGAATGGCGAGGTGTCGTACGGCAGTTGCTGGCGCAGGGACTCCTCTCGGTCGAGGGGGACTACGGCACGCTGGTGCTGACCGAGGCGAGCGGGTCGGTGCTGCGGCGGGAGCGGGAGGTGCCGTTGCGCAAGGAGCCGAAGAAGCCGGTGGCCTCGCGGTCGGCGTCGGGGTCCGGCTCGTCCGGCTCCGGGCGGGGCGAGCGCAAGGCCAAGGCCGCGGTGGCCGAGCTGCCCGAGGCCCTGCAGCCGGCCTTCGAGGCGCTGCGTGCCTGGCGGGCCGAGCAGGCACGGGAACACGGCGTTCCGGCGTACGTCATCTTCCACGACGCGACACTGCGGGAGATCGCGACGGTGTGGCCCACCTCGGTGCGGCAGCTCGGTGGGGTCAGCGGCGTCGGTGAGAAGAAGCTGGTGACGTACGGGGAGGGCGTGGTCGGGGTGCTCGCCGGACTGGGCGGACCTCCGGGGGCCGCGGCGCCGAACCCGACGGAAGCCGGCGTGGCCCCCGCGCCGAGCCCGGCGCGCGACACCGACCCGGGGCCAGGTTCAGGCTCGGGATCGAGTTCGGCATCGGGCTTCGACGACTGGCCGGAGATGGATGAGGAGCCCGAGCCGGAGGACTGGATATAGGCATAGGCGAGGTTTCTGGCACCGGCTCGGGCACCGGCGCCGGCCTTCTCACAGGGCCCGGGTGGCGTACGCCCTGACGTCCGCGTCCGTGTCGGTGGTGGCCGTGGACAGGGCCGCCCGGGCAGCCTCGGTGTCGGCGTGGCGGGTCAGGGCCAGGACCGCGGCCTTGCGGACGTCGGCGTTCGGGTCGGCCAGGGCCTTGGCCAGCGCGGGGACGGCCGTGTCGGGGTCCGCCGCGGACAGGGCGGTGGCGGCGCCCGACCGGACCTGCCAGGCGGGGTCGGCCAGAGCGGCCGTGGCCCGGGTGGCGAGCGGTGGGGGGCAGCCGGTGGTGCCCAGCGCTCCATAGGCCGCGCCGCGCACCAGGGCGTCGGAATCGTCGATCAGGGCGGCGAGGGCGGTGTGGACGGGGTCGGGGTCGGAAGCGGAGTCGAGCACGGGGTCGTGCGTGGGCTCGACGGTGGCCGCACGCGGGTTCTCAGGCGCGGTGCCCTTCGAAGCCGGGTTCTCGGAGGCCGGGCCCTTCCCGGTCGCAGCCTCCGCAGCCGAGCCCCCCGCAGCCGAGCCCGCGAACACCGTCGCCAGGGCCTTGGCGATCGTGACGCGGACCTCGCGTGACGGGTCGATGGTCGCCGCGCGGGCGAGCTCTTCGGCGGCGTCGACGGACACCAGCGCACGTACGGCCTCGATGCGGACGGCGGTGTCGGAATCCGCCAGAGAGCCCGCGAAGAGTGCCGCGTCACCGAGACGCAGGGCGCGCAGCACATCCAGTGCGGCGGCGCGGACGACCGGATCGGACTCGGCCAGGGCGGCGCCGAGGCCGTCGCGCAGGGCGGGTTCGGGCGGGAGTGTCTCGACGAGCTCGCGCAACGAGGCGGCGGCAGTGGCACGCACCTCGGCGGCGGGGTCCCGGAGCGCCTCGGCGAGGGCGGGCCCCGTCCCCGTCGGCAGCGCCTCGGTCAGGACGGCGACCGACTCGCGTCGGACGGCGGGAGAAGGGTCGGCCAAGTACGGCCGGAGGGCATCGAGTTCGGGCTGCTCCTCGGCGAGGGCGACGAGTTCGAGGAGACGGGCCGAGGACTGCTCGGCGACAGGGCGGGCGTGAGCGCTCTCCCGGTCACCGTCCCGCTCCGGCTCTGCCGCCCCGGCCTGGGTGGCCACCGGAGTCACATCCTGCGCCCCGGCCTTCGCCACCTGTTCGGCGTGCACCTCGCCGATGTGCCGGGACGCACCGCCGGTCGGGGTGAACTCCTCGATCGGGACCAGATAGGGAGCCACGGGACGAGCCGTGAACTCCATCGCACCAGAGGGGGACTTGTGCAGATCGAGGTGGTGGAACCAGGACGCGTCGTCGCGCTGCGGGTGGTCGAGACGATCGTGGTAGAGGCCCCAGCGGGATTCCGTGCGGGCCAGAGAGGCACGGGCGGCCATCTCCGCGCAGTCACGGATGAAGCTGACCTCCGCGCAACGCATCAGCTCGTGCGGGGTGTGGGCACCCATCTCCGCGATGTCGGCGCGCATCCGCTCGAACGCCTCCAGGGCCAGGGACAGCCGGGCGCCCGACTTCGGCGGGGCCACGTAGTCGTTCACGAAGCGGCGCAGCTTGTACTCGACCTGGGTCTGCGGCGGGCCGTCCGGGTTGTGCAGGGGGCGGTAGATCAGCTCGTGGGCGTCGTGCAGTTGATCGGTCGGCAACTCGCCCTCGTACGGCCGGTAGTGGGCCGCGTCCGAGCCCGCCAGGTCGCCGAAGACGAACGCGCCGATCATGTAGTTGTGCGGGACGCAGGCCAGGTCGCCGGCCGCGTAGAGACGGGGGACGGTCGTACGGGCGTGCTCGTCGACGCGGACGCCCGAGGCCGAATGGCCGCCGCACAGGCCGATCTCGGAGATGTGCATCTCGATGTCGTGGGTGCGGTAGTCGTGGCCGCGGCCGGAGTGGAAGGTGCCACGGGTCGGGCGCTCCGTGGAGTGCAGGATCGACTCCAGGGCCGAGACCGACTCCTCCGGGAGGTGGCTCAGCTTCAGGTACACGGGGCCCCGGTCGGAGGCGACCTCCGCCGCGAACTCCGCCATCATCTGGCCCGACCAGTAGTCGGAGTCGACGAAGCGTTCGCCGTGCCGGTTGACCTGGTAGCCGCCGAAGGGGTTGGCGACGTAGGCGCAGGCCGGGCCGTTGTAGTCCTTGATCAGCGGGTTGATCTGGAAGCACTCGATGCCGGTGAGCTCGGCGCCCGCGTGGTAGGCCATGGCGTAGCCGTCGCCCGCGTTGGTGGGGTTCTCGTACGTGCCGTACAGGTAGCCGGAGGCGGGCAGGCCGAGGCGGCCGCAGGCGCCGGTGGCGAGGATCACCGCGCCCGCGCGGACGGTGACGAACTGCCCCGTACGGGTGTTGAAGCCCGCCGCCCCCACGGCCCGCCCGTCCCCCGGCGAGGTCAGCACGCGCACCGGCATCACCCGGTTCTCGATGCGGATCCGCTCCCGCATCTCGCGCCGCCGCAGCTGCCGGTACAGCACCTTCTTGACGTCCTTGCCCTCCGGCATCGGCAGCACATAGGAGCCGGAGCGGTGGACCTGGCGGACCGCGTAGTCGCCGTGCTCGTCCTTCTCGAACTTCACGCCGTACGACTCCAGGCGCTGCACCATGGCGAAGCCGCGGGTCGCGGTCTGGCGGACGGTGGACTGATCGACGATGCCGTCGTTGGCGCGGGTGATCTCCGCGACGTAGTCGTCGGGCTCGGCACGACCCGGAATGACCGCGTTGTTGACGCCGTCCATGCCCATGGCGAGGGCGCCGGAGTGGCGGACGTGGGCCTTCTCCAGGAGCAGGACGTTCGCACCGCGCTCGGCGGCGGTCAGGGCGGCCATGGTGCCGGCGGTGCCGCCTCCGATGACGAGAACGTCGCAGGTCAGTTCCTCGGCGTCGGTGAGAGCGGGGATCGCCAGGGGGCTGTCCGCGGTGCCGGCCGTGGGGGTGTCCGGGGTGGTGTCCACCAGGGTGCCTTTCACGTACTGAGGAATCAGGTACTGAGGGAGGTGAGGACGTCACGCCGCAGTGCCACGCGCGCCGGGTCGTCGTGCGCCGTGCGGTCGCGGGGGCTCGGGACGTCCCGGACCGCGATCAGGCCGCCCGCGCCGAGCAGGGCCACACGGTCGCCGAGGAACAGGGCCTCGTCGACATCGTGGGTGACGAAGACGACGGTCGCGCCCGTGCCGCGCAGCACCTCCACCAGCAGGTCCTGCATGCCGGCGCGGGTCTGGGCGTCGAGCGCTCCGAACGGCTCGTCCATCAGGACGGCACGCGGTCGGGTGGCGAGGGCACGGGCCAGTTGCGCGCGCTGGCGCTGGCCCCCGGAGACTCGGTGCGGCAACTGCCGGGCCCGGTCGGCGAGTCCGACCCGGTCGAGCCAGGCGTCGGCCTGTTCCCTGCGCGGCCCGCGCGGCAACCCCTGGATGGCGAGCGGGAGTTCGACATTGGCGCGCAGGCTGCGCCACGGCAGCAGGGCGTCCTCCTGGAAGACCAGGGCGCGGTCGGCGGCGGGGCCGGTCAGCGGACCCCCGTCCTGGGCGACCGTGCCGGCGAGCGGGGGCAGCAGCCCCGCGAAGGTGCGCAGCAGCGTCGACTTGCCGCAGCCCGAGGGGCCGACCACGGAGAGGATCTCGCCGGGCGCCACGTCGAGGTCCATCTCGTCCAGCGCGATCGCGCCAGGGCGGCCGAGCGTGGCGCCACGCAGGGTGAGCCCGGCACCGGTCCGTGCCTGCCGCGTGGAGCGGACCTCAGACGAGCTGGTCATGGGGCACCTCCTCCTCGGTCTTGGAACCCGCCGTCACAGGGGTGGGGGCGACAGCGCGGGCCCGGGGGACACGCGTCCCGGGGGCGTACGACGTGCGTGGGAGCCAGTGGGTCAGGCGGCGGCCCAGCAGCTCCACGGCCGTGGAGGTGAGCCAGCCGAGGACACCGATGGTGACCATGCCGACGAAGACGCCCGGGTAGTCGACGACGGTGTAGTCCTGCCAGGTGCGGTAACCGACGCCGTACTGGCCGGAGATCATCTCGGCGGAGATCACACAGATCCACGAGACGCCGATGCCGACCGACAGGCCGCCGAAGATGCCGGGCAGCGCGCCCGGCAGCACCACCGAGGCGAGGATCCGCCACCGGCCGCCGCCCATCGTGAGCACCGCCTCCTCCCACACCGGGGACAGCGCGCGGACCGCGTGCCGGGTGGAGACGAGGACCGGGAAGAAGGCGGCGGTGCAGGTGATGAAGACGATGCCCTGTTCGTTGGAGGGGAACAGGAGGATCGCGACAGGGACGAGGGCGATGGCGGGGACCGGCCGGATCACCTCGAGCACCGGGCCGAGCAGGTCCTCCGCGAGCCGCGAGCGTGCCACGAGTACGCCCGTCGCCACGCCCAGGACGGCCGCCAGGAGAAAGCCGGTGAGGATGCGGGTGAGGCTGTCGGCGAGGTCCGTCCAGTAGTCGGGGCCGGACAGCCGGGCGGTGAAGGCGTGGGCCACGTCGGTGACCGTGGGGAACTGCGAGAAGCGCAGCCACAGGTTGACGTCCAGGCTGGTCAGCAGCTGCCAGGTGCCGAGGGCGGCCGCCAGCGAGGCGACCCGCAGCGCGTACCGGCCGGCCCGCCGCGGGTACCGGGGCACGAACCGGCCCGCCCGCCTCGGGAGTCGTGGCACGGCAGGGTCTGTCTGCTTCGGTCGCCGACGCGTGTCAGGGTCCGTCTGCCGCGCGTCCCGGGTCACGAGGCCCGCCCCAGCGCGTCGGCGTACGTGATGACGCGGGCGCCGCCGTGCTCGGCGAAGTAGGTCCGGGCGGTCGCCGGGGCGACGAAGGGGAGGAGCTGGTCGCCGTCGGCCACCCAGACCGCCTTGTCGGCGAACCAGAGGGTGCCGGTGGTGGCGTCGGGGACGTAGGAGGCGCGGATGTCGGACTTGTGCTGGGCGACGTAACTCAGCAGCTCGGCGGGCGTCTTGAAGCTACGGGTCTCTTCGGCGCCCTTGGGCCAGACCTCGCTCGCGGCCGGGGCGGGCGCGGTGGAGAGCCGCTTCGCGTAGTCCGGGCCGAGGGCCTTCTTGACGTAGTGGTCGTCGACGAAGGCGTCCACGTCCACGTCACCGGTCAGCTTCGCCGACTTCAGCACCGACACGTCGTCCTTCAGCGCGGAGACGAGCTGGGGCTTGATCGCCGGGTCGAAGGTGGAGATGCCGTGGGCGCCGTTGTAGAGGTAGACGACCTCGGCGGGCAGGCTGGTGGCCTTGGCGACCTTCTCGGCGGCGGTCACGGGGTGTTCGTCGAGGTAGTCGGTCGCCTCCGCCTGGGCCTTCAGGAAGGTCTCCAGGACGGTGGGCCGCTCCTTGGCGAAGTCCTCGCGGGCGGTGACGCCGTGGAAGGTGGGGAGGTTCAGCTGGGCGCCGTCGTACAGGGCCTTCGCCTTGCCCTGGAAGGCGAGCAGGCCGGGCCAGGCGACGAACTGCGAGAGCGCGTCGGCGCTGCCGGCGGTGAGGGAGGAAGCGCCCACCGCGGGCTGCTGGTTGAGCTTCTCGATGTCCTTGTCGGCGTCGATGCCGGCGCGTTGCAGTGCGCGGACGAGGGTGCCGTCGGCGGCCGAGCCGATGCTCGTGGACACCTTCTTGCCGCGGAGGTCGGTGAGGGAGGTCAGCTTGGAGCCGGGGGAGGTGACGATCGTGTTGAGGCCGCCGCGGAGGTTGTAGCCGGTGACGGAGACCAGACGGGTGGGCTTGTTGAGCTGCTTGCCGCGGGCCGCGTTGATGAGGAGCGGGAAGTCGCCCATCGAGCCGATGTCGATCTTCCCGGCGGTCATCTGGGCGGTGATGGGGGCGCCGGTGGCGTAGTCCTGCCAGTCGACCCTGTAGGTGTGGCCGTCGTGGAGGGCGTTGAGCTCCTTCTCGAAGTAGCCGAGGGAGCGCAGGAGGGTGCCGGCGGTGACGGTGTTGATCGTCTTGGACTGGTAGCCGACGGTGACGGTGACCGTGGAGCTGTCACCGGCCGACGCGTCACCGCCGCAGGCGCTGAGGGGGAGGAGCAGGGCGACGGCGGCTGTGGCGACTGCGGTGCGTTGGTGATTCATCGGAGATCGGGGCCTCTCACCGGAGCAGATAGGGCATGTTGACCGTGACGGCTCCGGTGGGACAGCGGGCCGCGCAGGGACCGCAGTACCAGCACTCGTCGACGTGCATGTAGGCCTTGCCGTTGCTTTCGTCGATGGCGAGGGAGTCCAGCGGGCACATGTCCACACAGAGCGTGCAGCCGTCGATGCACTTCGACTCGTCGATGGTCACGGGCACGTCGGCCCGCTGGGGCACCAAGGGCATGGCTGTCTCCAGGGAGGTGCGCGAGCAAGGGTGATGGTTACGGGTTACAGGGACCGGCGCAGGACCGGTACAGCGGCCGGTACGGCGACCGGCGTGTGGTCATAACGACCGGTGCAGAAGGCCGCTCATCGTGATGCGGTCGCCGCGGAAGCGGATGAACTCCAGGTCGACCGGGCGGCCGTCGGCGAGGTGCGTGAGGCGTTCCAGCATCAGGACGGCCGCGCCGCGTGGGGCTTCGAGTACGGCGGCGGAGTGGGTGTCCGCGTTCACCGCCTCCAGGGTGATCTCGGCGTGGCCGAGACGCTGCCCGGTGATGGCTTCCAGAAGGCGGAAGACGTCGGTGTTCTCCAGGTCGGCGCCGAGCAGGGCGGTGCCGATGTCGAGCGGGATGTAGGTGAGGTCGAGGGAGAGGGGGAGGCCGTTCAGGCGGCGCAGGCGTTCGATGTAGAGAACGTCCGTGCCGGGTGGGACCTGGAGGCGGTCGGCGACGGGGGTGGGGGCCGGGGCCGGACCCATCGTGCGCACCTCGTTGGTGACGCGGCCGTGCTCGCGGAGGGTTTCCGCGAGACCCATCAGATGGTCGAGGCCGTGCGGGTACTTCTGGGCGACGACCACGGTGCCGACGCCGGGGAGGCGTTCGACCAGGCCTTCCGCACGGAGCAGGTCCAGGGCCTGGCGGACCGTGTTGCGGGAGGCGCGGTAGTCGGCGGCGAGGGTGGACTCGTGGGGGAGGGTGCCGTCCGGGAATCCGACCGTGAGGAGCTGGCGGCGCAGCAGGTCGGCCAGTTGGCGGGCCTGGTCCGCGCGCAGCCGACGCCGCGCGCGGTGGGCGGCGACGGTGGTCGCGCCCTGGCCGGCGTGCTCTCGGACGCGGTCGGAGGCTGGCATGTTTTGAACCATAGCGAGACGGTAGGGAAAGCAGTGTTGCGGGAGTGTTGCGCCACCAATGGGTGCTGCCGGTGTAGCCGCTGACCTGGGATGTTCTGGCGCGGTGCGGGAAGATCTGCCACCAGGCGGTGGCGAAGCGGGCCGGGGAGGGTGGTGCGGGGGAGGTCTACGACAGTGCCGTAAGGCCCGGGGCGAAGGTGATCAGAAGAGGGAGCAGGGGCACCAGGCCCGCGACCGCCGTCGTCAGCAGCCGGTGCCTGGGGCCCAGGCGGGGCTGGGGTTCGAGGAGGCGGTCCACTCGCTCGCCGAGGAGACGGTGGGTGGAGGCGCAGGAGAGGACGCCGCGGTGCTGGTTGAGCTCGATCAGGGCCAACGCCGTCGTGAGGTGGCCGCAGCGGCGGGAGGCCGTGTCGTCGGCGGCGAGTTCGACCAGGCGGTGGGTCTGGTCGCAGAAGTGGGAGAACAGCGGAACCTGGGGGAAGCCGGTGGCCAGCGCGGTGGAGAGGTGGAGCAGCCAGTCGTGGCGGGCCCGGGCGTGGCCGCGTTCGTGGGTGAGGACGGCGTCGAGCTGGTGGTCGGTGAGCCGGTGCAGGGCGCCGGTCGTGACGATCAGCTGGGACGGGTTGCCCGGCATCCACCAGGCGTCCGGGTACTCGTCCTCCAGCACCAGCAGCGGGCCGCGCGCCTCGGGCAGCCCCGCAGGCAGGTCGGGGGCGCGCTCGCGCAGGTGGGCGTGGGCCCGGCCGCGGCGGCGGCGGGCCTCGACGAGCTCCCGGGTCAGCATCGCGGTCGTCCAGGCAGCCCCGCAGCCCAGCAGCACTGTGAGAGCGACGGCCCACGCCGGGGCCGCGGAGAGGTCGTATGCCGCGGTCACGGCGGGCGGTGCCGGGGCGAAGACGTGGTCGCGGACCGTGTGGAAGACGGCGGCGGCGCCGAGGACCAGGGCGGTCAGACAGCACAGCAGGACCGTGGCGACCAGGCACTGCCACACCCACAGGCCGACCACCGGGTCCCGTTCGGGCCACGCGGCCCGGGTCAGCGCGCGCGGGACCGGCACGGCGGCCGCCAGGGCGACGGCGCTGAGCAGGAGCAGGCAGAAAGTCATGCCACGGGCTCCGGATCCTGGTCGGAAGAAAGGCGGCTACGGGTCGGGCTGTGGAGCTGCGTGCGGCTGTGCGGGCGGCGGGTGCGGTGTCTCGAACCGTGCGTGGCGCCCACCGTCAGTATGACGGCGTGCGGCGCGGGAGTCAGGGGGTTGGAACTGTTGACGGTCCACCGAGCGGGTACCGAACCAGCACCCCGGCCCACCGAACCAGCACCCCGCTCCACCGAACCGGTGCCCCGCCCGACCCTGTTCGGGCGGGTCGCCCGGGGCGAGACGATCGTGTACGGCGATCAGGCCACCGAGACCAGCGACAACACTGCCGGCGGCCACAGGGCTCAGGCACAGGGCTCGGTTGGCGACGGTCCCCGCCGTTCCGTCGCAGGTCGTGCTCAGCGCGCCCGACGCCGTCGAGCCCGCGCCCAGCCGCTTGTGTCAAGCGCTTGGTACAACCCTCCCGCTCACCTCCCCCAACCCCACCCGCACCCCGTCCGGCCCGGGCGCCCACGCCGACAGGGTCACCACGTCGCCGTCCTCCAGGAACGTCCGCTTGCCGTCGGGGAGTTCGAGGGCGTCACGGCCGTTCCAGGTGAGCTCCAGCAGTGAACCCCGTTCGCGCTCGGAAGGTCCGCTCACCGTTCCCGAGCCGTACAGGTCGCCCGTGCGCAGCCAGGCGCCGTTGACGGTCATGTGGGCCAACTGCTGGGCGGCGGTCCAGTACATGGTGGAGAAGGGGGGCTCCGACACCACGTGGCCGTTGACGGAGACCGAGATGCGCAGGTCGTAACCGCCGGGCTCGTCCTCGGAGTCGTCCAGGTACTCCAGCGGCGTGTGGGTGCGCTCCGGCGGTGTCACCCGCGCCTCCTCCAGCGCGTCCAGTGGGGTGATCCACGCGGACACCGACGTGGCGAAGGACTTGCCGAGGAACGGGCCGAGGGGGACGTACTCCCACGCCTGGATGTCCCGCGCCGACCAGTCGTTGAGCAGGCACAGCCCGAAGACGTGCTCGCGGAAGTCGGCCAGTGCCACCGGCCGGCCCGGCTTGGACGGCGCCCCGACCACGAAGCCGACCTCGGCCTCGATGTCCAGTCGGACGGACGGCCCGAAGACGGGTGCCGGGTCGGCGGGGGCCTTGCGCTGGCCCGAGGGCCGTACGACGTCCGTGCCCGAGACCACCACCGTGCCGGCGCGGCCGTGGTAACCGATCGGCAGGTGCTTCCAGTTGGGGGTGAGGGAGTCGGCGGCGTCCGGGCGGAAGATCTGTCCGACGTTCCGGGCGTGGTTCTCGGAGGCGTAGAAGTCGACGTAGTCCGCGACCTCGAAGGGGAGATGCAGGGTGACGTCGGACAGCGGGCGGAAGAGTCCCGCGATCGCCTCCTGGTGGGACGGGACCGTCACCCATGCCGTCAGCGCGCGCCGCACGTCCGACCACGCCGTGCGGCCCGCGGCGAGGAGCGGCCCCAAAGTGGGCCGGGCCAGCAGGGATACGTAGGGGGAGCCCAGGGTGGCCGCCGCGGCGCCCGCGTCGAGTACCTGGTCCCCCAACCGGATGCCTACGGTCCGGTCTGTCGAGCCGGGGAGCGAGAACACGCCGTACGGAAGGTTGTGCGGGCCGAAGGGGTCACCTGCGGGGAGATCGAAGGGGGGCATGGGGTGCTGCCTCACTCTCGTGCAAACCGTGCGGTCCATGTGGTTGAGCCACACGTTACGGCTGAGTTGCGTGCCCTGGGCAGTGTCTAAAGAGTTTGCAATGTCCGAAATTTCCTTGTCGGAGGTGGCAATTCCGGCTTAGCGTCCTTTGGGGGACACGGGCGGGGTGGGTCCGGTCCGTAGGGGGGACACGTGGGGGGACCCGTGGCCAGGAGCACCAGCAGTGTGCCGTTTTCAGCCGCCCGTGAAGTGCCGGGTCTGATCGTGAAGTTCGGCGGTTATCCGTTGCACCACGGCGGTGTCGGCGCCATCCGGAGTCTGGGCCGCCTGGGCGTCCCGATGTACGCGATCACCGAGGACCGTTACACGCCCGCGGCCGCGTCCCGTTACCTGGAGCGCGCGTTCGTGTGGCCGACGACGGGGACGGAGGACCCGGGCCGTCTGGTGGAGGGGCTGCTGCGGATCGGGCGGCGGATCGGCCGGCCCGCCGTGCTGATCCCCACCGACGAGGAGGCCGCGGTCCTGATCGCCGAACACCAGGGCGAACTTGGCGACCACTTCCTCTTCCCGTGCGTCGATCCCGTTCTGCCGCGCCGCCTTGCCAGCAAACAGGGGTTGCACGAACTGTGCGTGGAACACGGGGTACCGAGCCCGTCGGCGGCCTTCCCGCAGTCGTACGACGAGGTCGTCGACTTCGCGGAGAAGGCCCGCTTCCCGGTGGTGGCCAAGAACCGCGAGGCGTTCGTACGGCGGGAGCGCCCGGCCGTGCGCGGCACCACCCGCATCACCACCCGCGTGGGGCTTCTCACTCTGGCCCGGGACTGGGGCGAGCACCCCGGGGTGATCCTCCAGGAGTACCTGCCGAGGGAGCAGGCGGAGGACTGGATCGTGCACGCGTACTTCGACCGGGACTCGGTCCCGCTGGCCCTGTTCACGGGGGTCAAGGTCCGCTCCTGGCCGCCGCACGCGGGCATGACGGCGCACGCGTACGTCGTCGACAATCCGGAACTCGCGGATCTCGCCGCGCGTTTCATCAAACAGATCGGCTTCACCGGAATCATCGACCTCGACCTGCGCTTCGACCGGCGCGACGGACAGTACAAACTCCTCGACTTCAACCCGCGCATGGGCGCCCAGTTCCGGCTCTTCGAGAGCGAGTCGGGGGTGGACGTGGTGCGTGCCATGCATCTGGATCTGACCGGGCGCACCGTTCCGGAGGGGGAACAGCGCGCCGGCCACCGGTACATCGTGGAGAACATCGACCTGCCCGCCCTGCTCGCCTACCGCCGCAGCGGCTACACGACGCCGCACGCACCGGCGCGGGCGAGCGGGACGGAGCTGGCCTGGCTCGCGGGTGACGACCCGCTGCCGTTCCTCACGATGCTCGCGCGCTTCGTGCGACCGGGCACGAAGCACCTCTATCAGCTGTGGCGCGGCAACCGCCGTGGCGGCAGTGCCCGTTCGGGCGGTCAGCCGGCGTAGGAAGAGGCTGCCCGAACAGGCCGCGAAGCGACGAAGCGACGAACTGACGAAGTGACGAAGTGACGTCCTGGGGAGGGACTTCGTGATCCAACCGGTAGCAGTCATCGGTGCCGGGCCGTTCGGCCTGTCGACCGCCGCGCATCTGCGGGCGCGCGGCATCCCTGTCCGAGTCTTCGGCGACCTCATGGTCAGCTGGCGCGACCACATGCCCGCCGGGATGCTCCTGAAGTCGACCCCGGTCGCCTCCACCATCGACGCCCCGCAGCGCGGCCACACCCTGGTCGACTACTGCGACGCGGCGGGCATCCGGCGGCTCGTGACGGACGAGGACATCATTCCCGTCGAGACCTTCATCGCGTACGGCGAGTGGTTCCAGCAGAAGCTGGTGCCCGAGCTGGAGCGGGAACGGGTGGTGTCCGTGGACCGGCGGACCACCGGCGGTGGGGGCTTCGAACTGAAGCTGGACTCGGGCGAGTTGTTCACCGCGCGGGCGGTCGTCGTCGCGACCGGTCTGTCGGGCCTCGCCCATCTGCCCCCGGAGCTGGCCGCGGCCGCGCCGGACGGACCCACCCCCACGGGGGCGCTCTCCCACAGCTCCCAGCACCACGACCTCACCCGCTACGCCGACCAGGAGCTGATAGTCGTCGGCGCCGGCCAGTCCGCGCTGGAGACGGCGGCGCTGGCGGCGGAGGCGGGCGCGCGGGTGCGGGTGGTGGCGCGCGGGCGCGGCAGTGTCGCGTTCGGGGCGCCGCCCTGGCGGCAGCCGAGGCTGCGTCCCGAGTCGCCGTTCGGCCGCGCCTGGTCCCTGTGGGCGCTCAGCTACTATCCGCACCCCTACCGCCACCTCCCGGCCCAGGCCCGCCACTACCTGGTCCGCCGGGTCCTGGGTCCGCTGGGCGCGTGGTGGCTGCGCGAACGCTTCGAGGGCACGGTGCGGGTCAGCGAGGTGGACCGGGTGCTGAGCGCGGACACCGCCGACGGTCACCCGACGCTGACCGCCCTCGGCCTCACCGGCCGCAGGGAACGGCTGGCGGCCGACCACGTCATCGCGGCCACCGGATACCGCGTCGACCTCGCCGCGATGGACTTCCTCGGCCACGAACTGCGCACCCGGCTCACGGTGAGCCGCGGCGCGCCGAAGCTGGGCGCGGGATACGTGTCGTCCGTCCCGGGCCTGTACTTCACCGGCCTGCCGTCGGCGGCGTCGTACGGGCCGCTGATGCGGTTCGTGTGCGGAACGGAGTTCGCGTCGCCGAGGCTGGTGAGACACCTGGCCGCCGCCCACGGGTAGGGGCCCGCGGGGACCTGCCACCGCCACCGCCACTGCCTGCCAGGAACCGCCCCGCCCGCCCGCCCGCCAACGGCCTACCCCCGATACCGCCCCAGCGTCCGCAGCCCCGGCAGTGCCCGGTTCTCGAAGTCGAACAGGGCGAGGTTCTCCCAGGCGTTGCCGGATGCCGGGTCCGTCGGGTCCCAGCCGCTGCCGGCGCGGTAGGTCCACAGGCCTTCCCAGTAGCAGTAGCCAAGGCCCTGGCCGCCCGGCACCGCCGCCGCGAGGTCGGCCACCGCGCGCAGCCAGGCCGCCTGGCCCTCGGGCGTGGCGGGGAAGCCCTCGGTCAGCTGCGAGGGGTCGTTCATGATGTCGTTGACGTCGTCCTCGCTCTTCAGCGTGAACGGGTAAGCGGTCTCGGCGATCACGCACGGCTTGCCGTAACGGGCCGTGATGTCGGCCATGTTGGCGGCGGCCTGCTCCACCGGCCCGTGCCAGAACGGGTAGTAGGAGAGCCCGATGATGTCGAACTCGACGCCGTAGGACACCGCGTTGTCGAACCACCAGCGGTACAGCCCGTTGTCGCCGCCGTTGGCCAGATGCAGGATCGTTCGGACGCGCGGCGTGGTGTCGCGGGCCGCGCGCAGCCCGGCCTTCAGGAACGCGGCGAGGTTGTCCCAGTGCTCCCAGTCGCCCTCGGGCCAGAGCATCCCGCCGTTCAGCTCGTTGCCGACCTGCACCAGGTCGGCCGGGGTGCCCTGCCGCCGCAGCGCGCCGAGGACGTCGGCGGTGTGGTCGTACACCGCCCGGGTCAGGCCCGGCACGTCCAGGTCGTTCCAGGCGGCCGGCTTGCTCTGGTGCGCCGGGTCGGCCCAGGTGTCGGAGTAGTGGAAGTCGACCCAGATGCCGATGCCGGCCCGCTTCAGGCGCCGGGCCAACGGGAGTATGTGCGCCTTGTTGTTGTAGCCGTCGGCCGGGTTGACCCACACCTTCAGCCGGGCATGGGTGACGCCCGCCTCGGCGAGGATGCGGACCGGGTCCTGGCGGCGGCCGTCGGCACGCCGGTAGACGGCACCCTTGTCCTCGTTCTTCGGCAGCGAGGAGATGTCCACACCGCGGATCGCCAGGCGGCCGCGGTGGCCGGCGGTCCCGGTGCCGGCGACGGCGACGGCGGGAGCCGCGCCCAGCACGGGAACGGCCAGTGCCGCGGCTCCGGCAGCGGTCAGAACACTGCGTCTGCGCATGTCAGGGTCCCTTCACGGTGAACGTCACAGAGGAAGAACAAACCTTGATGAGGAAGAACGAGAGGAAGCACGAGAGGAAGTACGAGAGGGCGAACGAGACGCTTCAAAAAGGCATGTTTCTGTGATCGTGCACAGTACTGATCGCGCTCGCCATCCGCGAGCAACAAGTAGGTAACCCCAGGCACCCTCCATTGACAAGGGGCCGAAACAATTCTCTACTGTGCACGATCACAGAGCCGCGCGGCCCTCGCGCACAGCCCCTCGGTCACGTCCGCAGAACCTCCCCCCACGGCGGTTGCCGCGTACGCGGGACGTTGACGAGGTCGGCTGGTTCAAGTCAGGGGAGATGAAGATGTCGATCCACAGCCGCCAGATCAGCAGGCGAAGCATCCTCGCCGGGGCCGCAGCCCTCGGCCTCACCAGCACCCTCGCCGCCTGCGGCGGTTCCGACGACGACTCCGGCGAGAGCGGCGGGCCGGTCAAGCTGACCTACTGGGCGTGGGCGCCCAACATGGAGAAGGTCGCCGCGATCTGGAACAAGAAGAACCCGGACATCACGGTCACCGTGTCCAAGCAGGCGAGCGGCGGCGAGATCCTCTCCAAGCTGATCACCGCGAAGAAGGCCGGCAACGCGCCCGACCTGATCCAGGTCGAGTACCAGTCGCTTCCGACCCTGGTCTCCAACGACGTTCTGGCCGACATCTCCAAGTACGCCGGCGACACCAAGTCCGAGTTCTCCGAGGGACTGTGGGGCATGGTCACCCTCGGCACCGACGCGGTCTACGCGATCCCGCAGGACTCCGGGCCGCTGATGTTCTACTACCGCGAGGACCTGTTCAAGAAGCACGGCCTGTCCGTGCCGAAGACCTGGACCGAGTTCGCCGAGACCGCGCGCGCCGCCAAGAAGGCGGTCCCGGACGCCTACCTGACCACCTTCTCCTCCAACGACCCGGGCCTGTTCGCGGGCCTCGCCCAGCAGGCCGGCGGCAAGTGGTGGACGGTCGACGGCAGCGGCAAGTGGACCGTCGGCATCGACGACGCCGCCACCAAGAAGGTCGCCGAGTTCTGGGGCGGCCTGGTGCAGGAGGGCGTCATCGACAACCAGCCGATGTACACCCCGCCCTGGAACCAAGCCCTGAACAAGGGCACCCACCTCGCCTGGGTCTCCGCCGTGTGGGCGCCCGGTGTGCTGGTCTCCTCAGCCCCCGAGACCAAGGGCAAGTGGCGCATGGCCCCGCTGCCGCAGTGGAAGTCCGGCGAGAACGTCACCGGCAGCTGGGGCGGCTCCTCCACCGGCGTCTCCACCGACTCCAAGCACGCCGAGGCAGCCGCGAAGTTCGCCCGCTGGATCAACACGGATCCGGAGGCGCTGGCCGCCCTGGTCAAGGAGGTCGCCATCTACCCGGCGGCCACGAAGGGCCAGTCCGGCGACGTCCTGACGACGCCCGAGTTCTTCTCGAACCAGAAGGACTTCTACACCACGGCCGCCGAGATCGCCGCGACCACGGCCGCCTCCGCCTGGGGGCCGAACGTCCAGACCACCTACACCGCCTTCCAGGACGACTTCGGCAAGGCCACCAAGGCGAAGAAGGAGACGCAGTTCCTCTCCGCCCTCGGAACCATGCAGACGAAGACCTTCGACGACATGAAGAAGCAGGGCTTCGAGGTGGCCGAGGCATGACCAGCGCTCCGCTCAAGGGCTCCGACCGCATCGCGGCCGGGCCCTTGGCGGACGGCACCGGCACCGCCCCGTCCGTCCGCCCCAGCCGCCCCCGCCGCCGTGGCCACAGCGCACCGTACTGGTTCCTGGTGCCCACGCTGTCCCTGTTCGCCGCCTTCACCGTCATCCCCATCGGGTACGCGATCTGGCTGAGCCTCCACAAGGTCAAGGTCAAGGGCATCGGACTCGGCAAGGGCGCCCGCGAACAGGTCTGGAACGGCCTCGGCAACTACACCGACGTGTTCCAGGACTCCGAGTTCGGCCACAGCGTGCTGCGCGCCTTCGGCTACGGCCTGATCGTCATCCCGACCATGCTCGGCCTCGCCCTGCTGTTCGCGCTGATGCTCGACACCCCGAAAGCGCGCAGCGCGCCCCTCGCACGGCTGATGATCTTCCTGCCGTACGGGGTGCCCGGCATCATCGCCGCCCTCATGTGGGGCTTCCTCTACCTTCCGGACGTCAGCCCCTTCTACTACCTGCTGGACAAGTTCGGCCTGCCGCAGCCCGACCTGTTCGACGGCGGCAACCTCTATCTGTCCTTCGCGAACATCGCGGTGTGGGGCGGCACCGGCTTCAACATGATCGTCATCTACACCGCACTGCGGGCGATCCCACCGGACATCTACGAGGCGGCCAGGATCGACGGGGCTTCCGACCTGCACATCGCCCTGAAGATCAAGATCCCGATCGTGATGCCCTCGCTGGTGCTCACCTTCTTCTTCTCGGTGATCGCCACCCTCCAGGTCTTCACCGAGCCCATGGCCCTGAAGCCGCTCACGAACAACCTGCAGAGCACGTGGAGCCCGCTGATGGCCATCTACGACAGCGCCTTCCTGAAGTCCGACATCTACGGCGCCGCCGCCACCACGGTCGTCCTGGCCATCGCCACGTTCGTCCTCTCCTTCACCCTGCTGCGTATCTCCGACCGCTACACCGGGGAGGACCGGGCATGACCCCCCTCACGCTCACCGCCGACGCCACCGGCAAGGCCGGCCGCGCGCGGCGCACCGCCTGGGTCCCCACCCTCGTGCTGATCCTCGGCACGCTGTACTGCCTGGTCCCGATCGCCTGGGTGGTCATCGCGGCGACGAAGAACCGGTCGGAGCTCTTCTCCACCTTCAGCTTCGCGCCCGGCACCGGGTTCCTCGACAACCTGGGTGACCTGACGGCGTACCGGGACGGCATCTACTGGCAGTGGATGGCCAACTCCGCCTTCTACGCGGGCGTCGGCGCACTGTTGTCCGCCGCTGTCTCCGCGGCCGGCGGCTACGCGCTCGGCCGGTACTCCTTCCGCGGGCGGGAGGCCATCTTCAAGATGATCCTGGCCGGTGTCCTGGTGCCGAGCGTCGTGCTGGCCGTTCCCCAGTACCTGTTGCTGTCGAAGACGGGCCTGGCCGACTCGTACTGGTCGATGCTGCTGCCGTCGATCCTCTCTCCGTACGGCGTCTACCTGGTCCGCATCTACGCGGCCGCCTCGGTGCCCACCGAACTCATGGAGGCCGCCCGCATGGACGGCGCCAGTGAGTGGCGGATCTTCTCGCGGATCGCCGTACCGATGATGATGCCGGGCCTGATCACGGTGTTCCTCTTCCAGTTCGTCGCCATCTGGAACAACTTCCTGCTGCCGTTCGTGATGCTGGCCGACGACACCAAGTTCCCGATCACCCTCGGGCTCTACACGCTGCTCGCCCAGGGCGCCTCGCAACCCGCGCTGTACACCCTGGTCATCACCGGATGTCTGCTGGCGATCCTCCCGCTGATCGCGCTGTTCCTGGTGATCCAGCGGTTCTGGTCCCTGGACCTGCTGAGCGGCTCGATCAAGTCCTGAGCACCCGGCTTCCCGAAACCCACGGCCCCGAACGAGGAACATGACCACCAGCGCCAACGGCCGCCGCAGACCGCCCACCATCCACGACGTGGCGCGCGAGGCGGGCGTGTCGCGGGGCACCGTCTCCCGCTTCCTGAACGGCGGCCACTACGTCTCGCCGGCCGCCCGCCGGGCCGTGGAGGCCGCCATCAGGAAGACCGGGTACGTGGTCAACCGGCATGCCCGCAGCCTCAGTACGGGCCGGTCGGACTCGGTGGCGTTCCTGCTCACCGAGCCGCAGGAGAAGTTCTTCGAGGACCCCAACTTCAATGTGCTGCTGCGCGGCTGCACCGAGCACCTCGCCCGGCACGACATCCCGCTGCTGCTGATGCTCGCGGCGACCGACGACGACCGGCGCCGCCTGACCCGCTACATCACCTCGGGCCACGTCGACGGGGTCCTGCTGGTCTCCAGCCACAGCGGGGACCCGGTGGCGGCCGAACTGCGCGACGCGGGCATCCCGTTGGTGGCCTGCGGCAAGCCGCTGGGCCTCGGTTCCAAGGTCAGCTATGTGGCGGCCGCCGACCGTGACGGCGCGGCGGAGATGGTCCGCCACCTGATCGAGGGCGGCCGCCGCCGCATCGGCATGATCACCGGGCCGTTGGACACCCCGGGCGGCACCGAACGCCTGGCCGGCTACCGCGATGTGCTCGTCGAGGCGGGGCTGCCCTACGACGCGGCGCTGGTCGTGGAGGGCGACTACCGCCGCACCGGCGGCGAGGAGGCGGCACGCCGACTGCTCGCCCAGGCCCCCGACATGGACGCGGTGTTCGTCGCCTCCGACCTCATGGCCCAGGGAGTCGTCAACACCCTTCAGCAGTCCGGGCGTTCGATCCCCGATGACATCGCTGTCGGCGGCTTCGACGACTCGGCCGCGGCCACCGCCGTCACCCCGGCCCTCACCACCATGCGTCAGCCCTACGACCGCATCAGCGCCGAGATGGTCCGCATGCTCCTCGCCCAGATCGCCGGCGAGGACACGGCCGGGGTGATCGTGCCGACGGAACTGGTGGTGCGCGACTCCGCGTGACCGCGACCACCGTGGTGACCGGAACGGACGTTCGCAACCGGAGCAGCCGTCAACCCATGTGAAGGCTGCAGCCGTCCGGTTCGCGTCGAGTCGGCGGGGCGTTCCATCCGTATTCTCTGATCATGGCCGCACCTACCGCATATTCACTGATCGCCACCGACCTGGACGGAACGCTGCTGCGAGGCGACGACACGCTCTCCGACCGGTCGCTCGCCGCGCTCGCGCGGGTGGCGGCGGCCGGCGCCCGGCACCTCGTCGTCACCGGCCGGCCGGCGCCCAGAGTGCGTCCCCTCCTGGACATCCTGGGCGGCGGGGGGCTCGCGGTGTGCGGGCAGGGCGCGCAGGTGTACGACGCCGGCGCGGGCCGTCTGCTGTGGTCGGTCACCCTGGACCGGGAGTTGGCCGAGACCGCGCTCGGCAAGATCGAGGCCGAGGTGGGCCAGGTGTACGCCGCCGTCGACCAGGACGGCGTCGACGGACTCACGCTCATCGAGCCGGGCTACCTCATGCCCCACCCGACGCTGCCCGCGGTACGCGTGGGACGGCGCGACGACCTGTGGTGCGAGCCCATCAGCAAGGTGCTGCTGCGCCATCCCGACTTGTCCGACGACGAGTTGGCGGCGACGGCCCGCTCGGTGGTCGGTTCCCTCGCCACGGTCACCATGTCCGGGCCGGGGACCGTCGAACTCCAGCCATGCGGCATCACCAAGGCGACGGGCCTCGCGCTGGCCGCGGATCATCTGGGCCTCGGCCCGGACCGGACCGTCGCCTTCGGTGACATGCCCAACGACATCCCGATGTTCGACTGGGCCGCCCACGGCATCGCCATGGCCAACGCCCACCCCGAACTCAAGGCCGTGGCCGACGAGATCACCCTGTCGAACGAGGACGACGGCATCGCCGTCGTCCTCGAAAGACTCTTCCCGGAGGCCTGAGCGGCCTGGGCGACCCCGGCCCCCGAAGCGGCCGGGGTCGCCCGGACCTCCTGAGAGGGCTTAGTACGCGCCCCACACGTTGTCGATCGAGCCGTACCGCGCGGCCGCGTAGTTGCAGGCGGCGGTGATGTTCGCGACCGGGTCGTACGGGTTCCACGAGGTACCGGCCACGTGGTACGCCTGGAAGGTCGGGTCGATGGTCTGGAGCAGGCCCTTGGACGGGGTGCCCGCGGCGGCGTTGGAGTCCCAGAGGTTGATGGCGTACGGGTTGCCCGAGGACTCCCGGATGACGTTGCGGTAGATGCCGTAGTACGTACCCGGAATCGCGTGTTGCCCCATGACATGGAGCGACGCCCGGATCCAACCGTCGAGGTTGTTGGCGTACCCCAGCGAGGAGGCGGTGACCACGGTCGGGGTCGCCGCCGACGCGGTGGTCGCGCCCATGATCGGGAGCGCCAGTACGGCGAGTCCGGTGCCCGCGACAGCGAGCTTGCGGGTGAGGCGGGCGGTTCTGGAGTGACGGAGCTGACCTGCGGACATGGGGACGTTCCTCTCCGGCGCCTGCGAGGTGAGCTGTCGGGTTCGGGCGAGAGCTGCCCGGCCGTGGCGCCGGGGGGGGGGCGGCCGTCACCCCCAACCCCACCCGCACTTGCAGGTACAAACCCAAAAGCGGCGAAGCAGGGGACCCCCCCCCAGCCCGGGGGGGGTTGGGGGTG
>NZ_JBFAGK010000025.1:0-125046 GCF_040660135.1 Streptomyces sp. NPDC050997
GGAATCGGTTTCTTGGTGAGTGGGCGGTGTTGACGCGCCAGACGCTGCGGGCGGACACCCCCGTCCCGTCCCCTTGCCGCCGTGGGCGGGTGCGGGTACTCGGCTCGGCCATGGCTTCGATGCCGCTGTGTCAGTCCCTTCCTCTACGGTCTGGCCATGACTCCTGAGATGTGGGACCAGTTACGTCCGTTCCGTGACGAGGCGGTCTCGCGGGGCATACCCGTCGACGACGTGGAGCGATGGCTGGGCACCTGCCGCCCTTGCGCGACGTTGACGCGGGACGGGGACGGCGCGGTCGTGGGTCGGTTCGGCGGTCCGCTCCTGCTTCCGGCTGATGTCCCGGACCCCGCCCACCCGTTCGTCGCTTCCATCGACCTCGCGGCCCTCCCCGCCGACGCGACCGACCTGCCCCTGCCTCCCGACGGCCACCTGCTGCTGTTCGCCTTCCCCGAGACCGCCGAGGACTACGAGACTGCCGGCAGCGTGGTGTACGTCCCCGTCGACGCGGACGTGGCGGAACGGGACAAGAACGCCTGGAACTCCTTCGACTTCGACGATGAGCAGGCGATGTTCGAGGAGTTCCCGCAGGGCCCGCTGCGGGCGACGGCCGGCGTGTCGCTGCCCTACCACCACGCGGTCGAATTCCTCGGGGAGCCGGGGAGCGGGCCGCTTCCGGGGCATCCCCGCTCCGAGGAACTCGTCAAGGTCTGGAAGAGCACCCAGGACGCCATCGCCCCCGAGGGGCCGCTGCAGATCGGGGGATACGCCTGGGAGGAGGCCATCTACACCGATCCGATCGCCCGTGCCGCGTCCAGAGCCGTGAAAGCAGCGGAAGCGGGCCGGTGGGACGGACCGGTTTCGAGTGACGTGTCGGACTGGGTGCTCCTGGCCGACTGGTATGCGGGTATGGACGTACAGGGCTGGGAGAGCGCCAGCGTCCACTGGGTGATCCAACGCGAGGACCTGGCCGCGCGACGCTTCGACCGTGCGTTCACCGACGTCTTCTGGAATCCGTGATCTGTGTCCGGGTGTGTCGTTGGCTGACGCGCAGTGGGCGAGCGCTAGTTGGTGCAGCCGGGGACAGCGCCGGCGGATTGACAGTTGTTGGGGGTGTTGGCCGTCACGGAGCCGCGCACCAGGGTGACCGTGCCGGAGTTCTCGTAGATGCCGCCCGCGTTGGCCGCGCTGTTGCCCGACACGGAGCTGTTGGTGAGAGTCGCCGTGCCGGAGAAGTTGGACAGCCCGCCACCCAGGGAGCCGGCTTTGTTGCCCTTGAGAGTGGAGTCGTTGACGTTGATCGTGCCGCTGTTGGTGATCCCGCCGCCGATGGTGGCGGTGTTGTCGTTCACCGAGCTGCTGTTCAGGGTCACGGTGCCGAAGTTGATGATGCCGCCTCCGAAGGGGCCGGCGGAGTTGTTGCTGATGTGACTGCTCTGCACGGTGAGGGTGGCGCCGCCCAAGTTGCCGATGCCGCCCCCGTCGAACCTGGAGGTGTTGCCCTGCACATAGCTGGCCCGGATGGTCATGTTGCTGGGGCTTTCGTTGCCGATGCCGCCGCCGAAGTCGGCTTCGTTGCCCGAGATGATGGTGGAGACGATCGTGGTGCTCTTGCCGAAGGCGTAGATGCCGCCGCCGGCCCTGGCGTGGTTGTCCCTGAGGGTGCTGGCGGTGATCGTGGCGGTGCCGTTGCTGCGGATGGCGCCGCCGCCCGTCGCGGCGGTGTTGTTGGCCAGGATGCTGGACCTGACCGTCAGGACGCGGTCGTCATGCACGTAGATGGCGCCGCCCTCGCCGCCGCCGGCCAGGTTGCCGTTGCGCAAGGTGACCCGGTTGAGGGTGAGTTCGCCGTTGGTGCCGCCGACCTCGAAGATGCGGAATTCCGGGGTGCCCGGCACGGTGGAGCGTTCGATGACGGAATTGGTGCCGTTGATCGTGATGTCCTCGCGGATCACTGGCAACCCGTTCGGTCCCTTGCCTCCCTCGGCAGGAGTGATCTCCGCGAGGGTGTAGACGCAGTTCGCGGCCAGGTCGATGGTGCCCCCGCCCGCATCATTGGCTGCTTCGATGGCGGACACGAGGACCGCTTCGTCACAGGCGATCGGGGCGGCGGCGTGGGCCGGGGCGGAGAGAGTGGCCGGCCCGAGGGCCAGCGTGAGGGCGCCGAGCGCGCCGCCCGCTGTGGATCTGAATCGCACCGAGACTCCTTGATGTTGTGAGGGAGCCCGGTCGATCACCACCGAGATCCGGTACGACGATTCCCCCGGAAGGGGCGGGTGTCTCACCGGTTCCACTACTTGGAGTAATGAACTGCAGGCAGATGGTGGCGCGGCCATCCTTCCGGTTGCGAAAGGCGCGGATCGGCGGATCGGCGTCCACCCGTTGCCCCCCTTGACCTTGACACGGTGACAAGGTCTTCGCTGTGTCAGGGAGGTGGTCCCGATGACCCTCGCGACATGCTCATCCAGCAGCCGGGACACCTCGTCGGCCCCCGGCGTCGAGGACAGCCTCCACAGCGGCAAGGGGCATAGCGATCTCGCGGAGCTGACGCAGCACGGTCGCCCGCGCTACCTGGTCAGCGCTGTAATAGCGGTAGCCCGAGATCGGGTCGACCTCGGCGGGCTTCAGCAGCCCGGAGTCGGCGTAGAACGGCAACGCGCTGGAGGTCAGACCACTGCGTTGAGCGAAGACCCCGATCGGCATCAACTCAGAATTTGGCACCTCGCCATCATTGAGCTTCAACCAACTCGAAGGTCAACACCAACGAGCAGCGCCATCAACTCATGACCAGCAACAACTGGTGCCGCATCAAGCAATGTTCGCCTGTCGACCACGGCTCATATCCGCTCATCGTCAGCGTGACGGTCTCGCCAGATGATGTAGCGGCGGATCGTGCTGCCCTGCTCCTTGCGGCCGGCATGGTCGGTAGCGTCGAGGATGAAGTAGCGCGGGCCTTGGCCGGCGCGCCCCCGCCCTATCCGGCGCGGGTGATCGTGAACATGTAGCAGCCCCAGGCGACGTTGCGGCTGTGGACCTGCACAACGTCGGGCTCCGCGAGCAGCTCGGCGATGGCTCCCTCTGGATCCTGACCGTCGTGCGCTCTGGTCGCGTCATGGATCCACCCGCGAGCATCGTACGCACGCAGTACCTGCGGACGTCCGCGCCAGTTCGGCGGGTAGCTGTCGACGTCGACGGGCCCCGCGCAGGGGGCAGCGTGTGCGAGTACGGCGCCGACCTCACAGTAGGGGCTGGCCGGGAGCGGCGGCTGGTAGCCGAAGAGCGGCAGGTCTTCGCCGGACTCGGCGTTGCGCAGACAACAGCGGAGGGGATCGCCCCCCTCGGCGGTGAGCGCTCCACACCCTTCCCGAACGCGTCGACTCCTCTGGCACGCACCCTGTCCAGCACCTCAGCGGGCAACGCACGGACGCGGAAGACGACCGTCGATGCCGTAGTCATGCACCCAGATTCTCGACTCGGCAATGACCGCGCTGGCGGATATCAGACGTCACGTTCAATGCAGGACGCGCAACCCCGCCCAAGAGAGCAAAGGTTGCCTGACGCGGCACTTACGGTTCTCGGCCGCATTCACCGCGGTTCTCCGCTGTTCCCGATCGATCTGGTGCGCTTATCGTGCGGTTTTGAGTACACCAGGGGCTGTTGGCACCTCAGCGCGCACACGATGTGCCCGTTTTCGCAGCTTGGCCACGCATCTGCGAATTTCTTCGTAAAGTTGGCAAGCCATCACTGACCAAGGGGGATCTGTGAGCTCAGCCAGCGAACCGTCCGCTATTCCGGAGCTGCCGTTCTGGGTGTCGTCCGACGATCAACTCGGCGACGAGGGCGACTCCATGAGCCTGTTCGGCGGAGGGGATGGGCAGGTACGGCTGAGGAAGGTGCCCCTCGGGCCGTTGCGCAAGAACCTCACTGAAGCCGTTGACGCCTTGCAGCAGGTCTTCACCGAGGCTGCCGCGCGCGGAGGACCTTTGCCACTGCGAGAGGCGCACCTTTCCTTCCAGGTAACTGCGAATGGCGGCATCCAGTTCATCGGTAGCGCGCAGGTGCAGCGGAGCCATGGCATCGTACTGATCTTCAAGCAGTGACCGGGTTATGGGGCGGTACAGAGCGTTGCTCATTGGGGCCAGTGACTACGAAATGCGCGGCGTCTCGGCACTGCCCTTCATCCCTGATGATCTCGCCCGTCTCGGATCGGCACTCCAGACCAGGGAGTTTGACGAGGTCCAGGTCCTGGCCGGGCGGGAAGGCGGAAAGCAGGTCTCGGCAAATTATGTGAACGGCCGCGTGAACGGGTTCCTCAAACGTGCGCGCGCCAACGACACGTTATTCATCCTTCTGAGCGGACACGGTGTCCACGCCAAAGGCGTTGACTACCTCGTGCCGGAGGACATCGACGAGGACACTCACCCTTTCGAATCGGGGTGCGTGGCCATCGATTGGCGTGCTCGTCTGGATGAGACCCACGCTCAACACGTCGTCTTCCTGATCGATGCCTGCAGGGAGGGAATCGACCAGGAGTCGATGGGGCTCGCGAGCGTCAAGCAGTGGAGCCAGCAGAAGGTCAACGCCGCGCTGCGCCGCAAAGTGGCTTATGTCTATGCCTGCTCACCAGCACAGCTCGCACTGTTCGTTCGCCCGCACGATGCGCTCGTCGACCCCTTGAGGGGTGTCCACCCCGGCGAGTCGTTCAGCATCTTCTCTCGGTCAGTGTCGGACGTCATCACAGCCCACCCTGAGAGTGCGGCGCTCACCCTGGCGAAGTTCAAGGAGGCAGTGCAGGAACGGATGACACAGCTGCACCAGGCCTACCGCAAGCACGGGCAGTCCCAGACTCTACGGATCGTCACCGACATCGAACTGGACGACTTCGCATTCCTGCCCCCACCCGCCACGCGGCCGACCCAAGCCCCGCAGCCCCTCTCCGCCGGGGAGCGGACGGCCAGGTTCGAGAACACGGCTATGAACATCGGTGCGCCCACACCGACGCGTCCGTCCCGCAGCATCCGGCACCCGTCCAGTCAACGCAGCCGTCAGCCAAACCAGGCGTCGAGGCCGACGGCACCAGACAAAGCCGCCACCTCACACGAAGACACTGGCCTGGGCAGCGCACCGGTCCGGACCGGCAACCGACAACACACCCCCGAGCGAATCCTTCGAGACCTGGAGCGGAGCAACAAGAAACTTGACCAGGCGATGCGTGGCCTGCACCGTCCCGGCATCCGCTTGGCACGGATCGCCCTGTTGATCGTCACCGCATCAGCCGTCATCGGCGGGATGGGGTACGCACTCTGGGCTTCCCGGACCGAGGGAAACCAACGAGCCGACAGGTCCCCCACCGCGTCCGCATCAGCGCAAACCAGCAGCCGGGAGACCATGCCACCCCCGCGTCAAGACACGTTGCCCGATCTAGGCGATCAGGCCGTTAACACGACGACCATCATGCGCATGCCCAGCTGCGTGGACACCGATTCCCTGGTACCCGTAACACTGCAATTGAAGTCCGAGCGCAACAGCTACGGCTCGAAGGGCACCCCGATCCTCACTCTCAAAATCAAGAGCACATCCGAGTGCAGGATCAACGCATCTCCCAAGCTGGTCAGGCTCACCATCGCACTCGCCAGTGAAGACAAACCACTGTGGCACTCGGCATCCTGCACTCCCCCGCCTCCGGACCGATGGGTGGCCGTATCTCCCAGCGCCCCAGCCACCGTCACCTACCGATGGAACCGCCGCCCCAACACCTCTTGCACCGACACAAAGGCGGCTCCCATCGGCACCTACCTCGCCACCGGTTCCTTCAGCTCCATGTTTGTGCCAGATGCAAAGGCCAGCTTTGTCCTCAACTCGGATGCAACGGTGGCAAGTTCGAGACATGACTCACCGTTGATGCCGCTGCTGTAGCCGCTCTGGAATCACCACCACTCCCCCCGCACAACCAGCCGCCCTACGTCACACGCCCCACCCCCTCCCCCCACAGCCGTGATCAATCCGCAACCAATTCCGGTCTTGACCGAGACCCATCAATCGCGCCCGGGATTACGCTCGCGCTCATGGCCGACTCCCCAGCCTCCGCAAGCCCCGCGGAGCCGACGCACGACGCGACGACCGCAGCGACGACCCACGCGGAACAACGCCCCGTGTACGTCATCGGCGGCGGGCCCGGCGGGCTCGCCACCGCGTACGCCCTGCGCGCCCGGGGCATACGTGCCGTCGTGCTGGAGAGGTCCGACCGTGTCGGGGAGTCCTGGCGGCGCCACTACGACCGGCTGCACCTGCACACCACCCGTCGGCTGTCGGCCCTGCCCGGGCTGCCGATGCCGCGCCGGTTCGGGCGCTGGGTTGCCCGGGACGACGTGGTGCGGTATCTGGAGAAGTACGCCGAGGTCCACGAGCTGGAGATCGTCCCCGGGGTCGAGGTGTCCCGGGTGGAGCGCTCCCCCGACGGTGCCGGCTGGCTGCTGCACGCCACCGGCGGACGGGAGTTGACCGGCGCGGCGGTGGTCGTCGCGACCGGGTACAACCACACGCCCCGGGTGCCTGACTGGCCGGGCCGCGACGCCTACACCGGCGAGTTCCTGCACGCCGGTGACTACCGCGACCCGAAGCCCTTCGCGGGCCGTGACGTCCTGGTCGTCGGCGTCGGCAACACCGGTGCCGAGATCGCCGTCGACCTGGTGGAGGGCGGCGCCTCGCGGGTACGGCTGTCCGTGCGCACCGTCCCGCACATCGTGCGCCGCTCGACGGCCGGCTGGCCCGCCCAGTACAGCGGCATCGCCGTCCGCCGTCTGCCGGTCGGGCTCGTCGACCGGCTCTGCGCGATGCTGGCCAAGGTGAGCATCCCCGATCTGACGACGCACGGGCTGCCCCGCCCCGACACCGGCCTCTACAGCCGGGCCAAGGAGGGCGCGATCCCCGTACAGGACGTCGGTCTCGTCGACGCCGTGCGCAAGGGGCGGGTCGAAGTCGTGGCCGCCGTCGAGGGCTTCGAGGACGGCGAGGCGATCCTCGCCGACGGCACCCGCGTCGCACCGGACGCCGTGATCGCGGCCACCGGCTACGTCCGTGCCCTGGAGGAACTCGTCGGCCACCTCGATGTCCTCGGCGCGGACGGCAACCCGGTCGTCAACGGCGCCCGCGCCCCGCAGACCGCGCCCGGCCTGTACTTCACCGGCTTCGTCACCCCCATCAGCGGCACGTTCCGCGAACTGGCCATCAACGCCGAGAAGATCGCTAAGAGCATCGCCAAGAACACCGCACGTCAGGCCTCCCGGCTGCCTGACTGAGGCGCAGCCGACGGTGCGTCCGGCTGTGCGTCCGGCTGTGCGTCCGACGGCACGTCCAACGGTGCGTCCGGCCTAGACGCCCATCAACTCTCCTACGTAGAACTCTTGTTACTTGTGGGTCAGATGTGACGGGAGAGCTGTACGCCGCCACCGCACGGGGCCAGAATGTGAGCACTGTTCACCTTTCCAGCTCCACCCCCACCTCTCGCTACGACGGAGGATGCACGTGGCACGCGAAAGACAGCACTCCCCGCGCCCCCAGCTCTCCCGGCTCTCCCGGCGCTCCCTGCTCGGCGGTGCCGCCGCGGCTGCGGGCGCCGCGACCCTCACCGCCACCGCCGCCGGTACGGCCGCCGCGGCCACCCGCAGTGTGGACGTCGCCGTCGTCGGCGGCGGCCTCGCCGGGCTCACCGCGGCCCGGGACCTGATCGCCGCCGGCAAGACCGTGGTCGTCCTGGAGGCCCGCGACCGGGTCGGCGGCCGGGTGGTGAACCTGCCGCTGGGCAACGGCCAAGTCACCGAGGGCGGCGGCGAGTTCATCGGCCCCACCCAGGACCGCATCAAGGCGCTCGCCGACTCCCTGGGCGTGGCGACCTTCCCCACCTTCAACACCGGCAAGAACCTCCTCAACAAGGACGGCAAGAAGACCCCCTACGCCACCGACGGACTGCTCGGTTCCGTCCCGCCGATCGACGCGGCCGGCCTCGCCAACGCGGCGATCGTGCAGGCCTCGCTCGACGACATGGCCAAGCAGATCCCGGTGACCGCGCCCTGGACCGCCGCGAAGGCCGAGGAGTGGGACCGGCAGACCTTCGAGAGCTGGCTGCGCGCCAACGCGGTCATCCCGTCCGCCAAGTTCCTCCTGGACGTGGCCTGTACGTCGATCTTCTCGGCCGAACCCCGGGAACTCTCCCTGCTGTTCGTCCTCTTCTACATCGCCGCCGCGGGCAACGAGTCCACCGTCGGCACCCTGGAACGCCTCACCGAGACCGCGAACGGAGCCCAGGAGCTGCGCTTCGTCGGCGGCTCCCAGCTGGTGCCGATCAAGCTCGCCGCCACGCTCGGCGACCGGGTGGTGCTGAACGCCCCGGTGCGCACGATCGCCCGGTCCGGCGGGAACTACGTCGTGACGGCCGACGGCATCACCGTCACCGCCAAGAAGGTCGTCGTCGCCCTGCCCCCGCCCCTCGCGGCCCGCATCTCGTACGCTCCTCTCCTCCCCGCCGCCCGCGACCAGCTCACCCAGCGGCTGCCGATGGCCTCGGTGGGCAAGGCGATCGCGATCTACGACACCCCCTTCTGGCGTGCCGACGGGCTCAACGGCCAGGTCGTCAGCGACACCGGGGTGGTCAGCTCCACCTTCGACAACTCCCCGCCCGACGCCTCGTACGGCGCGCTGATGGGCTTCATCGAGGCCGACGAGGCGCGGGCGCTGGACGCGGCCAGCGAGGCGGAGGTCCGGGCGGCCGTGCTGAAGGACTACGTGACGTACTTCGGCGAGAAAGCGGCCTCCCCCACGTCCTTCGTGCTGCAACGCTGGAACAACGAGGCCTACACCCGGGGCGGCCCCGTCTCCATCGCCGCGCCCGGCGTCCTGACCCAGTACGGCCCCGCCCTGCGCGCGCCTGTGGGCGGCATCCACTGGGCCGGGACGGAGACGTCCACCTACTGGATGGGCTTCATGGACGGTGCGGTGCGGTCGGGCGAGCGGGTGGCGAAGGAGGTGGTGGCGGCGCTGTAGGCGCCTGTGGGCGCTGTGGGCGCTGTGGGCGCTGTGGGAGTCCTTCGCCGGTCCGCCGGGCATTGCCGCGTCAGGTGTCCCTCGTCGAGGAGTCCTCGCCGGGAAACCCGGTCATCCTTTGCGTGCAGGGCCATTCCTGACATCCCGTCAGGTCTGTAATCTGACAGAGCGTCAGTTACTTGCCAGTCACTCAGGAGCGGGCGGACCGATGCTTGGATCAACCCACGGCACCCTCACCACCGACTCCCGCCGGGCCCGGGTCATCGCTTGCGGCGAGCAACCCGGGCCCGCCGTACACGGCCGGCCCGCCGAGGTGGACGACCTCGACGTCAGCGGCCGGCCGCTGTACGCCGCCGTCCCCGATCTGGACCGCTTCTTCCGACCGGAGTCCGTCGCCGTGATCGGCGCCTCGGACACCGAGGGCCGGCCGAACACCGGGGTCACCCGGCAACTGCTCGCCTGGTCCGAGCGGGTCGGGGCCCGGCTGCACCCGGTGCACCCCACCCGTCCGTCCGTCTTCGGCATCCCCTGCTCCCCCTCCGTCGCCGACCTGCCCGAGCGGGTCGATCTCGCCGTACTGCTGGTCTCCGACCCTCTTCCCGTGATCGAGGAACTGGCCGAGACCAAGGTGAGGTTCGCGGTCGTCTTCGCGTCCGGGTTCGCCGAGACGGGCGAGGCGGGAGCGGCCGCCCAGGCCCGGCTCACCGCCGCCGTCGAACGGTCCGGGATGCGGCTGCTCGGCCCCAACACCAACCTCAACGCCTTCGAGGAGTTCCGGGACGACCTGGACGGGCCGGCCATCGCCCTGATCACCCAGTCCGGCCACCAGGGCCGCCCCGTCTTCGCCCTCCAGGAACTCGGCATCCGCCTCTCCCACTGGGCGCCCACCGGCAACGAGGCCGACCTGGAGACCGCCGACTTCCTGTCCTACTTCGCCGAGCGGCCCGAGGTGGGCGCCATCGCCTGCTATGTCGAGGGGCTCAGGGACGGCCGTTCCTTCCTGCTCGCCGCCGACCGGGCCGCCCGGCGCGGGGTGCCCGTGGTCGCGGTCAAGGTGGGCCGCACCGAGACCGGCGCCCGCACGGCCGCCTCACACACCGGCAAACTGACCGGCGCCGACGCGGTGGTGGACGCGGCGATGCGGCAGTACGGGGTGATCCGGGTCGACGGCCTGGACGAACTCCAGGACACCGCCACCCTGTTGGCCCGCGCCCGGCCGCCGCGCGCCGACGGAGTCGTCGTCTACTCGATCTCGGGCGGCACCGGCGCGCACTTCGCCGACTTGGCCACCGAGGCGGGCCTGAGGCTGCCGGAGCTGTCGCAGGGCAAGCAGGCCGAGCTGCACCAGTGGATACCCGAGTACCTGAGCGTGGCCAACCCGGTCGACAACGGCGGTCACCCGGTCGGGGACTGGCGCGGCCGGAAGATCATCGACGCGATCCTCGACGACCCGGCGGTGGGCGTCCTGATCTGCCCGGTCACCGGGCCCTTCCCGCCGCTCAGCGACCGGCTGGTGCGGGACCTGGTGGACGCGGCCGAGCGGACGGACAAGCTGGTGTGCGTGGTGTGGGGCTCCCCGGTCGGCACCGAGCCGGCGTACCGGGAGGTCCTGCTCGGCTCCTCCCGGGTGGCCACCTTCCGCACGGTCGCCAACTGCATCACGGCCGTCCGCGCCCATCTCGACCACCACCGGTTCGCCACCGGCTACCGCTCCCCCTTCGACTCCGCGGCCCGCACCCTCTCGCCCTCCTTCCGCAAGGCGCGGGCGCTGATGCGGCCGGGACAGCAGCTGAGCGAACACGCGGCGAAGCAGTTGCTTCGGGCGTACGGCATTCGCGTACCGCGTGAGCAGTTGGTGACCAGTGCGGCGGCGGCCGTGCGCGCGGCGGGGCTGGTGGGCTACCCGGTGGTGATGAAGGCGTCTGGCGCGCGGATCGCCCACAAGACCGAGCTCGGTCTTGTGAAGATCGAGCTGACCTCGGCCAGCCAGGTCCGGGACGCCTACCGGGAGTTGACCGACATCGCGCGCTACGAGGACGTGCCGCTGGACGGTGTCCTCGTGTGCCAGATGGTCGAGCGGGGCGTCGAGATGGTCGTCGGT
The DNA here is from genome assembly GCF_040660135.1 of Streptomyces sp. NPDC050997. Lineage (NCBI taxonomy): Bacteria > Bacillati > Actinomycetota > Actinomycetes > Kitasatosporales > Streptomycetaceae > Streptomyces > Streptomyces sp. NPDC050997. Next base: position 11,138 of record NZ_JBFAGK010000025.1, read on the forward strand.
GTCGCTCACGACGAGCTGTTCGGGCCGACCGTGACCGTGGGGCTCGGCGGGGTGCTGGTGGAGGTGCTGCGCGACACCGCCGTACGCGTGCCGCCGTTCGGCGAGGAGCAGGCCCGGGACATGTGCGCCGAACTGCGCGGGCGGGCCCTCCTCGACGGGGTCCGGGGGCGTCCGCCGGCGGATCTCGACGCGTTGGTCGAGGTCGTGCTGCGGGTGGAGCGCATGGCCCTGGAGCTCGGGGACGACCTCGCGGAGCTCGACATCAATCCGCTGATGGTGCTGCCCAGGGGGCAGGGAGCGGTGGCGCTGGACGCGCTGGCGGTGTGCCGGTGACGGGGGACGCGGGGGAGTCGGGGGTGACGGGGGTGACGGGGGTGCTGCAGGAGATCGGTGGTCAGGTCTCGCACATCACGTTGAACCGGCCCGAAGCCCTGAACGCCCTTACGGCCCAACTGCGGGACCAGGTCATCGGGTTGCTGTCGGACGCCTCGGCCGATCCGGACGTACGGGCCGTGGTGATCACCGGCTCGGGCCGCGGGTTCTGCGCGGGCGCGGACCTCCGCAAGGCGTCCACCGCCGGGGAACCGGTCGCCGGTGACGTCGCCCGCACGATCCGGCTCGGCGCGCAGCGTCTGATCGCGGCCGTCCTCGACTGCGAGAAGCCGGTGATCGCGGCGGTGAACGGCACGGCGGCGGGCCTCGGCGCGCATCTCGCGTTCGCCTGCGACCTCGTACTCGCCGCCGAATCGGCGAGGTTCATCGAGGTGTTCGTACGACGGGGCCTCGTCCCCGACGGCGGCGGCGCGTACCTCCTCCCCCGCATCGTCGGCCCGCACCGCGCCAAGGAGCTGATGTTCTTCGGCGACGCGCTCTCCGCGCCCGACGCCGCAGGTCTGGGCCTGGTCAACCGTGTCGTACCGGACGCGGAGTTGGACAAGACGGCCCGCGAGTGGGCCGCGCGTCTCGCCACCGGCCCGACCCGCGCCCTCGCCCTCACCAAGCAGCTGGTCAACGCCTCCCTCGACACCGACCGCGCCACCGCCTTCGCCGCCGAGGCCGCCGCGCAGGAGATCAACATGACGACGGCGGACGCACGGGAGGGCGTGCGGAGCTTCGTGGAGCGCAGGAGCCCGGAGTACGGGGGGCGCTAGCGGGGGGTTGCGGAACAGCCATTTCAGATCGTGCCCGGTTGCTCCCAGAGGCTCGCCAGGTGGGCGTGGAGGACGTCGTGTGCCTCTTGCGGGGTGAGGTGGCCGATGAGGACGTGCGCGGTGAGGCCGTCCGCGAGCGCGAGGAGGGTGCGGGCCTCGCGTTGCGGATCGCGGGGCCCGGCGCGGTCAGGGCCCTCGCCGGCTTCCGAGATGAGGCGGGTGAACGCCTCCTGCAGGGTTGCGTAGCTCGCCTTCAACGTCCTTGCGAGCGCCTTGCTGACCGCCGCCTGGGCGACGAAGGCGAGCCAGACCCTGGCGTCGGCGCGGTGCTCTTCCCGGAGCAGTGAGATCTCGGTGGCCGCGTGACCCAGGGCGGTGCCGGCCGACTGGGCCGGGCTCCTGACGAGGCGGGCCTGTACGCGCTCACTGATCCGCTCGCCGATGTGCGCGAGAGCGAACACGAGCATCTCTTCCTTGGTACGGAAGCAACGCTGGACGGCGCCCATCGACACCTGCGCGCGGGCCGCGACGTCGCGAAGGGTCACGCCCTCCAGTCCGCGTTCGTCGGCGAGGTGGCAGACGGCCTCGGCGATGAGGCGGCGTCGGCTCACGTGATCCACCTGCCTGGGCATGCCCGGCCGCCTCCCTGCCTCCCAGCGCCCTGCGTCCCAGCGCACTTTATGCGATGCGCTCGCATCGGTTCCAAGGGTACGGTTCCGATGCAAGCGCATTGGTACGTGGGTGGGGAGGGATGAGCCATGCAGGACGCCCTGTGGAAGATGCCGGCCGCCGCGCAGGCGGAGGCCGTGCGCGGCGCGGAAGTCTCGGCCGTCGAACTGGTCGACAGTCACCTGGATCGCATCGCCGAGGTGAACCCCCGAGTGAACGCGGTCACGCAGCTCCTGGCTGAGCGCGCACGCGAGGCCGCGGCACAGATGGACCGTCGGCGGGCCGCCGGCGAAACGCTGGGGCCGCTCGCGGGCGTGCCCTTCACGGTGAAGGAGAGCACCGCCATCGAAGGCGTGCCGACCACGTTCGGCACTGAGCGCTTCCGCGATGTGGTGGCGCAGGCGGACGCGCCCCCGGTGGCACGGCTGCGCGCAGCCGGTGCCATCCCCATCGGGCACAGCAACATCCCCACCCTGATCCTGGCGGGGATGCACACGCGCAGCGAGCTGTTCGGCGACACGGTCAACCCGTGGGACAGCAGCCGGACTCCGGGCGGCTCCAGCGGAGGCGACGCGGTGGCCGTCGCCACGGGCATGGCAGCGCTCGGGCTCGGCAACGACTCCGGTGGATCGGTACGTATCCCGGCCCAGTTCTGCGGCGTGGCCGGGCTGAAGCCCTCCATGGGCCGCTTTCCCGCCGACCACCGCTTTCTCGGCCCGGACGACCCCGGCCCGGCGTCCCAGATACTGGTCACCGACGGCCCGCTGGCCAGGACCGTGGCCGACCTACGACTGGCTTACGAGGTGCTGGCCGGCACCGATCCGCGAGACCCACGGGCCGTGCCCGTGCCCGCCTACGGCGAACCGCTCGCCGGGCCGGTGAAGGTCGCGGTCGTGGCGGACCCTGGCGGGTACGGCGTCCACCCCACGGTTGGCCAAGCCATCGCGATCGCGACCGATGCGCTCCGCGACGCCGGCTACGACGTGTGCGAGGTGCGGGACGTACCGCGGATGGACGAGGCCCTCGATGCGTACGGCCGGATCACTGTGACCGAGTTCGCCCCGACCTGGCCGGTGGTGCGCAAGCTGCTCGGCAAGGGCGGGGACCGTTATATCGAGATGACGATGGCGCGGACCCCGCCCGCGAGCGTGGACGAGTTCATGAAGTTGATGGGCACCTGGATGAACATCCGCCGCTCATGGGCCGAATTCCTCGATGAATACCCCCTGTTGCTCGGCCCGGTCTTCACCGAGCCACCGGTCGAGCCGGGACTGGAGTCGCGTGACAGGGCGGGCAGGGAGCGGGTCGGGTCGGGAATGCGTCTGTGCACCGTGACCAGCTTCGTGGGCGTACCCGGTGTGGCCGTACCGACCGGGATGATCGACGGGCTCCCCTCCGGAGTGCAGATCGTCGGGCGGGCGTTCCGGGAGGACCTGTGCCTGGGCGCGGCCCAGGCGATCGAGGACCGGGTCGGCGTTCTCACACCGGTCGACCCGCGCGCGGGAGGCCGGGTTGATGGAGCCCATGGGCCGTAGCGGGCACGCACCCTGGCAGCGGCCCTTCGGCCAGGCGTCCATCTGACATGGGTGGTCCTCAAGCCTCTGGACCATCCCTTCCTATCTGACACACCGTCAGCTTCAATGGGAGACATGATGGGACAAGCAGGGATGGCCGAAGCCGCCGTCCGCTACCTCAGGTCGACCGGGACCGAGCCGCTCGCGCGACCCGTCGACGCGCTGCCGCGACCGGAGCTGCGGTGCGTCCGGGAGAACGACCGAGCGCCCCTCGACCAGACCGAGTTCCGTCGCGTACTGGGCACCTTCGCGACCGGCGTGACCGTCGTCACGGCACCCCCCGCCGGTCCCGGCACCTCCCCCGCCGGCTTCGCCTGCCAGTCCTTCTCCTCCCTCTCCCTCGACCCGCCCCTGGTCGCCTTCATGGTCGGCCGCACCTCGACGACGTGGCCGCGCATCGCCCGTGCCGGGGTCTTCTGCGTGAACGTCCTGAGTGCCGGGCAGGGCGAGCTGTGCCGCGCGTTCGCGGTGCGCGGCGCGGACAAGTTCGCGGGCGTCGAGTACACCCCGGCCCCCGTCTCCGGCTCCCCCCGCCTCACCGGCGCCCTCGCCTGGATCGACTGCGCGATCCACGCGGTGCACACCGGGGGCGACCACCTCATCGTCGTAGGCCGGGTCGACGCGCTGGGCGCGGGCGACGACGAGGACGCGGCACCCCTGCTGTTCCACAAAGGGCGCTTCCTCTAGGCCGCGGGGCCGCTGGTGCTGCGACCTCTCCGGTCACGGCACTAGGAGGCGCGCTCCTCGTCGTCGAGGCGGTTGTTGTCCTCGATCCGCGGCATGTTCTCCTCGGCCCAGGTGCGCAGGTGGGCGAGTGGGCCTTCGAGTGACCGGCCCAGTTCGGTGAGCTGGTAGTACACGCTCGGTGGCACCGTCGGCTGTACACGGCGGGCCACCAGTCCGTCGCGGACGAGGCTGCGCAGGGTGGTGGAGAGCATCTTCTGCGAGATGCCCGGAATGCGGCGTCGAAGGTCGGCGAAGCGGACCTCGTCCGGGGCGGCTTCGGCCAGCACCTTGACCGCCATCGATGTCCATTTCGTGCCTATACGGTCCAGCAGTTGGCGGGTCGGACAGTCCGGAGCGAACAAGTCACCGCGGCGGGCCCTGGTCACCTGGAGCTCACCACCTGAGGAGAAAGTGCGTTCTTGGCCCCGAAAGGCTAGTTACCTAGCGTGGGCTTGTCACTTCTGGTCACCTCGGGAGATTCCGTGATCGAGCTCCGCCGCATTCCCGTCAATGGTGTCGACCTCAACGTGGCCGTGACCGGCCAGGGGCCGCCCGTCCTGCTCCTGCACGGCTTCCCGCACACCTGGGAGCTGTGGACCGACGTCATGGCCGGGCTGTCCGGCCAATACCGGCTGATCGCACCGGACCTGCGCGGGTTCGGCGCCAGCGGCCGGACCGAGGGCGGCTACGACGCCGGTTCCCTCGCCGACGACGCCGCCGGCCTGCTGGAGGCGCTGGACGCGGGCCCGGCCGCGGTGATCGGCATCGACGCGGGCACCCCGCCCGCCTTCCTCCTCGCGCTGCGCCGCCCCGACCTCGTGCGACGGCTGGTCGTCATGGAGTCCCTGCTGGGCACACTGCCCGGCGCCGAGGACTTCCTCGCGAACGGTGCTCCGTGGTGGTTCGGATTCCATTCCGTGCCCGGCCTGGCGGAGAGCGTGATCGAGGGTCACGAGGACCGTTATGTCGACTGGTTCCTCGACACCGGCACCCAGGGCGACGGGGTGCGACCGGAGATCCGGGACGCGTTCGTCCGCGCCTACACCGGCCGGGAAGCGCTGCGCTGCGCCTTCTCCTACTACCGGGCCATGCCCATCAGCGCCGAGCAGATCCGGCGGGCCACCGCCTCGGCGCGGCTCACGGTGCCGACGATGGCCGTCGGCGCCCATCCCGTCGGCACCGCGCTGGAGCGACAGCTGCGCCCGCTCACCGACGACCTCACCGGCCATCTCCTGGAGGACTGCGGCCACATCATCCCGCTGCACAGGCCGAACGCCCTGCTCGCCCTGCTCCACCCGTTCCTGGAAGACGCCTCCGATGGACAGCTGAGCCGCTAGCCCGCCGCCGGCACCGGCGCCGGCGTGGTCGTCGGCATCCGCCGGATCACCAGCGATCGTTCTGCGCCCTCCACAACGACGCCCGTTTCACTGGGCATGGCACGAGCCGTGGTTCTCCCCTCGACGTCGGCCGTCGCCCTGCGGACCCTGCGCCATTCGTGTACACCACGTGCTGACACAACTGCCGTGAGCTGGGGGAATACGACGTTCGCCCTGAAGGGCCTATGTCGTCGACCGCCTCATGGTGAAGGCTCCCGTGAGCCAAGCCAAAGCCCACGAGAGGCAGGAAAAACGTGGTATACCCGCGCCGTAGCCGACACGCCAGAGCGGTGATCGGCACCGCAGTGGTTGCCGGAGCCGTGTTCTGCGGTGCTCCCGCAGCACACGCTCAACCGCCCATCCCCGGAATCTCGGGCAGCCTGATCCGCCCGACCATCCCAAGGGCCCCGTTCCTTGCGGGTCCGGAGACCAGCCCGGGATTCCGCCCGGTCATCGTCATCCCGAACGTTCCGTTCCTCCCGGGCACGGGCGGAGGCGGCGGCACGGGCGGAGGCGGCGGCGGTGGCGGCGGCCCCGCGTAGGGGCCGTGGACTCGGCGGCCTGACCGCCGCGCGATGACCGGGGCACTCCACGCCCACGGGGATCGGACCACGACTGCGCATGGTCCGATCCCCGTCATCCGCACACCACGCACCACGCACCCGCCGACGGCGCCGGGGCCGGGGCCGGGGCCGTCAGGCCACCGGAGCCGCTAGCCCGCCGCCGGCACCGGCACCGGCGTGGTCGTCGGCATCCGTCGGATCACCAGCGACATCAGCGCCGCCACCGCGCACAGCGCGCCCGACGCGTACCAGACCATGTCGTACTTCCCGAAGACGTCCCGCACGACTCCGCCGAGGAAGGCCACCAGCGCGGCGCCGACCTGGTGGGAGGCCAGTACCCAGCCGAAGACGATCGCGCTGTCCTCGCCGTACTGCTCCCGGCACAGCGCCACGGTGGGCGGGACGGTGGCGACCCAGTCGAGGCCGTAGAAGACGATGAAGAAGATCATCGGCGGGTGGATGCCCCCGAGCGCGAGCAGCATGGGGAGGAACAGCAGGGAGACACCCCGCAGCGCGTAGTACACCGCCAGCAGCCGGCGGGGGTCGAAGCGGTCGGTGAACCAGCCGGACGCCACCGTGCCGACCACGTCGAACACGCCGATCACCGCGAGCAGCGAGGCCGCCGCCTGGACGGGTATGCCGTGGTCGTGGGCCGCGGGCACGAAGTGGGTCTGGATCAGGCCGTTGGTGGAGGCACCGCAGATCGCGAAGGTGCCGGCGAGCAGCCAGAAGGGGCCGGTGCGGGCGGCCGAGAACAGGACCCGCAGGGTGCGGCGCGCGGCGCCCTGCACCGGAGGCGGCTTCGGTACGAACTCCCGTGCCCCGTACGGCTTCAGGCCCACGTCGGCCGGGTGGTCGCGCAGCAGCAGCCAGACGAAGGGGACGACCGCGAGGGCGGCAAGCGCCACGGTCACGGCCGCCGGGCGCCAGTCGTGGGTCTCCACCATCCAGGACAGAACCGGCAGGAAGATCAGCTGGCCGGAGGCCGAGGCGGCGGTGAGGATGCCGGTGACCAGTCCGCGTCGCTCCGTGAACCAGCGGTTGGTGACCGTCGCGGCGAAGGCCAGCGCCATCGAGCCGGAGCCCAGGCCGACCAACAGGCCCCAACACAGCAGCAGTTGCCAGGCCGCCGTCATCCACACCGTCAGCCCCGAGCCGATCGCGATCACGGTCAGCGCGACCGCGACCACCCGCCGGATACCGAAGCGGTCCATGAGCGCGGCGGCGAAGGGAGCGGTCAGCCCGTACAGCGCGAGGTTGACCGAGACCGCGGCACCGATCGTGCCGCGCGACCAGCCGTACTCCGCGTGCAGCGGATCGATGAGCAGGCCGGGGAGCGAGCGGAAGGCCGCCGCGCCGATGATCGTCACGAAGGTGACGGCGGCGACGAACCACGCGCGATGGATGCGGGGCTTCCTGTCCGACGGGGTGCTCTCTGCGGCGGCTGCGGCTTCGGCTTCGGCTTCGGTTGTCTGGGTCACGGGATCGAGCTTCCGTTACGGAGCGGCCCCGAACGAGTGGCCCGAAGGACAGCATTCGTTAGGATCGGGCCATGCCTCTGAGTCGTGAGCCGGAGTTCCGCCCGCACCGCGTCGTCGTTCTCGCCCTCGACGGCCTGCTCCCCTTCGAACTGGGCATCCCGCACCGCATCTTCGGTCGCCCCAAGGACCTCGAGGGCCGGCCCCTGTACGAGATCGTCACCTGCTCGGTCCGTCCGCCCGGCCCGGTCGAGACCGACGCCGACTTCGTCATCCAGGTCGCCCACGGCCCGGAGGCCCTCGCCACCGCCGACACCGTCGTCATCCCGGCATCGTACGAACTCGGCCCGGTCTTCGACGAGGGCGTACTGACCGACGAACTGGCCGCCGCCCTCGACCACATCCGGCCCGGCACCCGGCTCGCCGCCATCTGCACCGGCGGATACGTCCTGGCCGCGGCCGGCTACCTGGACGGCCGCCGTGCCGCCACGCACTGGTCCCAGGCGGAACACTTCCAGCGGTTGTTCCCGCGCATCGAGGTCGACGCGGACGTCCTGTTCGTCGACGACGGCGACATCCTGACGTCGGCGGGCGTGGCGGCCGGGATCGACCTGTGCCTGCACATGGTGCGCCGCGACCACGGCACGGCGGTCGCCAACGAGGTGGCCCGCCGTACGGTCGTACCGCCGCACCGCGACGGCGGACAGGCGCAGTACATCCACCGGCCCGTGCCCGATCCGCAGTTGGCGTCCACGACCGCCGCCCGCGCCTGGGCACTGGGCCGCCTCCACGAGCCGATCCAACTGCGGGACATGGCCGAGCAGGACGCCATGTCCGTACGCACCTTCACCCGCCGTTTCCGCGAGGAGGTCGGCGTCAGCCCCGGCCAGTGGCTCACCCAGCAGCGGGTCGAACGGGCCCGGTACCTGCTGGAGTCCACCGACCTGCCCGTCGACCTGGTGGCCCGCGACGCCGGCTTCGGCACGGCCCAGTCGATGCGGCAGCACCTACAGACGGCTCTCGGGGTCACTCCGACCGCTTACCGCCGCACCTTCCGGGCCAGCGTCGACGGGTCCGGCGTCAACGGGTCCGGCGTCGACGGGTCCGGCCGAGGCGCTGCCGGCGCCCTGCGCTGAGCGGCTCTCGTACCGCACCTCGCCCCACCACCCGACCGCCGTCAGCACCAGCGTCAGGCCCACGCCGGCCAGGATGGCGGTGGACGGTGCCGCCACCCGCAGCAGGGCGCCCGCGAGCGAACCGGCCGCCGCGTACCCCGCGCCGGCCGCGGCGTACATGACCGAGTAGCCCGCGGCCAGGACGTTCGCCGGAAGCGCCGCGCGCAGGGACAGGTTGCGGGTGATCAGCGCGCCCGACTGGAGCAGACCGCCCACCGCCAGCCCGGCGGCGATCGCGGCCCGGCCCGGTATCAGCGCGACGAGTGTCATACAGACGGACATCCCGCACATCAGCACCGCACTGCGGGTGCGCAGCCGCCCGGGCCAGGCCCTCAGGCCGTAGAGGAAGGCGCCCAGTCCCGCGGCCACCGCCATGCCGGCGAGCAGCGGGCCGGACCAGCCGACCGCGATGCCGCGCTGTTCGAGGAGGGCGGGCAGGACGAGTTCGGCCAGCCCGAGCAGGGTGAGGCTCGCCGCGCCCGTGACGTACACGGGCCACGCGTCCACCAGAAGTCGCAGCCGCGCGCCGCCCGTCCGCTCCGTGCCCTGCGCGTCGTCCGCGTTCCACCCGGCCGGGAGCAGCCACAGGCCCGCGACCGAGGTCGCCATCAGGGCGGCCGCGAGGAGCAGCGGGCCCCGTGGTGCGACGCCGAGGGCGAGAGAGGCGACGGCGACCGGGGAGACGGCCCAGACGCCCGACATCAGTATGGATTCGACGGATAACGCCTGTGCCGCGGCCCGCTCCGGGACCAGGTCGGTGAGCAGCGCGCGCAACCCGCCGGTGGCCGCGCCCGGAGCGGCGCCGGCGAGGAACGCGAACCCCGCGAGCAGCGGCACCGGGGCATCCGGAAGAACCCCGAGACCCGCGAATCCGGCCGCCCCGGCGGCGAGGCCGACGGCCAGCTGCGGCCGGGCCCGCTCGGGACGCATCCGCATGCCGAGGACCGGGGCGCCGACGATCTCACCGATCACATAGGCCGCCGCGAGAACCGCGCCCAGGGCATAGCCACCGGGGCGCTCCCGCACCAGGAAGACCAGGGCCAGCGGGGCCATGGCCACCGGCATGCGGGCACCCACGGCGGTGCAGGCCCAGACCAGGACCTGCTTCGAGGCGACGTCGCGGTAGCTCATGGGACGACGCTAAGGGCCCGCACTGACAACGCCCCAGGGGTTTTCCGGCACCTGTGGAAAACTCCCGCGTTCAGAAGGTCAGCACCCCGCGTGCCACCCGCCCCGCCTCCGCGTCCGCCACCGCCTTCTCGAAGTCCTCGACCGGATACGTCCTGGTCACCAGCTCGTCGAGGAGCAGCCGGCCCTCCCGGTACAGCTCGGCGTACAGCGCGATGTCCCGCTGCGGACGGGACGATCCGTAGCGGCAGCCCAGGATCGACTTGTCCAGGAACATCGACGAGACGAGGAAGGACGCCTGAGCCGTGGCGGGCGGGACGCCGAGCAGGATCGCCTGCCCGTGCCGGTCCAGCGAGTCGATCGCCGCCCGGATCAACTCGACCCGGCCGACGCACTCGAAGGCGTGGTCCGCCCCCGTCGGCAGCACATCCCGCACGCTGTCCGTGGAGGTCAGGAAGTGAGTCGCGCCGAACCGCCGGGCCACCTCCTCCTTCGCCGGGTTCGCGTCCACGGCGACGATCCGCAGCGCGCCCGCGATCCGCGCCCCCTGCAGGACGTTCAGCCCGATCCCGCCCGTGCCGATGACCAGCACGCTGTCCCCGCGGTCCACCTTCGCCCGGTTGAGCACGGCGCCGACGCCGGTCAGCACCCCGCACCCGATGAGCGCGGCGGACGGCAGCGGAATGTCCTCGGGGATCCGGACCGCCTGCACGGCCTTCACGACGGTCCGTTCCGCGAACGCGGAGTTGGCCGCGAACTGGAACACCGGTCGCCCGTCCCGCGCGAACGGCTGCCCCGGCCGCCCGATCGACTGTCGGCACATCGTCGGCCGTCCCCGGTCGCACTGCGCGCACGTACCGCAGTTGGCGAGCGTGGACAGGGCCACGTGATCGCCGGGGCGCACATGCGTGACACCGGCGCCCACCGCCGCCACCACGCCCGCCCCCTCATGGCCGAGCACCACGGGAACGGGGAACGGTATGGTCCCGTCCACCACGGACAGGTCGCTGTGGCACAGCCCCGCCGCCGCCACGGCCACCTGCACCTCGCCCGGCCCCGGGTCCCGTACGACGAGATCGTCCACGACCTCGACCCGCTTGCCGTCGAACAGCACGCCTCGCATCACACGGCCCCCTGTCGGCCCTTGGGTTCCCTCGGCAGGCCGAGCACCCGCTCGGCGATGATCGTGCGCTGGATCTGGTCCGAGCCGCCGTAGATCGTGTCGGCCCGGGAGAAGAGGAACAGGTGCTGCGACACGTCGAGTTCGTACGGCGCCGCGGCCGACCACTCCACCGGCCCCACGGCCGCCGCCGCGCCCCGCACCCGCATCGCCAGCTCCCCCAGCCGCTGATGCCAGCCGGCCCACAGCAGCTTGGACACGCTCGGCGCACCCGCGTCGGCCGAACCCCCCAGGGTGCGCAGGGCGTTCCAGCGCATCACGCGCAACTCGGCCCACTGACGCACCAGTCGCTCCCGTACGACGGGGTCGTGCACCGCGCCGGTGGCCACCGCCGTCGCCACGACCCTGCCCAACTCCTGGGCGAAACCGATTTGTTGGGCGAGGGTCGACACCCCGCGTTCGAAGCCGAGCAGCCCCATCGCGACCCGCCAGCCGTCGCCCTCCGCGCCCACGACATGCTCCACGCGCGCGCGTGCCCCGTCGAAGAACACCTCGTTGAACTCGCTCGTGCCGGTCAGCTGACGGATCGGGCGGACCTCGACGCGGCCCGGTTGGTCCATGGGCACGAGCAGGAACGTCAGCCCGTGGTGGCGCCGGGAGCCGGGTTCGGTACGGGCGAGCACGAAGCACCAGTTGGCCTCGTGCGCGAGCGAGGTCCAGATCTTCTGGCCGGTGATCCGGTAGTACGTCCCCTCCGGTTCGCGTACGGCCGCGGTGCGCACGCCGGCCAGGTCCGAACCTGCGCCGGGTTCGCTGTAGCCCTGGCACCAGAGTTCCTCGCCGGCGGCGATCGGGGGCAGGAAGCGGGCCTTCTGTTCCTCGGTGCCGTGGGCCAGGATGGTGGGGGCGAGGAGGTTCTCGCCGATGTGTCCGGAGCGCGGGGGTGCGGGCGACCGGGCGTACTCCTCGGCCCAGGCGACCTGTTGAGTGAGGGTGGCGGCGCGGTTGCCGTAGCCCTCCTGGGACCAGCCGAGCCCTATCCAGCCGGCTTTGCCGAGGGTGCGTTCCCAGGTACGGCGGTCCTGCGTGCCGTCGGCGTGAGCGGCGAGCCATCCCCTCGCCTCGGCGCGGAAGGCATCGTCCTGCGAGGTGAATGCGAAGTCCATGGGTAGGCCTTCCTGGAAGGTGGCTGGAGCTGGGGCGGGGGGTGGTGCCGGGGGGGGTCGGTGCCGGGGGTTGGTCGGGTTGGGCCACGCGCCCGGCGGTCGCGCATCCCGACGCGTCACGCATCCAGGTGCGTTGACCCCGTGGGCCGGGCCACCCGGTGCTCGGCCCGGTGGATCACGCAGTCGAGTGCTTACGGGCCGGCTGCCGCCTGCCGCCAACCGCCCGACAACACGGGGCCGCCAACCGCCCGGCCGCAGCCCTACGCGTTCGGTCGGCCCCCCTCCCGCGCCGCCCGTTCCATCGCCGCCACCCGCTCCAGCAGCGGCATCGGGTCCATCCCCACCGTCCCCGGCAGGAAGTCCGCGATCCGCTCCGGTGTCCAGGAGCCGTCCGCGTACGCCGCCCGCAGTTCTCTCGGCTGGGCCCAGACCGCGATCTTGGGGCCGGCGATCGTGTACACCTGGCCCGTGATCCCCTGCTCCCGCGCCTTCTGGGACAGCAGGTAGACCACCATCGCGGCCACGTCCTCCGGCTCGCCGATCTCCGTGAGTTCCATGGGGACGTTCGCCGACATCCGGGTACGGGCCACCGGGGCCACCGCGTTGGCGGTCACCCCGTACTTGTGCAGCCCGAGGGCCGCGCTGCGGACGAGCGAGATGATCCCGCCCTTCGCCGCGCTGTAGTTGGCCTGCGACACCGAGCCCTGGTGGTTTCCGCTGGTGAAGCCGATCAGCGTGCCGGACTTCTGCTGCCGCATCACCGCCGACGCCGCCCGGAACACGGTGAACGTGCCCTTGAGGTGGGTCGCCACGACGGGGTCCCACTCCTCCTCGGCCATGTTGAACAGCATCCGTTCGCGCAGGATCCCGGCGACGCACACGACCCCGTCGAGCCGTCCGTACGAGGCCAGCGCCACGTCGACCACCCGCTGACCGCCGGCCATCGTGGAGATGTCGTCGGCCACGGCGACCGCGTCGCCGCCCGCCGCCTCGATCTCCTTGACCACGGACTCGGCGACCTCGCTCGTCGGCGAGGCGCCGTCCATGGCGACGCCGTGGTCGTTGACGACGACCCGCGCGCCCTCGGCCGCCGCGGCCAGCGCCACCGCCCGGCCGATCCCCCGCCCGGCGCCGGTCACGGCGACCACCTTGTCTGCCAAGAAGTTCCCCACGCCGGCCCCTTCCCGCGGTTTCTGACGGTCCGTTAGATTTTTGCCCCGTCGGACAGTCGGAGACAAGCCCCGGGGAGGACGGATGTCACCGCCCGCGCTCCATCCCGCGTTCCACGACATCGCCAAGCGCGTGAACAACTGGGGCCGTTGGGGGGCGGACGACGAGATCGGCACCCTCAACCTGATCACCGACGAGGTGGTACGCCAGGCGGCGACAGAGGTCCGCACCGGCCGCCGCGTCCCTCTCGCGCTCCCCCTGCGACAGGACGGCGTACAGACCGGACTGATCCCCGGGCGGGTCAATCCACTGCACGCCATGGTGCAGATCAACCAGGAGATCTTCGGCCCGGGAACGGTGGCGTGCAGCGACGACGCCGTGACCATGGGACTCCAGGCGGCCACCCACTGGGACGCACTCACCCATGTCTCGCACTCGGGCCGCCTCTACAACGGCCGCCCGGCCGGCACCATCACCCCGCACGGCGGCGCCGAGTTCAGCGGGATCGACAAGGCACGGCACATCGTCTCGCGCGGGGTGCTGCTCGACGTGGCCCGGGCGCACGGCAAAGACCGTCTCGACGGTTCGTACGCCGTCACCCCCGAGGACCTCGACGCCGCCGAGGAACTCGCCGGCACGCGGGTGCGCGCGGGGGACATCGTGCTCGTACGGACCGGGCAGGTGCAGGTGTACCTGGCGGGCGACAGGGAGGGGTACGGCTATCCGTCGCCGGGCCTGTCGATCCGTACACCGGAGTGGTTCCACGCACGCGATGTCGCCGCGGTCGCGAACGACACCCTCACCTTCGAGGTGTTCCCGCCCGAGATCGAGGATCTGTGGCTGCCCGTACACGCGCTCGACCTGGTGGAGATGGGGATGCTTCAGGGCCAGAACTGGAATCTCGAAAAGTTGTCCACAGCCTGTGGACAAGAAAGCCGGTACGCGTTCCTGCTGTCGGCGATGCCCGAACCCTTCGTCGGCGCGACGGGAACTCCGGTGGCGCCCGTGGCGATCCTCTGAGGGAGGCCGATTCACCGGACCGCCCCAGCCCCCGACCGTCGGATGGCGGTGCGCGACACCCGCCCCGAGCACGGCATCGCGCACCGCCGTCCGCCTCCGGCGTACCCGCCCCGGTCCTCCCGGCCCTGAGGGAACCGACGCCGAATCACGACCCACACTCGTCGAGGGCTCCCGTCACCTGAGCCCTCGGCGTCCCCTCGCGGCGAATCGCTGACCACAATCGTGATCAAACGGTCACGTGGCGTCAACACCCGTTCGGGGATTTATTACTTATGCACCATTAGCCGTGGGCGCGCACAGAAGCATGTCCCGGCGCACGGACGCAGCGTCAGTCAAGGGCTCCAGCGCATTCTGCGACCGTGCACCCACCGCGTTCCGCGACCGTGCACCACGGCGTTCCGCGACCACGCACCACCGCGTTACGCCACCACCGCGTTACGCGACCACGCACCCTCAGACCGCCTCGAACGCCAGCCCCTCGTACGCCGACGCACCACCGCCGCAGGCCGCCGCGGTGGACCGCGACTGCGCGTACCGGTCCAGTTCGCACCAGATGCGCTTGCCGGCCCCTTCCGGGTTCCAGCCCCAGCGGTCGGCGAGCCCGTCCACGAGGGCGAGGCCCCGGCCACCCGTCTCGTCGCCGTCCGCACAACGCGGCACGGGAGCGCGGTCGCTGCGGTCGGCCACCTCCAGGCGGACCGTGGCCGCCTCGGCCGCCGCGGCCGGCAGGGAGAGCCGCAGCACGGCCGCACAGCCGGTGTGCACCACGGCGTTGGTGACGAGCTCGGAGACGAGCAGGATCAGGGTCTCGGCGAGCGACTCATCGGCCGCTATCCCGGACCCTGCCAGGCGGGAGCGGGCCCAGCTGCGGGCTCGCCCAACCTCTGCGGGGTCGGGTCGGATCTCCAGCTGCACTTGAAGCACCTGCACCGCTCACACCATCCGAACCGGCGGACACATAACCTCGCGCCTCACGAGGGCCACGATCGTAGCCATTCTTTGCATGACCAGAACAACGGCAACAGTCAGGGTCACCGAACGTGACTCCCTTGTGAGACAGCATGGTTGACCGACAGTCACGCCAACAAGCGCTTCGGGCATATTCCAGCGGGAAGGAGTACCCGTGCGGCATACTGTGCGACGCTCGTCTCCAGGGGTCGAACAAGCAGGGATGACACCGGCATGACTGGCGCTCGGGACCGCTCGCATCTCACACAAGGTACCGGAGCGGACGACCGACTCCGGGACTGACGAGTCACGCGCAGGACACAACCCGATATCAACGCTCCGTGATACCGGTATGCCACGATCCGTGACATCCATCCCGGGCGCTCCGGTGACGTCCCAGCCCAGCGGCGTTCGCGGCCCTCAGTCCACGAGTTCGGCGGCGAGGCTCTCCTCACTCTCCGTATCGCCCCCGCCACGTTGTGCCCGTACCCAGACCCGCTTGAGATGCAGGTGTACCTCGCTCTCCCAGGTGAACCCCATGCCGCCGTGTACCTGCAGGCAGTCCCGCGTGCTACGCAGTGCGGCCTCGTCGGCCAGCAGCCGGGCCGCCGCGATGTCGAGGGGGTCGGCGGTGACGGCGGCGGCGTACACGGCCGCACGGGCCGTCTCCGCCCGCACCAGCATGTCGGCGCAGAGGTGCTTGATCGCCTGGAAGGCGCCGATCGCCTGCCCGAACTGCTCGCGGGTCCGCGCGTGTTGTACGGCCAACTCGCACGCGCGTGTGGCCGTGCCGAGCTGCTCGGCGGCGGTGAGGAGGACGGCGACGGGGTCCGGGGGCCACGCCGCCGCGCCGGTCCACCGGTGCAGCGGCGTCAGCGGGTCCACCGACCGCAGCGGCACCGCCCCTTCCGGCTCTTCGGACTCTTCCGGCTCTTCCGGTCCCGGCAGCGGGACCCCGCCCCCGCGCACGACGTCCGCGTCCGCCAGCCACTCCACCAGTCCGCCGTCGATGTCCGCCACGACCGTCTCTCCGGCCGCCGCCCCCGGTACGCTCCCCGCCGCGAGGTGCGTGGCGATCAGCGGCCCGGGCAGCAGGGCGCGCCCCGCCTCCTCGAACGCCAACACCGCCTCGGGAAGCCCGAGTCCCACCCCGCCGTCCGCCTCGGGCAGCCGCAGCGCGAAGAACCCGGCCTCCCCCAACTGCCGCCACAGCGCACGGTCGAGCCCCGGGCGCTCCACGGCGGCGCGCAGGGCCTCGGCGTCGAAGCGCCGCGCCAGCAGCTCCCGTACGCCCGCCCGTAAGGCGCGCTGGTCCTCCGACAGTTGAAAACGCACGTCAGCGCCCCTTCGGCAGGCCCAGGATCCGCTCGGCCACGATGTTGTGCTGGATCTGCGAGGTACCGGCCGCGATGGTGTACGACAGCGAGGAGAGGCGGTCGAGCACCCAGGGCCGGTCGAGGTCGAGTGCCGCGTCGCCCAGGACGGCGGCGGCGGCGTCGTACAGCTCCTGACGCGCGTGTGAGTACCTCAGTTTGAAAACCGAACCCCCTACGCCGGGCACCCCGCCCGACGCCTGAGCCTCGCTCACGTTCCACTGGGTCAGCCGCCACAGCGCGCGGAACTCGGCGTTCAGCCGCCCGAGGCGCCGACGCAGCACCGGATCGTCCCAGCCGCCGTTTTGCCGCGCCTCCCGGGCGAGTTCGCCCAGCACCCGCCGGCAGGCCACGACCTCGCCCACGAAGGCCGTGCCGCGCTCGAAGGACAGGGTCACCATGGTCACGCGCCAGCCGTCGTTCTCGTCGCCGACCCGGTTGGCGACCGGGACGCGCACCTCGTCGAGGAACACCTCGGCGAACTCCGCCGACCCGGCGAGGGTCCGCAGGGGCCGTACGGTGATGCCGGGCGCGTCCATGGGCAGGGCGAGCCAGGTGATGCCCCGGTGTTTCGCGGCGGCCGGGTCGGTCCGCACCAACAGCTCGCACCAGTCGGCCACTTCGGCGTGCGAGGTCCAGATCTTGGACCCGCTCACCACGTAGTCGTCGCCGTCCCGCCACGCGCGGGTGCGCAGTGCCGCGAGGTCGGATCCGGCGTCCGGTTCGCTGAAGCCCTGGCACCACACCTCCTCGCCGCGCAGGATCGGCGGCAGCCAGCGCGCCCGCTGCCCGGCCGTCCCCTCGGCGGCGATGGTGGGTCCCGCGTGCAGCAGTCCGACGAAGCCCGCCCCCACATAGGGCGCGCCCGCCTTCTCCGTCTCCTCCAGGAAGATCAGGTGCTGGGCGGGGGTGGCGCCCCGGCCGCCCGCGTCGGCGGGCCAGTGCAGCCCCGCGTACCCGGCGTCGTACAGCATCCGCTGCCAGCCGAGGTCATGGGCGCGGCGGCCCGGCCAGTTATCCGGGGACGGCTTCGGCGGCAGCGTGGGGAGCACTTTGGCCAGCCACTCCCGCAGGCGCGCCCGGAACTCCTCCTCCTCGGGTGTGTCGGCGAGGTCCACTAGCGGTCCAGGTCGAGGCCCAGCATGCGGATGGCGTTGCCCCGCATCAGCTTGTACACCGTCTCGTCGTCGAGGCCCTTCACATGGTCGAGGGCGACGTCCTTGGTGTGCGGGAAGGTCGAGTCGACGTGCGGGTAGTCGGTCTCGAAGGTCGCGTTGTCCCGGCCGACGACGTCCAGCGAGGCGACCCCGTGCTTGTCGCGGAAGAAGCAGCAGAACATCTGCCGGTAGTAGTACGTCGACGGCGGCTCCGGGATCGTGTCGCGGACGCCGCCCCACGCGCGGTGCTCCTCCCAGACGTCGTCGGCGCGTTCGAGGGCGTACGGGATCCAGCCCATCTGCCCTTCGGAGTACGCGAGTTTGAGCCGCGGGAACCGCACCAGGACGCCGCTGAAGAGGAAGTCCATCATCGAGGCCATGGCGTTGTTGAAGCTGAGCGCGGCCTGCACGGCGGGCGGGGCGTCGGGGGAGGCGGCCGGCATCTGGGAGCTGCTGCCGATGTGCATGTTGACGACCGTCCCGGTGTCCTGGCAGACCGCGAAGAACGGGTCCCAGTAGCCGGAGTGGATGGACGGCAGGCCCAGGTGGGTGGGGATCTCGGAGAAGGTCACGGCCCGTACCCCGCGGGCCGCGTTGCGCCGGATCTCCTCGACCGCGAGCTCGATGTCCCACAGCGGGATCAGGCACAGCGGGATCAGCCGGCCGCCGCTGTCCCCGCACCACTCCTCGACCATCCAGTCGTTGTAGGCGCGCACACAGGCCAGCGCGACCTCCTTGTCGTGCGCCTCGGCGAAGGTCTGCCCGCAGAAGCGGGGGAAGGAGGGGAAGCAGAGGGACGCCTCGACATGGTTGAGGTCCATGTCCGCGAGCCGCGCGACGGGATCCCAGCAGCCCCGCCGCATCTCCTCCCGGGTGATCCCCTCCAGGGTCATCTCGTCCCGGTCGAAGCCGACGGCGGCGATGTTGCGCTTGTACGGGAACTTCAGGTCCTCGTAGATCCACCAGTCGGTCTGCTGGCCGTCCGGGTCCATCGTGATCTGGTACTTGCCGCCGACGTAGGCGAGTTCGCCGATACCGGCGGTGAGGGCCTTGGGGCCGCGGTCCCGGTACTTCTGCGGCAGCCAGGTCTCGAAGAGGTGCGCGGGCTCGATCACATGGTCGTCGACGCTGATGATGCGGGGCAGTTCGGTCATGGGGTCCCCTCCGCCTGGCACACGGTCACCTGACAGCACAGTTCAGTTCAGTTATCTGATGGATCGTCAGATTTAGCTTGCCCAGCAGGCTAGTCGCGCACCCCTGGACCGACAAGGCGCCGAGCCCTACGCTCTGCCCACCATCTGACTGTCCGTCAGCTACACAGGGGGCCGCCGTGACCGACACCGCCCACGCGCTCAGCACCTCCCGCACCCTCTGGGACCTTCTGGCCCGCCGCGCCGACCTCACCCCCGACCGCCCCGTACTCCTCCAGGACAGCCGCTCCCTGACCTTCGGCGAGCTGCGCGGGCGGGCCGAGCGGGTCGCGGCGGGGCTGTACGACATGGGCGTCCGGCCCGGCACGGTCGTCGCCTGGCAGCTGCCCACCCGGATCGAGACGGCCCTGCTGTCCTTCGCGCTGGTCCGCCTGGGCGCCGTACAGACCCCGGTCATCCCGTTCTACCGGGACCGCGAAGTCGGCTTCGCACTGCGCGAGTCGAAGGCGGAGTACTTCGCGGTGCCGGGCGAGTGGCGCGGCTTCGACCACACGGCGATGGCCCGGCGGCTGGGCGCGAAGGGCGTCTTCGAGGCGTACGACCTGCTGCCCGACGGCGATCCGTCCATCCTCCCCGCCCCGCCCTCCGAGGGCACCTCGGTGCGCTGGATCTACTGGACCTCCGGAACCACCTCCGCCCCCAAGGGCGTTCTGCACACGGACCGTTCGCTGATCGCGGGCGGTTCGTGTCTCGCCCACGCGTTGCGTCTGTCGGCGGACGACGTGGGCTCGATGGCCTTCCCGTACGCGCACATCGCCGGCCCCGACTACACGGTGATGCTGCTGCTGTACGGCTTCCCCGCGGTGATGTTCGAGCAGTTCGCGCTGCCGGGCGCGCTGGAGGGGTACCGCCGGCACGGGGTGACGGTGGCGGGCGGGTCCACGGCGTTCTACTCGATGTTCCTCGCCGAGCAGCGCAAGCAGCCGGGGGTGCCGGTCATTCCCTCGCTACGGCTGCTCGCGGGCGGCGGGGCGCCCAAGCCGCCGGAGGTCTACCACGCCGTCGTACGGGAGATGGGCGTGCAACTGACGCACGGGTACGGCATGACCGAGGTGCCGATGATCACGATGGGGGCGCCCGACGACACCCCGGAGAACCTGGCCACGACGGAGGGGCGACCGCCCGAGGGCATGGAGATTCGGATCGTGGACGGGGAGGTGCGGCTGCGCGGGGAGGCCGTCTGCCAGGGGTACCTGGATCCGGCACAGACGGCGGAGGCGTTCGACGCGGACGGGTTCCTGCGCACCGGGGACCTCGGGCACGTCACCGGCAGCGGGCATCTGGTGCTGACCGGACGGCTGAAGGACGTGATCATCCGCAAGGGCGAGAACATCTCGGCGAAGGAGATCGAGGACCTGCTGCACGCGCTCCCGGCCGTCGGGGACGTGGCCGTGATCGGGCTGCCGGACGCGGAGCGCGGGGAGCGGGTGTGCGCGGTGGTGGAGCGGGCGCCGGGGGCCGAGGGGCCGACCCTGGAGGCGTTGACGTCGTATCTCCGCACGGAAGGGCTGTCGACACACAAGCTGCCGGAGCAGCTGGAGGTGGTGGACGCCCTTCCACGGGGCGAGACGCTGCGGAAGGTGCTCAAGTACCAGCTGCGGGAGCGGTATTCGGGGGCGTAGGGGCGGGTCGGGTCGGTCGGGTCGGTCGGGTCGGTCGGGTCAGGGGGCCGGGGCGCTCTCGGAGGGGCCGTGCGGGGACGGATTCACTCGGGGACGGTGAAGTAGCGCGCGAAGGCCGTCACGATCTCCGTCTCGCCGACCTTGCCGTCCGTGTCCGTGTCGAGGGCGGCGGCGGCCGAGCGGGCGGCCTCCTCGCTCGCGCCGAGGGCCTTCAGTACCCGTGCGGTGTCCTCGACGGTGGCCCGGCCGTCCGCGTCGGCGTCCGCCACGGCGAGGGCCGCGTGCAGGAAGGGGCGGGCGATCTCGGCGAACCGCTCCGGGTTGTCGCGCAGGCGCTTGACCGCGCCGTTCACGAACTCCTCGCGGGTGATCCGCTGATCCCCGTCCCGGTCCGCGATGCCGGCCATGCCCTGCCAGAACGCCTCGGCGCCGATGTACAGGGCCTGCCCCTTGTCGGAACGGGCCGTGGTGCCGAACTCCGCGAGCAGCGCCTTGGCCGCCACGTTGAAGTCCGCACGGTCGATATAGCCGTTGCCGTCCTGGTCGAAGGTGGCGAACCGGGCGGCGATCCTGCGCTCGTACTCGCTGCTGACCATGTCTGTTCGGACCGCCTCACGTCACGTCGGGTGCATCTGCCACGGAGCGTACGACGGGAAGGCCTGTCCGGGCGCGCGAAAGCGACGCTTGTGCCAAGACCGAGGGAATTTCGGGACAACGGTGTGGCACTCACCTCGCCCGGACCCGGACGAACCGGGTACCGCTCACGTCGACTCGCGTCCGGCTCACGCCGAGAGCGGGTCCGCGTCCTCCCGTACGGCCGACGCCACGTCCGGGTGGACGTCGAACAGCCGGCGGACCCCCAGCGCGCCCAGTACCCGGTTGACGTGGGAGCCGTCCTCCGCGCCCTTGGCCGGGAGAATCAGGCGCAGCCGGCCCTGGCAGGAGCTCATGAGGCGGCGGGAGGCGATCAGCACGCCGACGCCGCTGGAATCACAGAAGAACACATCGGAGAGATCGAGGACGAGACTGTGGCGGCCCTCGGCCACCTCGTCGTGCACCCGCTGACGCAGCACCGGGGACGTCACCAGGTCCAGCTCGCCCGACACCTGGAGCACGGCCCAATCGCCCTGCCCGTTGCCGGTCACATTGAACGCCACCACCATGCCCTTCGTTCGCCGGAAAGCAAACGGAAGCCTTCCCTACGCTTCCTTGCAGCGCGGCTGCCCAGCGCCCGTTCCCTGAAACACGGGCCGAAAAACGGATGACGATCGGGAGAGGCTTGTTTTAGTCACCTTCGATCCTGTTCGATCGAGTCTGGCCGGCAAGTGGACGGGTAGCCGCACGCCCACTACCACCCTTGGCTCCGCGGGGGGCGCACATTGCGACAAAGGGGCGTGCGCCGTCAGAGGTGCCGACTACATTCGAGAAGCAGGTGGGCACAGGCTTGACAAGGACACGGGCCGGGACAAGGGCAGGCTGAGGGGGCCGCATGGTGAAGAAGGACGCACCGCCCCGCTGGGACCGCAAGATGCAGCAGCGGCTCGCACGCGGTGAGGCGGCCGCCCTCGGTGAGCTCTACGACCGTTTCGCTTCACTCGTGCACGGTCTCGCCCACCGCGTGCTCGGCGACGAACGCGCGGCCGACGGCATCACCCGCGAGGTCTTCGCCCATGTCTGGGAGCACCCGGACGCCTACGACCCCAAGCAGGGCCCGCTGCGTTCCTGGGTCGCCACCCTGACCCACCACCTCGCCGTGCAGCGGCTGCGCGCCACCGAGACCGCCGCCCTCGCCGCGGAGGGCCACGGCACCACCGAGGACCTGGAGCGCAAGGTCCGCCACGCCTCGGTCGCCGCCCGCGCCGACTACATCGTCCAGTCCATGCCCGCGCCACTGCGTGCCGCCCTGGAGCTGGCCTATTTCCAGCGCCGCGACTACCGCCAGACCGCCGTCGACCTCGGCGTCACCGAGGACGAGGCCCGCCGCCGCCTCCGTCTGGGCCTGCAACTGCTGTCCACGGCCCACGACGTCGCCCCACCCGGGGCTCCGCCCGGATACGGGGGTGCGGCGTGAACGACCCCGAGCGCTTCGAGGCCCACGACGACGGGGACGACAAGAGAGACCAGGGTGACGCTGACGGTAGCTGGGACGGCGGCTCGGAAGGTGGCTCGGACGGCGGCTCGTTCGGCAACCGCCGCCCCGGCGGCAACGGCGAACCCTCACCGCCCCGCATCCCCATGCCCCGCGCCTCCGTCGAGGACGGCGGGCGCCCTCTGCCCGCGCTGGGGGACCTGGGTGACCTGACGCCCCCGCCCCCGCCCGTGCCCCTGCCCGCTCCGCTGGTCCTGGAGCACCACGTCCTGAAGTCGATGCTCGGGGCGTGGGCGCTGGCCGCCTGCTCGTCGGCGGAGACGGCGGCCGTCGAGGAACACCTGGGCGACTGCGGAACCTGCGCGGACGAGGCACTGCGGCTGCGCGAGGCGGTCGGCCTGCTGCACCGGCCGGAGAGCCTCGACGTGGACCCCGGTCTGCGTACCCGGGTCCTGGAGAGCTGCCTCGACCGGCGCCCGCCGCGCATCCCGGTGCCCAGGTGGGCGACGCCGTACGACGCGGAGACCGCCCGGCTCGACGCCCTCCTCCAGGACATAGGCGACGCCGAGTGGCACGCGCCTGTGCGGCTGCGCTGGTTCGAGGGCGACGGCGCGACAAGCCGTCGTACGACGGTCGCCGGGGTCATCGCGCATCTGCTCACGGTCGACGGCCTGGTCGCGGTCGCGCTCGGCCTCGACGACCCGCTGGGCGAGGTGGCCGTCCAGGCGCCGACGCCGACCGCGCGCACCGAGGCGTACTGGCGGGCCTCGCACTTCCCGCCCACCCGCGGGGTGCGGGCCCCTTGGCGGGAGCAGAGCCACGACCTGGTGCGCACGGTGTCCTTCACGGGCGACGGTACCGGGGGTCTGGCCGTGCCCTACGGCGACTTCGAGCTGCCGCTGCACGACGCGATGCTGGACCGTGCCTTCGAGTGCTGGGTGCATGCGGAGGACATCGCCGAGGCGGTGGACTACCCGTACGAGCCGCCCGCCCCGCGCCACCTGAACCGGATGATCGACCTCGCGGCCCGCACGTTGCCGGCTGTCCTGGCCGGGCGACGACAGAAGGGGCTGGCCTCGCCTGCGCATGGCCGCCACCTGGTCTCCGCGGGCGGCCCTGGGCGCAGCCTGCGGCTGGAGATCGAGGGGCTGGGCGGAGGCGAGTGGCTGATCCCCCTGGACTCGCCCGCCGCGGTGGGCTCCGCGGACCACGAGGTGGCCCATGTCGCCCTGGACGGCGTGGAGTTCTGCCGCCTGGCCGCAGGCCATGTGTCTCCGACGGAGGCGGCGGCCGGGCAGGTGGGTGACCGCGAGGCAATCAGGGACGTACTGTTCGCGGCGGCGTCCTTGAGCCGGATGTAGGGACGGGTCGCGGTTTCGCGGGCGGCTGCGGGTCCGCGGGGGCTGGTCGCGCAGTTCCCCGCGCCCCTAAAAAGTTCGGGTCCGTGGGAGCCGTTTCGCGCAGTTCCCCGCGCCCCTAAAAACGCCGGTCCACCGCACGTACCTCAGGGGCGCGGGGAACTGCGCGAACAACCACGACGATCCCGCACCCGCCCGACGGACAGAACCCACCCCAGGGGCGCGGGGAACTGCGCGAACAACCCCCACAGACCCGCACCCAACCGACGGACAGAACCCACCCCAGGGGCGCGGGGAACTGCGCGACCAGCCCCCACAGACCCGCACCCACCCGCCGGCGGAGCCCCCCGCGCTAGGCGAACACGACCGTCCGTCGACCGTTCAGCAGGATCCGACGCTCGGCATGCCACTTCACGGCCCGCGCCAGCGCCTGGCACTCGACATCCCGCCCGATCGCGACCAGCTGGTTCGGCGTGACGTCATGCTCGACCCGCTCGACCTCCTGCTCGATGATCGGCCCCTCGTCGAGGTCGGCGGTGACATAGTGCGCGGTCGCCCCGATCAGCTTCACGCCCCGCGCGTGCGCCTGGTGGTACGGCTTCGCGCCCTTGAAGCTCGGCAGGAAGGAGTGGTGGATGTTGATGATCCGCCCGCTGAGCTGCTTGCACAGGTCGTCGGAGATGACCTGCATGTAGCGGGCGAGCACGACCAGCTCGACGCCCAGCTCGCGCACCAGCTCCAGCAGCCGCGCCTCGGCCTCCGACTTGGTGTCCTTCGTCACCGGGATGTGGTGGAAGGGAATGTCGTACGACCCCACGAGCTCGGCGAAGTCCGTGTGGTTGGACACCACGGCCGCGATCTCCACCGGCAGCGCGCCTATCCGCGCACGGAACAGCAGGTCGTTCAGGCAGTGGCCGAACTTGCTGACCATCAGGACGATGCGCATCTTCTCGTCGGCCCGGTGGATCTGCCAGTCCATCTGGAAGGCGTCACCGATCGCCGCGAAGCTCGCCCGCAGCTTGTCCACGGTCACCGGAGGCTCCGCCGAGAAGTGGACGCGCATGAAGAACAGTCCCGTGTCGTGGTCGCCGAACTGCTGACTGTCCTCGATGTTGCAGCCCGTCATGAACAGGTAGCTCGACACGGCGTGCACGATGCCCTGCTTGTCGGGGCAGGAGAGCGTGAGGACGTACTGGTCAGCGGGGGCGGCGGCGCGCGTGGACGGCTCGTTCATGCAGGACAGGGTCCCATATGCGGGAGCGGGGCCGTCCTGCCGTCTCGCTACGCAGACCGCGTCAGGATCCGCAGCACCTCCAGCGTGCGCGGCGGCGCGTCCGGGTCCTCCCCGTCGGCCACCGCCAGCCGTACGTGCGCGTCGCGCGCCGCCCGTACCGCGTCCGGCCACCCCTGGTGGTCGACGTATGTGGAGACCGGGGCGTCCGGCCCGACCTGGTGCATGATCCGCAGCACCCGCAGGACGGCGGTGTCGACGAGCGCCGCCTCCTGGGAGTCCCGGAAGAGCGTGCCGATGTACTTCTCGGCGGACCAGTTGTCCAGCCAGGTGTCCTCGACGAGGCGGTACACGGCGTCGGTGACGTCTCCGTACCCCTCCACGCCCGCCAGCCAGACATCCCTCTGGAACACCGGGTCGGAGAGCATGTGCAGCGCGGAGCGCACATTGGTGCGCCAGCGCCACCACGGCATGTCGTTCTGTGGCATGTCACCCATGGTGGACGAGTGACGGCCGCGACGGGAAGAGTTCTCCGAACCTTGCACGGTCATCGATCGTACGTTCCGTCTGTCGGGCGTCTCACCACCCCCCGCTGTTCACCCTCACGACACCAGCCAATAACCAAGGGTCAGGGCCTGGTTAGTGCTGTGGCGGAAGCGTGTCCGACATGACCGGCAGGCGACACTTCCGCAGCACCGTCCTCCCCACGTGCACCCGGCCCGACAGAGCAACCGCCGTTTCGGCGGCGGCCCTGGTGGCGTGTGTGTCGCTCATCGCCGGCTGCGGGGTCATCCCCGGGGTCACGGGGGGCTCCGGGGATGACCCGATCAAGGTCATGACCTGGGCCCCGGAGAACACCAACGCCACCAACAAGGCGGGCATGCCCGCCTTCGCGAAGGCCTACGCCCGCTGGGTGAACGCCCAGGGCGGCCTCAACGGCCACAAGATCACCGTCCTGACCTGCAACGACCGTAACGACAGCGTGGCAGCGGCGAGGTGCGCCCAGCGCGCGGTCTCCGAGGGCGTCGTCGCGGTCGTCGGCTCCTACAGCCAGTACGCCGACTCCTTCCTCCCCCCGCTGGAGGGCGCCGGCATCCCCTACATAGGCGGCTACGGCGTCACCTCCGACGAGTTCACCAGCCCGCTCTCCTACCCCGTCAACGGCGGACAGCCCACCCTCCTGGCCGGCCTCGGCAAGGCCCTCTCCGACTGCGGGCCCGTCACGCTCGTCCGCCCCGACACCGTCGCGGGCGACGAACTCTCCCCCCTGCTCGACTCCGGCCTGACCGCCGGCGGACACTCGGCCACCAAGGACCTGCGGGCACCGGAGGACGCGACCGAGTACTCGAGGCAGTCCGAGCGGGCACTCCAGCAGACGACCACCGACCCGGCCACGAAGGGCTGCGTGGTGCCCGCGCTCGGCGACCGCACCGACACCTTCATGGACTCCTTCCGGCGCGCCCGCGACACCTATCCCACGGTCCGGACCGCCATGGTGCTCGGCAACGTCGACCAGACGGAGATCAACGCCTCCGGCGGGCAGTCCGGGCCCTACGAGGGGTCGTACATCACCGGCTGGTACCCGGTGGAGACCGACTCCCGCTGGAACCCGATGAAGAAGGTCATCAGCGAGGAGGCCTTCGGCGACAACCGCATCGACGCCGCGGACACCGGTGTGCAGACCACCTGGATCGCGTACTCCGCCTTCAAGGAGGTCGTCGAGTCACTGACCGGCGAGGTGACCGCCGACGCCGTACGGGAGGCCCTGGACGACGGGATGAAGGTCGCCACGGGCGGGCTGACCCCGACGCTCCAGTGGAAGTTCCAGGGCCCGCTCGCGGCCGTCGGCTTCCCGCGCCTGGCCAACACCGACGTGTCCCTTCAGATCGTCAGGAAGGGCAGGCTGGTGCTGGCCAAGAAGGGCTTCACCGACGTCACGGACACGTTGAAGAACGCCGACCTGAACTGAGGGGCCCGGTCGGCCGGGCCCCTCAGTTCAGGTCACAGCTGGGTCGGCTGGCGCTCGGTCAGGCCGTACGACTTCGCGATCGCGTTCCACAGCTTCGCCGCTTTGACCTTCTCGGTGCTGGCGGTGCCGCTCGCGCGGTTGGCCGCCTGGGTCTGGCCGGTGGTGCGGGCCTGGCCCTTCTTACAGCCCTTCTTGCCGGCCGTCTGGTCCGCCCAGGCCGCGTAGTGGTTGTCGGCCGACGCGGACGCCTGCCACGCCTTGGTGAGGGCGTCGGTCAGCGCGGCGTGGTCGGGCAGCTTGTCGACCGCGAGCTTGGACAGCTGGGTCACCAGACCGGTGCGCTGCTGGGCCGCGCCCCGCAGGTCCTTGGCCGCCTGGCCCAGGTTGTCGCAGGACTTCACGTCCTCCACGGCGTTGATCACCGTCGTCCGGCTGCCGCCGCTGTCCGCGAGCAGCTTGTCCAGGGCGACGGCCTGCTGCTCGGCCGGATCGGCGGACGGCGAGGCGGAACCGTCGGACGCGGGCGCCGTCGCGGAGACGGGCTGGTTCTTTTCGTCTTCCTTGCTGTCACTACCGCCACCGGCGAGCAGCGCGCCCGCCCCGATACCGAGGACGGCGATACCGATGCCGACGGCGGCGATCACCGGCACCCGCGATCCGCGCCGACCGCCCCGGCCACCGCGACCGTCGTCCCCGTCGTCGTACGTGCCGTGCCGTCCACCGCCGGGCGGGGCGTACGACGGCTGCGGGGACTGTCCGTACGGCGGCTGCGCGCTGGGCGTGGCCTCGGGCTGCTGGAAGCGGGGCATCTGCTGGGTCGCGCCGGCCGGCTCGTCGGCCGGGCCGCCGCGGAAGAGGTTGTCGAACTCGGCGGGCGGCTGCCGGTCCCCGCCCTGCGGTCCGCCGTAGGGCGCGCCTTGGGGCTGGTGTCCGGGCACGGGTGCGATGTACTGCGTGGCCTCGGCGTCGGCTCCGGCGGCGGGCGGGAGCGGTCCGGCGCCCCGCCCGGAGTTGCCGCCCTGGGGTGCGCGGCCGAGGAACTGGGTCGCGTCGGCGGGCGACTCGGACCCCGCCTCGGGCGGCAGCGCCCCGGGCCCGACCGCCGGGATGTACTGGGTGGCGCCCTCGTCGGCCGACGGAAGGGGCGCGGCGCCGGGAGCCTGGTAGCGGACGGGCGACTGGGCGGAACCAGGGGTGTCGTGGGCCGCGGGCGGCAGGGGCGCGGCGGCGGGTGAGCCGTAGGCGCCGGCGGGGGGCGGCGGGGTGCCCTGGCCGACGGGCGGCAGGTAGTACGAGGTGGGCGGGTCCTGGGCGGGTCCCGCGGGCTGCGCCGGGGCGGCGGCGGAGCCGTAGGCCGCGGACTGCCCGCCCTCCGGAGGAAGGGCCTGGGACGGCGCTCCGCCGGGTGACTCCGGCGCTCCCCAGCCGGCGGACGGTGCCGAGTGGCCGGAGTCAGGGGTGTTCCAGGGCTGGGCGGGCGGAGCCGACCAGCCCTGTTCCGGCTGCGCGGCCGGGGCCTGGGCCTGCTGCTGGTCCGGGCCCCATGGCGTGCCCCAGGCCTGGCCACCGGCCGGCGCCGAGGCCGGACCAGGACCCTGACCCGGCGTCTGTCCCGGCGCCTGCCCCGATATCCGACCGTGCGACGGATCGTGCGGCTGACCGTACGTCTGGCCGTATGTCTCGCCGTACGTCTGATCGTGCGGCTGCCCGTACGCCTGCCCAGGTGCCTGCCCGTACGCCGGTCCGGGGGCCGCACCGGGCGCCTGGCCGTACGTCGATCCCGACGCCTGCCCGTACGCCTGTCCAGGTGCCTGCCCGTACGCCTGTCCAGGGTCCGCACCGGGCGTCTGGCCGTGCGCCGAGCCCGGTGCCTGGTCGTACGGTTCACCGGACGTCCGGCCGTACGCCGCGCCGGGTGCCGGAGCGGCGGGGTTCGGCCGCCTGTCGCCGTATCCGCCTGTCATGCCCGGCAGCAGGGGTTCCCCACCGTCGGAGGGCAGCACGATGCCTTCACGCGCTTCGCGCGCTACGGGCTCCTCGCCCTGTCCACTCTGCGTCACCGGGACTCCTACGAATGGGGGACTTTCGGAATCGTCGGCTCACGCTACCGGGTCCTCAGAGCACGGTGCTACGCAGCTCAGGCCGTGACCTGGGTCCCTGTGACCGCCGTAACAGATCCACGCACACATCCCGATGTCCGCGGTGACGGAAACCTGCCCCCATCCGCTGTATTCAGCCCCCTTTCCCCACCTGTACCTTCGTTTCCCGTCCGTTCACCCCCTCGTACCGCCGCGTTTCACGCCGCCACCTGCAGATCCAGCCGCGCCCCGAACTCCCTCACCACCGGCTCGTCCCGGAACGGCTCCAGGCGCTGCTGGAAGTCGTCCAGGTACTCGGCGCCCCGGTTGGAGCGGAGGCTCTCCAGCAACTCGATGGCCTTCAGGCCGGTGTTGCACGCCTGCTCCACCTCCCGCTGCTGCACCTGCGCGGTGGCGAGCAGCACATAGCCGATCGCCCTGCGGCGGGCCCGCGACTCGGGGTGCCCGTCCAGGGACTCCCGCGCACACCGCGCCGCCGCCTCGGCCTGTCCCAGGTCCCGGTGGCAGTGCGCCAACTCGTCGGCCAGATAGGCCTCGTCGAAGTGCGCGATCCACGCCGGGTCGTCCCCGGCGGACGGGTCCGCCTGCTCCAGCGCGCTCACCGCGCGCCCGGACGCCGACTGGGCCGACCGCGCGTCACCCAGCAACGCGTGCCCGCGCGCCTCGGCCGCGTGGAACATCGCCTCCGCCCGCGGGGTCACACGTCCACGCGCCCCCTCCTGCGCCGCTCGCGCCAACTGCGCGATCTCCCGCGGGTTTCCGAGCTGCGCGGCGAGGTGACTCATCGACGCGGCGAGGATGTACCCGCCGTAGCCGCGGTCGCCGGCCGCCTGCGCGAGACGCAGCGCCTGGATGTAGTACCGCTGCGCGAGGCCCGGTTGGCCGGTGTCGACGGCCATGTAGCCCGCGAGTTCGGTGAGTCGGGCCACCGCCGCGAACAGGTCCCGGCCGACCGCCTCGCGGTACGAGCCCGCCAGCAGCCCGGAGACCACGCTGTTGAGGTAGTGCACCACGACCGGGCGCACATGCCCGCTGCCGTACTGGTGGTCCAGGTCGACCAGCGCCTGGGTCATCGCCCGCACCGCCGCCACGTCGGACTGCCCCACCCGGGGCCCGGCCGCGCGCGAGACCTGCGAGTCGGGCGCGGAGATCAGCCAGTCGCGGCTGGGCTCGACGAGCGCCGACGCGGCGACGGAGGAGCCGGACAGGAAGTCCCGGCGGCCCACATCACTGCGCCACAGCTCACACACCTGCTCGATGGCCCCCAGCACCGTCGGCGAGAACTGCAGGCCGACGCCCGAGGCGAGGTTCTTGCCGTTGGCCATGCCGATCTCGTCGATCGTGACCGTACGGCCGAGTTTGCGCCCGAGTGCCTCCGCGATGATCGCCGGAGCGCGTCCGCGTGGCTGCTGGCCGCGCAGCCAGCGCGCCACGGACGTCTTGTCGTAGCGCAGGTCGAGACCGTGCTCCGCGCCGCACATGTTGACCCGGCGGGCGAGCCCGGCGTTCGAGCAGCCCGCTTCCTGGATGAGCGCCTGCAACCGTTCGTTCGGCTGACGCGCGACGAGAGGCCTTGCGGCCATGGCGTACCCCCTGTGGCTGCGGTGCCTGCCCACGCACCGAGTTGACGTGTCTTCCACGGACGGACTCCCTGAACTCGCTGCACTCGTCAGGAACGAAAAGATCCGGCCGTGAAGATCAATGCCCCACAAACGCGACGAAAATGCGAGACATGCGAGGATTGCCGGGGTAAAGGCAGTTGCCACCCCCGTACCTGGCTACCCACGCCACGCCTCGGTTCCTCCTGCGCGCCCCCACACATGCCCCCATGCGCCCCGGCTGCGGAATCGATGCTCCTCCCCCGCGCACGGCCCCTGGCTCCGGACTGGCCGTAACTCCAGGTGGGCGCGGGAGTTGAGTGGAGCGTGGAAGAGACGATCGCGGGTACGCAAGCCGCTCAGATTCCGAAGCAGCGCGGGGAATCGCTGCTGGACACAGCCGTACGCTACGCCGAGGAACGCCACTGGGACGTCTTTCCCGGGACCTGGCTGGAAGCCGTCGAGGGGGAGCAGCACTGCTCGTGCGAGGACGCCGCGTGCGCCGCCCCCGGCGCGCATCCGACACGCGCGGACTGGGCGTCGCAGGCCACGGGCAGTGCGACCGTCGTGCGCCGGATGTGGCAGAGGCAGCCGACGGCGTCGATCCTGCTGCCGACGGGGCGGACGTTCGACGCCATCTCCGTGCCGGAGACAGCCGGGTTCCTCGCGCTGGCCCGGATGGAGCGGATGGAGTCGACGCTGGGGCCGGTGACGCTGACGCCGGACCGGCGGATGCAGTTCTTCGTGCTGCCCGGGGCGTCGGTGAAGGTGCCGGATCTGGTGCGCAAGCTGGGCTGGTCTCCGTCCTCGCTCGACCTTGTCGCGCTGGGCGAGGGGGCGTACGTCGCCGGGCCGCCCACGCGGTTCGGGTCCTCTCGGTTCGGGTCCTCGGGGGCCGTGCAGTGGGCCTGCCGGCCGACGCCCGCGAACCGGTGGCTGCCGGACGTGGAGGAGTTGATCTCGCCGCTGGCCTATGCGTGCGGGCGGGACCGGTAGGACGGGCGGCCCGCTGTCCGGCCCCTTCTCCCCCGCGTTTTCCGCACGTTCCCCGGTCTCCTGAGACGCGGTCCCGGACCGTAGGGTTCAGGCATGACGTCGGGAGCAGTGGTGGGTTCAGCCGCCGTACGTGTGCAGGGGCTCTGGAAGCGGTTCGGGCAGCAGGTCGCCGTGGCCGGGATCGATCTGGCGTTGCCCGCGGGGAAGTTCATCGGGCTCGTCGGGCCGAACGGAGCCGGGAAGACCACCACCCTGTCGATGGTGACCGGGCTGCTCAGGCCCGACCAGGGGTCCGTGGAGGTCGTCGGGCACGACGTGTGGCGGGACCCGGTCCAGGTGAAGGCACGGATCGGGGTACTGCCCGAGGGACTGAGGCTGTTCGAGCGGCTGTCGGGGCGCGAACTGCTCAGCTACAACGGGCGGTTGCGCGGCCTGCCCGGAGCCGAGGTCGACAAGCGGGCCACGCAGCTCCTCGACGTCCTCGATCTCGCCGGGGCCCAGCACAAACTCGTCGTCGACTACTCGACCGGCATGCGCAAGAAGATAGGGCTCGCGACCGCGCTCCTCCACAATCCCGAGGTCCTCTTCCTCGACGAGCCGTTCGAGGGCGTCGATCCGGTGTCGGCCCAGACCATCCGAGGGGTGCTGGAGCGGTACACCGCGTCCGGCGCCACCGTCGTCTTCTCCTCCCATGTGATGGAGCTCGTCGAGTCGCTGTGCGACTGGGTGGCCGTCATGGCCGCAGGTCGCATCCGCGCGCAGGGAACGCTCGCCGAAGTGCGCGGCGACGCGCCCTCGTTGCAGCGGGCGTTCCTCGAACTCGTCGGTGCGGGCGCCCGGGACACGGGTTCCCATCTGGACTGGCTGGGCGGCGGGGCGGCCCGGTGAGCGCCGAGAGCACCCCCGTCGCGGACATCACCCCTGTCGTCGTACGACTGAAACTGTCGCTGCTGAGGAACGGACTGAAGCAGTCCGCCGGGCGGCGTGCCGCGTACATCGGTTCGGCCGTCGCCGTGCTGCTGTTCTCCGTGGTGCAGCTGATCGGCCTGGTCGCGCTGCGCGGGCACGCGCACGCCGGGTCGCTGGTGGTGCTGCTGGTGGCCGTACTCGCGGGCGGCTGGGCGGTGATGCCGCTGTTCTTCCCCAGCGGCGACGAAACCCTCGACCCGACCCGGCTGGTGATGCTGCCGCTGCGGCCCCGCCCGCTGGTCCGCGCGCTGCTCGTGGCCTCACTGGTCGGGATCGGGCCGCTGTTCACGGTGTGCATGCTCGCCGGTTCCGTCGCGTCGGTCGCGCACGGCGGTGTGGCGTACGTCGTCGGCGTCATCGGCGTGGTTCTCGCGCTGCTGGTGTGCGTGGCCCTCGCGCGGACCGTGGCCGTCGCCAACCTCCGGCTGCTGACCAGCCGCAAGGGCCGCGATCTGGCGGTGCTGAGCGGGCTGATCATCGCCGTCGGGGCGCAGGTCGTGAACTTCGGCGCGCAGCGGCTGGGTTCGGGCGGGCTGGCCCAGCTCGACGGCCCGGCCGACGTGCTGAAGTGGGTACCGCCCGCTTCGGCGATCGGGGCGGCCGCCTCCGTTAGCGAGGGGTCGTACGGTGTCGCCGTCCTCCAACTCGCGCTGACTGCCGCAGCCCTGGTGGCGCTGCTCGTCGTGTGGTCCCGGCATCTGACCCGGCTGATGACCGCGCCGGACGGCTCCACCCTCCAGGCCGCCGACTCCAGGGCCCGCGGCCGGAACTCGGCCGGGCTGTCCCGGCTGCTGCCCGGCGGACGGACCGGCACGGCCATGGAGCGCAGCCTGCGCTATGTGTGGCGCGACCCCAAGACCAAGGCGGCCTGGGTGACCTCCCTCGCCATCGGTCTGATCGTGCCGGTGTTCAACGCGCTGCAGGGCACCGGCTCGATCTACTTCGCGTGCTTCGCCGCCGGGATGCTCGGCGTACAGATGTACAACCAGTTCGGACAGGACACGTCCGCGTTCTGGATGGTCGCGATGACGATCTCGTCGACCCGGGACGCGTACGTCGAGCTGCGCGCGCGGGCGCTCGCGCTGCTGGCGATCACCCTGCCGTACGCGACTGTCGTGACCGTCCTGACGACCGCGCTGCTCGGTGACTGGCCGAAGCTGCCCGAGGTGCTCGGCCTGTCGTTCGCGCTGCTCGGGGCGATGCTGGCGACCGGTGCGTGGACGTCGGCGCGGTTCCCGTACTCCATCCCGCAGGAGGGCTACAAGAACGTGGCCCCCGGGCAGTCGGGGCTGGCCTTCATGGCCATCCTGGGCGGCATGGTCTCGGCCGCCCTGCTGTGCGCCCCCGTCATCGTCGGGACGATCTGGCTGAGCGTCAGCGAGGGCGGCGACGAGTGGAGTTGGCTGCTGTTGCCGCTGGGGGCGGTCTACGGGGCGGCGGTCACGGAGGGAGGCCTGCGGCTGGCGGCGCCCCGGACGGCTCGGCAGCTGCCGGAGATCCTGCAGGCGGTCAGCAAGGGGTGAGCCAGGGTCTGTCGTTCGGATCAGGCCGCAGGAAGGCAGCGGTGCCTCCTGGCCGACCTGAGCGGGGTCAGATGTGCGTGCCAGACCCCGCGTCTGCGGCGTGATCCAAACGGTAGGCCCTAGGGGTCGGGTCAGTTCTTGAAGTCGGTGCGGATGCCGTCCAGGAAGGGTTCGATGGCGCCCCGCCAGGCCTGCGGCTGGTCGTAGTGGACGAGGTGGCCGGCGTCCGCGACTTCCGCGTACTGGCCGCGGGGCAGTACGCGGACCATCTCCTGGGCCTCGGCGCGGCCGAGCTCGCCGTCCAGGCCGCGGACCACCAGGGCGGGGCACCGCACCTGGGTGAGCTCCTCCCAGTGCGCGTCGTACACCCAGGTCTCGCGGGACTCCAGCATCTGTTCCGGTTCGAAGACCGGGCGCCAGCCGTCGGGGGACTCCTGCATGGCCTCGGCGTAGAACTCGCCGCGGGACGGGGTCGGGCGCTCCACCCAGGGGTCGTCCTCGCCGAACCACTTGCGGACGTCGGCGAGCGTGGCGAAGGGGACGGGCCAGGCCTTGAACCAGTTCTCCCATTCGCGCTGCGAGGCGGCGCCGAGGGCGGAGGCCCGCATGTCGCAGATGATCAGCCCGCGGACCAGGTCGGGACGCTTGGCGGCGAGCTGCCAGGCGGTCAGGGCGCCCATCGCGTGCCCGATGAGGACGGCCGGGCCGAGGCCGAGCTGTTCGAGGGCGGCCTCGACGTCCTCGATGTAGGCCTCGCGGGTGAAGGCCGCCCGCGGGGGCTTGTCGCTCTGGCCGTGGCCGCGTTGGTCGAGGGCGACGGCTCGGTGCCGCTCGGAGAGCCAGCGGGCGGTGGACGCCCAGTGGGAGGCCCGTCCCATCAGCCCGTGCAATAACAGCACCCCCGGGCCCTGCTCGGTCTCCCTAGGACCGTCGATCTCCCTGGAACCGTCCGTCTCCCTGGGTCCGTCCGTCACCGGATCGGTCTTGGGAGGGTCACCGAACTCCCAGGCCGCAAGGCGTACGCCGCCCGCCCCGGTCACGTCGATTCGTCGCGCCATAGGTCTGGCACCCCCCTAGCTCCGCTCGGACCGCTCGCTCCCGCTCGGGCGGACGGTCCTGTGAACCGCGTCCTGCCTGCCGTGTCTGTCGTGCCCACACCCCTGAAGCGCAGATTCCGCGTGATGCGTCACCCGCAGATTATCGAATGCCCATTCGAGAAACGCGATCTCGCCGGCAAGACCCCTCGTTCGAGTGACCCTCCTCCAGGAATGATCGCCGCCACCGAGGGGAGATCTTCAGCGGGAGGCGGACCGCTCGGGGAAATCGGTCCGGAGGGGATGACCCTGGGAGCTCGGGGCTCCGGGTCAGCACAGGGGAGGACAGGCCCCGGCGCCACACGGTGCCGGGGCCCTCTCCATGTTCACGGCACATCATCCCCGCCCCCTCCCCGGCCGGACGGCAGCACCGCCGCCCCACGCCAAGAGCCCCTCAGGTCATATGCCTCACGCGACAGCGTCGCACGCGAAGCGTCCGAACGCTGCGATTCGGCGCACAGAATCTCGGATTCGACGAGATCGCCGGAGCGCCACAATCACCTCCCCGTCACCAGGAGTTGACGACCCCGCAGCGGAATGCCCCACTCCGCTCGGCCGACGCGTCCCGCTCAGCGCTTGGCGACGAACACGTGCGAGGCGACGTCCGACACCAGCTCGGCCGCCTCGCCGCCGCTGCCCACGAGCACCCCGCCCGCCGACTCCGTCACGCTCACCACCGAGCCGGGCTGCACGCCCGCCCGACGCAGCGTGTACATCAGCTGCGCGTCCGTCTGGATCGGCTCGCCGATCCGGCGCACCACGACCGTCTTGCCCTCCAGGCCGGGATCGAGGTCGGCGAGCGACACCATGCCCTCGTCGAGGAAGGGATCGGCGCCGTCCTTCTCGCCGAGCTCCTCCAGACCCGGGATCGGGTTGCCGTACGGCGACTCGGTGGGGTGCCGCAGCAGCTCCAGCACGCGCCGCTCGACAGCCTCGCTCATCACGTGCTCCCAGCGACACGCCTCGGCGTGCACCTGCTCCCACTCCAGACCGATCACGTCGACGAGCAGGCACTCGGCGAGCCGGTGCTTGCGCATCACACGGGTGGCCAGTCTGCGCCCCTCGTCGGTGAGCTCCAGGTGGCGGTCGGTGGCGACGCCCACCAGGCCGTCGCGCTCCATCCGCGCCACCGTCTGGCTGACCGTCGGCCCGCTCTGGTCGAGTCGCTCGGCGATCCGGGCGCGCATGGGGACCACACCTTCCTCCTCCAGCTCGAGGATGGTGCGGAGATACATCTCCGTGGTGTCGATCAGTCCGGACATACGTGCCCCTTGATGAGATCTGCCCGAAGCACGACAGCTTCGCGGCTCGTGCGCTGGCCCTGCACCCAATTCTGCCGGATACCACTGACAACCGTGCCGCGCCGTTGGAACCAAGAGGTTACGAAGGGGGCGGCGCGACCGTATTGACATCCCACTGGTCCAGACCGCACGGTGATCCGCGGCACAGGCACCTCGCGCCCGCACCGAGACATGCACACGACACGCACACGACACGCACCTCGATATCCACATGACGCTCCGAAGGGGCCCGCATGAGCGACGGCACGCTGTCCGGTCAGTTCCTCGACGCCGCGATCGACCTGCTGCGGCGGGTCCGGGACGAGGAGGCCTCGTCCGTCGAAGCGGCCGGGAACCTCCTCGCGGACACCGTGACCTCCGGCGGACGTCTGTTCGCCTTCGGCGCCGGTCACTCCTCGCTCGCCGCGCAGGACGTCGTCTACCGCGCCGGCGGCCTGGCTCTGATGAACCTGCTGGCGGTCCCCGGTGTCGTCGGCGTGGACGTCATGCCGGCCACCCTCGGCTCGGCCCTGGAACGCGTCGACGGCCTCGCGAGCGCCGTCCTGGACTGCTCACCGCTCCGCGCGGGCGACGCCCTCGTCATCATCTCGCTCTCCGGTCGCAACGCGCTCCCGGTGGAGATGGCCATGGCCGCCCGCACCCTGGGTGTGAAGGTCATCGGCGTGACGTCGGTGGCGTACGCCTCACAGACGGAGTCCCGGCACGCCTCCGGCACGTATCTGAAGGACCACTGCGACGTCGTCCTCGACTCCAAGATCGCGATCGGCGACGCGGAACTCACCCTCGACACCGTCCCGGCGCCCTTCGCCCCGGCCTCCACGGTCGTCACGGCGGCCATCCTCCAGGCGGTCATGGCCACGGCCGCCGGCGCCCTGGCCGACCAGGGCATCGAGCCGCCGCTACTGCGCTCGGGGAACGTGGACGGAGGCCACGAGTGGAACGGGCGGGTGTTCGAGAAGTACGGCGAACGCATCTTCTACCTGCGCTGACGCCCGCGGCCCGCTACCACCGCCCTCCTCCCTCTTCACCCTCCACCGCTACCCCCGGCCCAGCACCTCGCCCAGATCCAGCGCGCCCGCGATCCGCACGGCCACATCCTCCGCGTACACCGCGTCGCCCCGCTCGAACTGGCTCCGCCCGGCGCCCCGCAGAAACGTCACGGCTCCCAGCGTCCGACCCCGGCTCCGCAACACCGTGCACAGCGCGTGCACCGCGTCCTCCGGCCACTGCCGGGCCAGCGCCCACTCCCGCGCCTCCTCGGCCCGCACCGCCCCCACGCTCGCCCGCACCGACCCGACCCGCTCCACACACTGCAACGCCGGATGCCCCTCCGCGTACCGCACCGGCAACCCCGCCTGACCGGTCAGCGGGCTCGGCCCCGGCGCGCCGGAGGGCGTCGCGGCGACCCGTACCAGCCGCTGCGGCTCCGTGGCCTCGCCGTCGGCCACCGAACCGCCCGCCACCCGGTCGATCAACGCGTGGTCGGCGAAGCCCGCGAGCGCGAAGTCGAGATGGACGGTGGCCGCCTCCAGGGGGTCCTCGCACTCGGCGGCCGCCCGCGCGGCCCGGTGCAGCTGATTCGTGCGGAACCTCAGCAGCGACGTCTCCTGCTCGCCCTGCTTGGCCTCCGTGACGTCATTGAAGAGCCAGCCCACCCCCAGCGGCACGGGCTCCTCCGCGAGCGGCGAGGCCAGCCGCACGAACCCACAGCGCCAGCAGCGCCGCTTCTCGCCCTCCGGGGTGCGCACGCTCACCCAGATCTCGGCGGGCGCCGGCGGCGCGCCCTCGGCCAGCACATGGGTGAGCGCGCTCTCCAGCTCCTCCACGCCCTGCACGAGCAGATCACCGAGCGGCCGCCCCAGCGCGGACGTACGCCCGATGCCGAGCGCCCGGGCCGCGTGCGCGTTGACCACGGCGGGCCGCAGATCGACGTCCACGAGCACGACACCCCAGGAGGCGTCCTCGAACAGCGCCTCACTCAGCGCGATGGACCGCTCCAGGTCGATCTGCGTGTGCACCTCGCTGAACGCGCAGTACACCCCGGCCGGCTTCCCGTCGGGCCCGCGCACGGCCGCCGACTGCGTCCGTACGAGCACCCGGCCGCCGTCCTTGGTCAGCAGGGCGAACTCGTGCACCTGACGGCCCGGAGCGTGCATGACGGACAGCAGCCGTCCCTCGACCTCCTCGGCGTCGGCGCTGCGCACCGCCCACCCGGCGAAGCCGCGTCGCCCCACGGCCTCGTCCGCGCTCCAGCCGAGGATCCGCTCCGCCTCCCGGTTCCAGTGGGTCACCACCCCGTCCGCGTCGAAGGCGCACAGGGCAGCGTCCATCCCGTCGAGAAGCGCGGCCAGCAGATCCGAGCCGTCCGAACCCTCCGGACCGTCCCGCTCGGGCTCGTCCGGCCCGATCTCGTCGGTGGTCCCACTACGCCGGGAAGCACTCACCTGGACCCCCTGCAGGCTGCCGCGTCCGCGTGCACCGCACGCCGGTTCGCTCACTAACAATCATTCAACTCGAACGTGACGCAGCACACACCGGGTTCCCACAAGATTGAAGGAATCGTTGTACGCCGGACACGCGCCCGCGTCCGCTCCGACGCCGACCCTGGCAGTCCAACACCTACGGAAGTCGCAGGTCAACCCAGAGATCACCGCCACCCACCACCACATACCGCCCGGTATCGCCGAAACCACGGGCCCAGACGAACCCCAGGCCTCTCCACAATCGCGGCCAACACATTCGCCTCGACCACCGGGCACCCGGCACACGCGCGATCACGCCGGTCAGAACCAGCGCGGACAACTTCCTGAAAAACCGGTTGATCGACCGTCGACCGGTTCCTAAGGTGTCGTCCACACGAGAAGGGAGGTGGTTCTGCCGATGTACAAGAACCGGACGCGTGAGGTGGCTGCGGGCTAGCGGCCCGTCACCACATCAGTGCGGTGCCGGACCAGTGCGTGCGAGACACGTGCAGCCGGCCCAATCTCAAGCAGTCACCCGACCCGCGAGCTCGCCGGTACGTCCGGCCGGCTTCTCCGCCGTGAGGTGGAGAGACCCGAGCTCGCGGGTCGTCTGCGTGTGGAGGCGGTGGGGGTCAGCGGGCGATGCCGTCGTAGCCCTCGATCTCCTGTGGGTCGCGGGTGCCCGGGCCGATGTAGCGGGCGGAGGGGCGGACCAGGCGGCCGGTGCGTTTCTGTTCCAGGATGTGGGCGGACCAGCCCGCTGTGCGGGCGCAGGTGAACATCGAGGTGAACATGTGGGCCGGGACCTCGGCGAAGTCGAGGATGATGGCGGCCCAGAACTCGACGTTGGTGGCGAGGACGCGGTCCGGGCGGCGGGCGTGGAGTTCCGCCAGGGCGGCCTTCTCCAGGGCCTCGGCGATCTCGAAGCGGGGGGCGCCGAGTTCGCGGGCGGTGCGGCGCAGGACGCGGGCGCGGGGGTCTTCGGCTCGGTAGACGCGGTGGCCGAAGCCCATGAGGCGTTCGCCGTTGTCGAGGGCCCGCTTGACGTAGGCCTCGGCGTCGCCGGTGCGTTCGATCTCCTCGATCATGCCGAGTACACGGGAGGGGGCGCCGCCGTGCAGGGGGCCGGACATGGCTCCCACCGCGCCGGACAGTGCGGCGGCCACGTCGGCGCCCGTGGAGGCGATGACGCGGGCGGTGAAGGTGGACGCGTTCATGCCGTGCTCGGCCGCCGAGGTCCAGTAGGCGTCCACCGCCGCCACGTGTTTCGGGTCGGGCTCGCCGCGCCAGCGGATCATGAAGCGTTCGACGACGGACCGGGCCTTGTCGATCTCGCGCTGCGGGACCATGGGCAGGCCCTGGCCGCGGGCGGACTGGGCGACGTAGGAGAGGGCCATGACGGCGGCGCGGGCGAGGTCCGCGCGGGCCTGCTCGGCGTCGATGTCGAGGAGCGGTTTGAGGCCCCAGACGGGGGCGAGCATGGCGAGGGCGGACTGGACGTCGACCCGGATGTCGCCGGAGTGGATGGGGATCGGGAAGGGCTCGGCGGGCGGTAGGCCGGGGTTGAAGGCGCCGTCGACGAGCAGGCCCCAGACGTTGCCGAAGGAGACGTGGCCGACCAGGTCCTCGATGTCGACGCCCCGGTATCGCAGGGCGCCGCCTTCCTTGTCGGGTTCGGCGATCTCCGTTTCGAACGCGACGACTCCTTCGAGTCCGGGTACGAAGTCGGACATCAGGCGGCTCCCTCGTGATGTGTGCGACAGGTGGCGCCCGATGGATCCACGGTCCTGTACGGGGACTCGCGGTCCTGGGCGGTCACCCCGGTGGTGCCCCGTGCGGCCGACGGTCGCCCCACCGGAATGGCCTCTGCACCATATCGCCGAGTGCCACCTTTGGGGAGAGTTCGCGGCACTCAGTGCCACCTCCCGTGCGGCGCTCCCACGTACGGCAGGATGACCATGTGACCGACGCAGACGCCGTCTCCCCCGGCCCCGACCACCCTCACCCCGCCTCGATGCGCCAGCAGTACCGGGCTGAGGGATTCGCCGAGTCCGACCTGGCCGCCACCCCTGTGGAACAGTTCGCGCGCTGGTTCGGGCAGGCGGCGACGGAGGGCCGGTTGTTCGAGCCGAACGCCATGGTCGTGTCCACGGCGGACGCGGAGGGCCGGCCCAGTTCCCGGACGGTGCTGTTGAAGGCCTTCGACGAGCGGGGCTTCGTCTTCTACACCAACTACGGCTCCCGCAAGGCCCGCGACCTGGCGGCGAACCCGTACGTCGCGCTGCTGTTCCCGTGGCATCCGATGGCCCGCCAGGTCATCGTGACGGGCGTCGCGCGGCGCACTGGCCGGGACGAGACCGCCGCCTACTTCCGTACCCGCCCGCACGGCTCCCAGCTGGGTGCCTGGGCGAGCGCGCAGTCCTCGGTGGTCGCGGACCGGGCCGAGCTGGAGTCGACGTACGCGGAGCTGGCCGCCCGTTATCCGGAGGGTGAGCAGGTGCCGGTGCCGCCGCACTGGGGCGGTTTCCGAGTGGCGCCGCAGGAGGTGGAGTTCTGGCAGGGCCGCGAGAACCGGCTGCACGACCGGTTGCGGTACGCGGCACAGGCGGACGGGAGCTGGCGGGTGGAGCGACTGAGTCCGTGAGTCATGGTCCGTGAGCGTCGGTCCGTGAGCGTCGAGTGAGTGTCGGTCCGTGAGCCTCAGCTCAGCGACTTCCTCAGCAGTCCCGCCCACTGCGCGACGACGCGCTCCCGGCGGCCGGTGTCGTCCGTGAGGAGGTTCGCGAGGCCGAGGCCCCGGGCCATGTCCAGCAGGCCCTGCACGGTTTCGCGGACGCCGGGGCGGGACTCGTCGGCGTCGAGCAGTTCGACGGCTATCCGGTGTGTCTCGCGGCCGACGCGGGCTTCCAACTCCGTTACCTGTGGCCGTAGTTGATCCTCGTTGGAGGCGGCGACCCACAGGTGGAGGGCGGCTCGGAAGAGGGGGCCGGTGTAGAGGTCGACCAGGGCGGACACGACCGCCCGGTGGTCGCCCGCCGCGCCCTGCGGGAAGAGGGCGCGCAGGGCGGTGGACCGTTCCTCGGCGACGTACTCGACCGCTGCCGTGAAGAGGTCCTCGCGGGTGGGGAAGTGGTGTTGTGCGGCGCCGCGGGAGACGCCGGCGCGTTCGGCGACGACGGCGACCGTGGAGCCCGCCCAGCCGTGTTCGGCGAGACAGGCCACGGCGGCTTCCAGGAGCCGCTGCCGGGTGGCGCGGCTGCGGTCCTGCTTGGGGACGCGCTCGCCCGGCCCGTGTTCGGCCGTGCTCACAGCACCCATGGGGGATCCCGTCGTTCGAGGAAGGCCGTCATGCCCTCGCGGGCGTCGGCGGAGGCGAAGAGGCGGGAGGAGAGCCGGGTCAGGCGGCCCGCGTCCTCGTCGTAGGCCTCCAGCACCTTGGCCGTGAGCAGCCGTTTCGTCTCGGCGAGGGCCTGCGGGGCGGCTCGGCGCAGTCCGTCGAGGACGGGGGCGAGGGTCTCGTCGACGTTCTGGTGCCCGCTCGTCGCCGTGAGGAGGCCGACGCGGGCCGCCTCGGCCGCGCCGAAGGTCTCGCCGGTGAGGAAGTAGCGGGCGGCGGCGCGGGGCTCGACGCGGTGCAGGAGGGGGAGGCTGATGAGGGCGGGGGCGACGCCGATGCGGACCTCGGTGAAGGCGAAGGTGGCCGTGTCGGAGGCGATCGC
Organism: Streptomyces sp. NPDC050997; assembly: GCF_040660135.1. Lineage (NCBI taxonomy): Bacteria > Bacillati > Actinomycetota > Actinomycetes > Kitasatosporales > Streptomycetaceae > Streptomyces > Streptomyces sp. NPDC050997. The sequence continues at coordinate 54,173 of NZ_JBFAGK010000025.1, forward strand.
GATGTCGCAGGCCCCGATCAGTCCCAGGCCGCCGGCCCGTGCGTGACCGGTGACCCGGGCGACGACGGGTTTGCGCAGTGCGACGATCTGCCGCAGGAGGGCGGCGAGGGTCTCGGGCTCGGGCGGGTCGCGCAGGTCGGCGCCCGCGCTGAAGGTGGTGCCGGTGTGGGTGAGGACGATCGCGCGTACGTCGTCGTCCTCGCCGCCCTGCTTCAGGGCGTCGGCGAGTTCGCCCACGAGGGCGGCCGAGAGGGCGTTGCGGCGGTGCGGCGCGTCCAGGGTGAGGGTGGTGATGCCGCGTTCGTGGGTGGCGTGGACGAGGGTTGTCACGTGCGCTCCCTGAGCCGGCGGCGGAGGATCTTGCCGGAGGCGGCCCGGGGCACGCCGTCGATGAAGGTGACCTGGCGGACGCGTTTGTACGGGGCGACGCGTTCGGCGACGTGCATCATGATCTCGCCCTCGGAGAGGTCGGTGGCGGTGGGCTGGCGGACCACGTACGCGTGCGGGACCTCGTTGCCGTCCTCGTTGTAGACGCCGATGACGGCGGCGTCGGCGATGCCGGGGTGGGTGAGCAGGAGGGCCTCCAGTTCGGCGGGGGCCACCTGGAAGCCCTTGTACTTGATGAGTTCCTTGACCCGGTCGACGACGAACAGCCAGCCGTCGGCGTCGACATGGCCGACGTCGCCGGTGTGCAGCCAGCCGTCGGGGTCGATCATGGCGGCGGTGTCGTCGGGGCGGCCCAGGTAGCCCTTCATGACCTGGGGGCCGCGGATGAGGATCTCGCCGGACTCGTCGATGCCGAGGTCGTTGCCGAGGTCGTTGTCGGGGTCATTGCCCGGGCCGTCGAGGGAGATGATCCGCATCTCGGTGCCGGGGATGAGCCTGCCGACGGTTCCGGGGGGTGCCGTGCGCATGGCGTTCAGGGGGACGACATGGGTGCCCGGGGACAGTTCCGTCATGCCGTACGCCTGGCCGACCGGGGGCAGGCCGAGGCGCTGTGAGCAGGCGGCGGCGAGCCGGGCGTCCAGGGGTGCGGCGGCGCTGACGATGTACTTCAGGGACGACAGGTCGTACTGCGCGACCAGCGGGTGCTTGGCGAGGGCGAGGACGATCGGCGGGGCGACGTACAGGCCGGTGATGCGGTGGTTCTGGATGGCCGCGAGGAAGGTCTCCAGGTCGAAGCGGGGCAGTACGACGACGGTGGCGCCGTTGCGCAGGGGCCCGTTCATGAGGGCTGTCAGGCCGTAGATGTGGAAGAAGGGCAGCACGGCGAGGATGCGGTCGCCGGGGCCGTTCGAGAGGACGGGTTCGAGCTGCGCGAGGTTGGTGGCGATCTGGCGGTGCGTGAGCATCACGCCCTTGGGGATGCCGGTGGTGCCCGAGGAGTAGGGGAGGGCGGCCACGTCCTCGGCGGGATCGATGGTGAGCTGGGGTTCGGGGGCGGTCGAGGCCAGCATGTCGATGAGGGAGCGGTGTCCGGGGGCGCTGTCGCAGACGAAGATCTCCTGGACGCCGCCGGCGAGTTCGGCCGCCCCGCGTGCCGCCTCCAGCAGCGGCGAGACCGTGATGATCCAGCGGGCGGCGGAGTCGGTGAGCTGCTTGGCGAACTCCTCCGGGGTGGCGAGCGGGTGCACGGTCGTGACGGAGGCACCGGCGCGCGTGGCGGCGTAGAACGCGGTCGGGAAGGCGATCGTGTTGGGGCTGTGCAGGGCGAGGACGTCACCCTTGCGGACGCCCGCCTCGGCGAGGGCGGCGGCGACGCGGCGGTGGAAGCGGTCCAGTTGGTCGTACGTGAGGGTGGTGCCGTCGGTGCCGTCGATCAGGGCGGGGGCGTCGCCGAACTCGGCCGCGCGGCCCAGCACCGCCTCGTGGATGGGCAGGGCCACGGGCGGGACGTCTGGGTAATCGCTGCGGAACATGGTTCCTCCTCGCGCGACACGGCGCCCGGTCAGTACGACTTGGGCAGGCCGAGGGTCTGGTGGGAGACGTAGTTGAGAATCATCTCCCGGCTCACTGGAGCAATACGAGCCACGCGGGCTGCCGTTATCAACTTGGCGAGCCCGAACTCGCGCGTGAGGCCGTTGCCGCCGAGGGTGTGCACGGCCTGGTCGACGGCCTTCACGCAGGCCTCCCCCGCCGCGTACTTGGCCATGTTGGCGGCCTCGCCCGCGCCGGCGTCGTCACCGGCGTCGTAGAGGTGGGCGGCCTTCTGCATCATCAGGCGGGCCATTTCCAGGTCGATGTGCGCCTGGGCGAGAGGGTGGGCGATGGCCTGGTGGGCGCCGATCGGGGTGTCCCAGACCGTGCGGTCGCGGGCGTACGTGATCGCTTGCGCGAGGGCGTGGCGGCCCATGCCGATCGCGAAGGCGGCGGTCATGATGCGTTCGGGGTTGAGGCCGGCGAAGAGCTGGAGCAGGCCCGCGTCCTCGTCGCCTACGAGGGCGTCGGCGGGGAGCCGTACGTCGTCGAGGGTGAGCTCGAACTGCTTCTCCGTGGCCTGGAGTTCCATGTCGATCTGGCGCCGTGAGAAGCCTTCGGCGTCGCGCGGGACGATGAACAGGCAGGGCTTGAGGCGGCCGGTGCGGGCGTCTTCGGTGCGGCTGACTATGAGGGTCGCGTCCGCGATGTCGACGCCGGAGATGAAGACCTTGCGGCCGGTCAGGAGCCAGTCGACTCCGTCGCGGCGGGCGGTGGTGGTGATGCGGTGGCTGTTGGAGCCGGCGTCGGGTTCGGTGATGCCGAAGGCCATGGTGCGGGTGCCGTCCGCCAGGGCGGGGAGCCACTCCTGTTTCTGGGCGTCCGTGCCGAAGCGGGCGATCACTGTGCCGCAGATGGCGGGGGAGACGATCATCATCAGCAGGGGGCAGCCTGCGGCGCCCAACTCTTCTAGGACGATGGAGAGTTCGGCTATTCCTCCGCCGCCGCCTCCGTGTTCCTCGGGGAGGTTGACGCCGAGGTAGCCGAGTTTGGCCGCCTCGGACCAGAGGGTTTCTCGGTCGAAGTCGCGGCCGTGGCGGTTGCCGAGGGCGGCTACGGCTGCTCGGAGGGCCTTGTGCTCTTCGGATTCGAGGAGGGTCATCACGACTCCTTCGGGGTGCGGGTTGTGTGTGGCTGGTCGCGCTCACGCGGCGGAGCCGCATATTCAATGCAGCCCCGCGCCCCTCAGGTGGGCTGTACTACGGCGAGTAGAGAGCCGACCGTTACCTGTTGGCCAGGCGTGACGTCCAGGGCGGCCAGCGTGCCCGTCACCGGTGCTGTGATCTTGTGTTCCATCTTCATCGCCTCCAGCCACAGCAGGGGCTGACCGGCTTCTACGGCCGATCCGGGCTCCAGGCCCTCCGCCACTCGCACCACCGTTCCCGGCATGGGGGCCACCAGGGAGCCGGGGGCCAGTTGGGTCGTCGGGGCGGGGAAGCGGGGGAGGGTCCTGAGCGCGGTGGTGTTCACGTACTGGTCGTCGCCGTAGCGCGCGACCTGGAACTTCCTTCGTACGCCGTCCACTTCGAGTACGACGAGACGCGCGTCGGCGTGGACGACGAGGACGCCGTCCGCCGCCAGGCCGGCGCGGGTGTGGGTGTAGTGGACCTCGTGCTCCTCCCCCGCGATCGCGTAACGCTTGACCTGCGGCTGGGACGGGACGTTGCGCCAGCCGCCGAAGCGGGAGCGGGCGTGGGCGTCGGCGAGGGCCGCGGCGAGGGGGGCGTACGGGTCGGGTGCGGGCTTGGTGAGGTCGGTGAGGTGGCGGTCGTAGAAGCCGGTGTTCATGCGGGCGGAGGTGAACTCCGGGTGCCGTAGCGACCGTACGAGGAGGTCCCGGTTGGTGGGCGGGCCGTGGAGTGTCGCTCTGTCCAGGGCTGATGCCAGCTTGCGGACGGCCTCCTCGCGGGTGGGCGCGTGCGCGATGACCTTGGCGAGCATGGGGTCGTAGTGGACGCCGATCGTGTCGCCGTCGCCGTAGCCCGTGTCCAGGCGGACGCCGTCCGGGACGGTCAGGCGGTGCAGGGTGCCGGTCTGGGGGGTCCAGTCGTTCGCCGGGTCCTCGGCGTAGAGGCGGGCCTCGACGGCGTGGCCGGACGGGAGCGGCGGGTCGGTGTCCAGTGCGGTGCCCTCGGCGACGCGGAGTTGCAGGGCGACCAGGTCGATGCCGAACACCGCCTCGGTCACGGGGTGTTCGACCTGGAGGCGGGTGTTCATCTCCAGGAAGTGGGCCTTGCCGTCGGCGACCAGGAACTCGACGGTGCCGGCGCCGACGTAGTCCACCGCGCGGGCGGCGCGTACGGCCAGGGCGTGCAGTTCCCGGGTGAGCCCGCCCGGGAGTCCCGGTGCCGGGGCCTCCTCGATCACCTTCTGGTGGCGGCGCTGGAGGGAGCAGTCCCGCGTGCCCAGGGGCCAGACCGTGCCGTGTGTGTCGGCGAGGATCTGTACCTCTACGTGCCGGCCGCCTTCCACGTAGGACTCGACGAACACCTCGCCGTCCCCGAAGGCGCTCGCGGCCTCGGCGCGCGCGCCCTCCAGAGCGGCGTCCAACTCCTCGAGTCGGCGCACGATCCGCATTCCGCGCCCCCCGCCGCCCGCGGCCGCCTTCACGAGCACGGGCAGGTCGGCCTCGGTGACGTCGCGCAGCGGCTCAAGGCCCATCAGCTTCTTGGCGCGGGTCTTGGACGCCATCGCCTCGATCGCCTCCGGGGGCGGGCCGATCCAGACCAGGCCCGCGTCGAGGACGGCACGGGCGAAGTCGGCGTTCTCGGAGAGGAAGCCGTAGCCGGGGTGCACGGCGTCCGCGCCCGCGGCGACGGCGGCCTTCACGATCAGGTCGCCGCGCAGGTAGGTGTCGGCGGGCGCCGCGCCCGGCAGCCGTACCGTCGCGTCGGCCTCCCGGGTGTGGAGCGCGTTGTCGTCGGCGTCCGAGTGCACGGCGACCGTGCGGATGCCGAGCTCGCGGCAGGTGCGGAGGACACGGCAGGCGATCTCGCCGCGGTTGGCGACAAGGAGTGTCGAAATCATGGGCCTCACATCCGGAAGACGCCGAAGCCGCCGCGCGCGCCCTCGTAGGGAGCGGTGTGGATCGCGGACAGGCACAGGCCGAGGACGGTGCGGGTGTCTCGGGGGTCGATGACGCCGTCGTCGTAGAGCCGCCCGGACAGGAACATGGGCAGCGACTCGGACTCGATCTGCTGCTCCACCATGGTGCGCAGGGCGGCGTCCGCGTCCTCGTCGTACGGCAGGCCCTTCGCCGCCGCCGACTGCCGGGCCACGATCGACAGGACGCCCGCGAGTTGCTGGGGGCCCATGACGGCCGACTTGGCGCTGGGCCAGGCGAACAGGAAGCGGGGGTCGTAGGCGCGGCCGCACATGCCGTAGTGGCCGGCGCCGTACGAGGCACCCATGAGCACCGACAGGTGCGGCACCCGGGAGTTGCTCACCGCGTTGATCATCATCGCGCCGTGCTTGATGATGCCGCCCTGCTCGTACTCCTTGCCGACCATGTAGCCGGTGGTGTTGTGCAGGAACAGCAGGGGGATGTCGCGCTGGTTGGCGAGCTGGATGAACTGGGCGGCCTTCTGGGACTCCTCGCTGAAGAGGACGCCCTGGGCGTTCGCCAGGACACCGACGGGATAGCCGTGCAGGGTGGCCCAGCCGGTGGTGAGGCTCGTCCCGTACAGGGGCTTGAACTCGTCGAAGTCGGAGGCGTCGACGATCCGGGCGACGACCTCGCGCGGGTCGAAGGGGGTGCGCAGGTCGCCGGGGACGATGCCGAGCAGTTCGTCCTCGTCGTACTTGGGCGGCGCGGCCGGGCCCGGATCGCCGTACGCCTTGCGGTGGTTGAGGCGGGCGACCACGCGGCGGGCCTGGCGCAGGGCGTCCCGTTCGTCCACGGCGAAGTGGTCGGCGAGGCCCGACACGCGCGCGTGCATCTCCGCGCCGCCCAGCGACTCGTCGTCGCTCTCCTCGCCGGTGGCCATCTTCACCAGGGGCGGACCGCCGAGGAAGACCTTCGCGCGTTCCTTGACCATGATCACGTGGTCGGACATGCCGGGGATGTAGGCGCCTCCGGCGGTGGAGTTCCCGAAGACGACGGCGACGGTGGGGATGCCTGCGGCGGAGAGCCGGGTGAGGTCGCGGAAGACGGCCCCGCCCGGGATGAAGATCTCCTTCTGGGACGGCAGGTCCGCGCCGCCGGACTCGACGAGGCTGATGCAGGGCAGCCGGTTGGCGAGCGCGATGTCGTTCGCGCGCAGGGCCTTCTTCAGGCTCCACGGGTTGCTCGCACCGCCGCGCACGGTCGGGTCGTTGGCCGTGATCAGGCACTCCACGCCCTCGACGACTCCGATGCCGGTGACGAGGGAGGCGCCGACGGTGTGGTCGCTGCCCCAGGCCGCCAGCGGGGACAGCTCCAGGAAGGGCGTGTCGGGGTCGAGGAGCAGCTCGACGCGCTCGCGGGCGAGCAGCTTGCCGCGCCCCCGGTGCCGTTCCACGTACTTCGGTCCGCCTCCCGCGACGGCCTTCGCGTGTTCGGCGTCGAGGTCGGTGAGCTTGGCGAGCATGGCGTCGCGGTGGGCGCGGTAGTCGGCGCCGGTGGTGTCGAGGGTGGTCTCGATGACCGTCACAGGAGGGCCTCCGGGATGTCCAGGTGGCGGGAGCGCAGCCATTCGCCGAGGGCCTTGGCCTGCGGGTCGAAGCGGTGCTGGGCGGCGACGCCCTCGCCGAGGATGCCCTCGACGACGAAGTTGAGGGCGCGGAGGTCGGGGAGCGGGTGCCGGGTGACGCGCAGGTCCGCGGTCTCCGGCAGGAGTTCGCGCAGCAGGTCGACGGTGAGCGTGTGGGCGAGCCACCGCCAGGCGTCGTCCGTACGGACCCAGACGCCGATGTTGGCGTTCCCGCCCTTGTCGCCGCTGCGGGCTCCCGCGACGAGCCCGAGGGGGGCACGGCGGGCGGGCCCCGGTGGCAGGGGTTCCGGCAGCGGCGGCGCCGGCACCGGATCGAGTACGAGGGTCTCCTGGGCCGGCGCCACAGGGATGCGGCGCCCGTCGTAGAGGACGGCCACATGGTCGACGGCACCATGGGGGACGTACACATCCTCGAAGACTCCATAGGGCGCGCCCTTTCCCGGTGGCGCCAGCACATGGAAGCCGGGGTAGCTGGCGAGCGCCAGCTCTACGGCCGCACCGCTCAGTGCCCGCCCGACGACCTCCTGCTGCGGGTCCCGTACGACGAGCCGCAGCAGGGCGCTCGCGCTCTCCTCGGTCGGGGCGTCGGCCCGGTCGGTGCGGACGAGGTCCCAGCGGACGTCGGCGGGGGTCGCCTTGGCCAGCGCGTCCGTCATCTGCTGCCGGACCAGCTCGGCCTTGGCCTCGATGTCGAGGCCGGTCAGCACGAAGGCGACCTCGTTGCGGAAGCCGCCGAGGCGGTTGCGGCCGACCTTGAGGGTGGGCGGCGGGGCCTCTCCTCGTACGCCCTCGATCCGCACCCGGTCGGGGCCGTCCTCGGTCAGCCGTACGGTGTCGAGGCGGGCGGTGACGTCGGGGCCGGCGTACCGGGCGCCCGTGGTCTCGTAGAGGAGCTGCGCGGTGACGGTGCCGATGTCGACGAAGCCCCCGGTGCCGGGGTGTTTGGTGATGACGGCGGTGCCGTCCTGGTGGATCTCGGCGAGCGGGAAGCCGGGTCGGCGCACCTCCCGCGCGCGCTCCCGGAAGAACGCGTAGTTGCCGCCGGTGGCCTGTGTCCCGCACTCCAGGACGTGCCCGGCGACGACGGCCCCCGCGAGCCGGTCGTAGTCCGTCGGTGTCCAGCCGAAGTGGGCGGCGGCGGGCCCGGTGACGAGCGCCGCGTCCGTGACCCGGCCCGTGACCACGACGTCCGCGCCCTCCCGCAGACAGGCCGCGATACCGAAACCGCCGAGGTAGGCGTGGGCGGCGAGAGCGCCGGGGTGGGCGGCGGTGAGATCGTCGCCCTCGACGTGCGCGACCCGCACGGGCAGGCCGAGCCGGTCCGCCAACTGCCGTACTTTCTCGGCAAGTCCGGCGGGATGGAGGCCTCCCGCGTTGGTGACGATCCTGACGCCCCGCTCATGAGCGAGCCCGAGACACTCCTCCAACTGCCGCAGGAACGTGCGGGCGTATCCGGCGCCGGGGTCCTGCAGACGGTCACGGCCCAGGATCAGCATGGTGAGTTCGGCGAGGTAGTCGCCGGTGAGGACGTCGAGTTCGCCGCCGGTGAGCATCTCGCGCATGGCGTCGAAGCGGTCGCCGTAGAAGCCGGAGGCGTTGCCTATGCGCAGGGTCACAGGGTGGTGTCCCCCTTCGGCGGGCGTCCGGCGCCGGGCGGGCCCGCGAAGGCCTGGGCGATGTCCAGCCAGCGGTCGGCGTCCGGGCCGTCGGCGTGGAGGGCGAGGTCGGCGCGGTGGGCGCGCTGGGTGACCAGGAGGCAGAAGTCGAGGGCGGGGCCGGTGACACGCTGGGGGGCCTCTTCGGGGCCGTACGCCCACAAGTCGCCGGACGGGCCCACGAGTTCGACGCGGAACTCGTCGGCGGGCGTGGACAGCCCGTGCACACCGAAGGCGAAGTCCCGGGCCCGTACGCCGATGCGGACGACGTGGCGAAGGCGGTCGGTGGCGGCGCGGGTCGCCTGGAGCGCGTCCGCCACGTCCTGACCGTGCGCCCAGGTCTCCATCAGGCGGCCGTTGGCCATGGAGGCCGCGGACATGGGCGGGCCGTACCAGGGGAAACGGGCGCCGGGCGGCGAACCGCGCAGCGCCACGTCGAGCGCGGTACGTCCCTCACGCCACCGGGCGAGCAACTCGGCGGCCGGAAGCCGGGCCCCGTCCTCCGCACCCTCGTCGACGAACGAGCCGGGCGCGGCGAGCGCCTTCTCGACCAGCGCGCGGAACGCGTCCTCGTCGGTGACCGCCAGCAGGGCCGAGCGGTCGGTCCACGCGAGGTGCGCGATCTGGTGGGCGATGGTCCAGCGCGGGGCGGGAGTGGCGAGGGTCCACTGCTCCGGACTCAACTCGGCTACGAGCAGGTCGAGTTCGTCGCTCTCGGCACGTAGGTCGTCGAACACGGGGGTCGGGTCGGCCATGGGGGGAGCATGGCAGCAGGGTCAGAAACAATCAAGCGTGCTTGCATGAATTGTTGAGCGGCCCACGTCCTGGGGAGACGTCATGGCCCCGGCTCTCCTGGGTGAGAGCCGGGGCCATGACGCTGCTTCATGACCTCGGTCTATGTTGTTGTTCCCTGTTGGAGTTGCGGCCCGCCGTCGCCGTCGTCCTCGCCGTCGTCCTCCGGGTCGTCGACGATCAGGTCGGGATCGTCGAGCTTCCCGGCCATACGCGCACCCCGGCTGTCCGCGACGCGCATCACGTCGGTCAGTGCCTCGCTCATCCGGGCCAGCAGGAAGCGGAGTTGATCTGACGTCGCCTTGCGGTCGGCGAGCATGTCGGCTGCGTGGTCGAGGAGGTCACCCGCCATACCGAGTTGCATGCTTTCCACGTTGTCCGCGACCTTGGACAGGTACCCGTTCCCGTCGCTCGACAGGAAGCACGGCTTTCCCTCAGGGGACGCCCACGGCAACAACCGCGTCTCCACCGAGAACATCACCGCGTCACCTCCACCCCGTGGATCAAGAGGTGGCCCATGTCGACTCCGCGCGAGGCAAAACACAGTTCACGTGGCCTGACTGGCCGCGGCCTCCCCGGCTCGCGCCGTTCGTGCGCGATCACGTACGGAAGGGCAAGGCTGATCTCCTCGCCGTCGAGTACAGGAACCCTGCCCCGTGGCAGAGGCACAGCCGGCATGTCCGGACGCTGGTCGGCGTTGCCCCGGTCGTCGCGCCTGTGCCGCCCAGGGACGGGCAATAACAGACGCATCAGCGTTTCGAAGATGCGGGCGATACAGTTCGGCAAGTCGACGCTCCTAGCGGCGTTGGCCATGCCCCCGGACCGTCCACCACGGTCGCGGGGGTCTCCGGTAATCGGAGGCCACTGACCATAGGACTGCCGAACAACGGGAGAGGGCACACTCTGTGCCCCCTTCTACTCACGTTCTACTCAAGCCGCCAAAATGCCGACTTTGACAGCCAGTTCACTTGCGCGCCGACGTTGCCCCGAGCTCTTCGATTCGGCTTCTTCCAGGATGATGCGGCGGGCGTACCCGTTGTAGCGGATCGTCTCGGGCGCCGCCTCGTACGCCTTGTCGAGAGTGGCCAGCGCCACCTCGGCTTGACCATCAAGTTGGTATCCGCGCGCCTCCTCGATGCGGTGCCGGGCGCGGCGGGGACGAGACGGAATGGCCATGGTGTCCGCGGCGGCGGCCTGCCTGACGCTCTCGGCACCCGCGTTGAGTTCCACCGCGATCGTCACCGCGTGGGCCCCCATGACGGCGTGGGAGAAGGAAGTCACGGGGTGGTAGTAGTCGGTGGGCAACCTGTCGGCCATGGATCGGGCCATGTCCCAGTGGCGCCATGCCGTTCCTGTGTCGCCCCGGCGTGCTGCCGTGTATCCGGCCTCGAACTGCAGCGCTCCCGCAATGGCGAGCACATCGTCATCAGCGTCCGGCAAGAACGGTTCCAGGTAGTGAAGCGTTTCCAGGTTCACCGCGTCGGCGGCGTCGAAGTGCGCAGGTCCGCTGTCCCGATGTGCCTGTGCGGCAAGCCACGCGGAGACACCGATGGTGTGCGGGTCTTCGGATTCCTGAGCCGCGATCATTCCCCGCTCGACGACTCGCCAGAGCAACGACGCATCCGGTTGGTATGCAATGAAGAACTGACTCAGGCTGTACACCTCGGACAGAATCGCCTGCGCCCTGCGCCGTTCACTCGCTGAATCGGCTTGCATCACAGAATGTCGCGCATCCCTGATGAGCTCAGGCAGCAGGGCACCGATGACGTCCCGGTGATTCGGTGCCGAATGCCGGGCACCCCACGCACGAACGAGCCGCTGTCGTAGGTGTTCTGGCGTCGGCGCCTCTCGTCGCGCGCTCAGAGGATAGAGGTTGATCGCCGCTTGCACTTGAGGCAGTCGAGCGTGTCCAGGGCCCGTGAACAAGGCAACGGCCATGGAGTGATCGCCAGTCAGGTCGGACAGGTCGCGAACCCTGAGTGCCTCTGCGATACGCAAAATCGTTGGGAGTTTAGGCATCTGAAGCCGTCCACCCTCGACTTGTTTGACCCAGCTCTGCGACTTGCCCAGCAGGCCGGCCAGAACGCTCCGGCTCATCCCGCGACGGGTTCGGAGGATCTGCATACGCTGGCCGAACGCGATCGGCTCAGCGAACGGGTCGGGGGTAGCTTCGGGAGACACGGCCTTGCCCCTCTCTGTACAGTTCGTCACTGCCAGCGTACGGGTCGGCACCACGCCTGGTGATCCCTCTCGGAAGTCCTCTTCCCTCCCGCGCCCCGCCAAGGGGGCGCGCCGCGTTTCCCCCTTCTTGAACTCCTGCACCTCGGGCCTCGTAGCCCGTGTACGTAGGCCGTCGACACCAGGCCACGACTCAAGCTGGCCTGCTCAGGCCGGGGCACAGCGGAGCTGAGTTTCAAGCCGACGGGTGCCGGCACACCGGCCAAGGTGCCTTGTGATCAGTCCGTGGTCCGGCAGCGGATCACCGCGGGCAACCAGATCCACATCGACGTCGACGCCACCCAAGGATCCAGCGGCGTGATCGCCTGGGAGACCGACTCCATCTGACACAGGCCTACGGGCGCCTCCGGGCTCAGCAGCCGGAGGCGCCCATCCCGCACCGTGACATGGCCTCAATCCCTGCGCGAGCACGGGGACGGCTGGGCCAAAAGACCCCTTTCGCCAGCGAGAGCGAACAGCACGTCTCGGTCTGGGAGAAGGCTCGAAGCCTCACGGAAGGGGATCGGGCGTCACCTGCCAGATGGAGACGAGTTCAGAGCGCGGCGTGACCATGTAGACGAAGAAGCCGCCGAGAACGAAAACGTGCTTCGCCCCTTCATCCATCCCCTGGTATCCCGGGCCGTGAATGTAGAGGGCTTCGGCGGCTCGGACCAGTTCGTCCGCCTTCTTCTCCACCTCGGCGAGAAACGCGGGCGGAGCTCCGGCCGCCACGGTCTCCTCGTCCGGGACGTACTCCCAGCCCCAGCTCACTCGGTGTGCACCGCCTTGACGGCGTCACGGTAGATGCCGGCGGCGGTGGCCAGATGCTCACGCGCCTCCTTCGGCGCGGTCGAGATCTGCGCGAGGTACTCAGCGTGGTGGTACGCCATGGCCGTCTCCGGGTGACGCTCTATCTCGATCAGGGCGGCCCAGTGCGCGAGGTAGGCATGAACGGGCTTGAGGGACCCGTGCTCCACGGCCTCCGCCAGGGCCTTGTCCTTGGCCTGGTCGTAGGCGGCCAGATACTGCGGGGCGACGACGGCACAGGCAGCGCGCAGGGCGCCGGGGGTGCGGTCCGGGCGGGGAATCAGCGGCCGGTCGCCGAATGATTCGGTGTGCTGCAGACTCATCCTGCCGTTCCCTTTCATGTCCTCTGCGGACAGACCGGCCGCGCGCCGGGTGCCAGATAATTCGGGGCACGTGCCCGACTTTAGTCCCAACGGACCTCATCACGTCGCGGCGACGGTCAGGAAGGGTCACCCGGCCCCACCGTCTCCGGAGGATGCGGTGGCGGAGCAGGGGGAACCCGGCTCGGCCGTGCATCTGCCTCATGATCCGCTTGGTTCGTGTGATGGCGCCCTCGGTGCGGCCGTTGTGATACGGGAGGGTGAGTCCGGCGTCTACGACGGCGCGGCCGCTCGCGGCCGCTACGCGTCGCGCCTCCGCAGCAGCAGGCCGCCGACCAGCAGTGCGGCCGCGGCCCACGCGGCGAGCACGCCCAGGCCGCCCCACGGGCCGATGGGCATCCCGGGCAGATCCACGGTGGCCTGGACCGCGAGTCCGGCGGTCATCGGCGCGATCTGCTGGAGATGGCGCTGCCATTCCGGATCGTGGACCACCTGGGTGACGACCGGGAAGAGGTAGAGCAGCCCGAACACGATCCCGATGGCGGTCGCCGCCTCCCGTACCGCCATCGCCACGCCGAGGCCGATCAGGGCGATCAGGCCGAGGTAGAGGACCGAGCCCGCGGTCGCGCGCAGAGTCGGGCCGTCGGCCAGGGACAGCGGGGTGTAGCCGTGCGCCTCGGTGAATCCGTTGCCGGGCAGGATGTAGCGGCCGGCGAGGAGGGAGGCCAGGACGGTGACCGTCCCTACGGCCAGGACGACCGTGGTGAGGACCGTCGCCTTGGCGATGAGGACGGTGAGCCGGTTCGGCATCGCCGTGAGCGTGGTGCGGATCATCCCGGTGCCGTACTCGCCGCTGACGACCAGCACCGCGAAGACGGCGATGACCGCCTGCCCGACGGTGACGCCGGTCAGGGCGAGCTTGACGGCGTCCTGGCCACACCCCGTGTCCGGGCACTTCACGGCCTTGGCGGTGCCGCAGCCGACGGCCACGGTCAGAATGACGGCGAGCAGGAGCAGCCGGCCCGTTCCCCCCGCGGTGCGCATCTTCGTCCACTCCGCGCGCAGGGCGAGGCCGAAGCCCCCGTGCCCTGTGCCGTCCGCCCTGCTCATGAGTCGTGTGTCGCTCAGGAGACTCATACGTCCCTCCTGCGCAGCCGCACCACGGCCAGACCGAAGGCGAGCGCGGTGTAGCCGCACAGCACGGCGAAGCCGGCCCACGGAGCCAGCGGGTAGTACCCGGTCGACGGCTCGTACACGCTGACCACCTGCGCGTAGTACGGCAGGGTCTGCTGCACGGCGAAGCCCGCCGCCGGAGTCACCCGCAGCAGCCACTCCGAGACGCCCGGGGGCAGCACGCCGGAGGTGGCGAGCAGGAAAGGCAGCACGATCGACGCGATGACCAGGGCAACCGCCGTGGCGCTGCGCCGCAGCAGGGTTCCGACGCCGAGGGCGAGCACGGCGGCGGCCGCGCAGAGCAGTCCGGTGCCGGCCACGACGCGCAGTTCGGTCGCCGACGTGACGGGAAAGACATGGAAGCCTCTGCCGAGCGCGCCGCGTTCCCCGATGGGGATGGTGATCGCGGCGGCGACCAGGCCGATGACGAACGCGATGCCCCCGACCACCAGGGCCTTGGCGCCAAGTACCCGGCCCCGTAGCGGGATTGCCGTCATCGTCGTACGCAGCAGACCGCGCCGGTACTCGCCGGTGATGAACACCGTGCCCACGCCGATCACCACGATGAGCCCGGCGAACGTACCGACGAGGAAGTTCTCGACGGAGAAGCCGCCGCCCATGACGGGCCCACCGACGACCGGCGCGATGTCACCTGCCCCGGTCACAGTGAAAGCGCCGGCGGTCTGGGTGAAGCCGCCCTCGGTGGTGTTCGTGTAGCTGCCGGAGGTGCCCGCGTCGCCGCCCACCTGTGTGCCGCTCCAGGCGCCCTGGGACCAGCCGCCCTTGAGGCTGGGGGCACCGAAGGTGCCGGTGGCCACGGCGGGGCTGAAGCCAGCGCCCGCCGCGGTGTCCTGCTTCGCCTCCGGTGACGCCACGAAGAACCCGGCCCGCACGGTGTGCGCGAGGCCGGGCAGCTTCACGCTGTCGACCTCGGTCCAGCGGGAGCCGTCGGTGGAGGCGTAGCCGGTGAGGCTGTCGCCGGAACGGACCAGGCGCAGCCGGCGCGGGGACTCCTCGGAGACCATGCCGGAAGGGCCCGCCGTGTCGTGGGTGTAGTCGTACTGCATGCGCACGCCGTGGCCGCCGGTGGCCATGACCGCCGCGTACGGGGATCCCCGGGTGAGGCTCTCCTTCATGATGATCCCGGCCTTCGCCCAGGGCTGGGCGCTCTTGGCCGGCTTGCCGCCGGTCCCGGTGTCGGGCGCTGCGGTCAGGGATCGCAGATCGACGGTGAGGCTGCCGTCGCCGGTCAGCTGCTTGTGGACGAGGTAGAAGTTGTCGTTGACGGCCTCGCCGCCGGGGCCCTTCGGGTAGGAGGCGGAGCCGGTGCCGGAGCCGGTGGGGCCCGGCGCGGCCGTGCCGAGCAGGCCGACCACGATCGTCACCAGGAGTGCCGCCGCCATGGCGAGGACCCAGCCCCGTACCGTACGGAACTTCGTCCACTCGGCATGCAGCGTCGCGAGGAATCCACCTCGCTCGACGCGTCGCGGGGCCGGGGGGCGTGGGGTGAGGGTGGTGGTCATCGCGTGGCCTCCCCCGCCGGGATGCCCCGGTATTCCACCGCGTCCCGGGTGAGCTCCATGTACGCCTCTTCGAGCGTCGCCCGGTGTGCGGACACCTGCGAGAACGGCACCCCGTTCCGGGCGAGCAGGGCCACGATCTCTTCGTCGGCCATGCCCGTGACGCCGAGGGTGTCGGGGCCGGTGGCGACCACGGTGGCGCCCGCGTTGTGCAGCACCTGGGCGGCGTGCGGGGACGCGGAGGTGCGCAGGACGACCCGGCCGCCGGACGCCTCGGCGAGCAGCTCGGACACGCTGGTGTCCGCGACGACCCGGCCGCGTCCGATCACCACGAGATGGTCCGCGGTGCCTTCGAGTTCGCTCATCAGATGACTGGAGACCAGGACGGCGCGGCCCTGCCGGGCGAGCGTGGCCAGGAAGCCACGCATCCACACGATGCCGTCGGGGTCCAGGCCGTTGAACGGCTCGTCCAGCATGACCACCGGCGGGTCCCCGAGCAGCGCCGCCGCGATACCCAGGCGCTGGCGCATGCCCAGGGAGAAGCCGCCCGCCTTGCGCCGGGCCGCCGAGCCCAGACCCGACTGCTCGATGACCTCGTCCACCCGTGCGGCGGGCAGCCCTTGTGAATGAGCCAGCCACAGCAGATGGTTGCGGGCGGTGCGGCTGGGCTGCAGCGCGGAGGCGTCGAGCAGTGCCCCCAGGTGCCGCAGCGGGCGACGCAGGCTCCGGTACGGCACCCCGCCGACCAGCGCCTCCCCTTCCTCGGCCGCGTCCAGGCCCAGGATCACGCGCATGGTGGTGGACTTTCCCGCGCCGTTCGGGCCCACGAACGCGGTCACCCGCCCCGGGCCCACGCTGAACGTCATCCCGTCCAGGGCCGGCTGCGTCCCGAACCGTTTGCGCAGACCGATGACCTCGATGGTCGCCTTCGCGGCGTAGCTGCCGTAGCTGTCGTAGCTGCCGCTGTCGACGGCGCTCTCATTGCTCATGGGCCCCAACCCTGGGACGGCACGGGTTACAGGACCCGAACGGGCGCTGTCATCTCGCTGTTAGGCGCCGCCACTTAGCCTGGTCACGGGACCTCGGCCGGGAGGTGCCTGGTTCAGGTCGCGAGAAGGGAGCAGGCGGATGAAGTGGGGTCCGCCCCGACGGTTCACGGACCTGACCACCCGGCTCGGACTGCGCCGCGGCACCGCCCGCGCCCGCTTCACCGCCTTGTACGTCACTCTCTTCCTGCTGTCCGGAACGGCACTGCTCGCCATCACCGCCCTGGTGGCATCCGGCGGATCGAGCGACAGCCAGGCCGCGCCCGACAACGGCGTCGGCCGGCCCGCCACGGCGACACAGGCACAGGGCCGCATCGACGAGCTGGAACAGCAGCTGGCCCAGGCGCACGACACCCAGTCCCGGCAGATCCTGACCGGGTCCGCCATCGCGCTCGGCGTCATGGCGGTGATCTCGGTCGGCCTCGGCTGGTCCGTCGCCGGCCGGGTGCTGCGCCCGCTGCGCGTGATGACGGCGGCCACCCGCCGGATCACCGCCGACAGCCTGCACGAACGCCTGGCGATCAGTGGCCCCGGCGACGAGGTGAAGGACCTCGCCGACACCATCGACGACCTCCTCGGCCGCCTGGAAGGCTCCTTCGACGCCCAGCGCCTCTTCGTTGCCAACGCGTCCCACGAACTGCGCACCCCGCTCACCACGATGCGGGCCTCCCTGGACGTGGCCCTCGCCAAACCGGGCCCGGTGTCCGAGACCACGGCCACTCTGGCCGGCCGGATACGCGTCGAACTCGACCAGGTGGACCGGCTGTTGGAGAGCTTCCTCGTCCTGGCGCGTTCCCAGCACGGCGAGTTCACCGACTCGGGACTGCTCGCCCTCGGCCGGCTCGCGCGGGCCGCCCTGGCCGAACGGGCCGAGGACATCGCGGCCAAGGGCCTGACGGTGCGCGAGAACCCGATCGACGACTCCGCGTGGGTGTGGGGCAGTCGGACGCTGCTGCGCCGCGTGGCCGACAACGTGATCGACAACGCGATCACGCACAACGACTCCGGGGGCTGGATCGACGTCGTGGTACTGGCCGAAGAAGGCACAAGGGACAACGACGGCGCGGTGTCCCTTGTCGTCGAGTCCAGTGGACCGGTCCTCGACCAGCGGCGGGTGGCGGACCTCGCGCGGCCGTTCCGCCGCCTCGGCGCCGACCGGACCGGCACCGGCCGGGGCAGCGGCCTCGGCCTCTCCATCGTCGCGGCCGTCACCGAGGCCCACCACGGCACCCTGGACCTGCGCGCCCGCCCCGACGGCGGCCTGCGCGTCACCATCACCCTCCCCCACCCGGGCGACAGGGCGACAAAAAGCCCCAACGCAGAGACGGACGTGGCGCGTTGAGAGTCCTGGTGGTCGAGGACGCCCGCCCCCTCGCCGAGGTCATCGCCGAGGGACTGCGCGACCAGGGCATGGCCGTGGACGTGGCCCACGACGGGCTCGACGCCGCGGCCAAGCTGGACGTCAACGCGTACGACGTCGTCGTGCTCGACCGCGACCTGCCAGGCATCCACGGCGACACCCTCTGCCAGATGATCACCGAGCGGGACAGCCGCGTGATGGTCCTGATGCTGACCGCCGCCGACTCGCCCGGCGACCGCGTCAGCGGCCTGACCCTGGGCACCGACGACTACCTCGCCAAGCCCTTCCACTTCCCCGAACTCGTCCTGCGCATCCGCGCCCTGGCCCGCCGCCGCCCCGCCGCCCGGCCCCGCACCCTGCGCGCGGCAGGCATCGAACTCGACCCGATGCGCCGCACCGCCGGCCGCGACGGACGCCAACTCGACCTCTCCGTCAAGGAGTTCGCGCTACTCGAAGCCCTCCTGATCGCGAGCCCCGCCTTCCTCAGCACGGAGGACCTCCTCGAACAGGTCTGGGACGAGCACGCCGACCCGTTCACCAACACCGTCACGGTGACCATCAGCCGCCTACGCCGCAAACTCGGCGACCCCCCGGTCATCACCACCACACCCGGTGTGGGCTATCGGATCATCGACCCGCCCGCCCCACCCGACTGAACAGCCGGCAGCGTCTTGCGGATCCACCGGTCGAGAGGTTCTTCCTCGGCTTTGTTCGCCGTCCCCTGTCTCGGCCCCATCCTCATGATCAGGACGATTGTTCCCGCAACCACCGCCGGGCGCCGACCTCGCTCGCGTATTCACGCACCGTGAGCCAGACGGCCAGCTGGCCGACGAGGTCACGTGCGACGCGGCGCCACTGGATCTCCCCGACACACGAAGCTTCCGGAGCCCGGGACATGCGACTCCGGAAGCTGTTCACGCGGGAGACCGGGCTCAGGTGAGGGCGGCGGCCAGCAGGGCGAAGGCGGCGATGATGACGGCGACGCGGACGTAGTGGTAGCGGTTCCAGCGGTGCATCTGCTCCTTCCAGTCGGCAGGCCGGTTGTCAGGGGTCCACGTCTTGTTCCGGTTGTTGATCGGGACGAGGAGCAGAAGCGACATGATCACGCTGAGGATCAGCAGCGCGCCGGCGGTGACGACGAGGCCGGCGCCGTGGTGGTGCCATCCGGCGATGGCCCAGACCGCGACGAGGGCGAGCGAGCCGATGTACCAGAACGGCATCACGGCGCCGAGCATCCGGCCCCCGTGGGCATGGCCGAGTTGGCCGCTGTCCTCGGGGAGTGCGTTGAGGATCGGGTTCATGACGAAGGCGACGGAGAACTCCACCCCCACCATCACGCCGACGATCACGGTGGTGACGACCTCGAGTGCGTTGAGCATGATGACCCCTCCTGGAATCTAGCGTCGCTAGATGATGAGGCAACGCTAGTACTGCTGCCGCTCGATTGTCTAGCGATGCTAGGATCGAATCATGTCGGTACAGGAACGCAAGCAGCGCGAACGGGCGGAGCGCGAGCGCCTCATCGTGGCGACAGCCCGCGAACTCGCCGAGCAGCAGGGCTGGGACGCGGTCACCACCCGCCGGCTCGCCGAGCGCATCGAGTACAGCCAGCCCGTCCTCTACAGCCACTTCCGCGGCAAGCGCGAGATCATCGGCGCCGTCGCCATGGAGGGCGCCGCCGAGATGGCCGTGGCGGTGCGGGCCGCGACCTCCAGCGCGAACAGCCCGCGCGAGCGGGTCGCCGCCCTCGCCCGTGCCTACCTCGACTTCGCCGCACGCAACCCGGCGGTCTACGACGCCTTGTTCCAGCTCGACGGCGGCCTGGCCTTCGCGGACGAGGACACCCCGGAGCCTCTCAAGGACGCCTTCGCCGCGCTGCTGGAGAGCCTGGGCGAGGTCGCCGGGGACGGCGTCCAACCGGGGCTGTTCACCGAGCTGTTCTGGGCGTCCCTGCACGGTCTGGCGACCCTGACCCGGGCGGGACGGCTGCCGCCGGAGGACACCGAGCGGAGAGTGGAGCTGCTGGTGGACCGGCTCGCCATGGTCTGACACACGCGCAGCCGCAGATCGCCGGGCCTTCGAAATCAACGCGAGGCGGCGGCCTCTCCTCCGCCCACCTCGGTCCGCTCTCTCAGCCCTCGACGCCCTTCACCTTCCGCCGTCGCTTCCACCCCTGCCCCACCTGTGTCCGCACCGCTCCCATGCTCGCCGCGATGACGAGGGCGATCGCGGCGGCCTCGGTGACCGTCAGTGCCTGGTTCAGGATCAGGAAGCCGGCGGTGGCGGCGAGGGCCGGTTCCAGGCTCATGAGGATCGCGAAGGTGGAGGCGGGCAGGCGGCGCAGGGCGAGGAGTTCGAGGGTGTACGGGAGGACGGAGGAGAGGACGGCGACCGCCGAGCCCAGGGCGAGCGTCGTCGGGTCGAGGAGCCTCGTGCCCGCCTCGACGACTCCGAACGGGAGGAACACCAGCGCCGCGACCGCCATGGCGAGGGCGAGCCCGTCGGCCTGCGGGAAGCGGCGGCCCGTGCGTGCGCTGAAGACGATGTACGCCGCCCACATGGAGCCCGCGCCCACCGCGAAGGCGATGCCCACCGGGTCGAGGCTGCCGAAGCCGCCGCCGAGGAGGAAGACGCCGGCCAGGGCGAGCGCGGCCCACAGTGCGTTGATCGCGCGCCGGGAGGCGAGGACGGAGAGTGTGAGGGGGCCGAGCACCTCCAGGGTGACGGCGGGACCCAGGGGGATGCGGTCGACGGCCTGGTAGAAGAGGCCGTTCATCGCGGCCATGGCGAGCCCGAAGACGACGACCGTGCCCCAGTCCGTACGGGAGTGGCCGCGCAGCCGGGGGCGGCAGACCACCAGGAGCACCAGAGCCGCCACGAGCAGCCGCAGAGTGACCACGCCGAACGCGCCGGCCCTCGGCATCAGGGTCACCGCGAGAGCGGCACCGAACTGCACCGAGACCCCTCCGGCGAGCACCAGGCCCACCGGACCGAGGGCACCGCGGCGGCCCGGAGTACCGGCCGGGGCGGCCGCGGTGGCGGTGCCGACCGGGGGCGGAGTGGCGGGGGTGGCGGCGCTGGGGGTGCTCACGGGACCTTCCGGGGGACTGAGCTGCGGTTTGTTCACCTCACTGTACGACGCAGTCCAGGGTAATGGACTTCGTCAGGTGTGTGAACCGTTTATGCGGCTGTCCCAGAATGTGGTCACGACCCCGGTGAAGGTGCCTGGGAGGGCGGTCTCAGCTCTCCGGGGTACGGCCGTCCCGGGGCCCGAACGCCGTCAGCGCGTCGGCGTCCGTGACGCGGGCGGCGAGGTAGTAGTCCGCCCATGCGTCGATGTCCGGGTAGTCGCAGTCCGCCACCAGCCGGGCGCGGGCCGCCGGGATGTCGTACGGCGTCACGCGCAGGTCGGTGCCCGGGCCGAGCAGGCACCAGTGGGCGCCGGCGCGGCCGTACGGCATGCCGACGCTGCCGGGGTTCACCACCAGGCGGCCGTGGGCGAGGCGGACGTAGGGCATGTGGGTGTGGCCGCAGACGACCGTGCGGATGTCGTCGGGCAGACCGGTGAAGACCTCCGCCCAGCGGTCGGGACGGGAGTCGACGAGGACGACCTCCTCGTCGTCACGAGGTGTGGCGTGGCAGAACAGGACCCTGCCGTGACCGTGGACGTCCAGCACCAGCGACTCGGGCAGTGCGGCGAGGAAGTCGACCTGTTCCGCCCGGAGCCGGCCCGCGGCGAACGGGCCGATCGGGTCGGGGATGTCGTCCCGCTCTCCCCTGCGGTACTCGACCAGCTCACGATCCGCGTTGCCCGAGACCCACAGCACGCGCTCGCCCTGCGCCCGCAGCAGGTCGATCACCTCGGACGGCTGCGGGCCCGCCGTGATGTCCCCGGTGAGCACGATCCGCTCGGCACCGGCCACCTCGGGCTCGGCGAGCACGGCCTCCAGGGCGGGCAGCACGCCGTGGATGTCGGACAGAACCGCGACGCGCTTCAGCCGCATGGCCTCATCTCACTCTCGCGGACTGACGGCCGGTCCGTCCGTCAGTCCGTCCGTCAGTCCCTCCGCCAGCACCTCCGCCAGATGCCGCCCCCGCACCCCCGCCAGCTGCTCCAGCTGGGTGCGGCAGGAGAAGCCGTCGGCCAGGATCTCCGTGCCGTTCTCGGCTGCTCTCACCGCGGGCAGGAGCTGGTCCTCCGCGCAGGCCTTCGACACCTCGAAGTGGCCTTTCTCGAAGCCGAAGTTACCGGCGAGGCCGCAGCAACCGCCGCTCAGTTCGCCCGAGAGCAGAGCGGCTTGACGCAATCCACGGTCGGCCGTGTCGCCCAGGACCGCGTGTTGGTGGCAGTGGGTCTGGCCGGCCACCGGGCGGTCGACGCGGGGCGGGGTCCAGTCGGGGGCCAGGCGTTCCAACGCCTCCGCGAAGGTGAGGACCCTCGCGGCCAGGCGGGCCGCGCGCGGATCGTCGTGCAGCAGCTCCGGCAGGTCCGTGCGGAGCGCGGCCGCGCAGCTGGGCTCCAGGACGACGACCGGGACGTCCGTCTCCAGCACCGGGGCCATCAGGTCGAGGGTGCGGCGCAACACCGTACGGGCGCGGTCGAGTTGGCCGGTGGAGACATAGGTCAGACCGCAGCAGACCCGGCCGCGCGACCGGAGCGCCGACAGCGGGTTCAGGACGGCCGAGCTGCCGTCACCCACCGGCCGCCTACGCGGCCGTAGCGTCGGCGGCAGCGCCACCCGAAGCCCCGCCGCCTCCAGTACGCGTACGGCCGCCCGGCCCACCGACGGCGCCAGATGCTCGGTGAACGTGTCCGGCCAGAGGATCACGAGAGCCCGCCCGGCCGTGAGATCCCCTTGCCCACGCGCACGCCTGAGCCACCACCCGCTGAACGTCTGCCCCGCCACCCGAGGAATCCGCCGCTCCGCCGCGATCCCACCCATCCGCTTCACGACCGCCGCCAACGGGCCCACCGCGCCCACCGCGTTGACCACCGCCGCCGCACGCGACCGCTCCACCAGGCGCAGCCACACCGGCAGCCACCCCATGCTGTAGTGGGCGGCCGGGCGTCGGCGCCCGGCGTAGTGGTGGTGCAGGAACTCCGCCTTGTACGTGGCCATGTCGACCTCGACCGGGCAGTCGGAGCGGCAGCCCTTGCAGGACAGGCACAGGTCCAGCGCGTCCCGGACCTCCGGCGAGCGCCAGCCGTCGGTGACCAGTTCGCCCGCGAGCATCTCGTGCAGCAGCCGGGCCCGCCCGCGCGTGGAGTGGGCCTCCTCGCCGGTCGCGCGGAACGACGGGCACATGACGGCGGTCCCGGACCCGGCCGCCGCCGTCGGCGCCGTACGGCATTTCGCGACGCCCACGCACCGCCGCACCGCCGCCGAGAAGTCGCCGCCGTCGGACGGGTAGCCGAAGGCCACGTCCACCGGCCGGCTGGGGAGGACGGAGAAGCGGAGGTTGGTGTCCAGCGGGGCCGGGCGGACCAGCATGCCGGGGTTGAGCAGGTCGTCCGGGTCCCAGATGCCCTTCGCGCGCTCGAACAGCGCGACCATCTCCTCGCCGTACATCCGAGGCAGCAGCTCCGCCCGCGCCTGCCCGTCGCCGTGTTCGCCGGACAGCGAACCGCCGTGGGCGACGACCAGTTCGGCCAGGTCCTCCGAGAAGCTCCTGAAGCGTGCCACTCCCGCGTCCGTCAGCAGGTCGAAGTCGATGCGGACGTGGATGCAGCCGTCCCCGAAGTGGCCGTACGGAGTGCCGTGCAGCCCGTGTGCCCGCAGCAGCCCCCGGAAGTCCCGCAGATAGGCGCCCAGTCGGGCGGGCGGGACCGCGCAGTCCTCCCAGCCGGGCCAGGCCTCGGAGCCTTCCGGCGTCCTGGTGGCCGTGCCGCTCGCGTCCTCCCGGATGCGCCACAGGGCCCGCTGGCCCGCCGGGTCCGTCACCACCAGGGCGTCCACGACATCCGCCGCCCGCACGATCCGCTCGGCACGCGCGCGTGCCTCCGCCTCCGTGTCGCCGCCGGTCTCCACGAACAGCCAGGCTCCGCCGCGGGGCAGCCGGGCGGTGGCCGGCACCAGGTCGGCCGCCATGCCCTCCACCGTGAGCGGCCCGTGCGGCAACAGACCGGCCGCGGCGTCGGCGGCGGCGCTCTCGTCGGCGTACGCCAGCACGGCCAGCGCACGCGCGCGGGGCGCCCGCACCAGCCGTACGACCGCCTCCGTCAGAACACCGAGCGTGCCCTCCGAGCCGCAGAAGGCGCGGGCGACGTCGGAGCCGTTCTCGGGCAGCAGCGCGTCCAGCGCGTACCCGGAGATACGGCGGGGCAGTTCGGGGAAGCCGGTGCGCAAGCGCGCCAAGTCGCCCTCCACCAGGCCCCGCAGGCCCTCCGGCGCGCCCGCCCAGCGCGGGCCGAGCCGCAGCCGCTCGCCGCGCACGGTGAGCACCGACAGTTCGCGCACGCTGTCCGCGGTCGTCCCCCACGCGACCGAGTGCGAGCCGCACGCGTTGTTGCCGATCATCCCGCCGAGCGTGCAGCGGCTGTGTGTGGACGGGTCGGGGCCGAAGCGCAGGCCGTGCGGGGCGGCGGCCTCCTGGAGGCGGTCGAGGACCAGGCCGGGCTGCACGACCGCGGTGCCGGCCTCCGGGTCGAGGGACAGCAGGCGGTTCATGTGCCGGGTGAAGTCCAGCACCACGCCCGTGCCCGTCGCCTGCCCGGCGATCGACGTGCCCCCGCCGCGCGGCACCACCGGCACGCCCTGTGCCCGGCACACCGCGAGGACCGCCGCCACGTCATCGGCGTCCCGAGGGGCGACCACGCCCAGCGGGACCCGCCGGTAGTTGGACGCGTCCATGGTGACCAACGCCCGGGACGTGACGTCGAACCCGACCTCGCCCCGGACGGCCCTCCGCAGTTCTGCCTCGAGATCCGTCATGGGTCCAGAGTGCATCCAACCTCCGACAGCGAGGCCGCTTATCCACAGGTGGGATGCCGTTCGGCGGGCCCGGGCCGAGGCCACTTTTCAGAAACGGAACCAGATGCTTCCCAATTAAATCGGAAAGTCTCCTATAGTGACCGCCAGTTGTACCAACCTGAACACACAGTGTCGCTGCTCACCTGCCCAGGACCACCACTCACCCACAGACCAAGGACCCGACCGAGGGCCGCCCGCGGTACGACGGCGACCGCCCGAGGACCCGACCGAGGATCCCCTTCATGACCGCGCCCACCCTCCCCGGCGACCGCCCCGCCTTCCGCACCGTCGCGCCGGCCCTGCTGCTCGCCGCCGTCCTGTCCGCTCTCGCCGTCGCCGGTGCGGTCGCCGCGGCACCCTCGTCGGTGCGCACCCCGCTCGCCTGGGGCGCGTCCGCCGCCGCCCTGCTGCTGTGCGCGGCCGTCACCCTGGCCGCCCACGGTGTCCAGACGACCCGGCTCACCCGCCGCCGACTGGAGGCCGCCACCCTGGACGCCGGACGGCTGCTCCAGGAACGGGCCCGACTGGCCGACGAGTCCCGCCGCGAGCACGACCGCCTGACCGGCGAACTGGCCCGGGAACGCACCCGGCTGACGGCCGAGTTCGACTGGGAACGCACCCGGATCACCGACTCCTTCGGCAAGGAACGCGTCCAGCTCACCGAGTCCTTCGCCGAGACACGCGAACGCCTCACCGAGTCCTTCGCCGAGGAGCGCACCCAGCTCGTGGAGGAGCGCGACCGCCTCGTCGGCGAGAACTCCCGGCTCACCGCCCAGCTCCGCCGTGCCACCAGCGAGCGCGCCGCAGCGATCTCCGCCACCGCCAACGCGGCCGGCCGCATGCAGGCCCTCTCCACCGGCATGCTCGCCGACCTCCGGGCCATGGAGGAACGGCACGGCGACGAGGACGTCCTCGCCGATCTCCTCCACCTCGACCACCGCACCGCGCAGGCGGGCCGGCTCGCCGACTCCGTCGCGGTCCTCAGCGGCGCCCGCTCCGGCCGCCGCTGGGCACGCCCCATCGTCATGGAGTCGATCCTGCGGGGCGCGATGGGCCGCATCAGCGGCTATCAGCGGGTGCGCGTCCACTCGGCCAGCGAGGCGGCCGTCGCCGGCCACGCCGCCGAGGGCGTGATGCACGCGCTCGCCGAACTCCTCGACAACGCCGCCAACTTCTCGCCGCCGACCGCCGAGGTCCACGTGTACGTGGAGGAGGTGCCGGCCGGCGTGATCGTGTCCGTCGAGGACAGCGGACTCGTCATGGGCGAGGTGCAGCTGCGCCGTGCCGAGGAGTCGGTCTCCGGCGAGTCCACCGGGCTCGGCGGTCTCAGCGGCACCCGGCTCGGTCTCCCCGTGGTCGGACGGCTGGCCCGCAAGTACGGCCTGACGGTCTCCTTCCGGCCGTCCGCGCGCGGCGGCACGGGCGTCCTCATGCTCATCCCGCAGGACATCCTCACCAACCCGGCCGCAGCCGAGCCGCCCGCCGCGCTCCCGAGTGCCCCCGCCGAGCCGCCCCGCCCCCGGGCCACCCCCGCCCCGGCCGACTCCACGACCGGCCCGGACCCCGATCCCGTACCGCCGCACGACTTCCCGGACCCCGACCCCCTGCCCGTCCACGAGTCCGCGGACCACGCGGCGGACGAGCGGCCCTCGGGGCTGCCCAAGCGCCGCCGTGGCCGGACCCTGGCCGAGGCCGAGCGCCGGCTCGGTACGGCCCGTTCCACCGAGCCGCACCCCGCGCCCGCCGCCGACGACGCCAGGACCCGGGCGACCCGCTTCGACAACTTCCGTCAGGCCGTACGGGCCGGCGCACCGGACCAGGCCGACCTCCGGGACCCGGCCGTCACGGACCGGACCGACGCGCCCCAGGATCCGGCCGCCCCGGACCCGGACGACGCCCCACGCGACGCCACCGCCGCGGAACCCGAAGCGGCCGAGGCGGCCGCCGACATCCCGTCCCAGGCACACGCACACGCACACGAACACGCACACCCGGAAGGCGACCCCACCTCATGACCGGCACGACCACCGCCGACGAGAAGCTCACCTGGCTCATCGAAGGCCTTTTGGAGCGGACCCCGGGCGCACGGCACGCCCTGGTGCTGTCCCGCGACGGCCTGAAGCTGTGCCGCACGCCGGAGCTCACCGCCGACCAGGCCGACCAGCTCGCCGCGATCGCCGCCGGCATCCAGTCGCTGTCCCACGGGGCGTCCGTCGAGTTCGGCGACGGCAGCGGGGGTGTGCGGTCGGCGATGACGGAGTTCTACGGCGGCGTCCTGTTCATCGTCGAGGCCGGCCAGGGCGCGCATCTCGCCGTGGTCACCACCGAGGACGCGGACGTCGGGCTCGTCGGCCACAACATGAGCGAGCTCGTGGAGCAGCTCGGCGAGCATCTGACCGCGCCTCCGCGCGCCTCATGAGCCGACCCGGCAGGGACGACGCCCCGGACCGCCTCTACACCGTCACCGGAGGACGCAGCCGGTCCGGGCCCGACAGCCCGTTCGACCTGGTGACCCTCGTCGTCGCCGAGAGCGGCCCCAGGCCCGGCATGCAGTCGGAGCACGTGGCGATCCTCAAGATGACCGAACGCCCCACGGCGGTCGTCGAGGTCGCCGCCGAACTGCGGCTGCCGGTGAGCATCACCAAGATCCTGCTGTCCGACCTCCTCGCGGCGGGCCGCGTCAGCGCCCGCCACCCGTACACGACAGCAGTACCCCGACCCGATCTCCTGGAGCAGGTGCTCGTTGGACTCCGCAATCTCTGACGCACGCACCCCGTTGGGTGCCTCCGCCGACAACGGCCTGAAGATCGTGGTCGTCGGCGGCTTCGGCGTCGGCAAGACGACCCTGGTCCGCTCGGTGAGCGAGATACGTCCCCTCAACACCGAGGAGACGATGACCCGGGCGGGCGAAGCCGTCGACGACATCAGCGAGGTGAGCGGCAAGACCGCCACCACCGTCGCCTTCGACTTCGGCCGCATCACCCTCGACGCGCGCAATGTGCTCTACCTGTTCGGCGCGCCCGGCCAGGAACGGTTCTGGTTCCTGTGGGACCGCCTGTTCTCCGGCACGCTCGGCGCGGTCGTCCTCGTCGACACCCGCCGTATCGACGACTCCTGGTACGCCATAGACCGCCTCGAACACCACGGCACGCCGTTCATCGTCGCCTGCAACGACTTCGGCGGCCCCGCCTTCGCCCCGGCGGACGTCCGCGAGGCCCTCGACCTCGACCCGCATGTGCCGCTGCTCGACTGCGACGCCCGCTCCCGCGCGTCCAGCAAGCAGGTCCTCATCACGCTGGTCCAGCACATCAAGGACCAGTACGCCGGACAGGCCGCCCAACCCGCCCTGCCCCGACAGGAGTTCGCGTGACCCTCGATGCCGTCCCGCTCGGCGGGCCCCGGTTCCAGTCCGAACCGGCCCAGCTGTACCGGGAGATGCGACGCGAGCACGGCCCCGTGACACCGGTGCTGCTCGACGGCGACGTACCCGCCTGGCTGGTCCTCGGCTACCGCGAGCTGCACCAGGTCACCGGCGACCCGGTCCTGTTCAGCCGGGACTCGGACCTGTGGAACCAGTGGGACACCATCCCCGACGACTGGCCGCTGCTGCCGATGATCGGCCGCAAGCAGCCGTCGATCCTCTACACCGTCGGCGAACGCCACCGCGAACGCGCCGCCATGATCAGCAACGCGCTGGAGGCGGCCGACGCCTCCGAACTGCGCGGCCACGCCGAGCGGTTCGCCGACGAACTGATCGACGCGGTGTGCGCCAAGGGCGAGACGGACCTCATCGCCGACTACGCGATGCTGCTGCCGGTGCGGGTCCTCGCCCGCCTCTTCGGCTTCTCCGACGAGCAGGGCCCGGGCCTGGTCACCGCCCTCAACGACATGATCGACGGCCGGGAAGGGGCGATCGCCGGCCAGACCCACCTGGCCACCTCCATGGTCGAGCTACTGGCCGACCGGAGAGCGAACCCCTCCGAGGACGTCGTGTCCCGGATGCTCGCGAACACCTCCGGCTTCACCGACGAGGAGATCACGCAGGACCTCATGGTGATGCTGGCGGCGGGCCACCAGCCCACCGCCGACTGGATCGGCAACTCGCTGCGTCTCATGCTCACCGACAACCGTTTCGCCGCCTCCCTCTTCGGCGGCCGCAACAGCGTCGCCGAGGCCATGAACGAGGTGCTGTGGGAGGACGCCCCCTCGCAGAACATCGCCGGCCGCTGGGCATCCCGCGACACCCACCTCGGCGGACGCCGCATCCGCGCCGGCGACCTGCTGGTGCTCGGCCTCCAGGGCGCCAACTCCGACCCGCAGGTCCGCACCGACGGGTCCGCGCTCACCGGCGGCAACAACGCGCACTTCTCCTTCGGGCACGGTGAGCACCGCTGCCCGTTCCCGGCGCAGGAGATCGCCGAGGTCATCGCGCGGACGGGCATCGAGGTCGTACTGGACCGGCTGCCGGACATCGACCTGGCGGTGCCCGCCGAGTCCCTCACCCGCCGGCCCTCGCCGTGGCTGAGGGGACTGACCGAACTGCCGGTCCGCTTCACGCCCGTGCCCGCGCTCTGACACCACCCGTGCCCGCCGCCTCGGACGCCGGCCCGTGCCCGCCGCCTCGGACGCCGGCCCGTGCCCGCTGCTCGGACGCCGGCCCGTGGCCACTGCCCCCGGACGCCGGCCCGTGCCCGCTGCTCGGGCGCCGGCCCGTGCCCGCTCTGCGGCACGGGCGGCGCTCCCCCATCCGCGCCCCTGCCGGCTCCCCGACCCGGGCCCTTGGCCGCTCGGCGGCAATGGCCCGGTGGCGGCCTCTCCGACCCGCGCCATGCCCTGCCGACCTGCTTCACGGCCGGAGGTCCGCAGACACACCTCGGGCCTCCGGCCGGCCGGTTGGCCGGTTGGCCGGTTGGCCGGCCGGCCGGAATGACGTAGTACCCCGACCCCCCGCCTTGGAGGCACCTCCGTATGACGACCGACATCGAAGAGACCCGTATCGCCCTCGATCCCTTCGTGAGGGACCTGGAAGGTGAGAGCGCCAGGCTGCGCGAGGCGGGGCCGCTGGCCGCCGTCGAGCTGCCGGGCGGTGTCCCCGTCTGGGCCGTCACCCACCACGCCGAGGCCAAGGCGTTACTCACCGACCCCAGACTGGTCAAGGACATCAACGTCTGGGGTGCCTGGCAGCGCGGCGAGATACCCGCCGACTGGCCCCTGATCGGCCTCGCCAACCCCGGCCGCTCCATGCTCACCGTGGACGGCGCCGACCACCGGCGGATGCGCACGCTCGTGGCGCAGGCGCTCACCCCGCGCCGGGTGGAGCGGATGCGGGAGCGGATCACCCAGCTCACCGAGGGGCTGCTCGACAAGCTGGCGGGTGACGTCGTCGACCTGAAGGCGGCCTTCGCGTATCCGCTCCCCATGTACGTCATCACCGACCTGATGGGCATCGACGAGTCGAAGCTGCCCCGACTCCAGGAGCTGTTCGAGAAGTTCTTCTCGACCCAGACGCCGCCCGCGGAGGTCATCGCCACGCTCACGGAGCTGGCGGGCATCATGGCGGAGACGGTCGCGGCCAAGCGCGCGCAGCCCGGCGACGACCTGACGTCCGCCCTGGTCCTGGCCTCCGAGGACGGCGACCACCTCACCGACGAGGAGATCGTCTCCACCCTCCAGCTGATGGTCGCGGCGGGCCATGAGACGACGATCTCGCTGATCGTCAACGCGGTGGTCAACCTCTCCACCCACCCCGACCAGCGGGCCCTCGTCCTGTCGGGCGAAGTGGACTGGACGGCGGTGGTCGAGGAGACCCTGCGCCACTCCACCCCCACCTCCCACGTCCTGATCCGCTTCGCCACCGAGGACGTACCGGTCGGCGACAAGGTGATCCCCGCGGGGGACGCGCTGATCGTCTCGTACGGCGCGTTGGGCCGCGACGAGCAGGCGCACGGCCCGTCCGCGGGCGACTTCGACATCACCCGTGAGACGAAGAACCGCCACATCTCCTTCGGGCACGGTCCACACGTCTGCCCCGGCGCGGCGCTGTCCCGCCTGGAGGCCGGGGTGGCGCTGCCCGCCCTGTACGAGCGCTTCCCGCGGCTGGACCTGGCGGTCCCGGCAGGCGAACTGCGCAACAAGCCGGTGGTCACCCAGAACGACCTCTTCGAGCTGCCGGTACGGCTGACCCCGTAGATCCGCTGTCGTAGACCCACCGCCGTAGACCCACCGCCGCAGATCCACCGCCGCAGATCCGCCGCCGCAGATCCGCCTACGTCAAGGATGCACGTGACCACTGAAAGTCACCGGTCCCGGCCGTCGCCGGCTGGATTCCCACTGGTCCAGCCACTGGAGGAACGTGTCTCATCGAACGGACACAGTTCCGTCCGGTTTCACCGAGGGGATACCCTCCGGCACGTGGCTGAGATCCAGATTCCTGCTGACATCAAGCCCGCCGACGGTCGATTCGGCGCGGGCCCCTCCAAGGTGCGGGTGGAGGCGCTGGACGCGCTGGCCGCCACCGGTACGTCCCTGCTGGGCACCTCTCACCGCCAGGCTCCGGTCAAGAACCTGGTCGGCAAGGTGCGCGAGGGCATCAGCGAGCTGTTCCAGCTCCCCGAGGGCTATGAGGTCGTCCTCGGCAACGGCGGCTCCACCGCCTTCTGGGACGTCGCGACGCACGGCCTGATCGAGAACAAGTCGCAGCACCTGACCTTCGGCGAGTTCAGCTCCAAGTTCGCCAAGGCGGCCAAGCTCGCGCCCTGGCTCGCCGAGCCCACGGTCATCTCCTCCGACCCGGGCACCCACCCCGACCCGCGGACCGAGGCGGGCGTCGACGTGTACGCCTACACCCACAACGAGACCTCCACGGGTGTCGCCGCCCCCATCAAGCGGGTGCCGGGCGCCGACGCGGGCTCCCTCGTCCTGGTGGACGCCACCTCCGGCGCCGGCGGCCTCCCGGTCGACATCGCCGAGACCGACGTCTACTACTTCGCCCCGCAGAAGTCCTTCGCCTCCGATGGCGGCCTGTGGATCGGCGTGTTCTCCCCGGCCGCGATCGAGCGCGCCGAGCGGATCCACGCCTCGGGCCGCCATGTCCCGGAGTTCTTCTCGCTCCCGACGGCGATCGACAACTCCCGCAAGAACCAGACGTACAACACCCCGGCCCTCGCGACCCTGTTCCTGCTGAACGACCAGCTGGAGTGGATCAACGGCCAGGGCGGCCTGGACTGGTCGGTGGGCCGCACCGCCACCTCCGCGCGCACGCTCTACGGCTGGGCCGAGGACGTCAAGTACGCGAACCCGTTCGTCACCGACCCGGCCAAGCGCTCCCAGGTCATCGGCACGATCGACTTCGACGAGGACGTGGACGCGGCCGCCGTCGCCAAGGTCCTGCGCGCCAACGGCATCGTCGACACCGAGCCCTACCGCAAGCTCGGCCGCAACCAGCTCCGCGTCGCGATGTTCCCGGCGATCGACCCGGCGGACGTCGAGGCGCTGACGAAGTGCGTCGACTATGTGATCGAGAAGCTCTGATCATTTCTTCGACACGACGATGAAGGGCGCCCGGTGAGCCACCGGGCGCCCTTCTCATGTCCCGTCATGTCCCGCTTGTTCAGCGGCTGTTCAGCCCCGGAAGCCGAGCAGCCCGTGCAGGGTGTCACCGTCCGGCGCGGTGGCCGACTCAGCCGTTGCCGCCATGGCGGACTTCGCCGTGGCGGTCGGCACCGGATCGGCGGTCTTCTTGCAGACGGCATCGGCCTCGCCGTGGCCGCGCGGCACCGTGCCGTCGGTCAGGTACTTCGCCAGGTACTTGTCCAGGCAGGCGTTCCCGCTCAGCGTGATGCCGTGGTTGCCGCCGCCCTGCTCGACGACGAGGCTGGAGCGCTTGAGCAGACGGTGGACGGTGACGCCGCCCTGGTAGGGAGTGGCCGCGTCGTCCGTCGCCTGGAACAGCAGCGTCGGCGGCAGCTTGGCATTGGCGACGTTCACCGGCTTCAGAGACTTCGTCGGCCAGAACGCGCACGGCGCGTTGTACCAGGCGTTGCTCCACGCCATGAACGGCGCCTTCTCGTACACCGCCCAGTTGTCCTTCCGCCACTGGCTCCAGTCACGCGGCCAGGAGGCGTCACGGCACTGCACGGACGTGTAGACGCTGTAGCCGTTGTCCCCGGACGCGTCGATGGCGGCGAAGTTCTCGTACGCCTCCACCAGCGGGTCGGCGTTCTTGTCGTTCACGTACGCCGCGAACGCCTCGGCCAGGTCCGGCCAGTAGCCGTTGTAGTAGCCGCCCGGGATGAAGGTGTCCTCCAGCTCCGCGGCGCCCACCTTCCCACCCACCGGCTTCTTGGCGAGCTCGGCCTGCATCGCGTACCACTTGGCCTCGATCCTGGCCGGGTCGGTGCCGAGCTTGTATGTCGAGTTGTACTTGGCGATCCAGGCCATGAGCGCCTTGTGACGGGCGTCGAAGGCGTAGTCCTGGCCGAGGTTGTCGTCGTACCAGACGCCGGTCGGGTCGACGATCGAGTCCAGGACCAGGCGCCGCACCCGCTCCGGGAAGAGCTTGGCGTAGATCGCGCCGAGGTAGGTGCCGTAGGAGTAACCGAAGTAGTTGATCTTCTTCGCGCCCAGTGCCGCGCGGATCGAGTCCATGTCCTGCACGGTCTGGACCGTGTTGATGTACGGCAGGACGTCCGCGTACTTCTTGCCGCAGGCGGCGGCAAAGGACTTGGCGCGCTTGAGGTTGGCCTTCTCGATCGCGGGGGTGCTGGGAACGCTGGCGGGGCGCACCGGGTTGAACTGGCCCGGCTTGCAGTCGAGGGCGGGCTTGCTCTCACCGACCCCGCGCGGGTCGAAGCCGATGACGTCGTACTGGGCCGCGACCGCCTTGGGCAGCGAGGACGCGACGAAGCCGGCGAGCGTCAGACCGCTGCCGCCGGGGCCGCCGGGGTTGACCAGCAGCGGGCCCTGGTACTTCGTCGCGGTGTGCGGGACACGAGACAGGGCCAGGGTTATCTTCCGCCCCTGCGGCTTGGCGTGGTCGAGCGGCACCTTCACCGACGCGCACTGGAGGGTCGGGTAGTCGTCCGTGCCGCACTTCTTCCAGGTGGCCTTCGCCGCCTGGACGGCGTTCGCGGACTGCGCCGTGCTCGCCTCGGCGCTCGCCTCGGCAGGGACGGCCGTGAGTGTCCCCGCCAGTACGACTGTCGCGCCGCACAGCACGGCTGCGCTCTTTCTCATGAAATTCCTTCAGGAGGTGGGGGGTTGCAGAGGGCCGAATGTGAACGACCCTGGCCGAATCCTTACCGAAGAAGCACGAACATGAGAACAGCTTCGGGTGAAGCTTTGAAACTCCTTTGATCCGGGGGCACTTGGTGCCCCCCGGGCACACCCCTCGCTCATGCTGGTCAGACGGTTTACGCGGAAGGCAAGATCAAGGCAAAGCCTTCCGCGGCCCGTTGAGTCGCCTCCGTCGCAAGCCCGACACTGTGTGCCCCATGCGCCCACATCGGGCCATGCGACGGAAGGACCGGCGGGGACATGAACAGACCGATACCGGGCACCGTGGAGGTCGCGGTGCGCCACATCCTCAGCGACCGGACGACCGGCATCTTCCTGCGGACCCGCAAGGTCGCCTGGCGCGACACCGACTACCGCGTGCGCCGGCCCGCGACGGGCAAGCAGAGCGTCGAGCTGATCTGCTCCGTCTGCGAGGCTTCCCTGCTCGCCGAGGTGACCGACGAGGCCGGCGCCCGCCTGCGCTCCGCCGTACACCTCGTACTCGCCGTCTTGTGCGCGGTCGTTTTCGTCGCCTCGCTCGTCTACGCCGTCCACGTGGGCGGCCAGGTCCGGCCGGAGGGCGAATCCGGCCCGGCGCTGTTCCCCGTCAGTATCATCGCGATCTTCGTGACGTTCGTGGCCGGGCCTCTCTTCTACCTCCGCAGGAGCGGATCCAACGGCGTCACGATGCTCGACGCCCCCAAGCCGCGCAGAGCCCACGCGATCGTGCCAGTACGCAGGACCGTCATCTCCACCGGCCGCCCCTGACTTCTTCAGCACACCAGGCGCCCGCTTCCTCACGCCGGCTCAGGAGGGGATCACACGTCAGTCGAGGGCACTTCCGCGCGGACGACCAGTGTGCCGATGTGGTCGGCACTCGGAGCGTCCAGCACGCACGCTTCAGCCGAGGCGAAACCCGCCCGGGTGAGCAGACGCTCCCAGACGGCGGGCCGGTAGCTGTAGCGGTACGTGAACATGGCCCTGCCCGCGAAGCCCCCCTTGTACATGCCCTGCGGACCGTACGCGCCGGGGATGGCGGGCGGCTGGGAGAACACGAATACGCCGCCCGGGTTGAGCCGCGCCCGCACGAGCGGGAAGAGCCGTCCCGGGTCGGTGAACCAGGCGGCACCGAAGATCGAGTAGACGGCGTCGTACGTCTCAACGGACGCCGCCAGCCAGTCCAGAACCTCCCCGCGAGCGAAAACGGCACCGGTGTCGGCCCACCGCTCGCTGCTCTTCCTCACCATGACCGGGGAGAGATCGACACCGTGCGCGGTGATGCCACGCCGGGCGAGGAAGGCGAGCGCACGCCCGGTGCCACAGCCGATCTCCAACACGCGGGACGGCGCCCCGAGCAGTTCGGGGCCGGGTCCGTGCCCGGCGTACTGCGTCCAGCAGAAGCCGGGCTCGGCGTCGTCCTTGAAGGCGGACTCGGCGAAGGTGTCCCACAGTTCGGTCTCGGCAGGGATGTCGTGTTGTGCGACCAAGGCAGTTCCTCGTTGCAGGCGCCAGGATGGGACGGTTCAGTGGCTGTCGGGGACCTTGTTGTCGCACGGTGAGCAGTCCGTGCCGTCGATCGCCCACAGCTCCTCTGGGAGGACCGCCGGTCTGATCCAGACACCGGAGTACGCACGCCACGTCATCGGGCGCTATTCGGAGCTGCTGGGTCCGGTCGCCGACATCGAGGACGCCGTGCGCGCCCGGGTGCAGCGCCAGGAATGGTTGTACCGGTCCGGCCGCAAGCTCCACGTGCTGATGTGGGAAGCCTCGCTGCGTTCGCTGATCTGCCCGCCCTCGGTACTCGCCGCGCAGCTCGACCGGCTGACCGGCGTGATCGGGATGGACACTGTCGAGCTGGGCATCGTCCCGTTCACTGCCCCCGTGAAGCTCGTGCCCGCCAACGGCTTCTGGGTCCTTGATAACCGCTTGGTCGTCGCGGAGGACTGGCACGCAGAACTCTGGCTGGACGACGCCGACAATGTCGCCTTGTACAGGAAGGTCTGGAGGACGCTACGGGAGTCCGCGGTCTACGGCCCTGACGCCCACAACGTGGTCAACGCTGCGCGACGTGCGCTGAACCCGCGCTGAACGGCCTAGCCGAACTGCCGGATGAACGCCTGCCAGCCCTCTCGGGAGACGGTGAGCAGGGGGCCTGTGTGGAGGTACGCGTTCCGGACCCGTACGTATGGCGGCTGCCGAACCCTCACGAAGCCCGCTGGCGCCGCTGGGCCAAGCGCTCCCGCGCGGCGGGCTGCCACCTGCCCTTTCCGCACACGGAGGAGTGCTGGCAAGTCCCCGGCCGCCGCCCACCGGTGCCCCTCTGGGAAACCTCCGACGACGTTGTACGGCCCTATGTGTACGAGCCCTGACCCATTGGGGCCACGCCCACGCCGTGGGGGCGCACCCCCGAACCCGAACCTCGCCGAACGGACCCACCGCGAGGGGCCGGTGCCCGCTTGACGTGGGCTTTGCCGGCATGGGGATCCCTTGACGCGGGCTTTGCCCGGCGGGGCCCAGCGTTCGTCTGATCTTCCCTCACGACGCGCGGCCGGGGCCCCGGACGGGCACCTAGGGTTACGGCGCGCTGCCACCCCCCGTACGTCCGTCACTGCTGTCCGGAGGACAGGTATGACCGCCGTCAAGGCCGCCAAGCCCAGCCGACGTCCCCTCGCCTCGCTCGCCGCAGCCGTGGCCCTCACCGCAGGGTCGATCGGCCTGTGGGCCGTCACCGGCTCCACCGCTCAGGCCGCCGCTCTCCCCACCCCCGACCACGTCGTGGTCGTGGTGATGGAGAACCACGCCTACTCGCAGGTGATCGGCAGCTCCAGCGCCCCGTACCTCAACAACACCCTGAAGGCGGGGGGCGCCAACCTCACCCAGTCCTACGGCCTCACCCACCCCAGCGAGCCGAACTACTACATGCTGTTCTCGGGCTCCAACCAGGGCCGCACCGACGACAGTTGCGTCGGCGTCGGGTCCATCTCCGCGCCCAACCTCGCCTCCGAGCTGATCGCCGCCGGGAAGACCTGGGCGAGCTACAACGAGTCGCTGCCCAGCCAGGGTTCGACGACGTGCAGCAGCGGCAACTACGCGCAGAAGCACAACCCGTGGTTCGGCTTCTCCAACGTGCCCACGAGCACCGCGAAGACGATGACGCAGTTCCCGACCGACTACACGACCCTGCCGAAGGTCTCCTTCGTCACCCCGAACCTGTGCAGTGACATGCACGACTGCTCGGTCTCCACCGGCGACACCTGGATCAAGAACAACCTGGGCGCCTACGCCACCTGGGCCAAGACCCACAACAGCGTCCTCGCCGTCACCTTCGACGAGGACAACAAGCTGTCCGGCAACCGCATCCCCACGGTCCTGTACGGGCAGCACGTCACCCCCGGCAGCTCCAGCGCCACCACCTACAACCACTACAACGTGCTGCGCACCGTGGAGGACCTGGCCGGTCTGACCGCGCACGCGGGCAACGCCGCCTCGGCGTCCGACATCACCGGCATCTGGAACTGACGCCGGTGTATCTCGCGGACTCCCGCGGTACGAAGGCCACCGTCGTCCCGGACTCCCGTCCGGGGAGGCGGTCGGCCGCCGTGCCCGGCACCGTGCTGGCCCTGGGCGCGGTCAGCCTCATCACGGACGTCTCCTCGGAGATGGTCACGGCCGTCCTGCCGCTCTACGTGGTCACGGCCCTCGGCCTGTCCCCCCTCGGTTTCGGTCTCCTCGACGGCATCAACAACGGCGTCGGGGCCCTGGTCCGGCTGGCGGGCGGTCATCTCGCCGACCGGGGAGGCCGCCGGCACAAGGTGGTTGCGGGCCTCGGCTACGGCCTGTCGGCGGCGTGCAAACCGCTGCTGCTGCTCGCCCACACCCTCCCCGTGATCAGCGCCGTCCTCGCGGTCGACCGCACCGGCAAGGGGCTGCGTACCGCTCCCCGGGACGCGATGATCTCGCTGTCGACCGGACCCGAGCACCGGGGGCGGGCGTTCGGGGTGCACCGCGCCATGGACACCACCGGCGCGCTGCTCGGCCCGCTCGTCGCGTTCGCCGTACTGCGGGCCACCGTCGACGGTTACGACGCGGTCTTCGCGGTCAGCGGCTGCGTGGCCGCGCTCGGCGTCCTGGTGCTGGTGCTGTTCGTGCCTCGCCACATCGCCCCGGCCGATGTCGTACGGCTGCCCGAACCCGAGGCATCCCGGCCCGCGCTGCGTGACTCCCTCGCGCTGCTGCGCCGCCCAGAGCTGCGCCGCCTCACCCTGTGCGCGACCCTCCTCGGTCTCACCACCGTCAGCGACTCCTTCCTCTACCTGCTCCTGCAACGCGAGGGGAACCTGTCCGCCCACCTGTTCCCGCTGCTGCCGCTGGGCACGGCCGCCGTCTTCCTGCTGCTGGCCGTCCCGCTCGGCGCGCTCGCGGACCGCGTCGAGAGTCGCCGGCTCTTCCTGGCCGGCCACGGCGTCCTGCTGCTCGGTTACGGCCTGGTGCTCTCCCCCTGGCAC
The DNA here is from genome assembly GCF_040660135.1 of Streptomyces sp. NPDC050997. Lineage (NCBI taxonomy): Bacteria > Bacillati > Actinomycetota > Actinomycetes > Kitasatosporales > Streptomycetaceae > Streptomyces > Streptomyces sp. NPDC050997. The sequence goes on from NZ_JBFAGK010000025.1 coordinate 92,480, forward strand.
GGCGTCCCGGCCGTGATCGCCGTCCTCGTCCTGCACGGCACCTTCTACGCGGCCACCGACGGCGTACTCGCGGCCGCCACGGCGGGTGCCGTCCCGGCACGGCACCAGGGCGCCGGGCAGGCACTGGTGGGCACCGGCCAGGCGTTGGCCCGGTTCGGCTGCTCGCTCGCCTTCGGCGCGGCCTGGAGCCTGTGGGGTGGGCGGGCCGCCCTCGCCGTCACCGCCGCCGCACTGACCGTCAGCGCCGTCGTGGCCACGTTCCTTCTCCGTACCGCCGAAGAGGTGTCCGCGTGACCAGAACCGCCCGTCTGACGATCCTGCTCGCCGCTGTCCTGCTGCTCGGGGTGGTCGGTACCGGGGCGGTGCTGCACGCCGCCCACCGGTCGGGCCTGCGTGACCGGCAGCAGGCGGACGGTCCGACCGTACGGGCCGGTGCCGTCTCGCTCCGGCCGACGACCGGCCGCCGGCTGCTGGTACGCAATCTGGCCTGGGGTCCGCACCGCGACGAGATAGCCGCCGTGCCCGCCGGCGATCCGCGGGGGCCGCGCACCGCGTCGGGCGTCAAGTGCCTGCGCTTCCACGCGGTCGCCGGTACGGCCATCTGCCTCCAGGCCGACCACGGCGCCCTGGAGGACACCTACCGAGCGGTGGTACTCGACTCCCACCTCCACGAGCTGCACCACTTCCCGGCAGCGGGCATCCCCACCCGGGCCCGGGTCTCGCCCTCCGGCCATCTGGTCGCCTGGACGGTCTTCGTCAGCGGGGACTCGTACGCCGGCACCGACTTCTCCACCCGCACCGCCATCGTCGACACCCGCACCTGGGCGATCGACGACAACCTGGAGACCTTCCACATCACCAAGGACGGCCGTCCCTACCGCGCCGCGGACACCAACATCTGGGGTGTCACCTTCGCCGACGACACCCGCTTCTACGCCACCCTGGCCACCGGCGGCCGGACCTACCTCGTCCGGGGCGACGTCACCGACCGCACCCTCACCACCGTGCACCGCGACGTCGAATGTCCGTCGCTCTCGCCCGACGGCACCCGGATCGCCTACAAGAAACGCGTCCGCGGGGCCTCGCCCGACGCTCCCTGGCGGTTGTACGTCCTCGACCTGCGCACCATGAGGGAGACAGCCACCGCCGAGCGGCGCAACATCGACGACCAGGCACTCTGGTCCGACGACTCCACCCTCGTCTACGCCCTCCCCGGCGACTACGGCTCGGACCTGTGGACCGTCCCCGCCGACGGCACCGGCACGGCCCGCCGACTGATGACCTCCGCGGTCGCCCCCGCCTATCTGGGGTGACGGACAGGCGGCCGGGGCCCGAGCGGTGACGCTCGCCCTGGACTGGGTGTACGACGCGTTCCAAGCCGCCGCCCCAGTCGCTGCTGACGGTGCAGGAGGCGGTGCAGGCCGCGCCGTGCCGCCTCCCGGATCGCCGGGGTCGCCCGGGCCACCGGGATCGCCGGCCGGGAAGCCCGGCATGTACGGGACGGGTCGCAAGATCAGCGCCGAGCCCCGTTCGCGTGTACGCCGGCAACCCCTTTGAGGGGGCGCTTGGGCCATCTGGGCGGACGGGCTGCCTGGGCCATGCCGAGCGGAGTCCGGCGTCGTTGTGACACGACGCCAGAGAGCTCGCTACGTCGCGTCCGTTCGGGAGGAACAAGGTGCGCACGCACAGGATCAGGATGGCCACACTGGTGGCCCTGGCAGTTGGTGGCCTGGCGCCGGCCACCTGCGGGGTCGCCCTTGCCGACGACCCCGGCGCGACCGCCACGGGCGGCTCCAGCAGCGCAGGCGATCTGTTCCAGCAGAACACCGCCCAGGAGAGCAAGCAGAACAACAACTGCTCACACGAGAATTCTCCCGTCCTGCCCGAGTTGACGGACAACAGAAGAGACGTGCGGTGCGTGACTGACGACGCGTCTTGGAACAAGCACGACCTCGTCGAGGATGGCGGGGCCCGCGCCGAGGGCGGATCCAGCACCGCCAGCGGCGTGATGCAGCAGAACACCGCGCAGCAGGGACGGCAGAACAACAACTGCGCCAACCCCAACGCCTCCCCCGTCGACGCGAGCGGTGGCGGGCGGCAGGAGAGCAGGTGCTTGACCGGCGACGCCTCCCGCAACAAGCACACCACCGTCAAGAGCGGCGGCGCGCACGCCGAAGGCGGATCCAGTACCGCCGGCGACGTGGTGCAGCAGAACACGGCACAGGAGGGCCGCCAGAACAACAACTGCGCCAACCCCAACGCCTCCCCCGTCGGCGCGAGCGGTGGCGGGCGGCAGAAGAGCGAGTGCGCCAACAAAGACGCCTCCCGCAACAAGGACACCACCCTCAAGAGCCGCGGCGCGCACGCCGAAGGCGGATCGAGCACCGGCGGCGGCGTGGTGCAGCAGAACACGGCACAGGAGGGCCGCCAGAACAACAACTGCGCCAACCCCAACGACTCCGGCGTCACCGCGAATGAGGGGCGGCAGGAGAGCGAGTGCGCGAACAAGGACGCCTCCCGCAACAAACACACCACCCTCAAGGGCGGCGGCGCGCACGCCGAAGGCGGCTCCGCCACCGCCAGCTCCGTGTTCCAGCAGAACACCGCGCAAGTGGGACGGCAGAACAACAACTGCGCCAACCCCAACGACTCTGTCATCACCGCGCGTGAGGGTGGGCGGCAGAAGAGCGGGTGCGCGAACAAAGACGCCTCCCGCAACAAACACACCACCCTCAAGGGCGGCGGCGCGCACGCCGAAGGCGGCTCCGCCACCGCCAGCGTGGTCCAGCAGAACACGGCGCAAGAGGGCCGGCAGAACAACAACTGCGCCGACCCCAACGACTCCCGCGTCGACGCCATCGAGGGTGGGCGGCAGAAGAGCGGGTGCGCGAACAAAGACGCCTCCCGCAACAAACACACCACCGTCAAGAGCGGCGGCGCCCATGCCGAAGGCGGCTCCAGCACCGCCAGCGGCGTGACCCAGCAGAACACCGCCCAGGAAGGGCGACAGAACAACAACTGCGCCGATCCCAACTTCTCCTCCGTCATCACGAGCGGGCGGCAGGAGAGCGGGTGCGTGAACAAGGACGCCTCCCGCAACAAGCACACCACCGTCAAGAGCGGCGGCGCGCACGCCGAAGGCGGCGCCAGCACCGGCGGCGAGGTGATCCAGCAGAACACCGCCCAGTCGGGCCGGCAGAACAACAACTGCGCCGACCCCAACTTCTCCTCGATCATCGGGACCGGCGACCGGGCGGAGACCCGGTGCAAGACGATCGACCACTCCAAGAACATCGGCACCGCGGAGATCAGCGGCGGCGCCGAGGCGGAAGGCGGTTCGAGCGCGCTGAGCCTGTCCCAGCAGAACACCGCCCAGGAAGGCCGGCAGAACAACAACTGCGGCAACCCCAACAACCTGACCGTCACCGCCACCGGCAGCAGCACGCAGGCCGAGTGTGTTGCCGTCGACCGGTCCACCAACATCGGCTCCGTCCACCGCTAGACGCCACTCACCGCACTCCCAGCCGCAGCCGGCCCCGCCCGACCAGTTCCCCGGGCGGGGCCGGTTGGCCTTCTTCGCGAACCGTGACTTTTCGACCGGCCGGGCGTTCTTGATCGCGGCAAGGGCCGTCGCCGCACAGGGAACCACCCGGATGCGGCGCAACGGGACCCGACGGTGAACGGTCAGGAGATCCGGGCGTATGGGACAGCGGGGACGGCACGCGGCGCCGAGTGCCAGGGCGCGGAAGATCCGCCAGGCGGCGGCCGTGGTGTTCGTAACCGGTGCGCTGGTCGCCGCCGGCGGCAGCAGCGCCTTCGCCGACATCCTCGAAGACGTCCCCTTGAACGGGGAGGAGAACACCGACCAGGACGGGCAGCAGAACCTGTCCTGCGGCAACTCCGCCCGTCTGGTGCGGCTCAACGTCGCAGAGACGGAGCACCGGGAACGGGTCTGCGTCGATGACGACGGCCACACCCGCCACAACAGCGCCCATGCGGGCGGCGCCCGGGCCGCAGGCGGCACCTCGATCGGTCCTCAGGTCAACACCGCCCAGACCGGCAAGCAGAACCTCTACTGCGGCAACTCCTCCGACACCCTCACCGTCAACGTCGCGGGCACCATGAGCTGGGACACCACCTGCATGGCCGCCGACTACGGCAACCTCCCCCGCAGCAGCGGTCACGGCGAGCACGCGGGTGGTGCCCAGGCCGTCGGGGACACCTCGATCGGTCCTCAGGTCAACACCGCCCAGACCGGCAAGCAGAACCTCTACTGCGGCAACTCCTCCGACACCCTCACGGTCAACGTCGCGGGCACCATCCGCAAACACACCACCTGCACCGCCGTCGACGACTCCTCCCCCGGCACCGGCGACACGCACCGCGGCCGCGCGTCCGCCAAGGCCGGCCAGGCCGTCGGATTCGAGACCAACACCGCCCAGAACGGCCGCCAGAACCAGACCTGCGGCAGCCCCGGCATGGGCATCGAGGTACCCCTCGGCCAGACCGGACGCGAGGCCCACTGCACCGTCCTGGACAGCCCCTGAGCTCCAGTCGGCACCAGGTGCCCGGCGGCTACCACCGGGCACCCTTACGGCACACGGCACCGCAGCTCATACGCCCGTCCGACTCAAGCCGCCGTGCAACTCACACTCGGCACACCCCCGCCCCCCGGCGCTCCCCCGAACCCGAAGCTCGCCGAAGCGCCCGCCGCGATCGCCCCGTTGTGGGAGGCGTTCACCGCGGTCACCGTCGAACCGCTCTGCGTGTACGAGGCGTTCCACATGCTGGTGACCTTCTGGGAGCCGGGCCAGGTCCAGGTCACCTTCCATGAACTGATCGCCGTGGCCCCTGAGTTGGTGACCTTCACCTCGGCGTTGAAGCCGCCGCCCCAGTCGCTGCTGACGGTGTACGCGGCGGTGCAGGCGGCCGTGCCCCCTCCCGGATCACTGGGGTCACCGGGATCGCCGGGATCGCCGGCCGGGAACCCCGGCGCCTTGACGCTCGCCAGGTACCCGTCCTTCACGGTGTCCACGGTCGACCAGTCGTCCTTCAAAATCCCGCCCGTGTCACCGGAGTTGGGGTTCCAGGACCAGAACGTCCAGTGGAAGGAGTCGGCTCCGTACGTCGACGTGGGCCGGAGGTAACTCACCAGTGCGGCCAGCCACTTCTGGTCCACCGTCGACTGGAGGGTGGTCCCGAACTCGCCGACCCACACGGGCGCGATGTTCTGCTTGAAGATGTAGCCCCAGTACTTGTCCCAGATCCCCGGCATGTTGTTCGGGAACGTCGGATCGCTGAACCAGCTCTGCTGGGCGACGCTGGTGGCGTAGTCGTGGGCGGAGTACACGACCCGGCCCGCCACGTCGAGCTGCACCGGGTACTGGGCGACTCCCATCAGGTTGCCGCCCCACCAGCCGGAGACGCCGTTGAAGGTCTGCACGCCCTCGACGAAGATCAGCAGCTCGGGGTTGACGGACAACACCGCGTTCCCGGCGCGCTGGGCCGCCAGCCGCCAGTCCCTCGTGGTGTCGCCGCAGCCCCAGCAGGCGGGGTCGTGGGGCTCGTTGTGCAGGTCGATGCCCACGACGGCGGGGTTGCCCTGGTAACGGGTCGCCAGCGACTTGAGGTTGGTGATCCAGGTCGACTCGGGGACCGCCGCCGTGTACCAGAGCGCCGACTGGCCGCCGGCGTCCGGGCGGTGCCGGTCCAGGATGACCTTGAGGCCGTCCTGACCCGCGTACTCGACGATCTTGTCCAGCACGCCCAGCGAGCTGAGCCCTTGCAGGCCGGCGTTCTTGCCGCCGGAGAAGTCGATGCTGTTGGGGACCGTGGAGCTCTTGAAGATGTCGTCGCTGAACGGGATGCGGAGGGTGTTGTAGCCCAGCGACCTCATCTGGTCGATCATGCTCTTGTAGTCACGGGACCAGAGGCCGTGGACGACGTAGTTGCCGGTCTCGAAGCCGAACCAGTTGATCCCGGCGACCCGGACCGGCTGACCGGCCGCGTCCAGGATCTGGCGGCCGCTGGTGTGCCAGTAGCCGGCGCCGGCCTCCGCGGCCGCCGTGGTCGCCCTGGCCGCCCTGGCCGCCGTAGCCGCCGTGGCCGCCGTCCCTGTCCCGGCCAGGAGTAACAGGAGCGCCGCTGCCACGGCACACAGCGCACTGCCCGCTCTTCGCACCATGTCGCTGCTTCCTTTCGGGGGCGCGGGCCCGGAATCATGGGAGCGCTCCCACACCCGCACCCCCCATGGAAGCAGGTCACATCAACACGTCAAGGACTCCGGCGTCACCGGCTCAGCCTCTGGAACCTCCGTACCGCCAGCGGCAGGAAGATCGCCGTGAGGACCACCGGCCACCCGGCCGCCATCAGCAGCGCGTGCCGCTCGACCCAGGAGCCGCCGTCGCCGACCGGCGTCCCGAACAGCTCGCGGGTGGCCGCCGCGGTGGACGAGATCGGGTTCCAGGCGGCAACCGTGCCGAGCCAGTCGGGCATGAGCTGCGGCGCGACGAAGATGCTGGAGATCATCGTGAGCGGGAAGGCGACCGCGAACAGCCCGCCCGCCGCCTCGGGGTTGGGCACCAGCAGCCCGAGCCACACGCCGATCCAGATCAGCGCGAACCGCAGCCACAGCAGCAGCCCGAAGGCCCCCAGGAAGCCGAGCCCGCCGTCCGGCCGCCACCCCATCGCGAACGCCGTGCCCATCATGATCCCCAACTCGGCGCAGGCGACGAGCAGATCGGTCACCCCGCGCCCGGCGACCACCGCGGACGCGGCCATCGGCATGGAGCGGAAGCGGTCGATGACGCCCTTGGTGGAGTCGTAGACGACGACGGTGGCGGTGTTGATGAAGCCGAACGCCATGGTCATCACGAACATCCCGGGCATCAGGAAGTCCTTGTAGTCCCCGCCGCCCGGCACCCGCATGGCGCTGCCGAAGACATAGCCGTAGAGGAGGACGGAGAGGATGGGAAAGCCCAACTGCCAGGCGATGTTCACCGGTTGGCGCTGGTAGTGGGTCAGTCCGCGGCGGACGATGTTCCAGCAGTCGGCGAACACCCAGTAGACACGGCCGCGGCCGGCCGGGCCGGCCGGGTCTGTCAGGTCGGTCAGGTCGACGGCGCTCATACGGCGGCCTCCTTCCCCGTCGATTTCCCCGTCGATTTCCCCGTCGATTTCCCGGTCGGGTTCTCTGTCGAGCTCTCGGTCGAGTTCCCGGTCGAGGCGTTCGTCCGGTGTCCGGTCAGGCGCAGGAACACGTCGTCGAGGCTCGGCCTGCGCAGCCCGATGTCCTCGACCTGGACGCCTTCGTCCTGGAGGGTCCGGGCCACCTCCGTGAGAGCGAGGACCCGGTCGGTCACCGGGGCGTGGACACGCAGTTCGGCGTCCTCCGTCTCGGGTTCGCCGTCCGAGACCCGGGCGACGACCTTCACCGCCCGGGGGATGTCGGCCCGCTCGGCGACCACGACCTCGATCCGGTCACCGCCGACGCGGTTCTTCAGCCTGTCCGGGGTGTCGTCGGCGATGGCCCGGCCCTGGTCGATGACGGTGATGCGGGAGGCCAGCTTGTCGGCCTCCTCCAGATGCTGCGTGGTCAGCAGCACGGTGGTGCCGCTCGCCACCAACGCCCGTACGGAGTCCCAGACCTCGCCGCGGCTACGAGGGTCCAGTCCCGTCGTCGGCTCGTCGAGGAAGAGCACGGCGGGGGCCAGGATCATCGACGCGGCGAGGTCGAGCCGGCGTCGCATGCCGCCGCTGTACTTGCCGACGCCCTTGTCCGCGGCGTCGGTCAGGTCGAACTGCTCCAGCAGCTCGACGGCCCGCAACCTGGCCCGCCTGCGGCCCAGATGGAACAGCCGACCGAACATCTCCAGGTTCTGCCGGCCGGTGAGCACCTCGTCGACCGCCGCGTACTGCCCGGTGAGGCCGATCCGGGCGCGCACCTCGCGCGGCCGGCGAACCACGTCGAGCCCGGCCACCTGCGCTCGGCCGCCGTCCAGCCGGACCAGCGTGGACAGGATGCGGACGGCGGTGGTCTTGCCCGCGCCGTTCGGTCCGAGCAGGCCGTGCACGGTGCCCTCGCGCACGGCCAGGTCGAAGCCGTCGAGGGCACGTTTCCCGCCGTAGTTCTTCTCCAGGGCCTGTGCCTTTACGGCGTACCCCTCCATGGATCCCTCCCTAGGTAACTGAGTACAACGTACCCGATTGCGCGTACGTTGTACTCGGTTTTTCGCGCCGGATCTAAGCTGAACGGCATGACGAGTGGCAAGGGCGGCACCGACCGCACGGGCGGTACCAGCGGCGCGAGCGGTACGGACGGCACGGAGACCAGCGGCAGCGGCGACATCGCGCGCACCATGGAACTGCTGTGGGACACCGGCCGACGCCCCAGCCGAGGGCCCAAACCGGGCCTCACGCTGGACCAGATCGTGGAAGCGGCCGTCCGGGTCGCGGACACCGAGGGGCTGGAGTCGGTGACCATGCGCCGGGTCGCCACCGAGCTGGGCACCGGCACCATGTCGCTGTACCGGTACGTCCCCGGCAAGGGCGAGCTGCTCGACCTGATGCTGGACCGCGTCCAGCGACCGTCCGAGAACCCCGCGGACCTCGGCGACGCCGGCGACGTCGGCTGGCGCTCCACCCTGGAGGCCCTGGGCCGCGCCACCCTCGCCCTCTACCGCCGGCACCCCTGGCTGCTCCGGGTCAACCAGTCCCGCCCGATCCTGGGCCCGAGCGCGATCGACGGCATGGAGAAGGTGCTCAGCCGGATCAAGCCGATGGGACTCACCGACCCCGAGCTGGTCTCGGCGATCATCATGATCGACGGATACGTGGTCGGGGCGGCCCGCACCCAGCTCTACGAGCGGGAGGCGGAGCGCCGCACGGGCCTGACGGACGCGGAGTTCTGGCAGGCCCAGACGCCCATGCTGGAGAAGATCATGACCTCGGGCCGCTACCCGCTGCTGGCCTCACTCTCCAAGGACACCTTCGGCTCCGACTTCGACCACTTCGAGTTCGGGTTGCAGCGGATCCTGGACGGGCTGGAGGTGTTCGTCACCGAGCGACGCGCGCGCTCAGGAGCGGCGGAATAGCCTCCGGAGCCCGAAGAGGGCCGCGACCGCGACCACCGCGATCGCGCCGACCTTGACGTTGCCGCTCATGCCACCGTCGCCGCCACCGTCGGAGTCGCCCGAACTCCCGCTCGCCGAGGGCGACTTGGCACCGGAGTCGCCGGGCGCGTCCTTGTCCTCCACCGGACTGTCCGTGCCCTCGCTGCCGTACATCAGCTTCGTGCCGTCGGCGGAGTAGCTGACGGACTCGCCCTGCCCTTGAAGGGGCACGCTGAGCCGCCCCTTCCGTTTGATCTTCCCGCCGTTCCAGTCGTACCAGATGCCGCCGAGGTAGCCGCGTACGGCGAGCTCCTTGCCGTCCGGGGACAGGGCGGCGTCGGTGGCCCACAGGTCGACGGGGGCGATCGGCTTGAAGACGTTGGCGCCGGAGGCGGAGAGCTTCGCGGGCCCCTCGTAGAGATGCCCGCCGTCCTCCTTCTTGTCGATGATGTACGTCCGCCCGGTCTTCGGATCCACGACGAGCGACTCGGCGTCCCGGGCGCCGTCGGAGTACTTCACGACGTACTGCGTGGCACGGATGGTCTGGTTCTTGAGCTGCTTGGGCTCGGGCAGCTGGTAGATCCACACGTACGGCCAGTTGCCGCCCAGGTTGTCCCCGATGTCACCGACGTAGATCTGGTTGTCGGGCCCGATGGAGATCGCCTCGACGTCACGCGGGGTACCGACGCCGGTGAGGGTGATCGTGGCGACGGTCTTGCCGGTGGAGCTGTCGACGGCGTAGAGGTACGGGCCGTCGTCGCTGTCGTTGTGCGTCCAGTAGACGCCGGGATGCTGACGGGAGGCGGCCAGCCCGCTGGACTCGGTGATACGGGGGTCCGAGATGGTGAACCCCTCGTCTCCGTCCGCGGCGGCGGCCGGCACGGCGAGCACACCGACGAGGAAGCCAACGGCAAGGAACGCAAGGGAGCGACGCATGGCCCAAGCCTGCCATCCCGGCCCCGGTGTGATGGCGCGTGGCGGGCCTCACACGCTCGCGCACCCCACCCGTTCCGGAGATCGTCCATCATGAGCGGATGCTTAGGATCATGCCGGTCGGCGACTCCATGACGATCGGGAGCGCGGGCGAACACACCTGGCGCTACTGGATGTGGCGCCACCTGTGCACGACGTACGGCGGCCCGTTCGCCCTGGTCGGCCCGCGTGAGACGCTCCACGACAAGACGACGGACGCGCCCACCTCGTACGCCTACGCCGACCCCGACTTCCCGCGCGCCCACCTGGCCGGCTGGGGCGAGGGCTGGCTGCACATGGCCCCGCTGATCGGCGGGGCGGTACGGGAGACCGGGGCGGACGTCCTCCTCGTCTCGCTCGGCCTGATCGACCTGGGTTTCTACACGAACGCCGAGCAGACGGCGGAGAACGTCCGGGCGTTCGTGGCGGCGGCGCGGGAGGCCAACCCGCGGATACGCGTCGTCCTGCTGCCGGTGATCCCCAACATCCGGGCCCGGACGGACGCCGACTTCGCGACACAGGTGGCGCTCTTCAACGACCTGCTGGCGAAGACCGCGGCCGACCTGGACGAGCCGCGCTCGCCCCTGCTGCCGGCCTCGCTCCCGTCCTCGTACGACATCCACACCGACACCTACGACGGGACGCACCCGAACCAGAGCGGCGAGCACAAGATCGCGGCGGCGTTCGCGGACGCGATGTACCAGGCGTGGGACGTGGCGGGACCGTACCCGGCCGAAAGCACCTGACCGAATCCGGGCGTGCCCTGGTCACTCTGCGTATCGTTGTACCGCGCGGCTGCACTCGTCCGAGCTGCAGCCGGGGAGGAGCGCCACGATGACCGTCCTTGAAGACAGGATCGAGATGGCCGAGAGCAGCGAGAACAGCGCGAGTGTCGACGAACCCACTCTCGACGCGCTGTTCAAGTGGCTTGAAGAGAGTCCCATCCCCGAGGGCTACAAGACCGAGATCGTCGGGGGGAATATCTTCATGTCACCTCAGCGGGACACCCATTGGGACATCACCCTGGACATCGTCGAGCAACTGCGCGCCAAGTACCCGCGCAAGCGCCTGAAGTCCGACGTCCGCATCGACTACCCGGGCCGCCTCAACGGTTTCGCCTCCGACGTGACGCTCGTGGCCGACGGCGCCGACAAGGACGACAAGGGCCTCTGGCGCTACCAGGACGTCGAGTTCGTCGCCGAGGTGATCTCGAAGAGTACGGGCGCCAACGACTACGGCCCCAAGAAGACCGCGTACGCCGAGGCCGAGGTCCCCGTCTATCTCGTCGTCGACCCGTACCAGGGCAGGTGCCACCTCTACACCCACCCGAAGGACGGCGACTACGCGACCGAGACGAAGGTCCCCTTCGGAGACGACGTGGACCTCACCGGCACCGTCGTGGACCTCGTCCTCAAGACGGCCGGGTTCCCCCGGGACTGAGGCAGGCAGGGCTGCTTGCATAGAGCGCACTCCAAGTCGTTGGCTTGGACCATGAAGTACACGCAGCTCGGACGCACGGGACTCAAGGTCAGCCGACTCGTCCTCGGCACCATGAACTTCGGTCCGCAGACCGACGAAGCGGACAGCCACGCGATCATGGACGCGGCGCTGGACGCGGGGATCAACTACTTCGACACGGCCAACGTCTATGGCTGGGGCGAGAACAAGGGCCGCACCGAGGAGATCATCGGTAGCTGGTTCGCCAAGGGCGAGGGCCGCCGCGACAAGGTCGTGCTCGCCACCAAGGTCTACGGCAACATGGCCGGGGACGGGCCCTCGTGGCCCAACCACGACAAGCTGTCCGCCGTGAACATCCGGCGGGCCGTGGACGCCAGCCTGAAGCGGCTGCAGACCGACTACATCGACGTCTACCAGTTCCACCACATCGACCGCTCGACTCCCTTCGAGGAGATCTGGCAGGCGATCGACGTCCTCATCCAGCAGGGGAAGATCCTCTACGTCGGGTCGTCCAACTTCCCCGGCTACAAGATCGCCCAGGCCAACGAGATCGCCGCCCGGCGCGGCGGCACCATCGGTCTCGTCAGCGAGCAGTGCCTGTACAACCTGGCCGAGCGACGCGCCGAGATGGAGGTCATCCCGGCCGCGCAGGAGTACGGCCTCGGGGTCATCCCCTGGTCGCCGTTGCAGGGCGGGCTGCTGGGCGGGGTCATCAAGAAGGAGGTCCTGGGCGGACGCCGTGCCTCCGGGCGGGCCGCGGACACCCTCGCCAACCCCGCCTCACGCGCCCAGATCCAGGCTTACGAGGACCTGCTCGAGAAGCACGGGATCGAGCCGGGTGAGGCCGCGCTGGCCTGGCTGCTGACCCGTCCCGGCGTGACGGGCCCGATCGTCGGTCCGCGCACCGCCGAGCAGCTCGACTCCGCCCTGCGCGCGGTCGAGCTGGAGCTGAGCGAGGATCTGCTGACGGGCCTGGAGGAGATCTTCCCCGGTCCGGGGCCGTCTCCGGAGGCGTTCGCCTGGTAGGCGGCGGCCCGCCGGGGGTCGCCGCGCTGTCGGCCGGCGGTGGTCGGGTGCTACCTCCCGACCGCCGCCGCCACCGCCACCACGACGAACAACAGCACAAGCGCACCGGCCATGATCCGGTTCCGGGTTTTCGGGTCCACGTCTTCGAGCCTAACCGGCCGCCTCCAGGGGCCAGCGGCCGACCGTCTCATAGCGGGGCTGTTCTCCCGGCACCCCCGACTTCGGCAGGTCGCTGCGGACCAGGGTCAGCTCGTCCACTGTCCAGGTACGGCTCGCGAACCGCCTCAGGGCGTCCAGGTACGGCTGGACGTCCACGTTCTCCCGGCTGCGGGCCACCGTCAGATGGGCCTTGTACCGACGGTGCTCCCCCATCGGTACGCCCGCCTTGCGCGCCGCCGACTCCGCCCGGTCCGCCAGCAGCCGCAGTGCGGACACATCACCCTCCGCGCCCGCCCACAGCGCCCGCCCGTGCCCGAACTGACCGCCGCCACGCACCGCCAGCGGGAAGCGGGCGGTGCGGTGCGCGGCCCGCTCCAGCCGTGCCGACAGGTCCGGTACGAGGTCGTCGTCCACCTCGCCGTAGAAGGCGAGGGTGTAGTGCCAGCCCGGGCGGCCGGTCCAACGCAGGCCGTCCGCACCGGGGAGTCTCCGCAACTCGGCCACCTCGGCGGCGAGTTCGCTGGTCACGTCCTCGGGGGGCAGCACGGCGGCGAAGAGTCTCATGGGGCCAGTCTGCCCGCCGGGCCCGCACGCCCGGGCGTGTCCTGGTCACCGTGCGTATCGTTGTACCGCGCGGCCGCACTCGTCCACAGGGCAGCCGGGGAGGAGCGCCACGATGACCGTCGTAGACGACAGGATCGCCATGGCCGACGCCAACATCAAGCGCTTGGACGAGTGGTTCGAGCGGCTTGAGCGGATGCCCGTCCCCGAAGGCTTCAGGGTCGAGATCGTCGGGGGCAACGTTCACATGACGCCGCAGCGCGACACCCGCTGGACGATCATTCGCCGGATCGTACGGGCCGTCGAGGACAGGTTCGGGAGGGACGCCAAGGTCTTGTCGGACGTGCGCATCGACTTCCCCGGGCACGAGAACGGCTTCTGTCCGGACGTGGCCCTGCTCAGCGCCTCGGCGGTGAAGGACGACGAGGGACGCTGGCGTCATGAGGACGTCGAGTTCGTCGCCGAGGTCATCTCCCGGGGCACGGCCGCCAACGACTACGGCCCCAAGAAGACCGCGTACGCGCTGGCCGAAGTCCCCGTGTACCTCATCGCCGACCCGTATCAGGGCACGTGCCGTCTCTACCTCCACCCCAAGGGCGGCGACTACCGGATCGAGACGAAGGTCCTGTTCGGAGACGACGTGGACCTCACCGACACCGTCGTCGGCCTCACTCTCGAGACCGACGACTTCCCCCGCGACTGACGCCCCGCGGGGCTACGCCGCCGCGGCCAGTGGCTCGCGCTCCCGTGGTACGAAGGCGACCCGTGGATGCCCGCCGTTCCAGCCCACCGTCATACGCAGGTTGCCCATCCGGGCCAGGACCAGGCCGATCACCGCGGCCGCGGTGGCCGCGATCGCGCCGCCCGCGGCGAGGCCGACCCGGGCGCCGTACGTGTCGGTGACCCAGCCGACGATCGGGGCTCCGACCGGCGAGCCGCCGAGGAAGACCATCATGTAGAGGGCCATCACACGGCCGCGCATGGCCGGGTCGGTGGACAGCTGGATGGTGGTGTTCGTGGTGACGTTCACCGTCATGCCGAAGAGCCCGAGCGGGATCATGAACAGCGCGAACAGCCACAGCGACGGTGTCATGGCCGCCACGATCTCCAGCGTGCCGAAGACGATCGCCGCCCCGATCAGCACCCTCAGCCGGGCGGTACCGCGCCGGGCGGCGAGCAGGGCGCCGGCCAGCGAGCCGACCGCCATCAGGGTGTTGAACATGCTGTAGGCGCCGGCGCCGCCGTGGAACACGTCGTCCGCGAAGGCGGAGAGGTAGACGGGGAAGTTGAAGGCGAAGGTGCCGACGAATCCGACGAGGACGATCGGCCAGATCAGCTCGGGTCGCCCGGTGACATAGCGGACGCCCTCCCGCAGCTGCCCCTTGCCGCGCGGTGCCCGCTCGACGGCGTGCAGCTCACGCGTGCGCATCAACAGCAGGCCGGCCAGGGGGGCGACGAAGGACAGGCCGTTGGCGAGGAACGCGTAGCCGGTGCCGACGCCGGTGATCATCAGTCCGGCGACGGCGGGGCCGACCAGCCGGGCGGACTGGAAGTTCGCCGAGTTCAGGCTGACCGCGTTCTGCAGTTGCGCGGGGCGGACCAGTTCGGAGACGAAGGACTGGCGGGCCGGGTTGTCCACGACGGTCGCGAGGCCCACGGCGAAGGCGGCGAGGTAGACGTGCCAGACCTGGACGTGTCCGGACAGGGTCAGGACGGCGAGCGCGATCGCGGTGAGGGCCATCGCCGACTGGGTTACGAGCAGGGTGGGCCGCTTGCGCAGCCGGTCGACCAGGACACCGCCGTAGAGGCCGAACAGCAGCATGGGCAGGAACTGCAGGGCCGTCGTGAAGCCGACGGCGGTCGAGGAGCCGGTGAGGCTGAGGACCAGCCAGTCCTGGGCGATGCGCTGCATCCAGGTGCCGATGTTGGAGACGACCTGGCCGAGGAAGAAGAGCCGGTAGTTGCGGACCTTGAGGGAGCCGAACATCGACGACTTGCGGGCGACGCCTACGACGGGTGCCTGCGGCGAGAGCTGGGGGCTGGTCGCGGGCTCGGGGCCGGTCGAGGGCTCAGGGCTGGTCGAGGGCTCGGGGGTGTGCGGGGAGTCGTGTGCGGTCGGGGTGTAGTGGGTGGTCGGTGCGGGGGCGGAGTCTGCTCCGGATCCCGTACTCAAAAGGGCTCGCCTCCTCGTGAACGCTGCTTACCGGTGTGCGAGCTTCTCCAGCACGGGGGCGGCGGCGCGCAGTTTCGCCCACTCGTCCTCGTCGAGACCGTCGACCAGGGTGGCCAGGAAGGCGTTCCGCTTGCGGCGGCTCTCCTCGAGCATGGCCTCGGCCTGCTCGGTCTTCGTGACGACCTTCTGACGGCGGTCCTCGGGATGCGGCTCCAGGCGGACCAGCCCCTTGGCTTCGAGCAGCGCCACGATCCGGGTCATCGACGGCGGCTGGACGTGCTCCTTGCGGGCGAGTTCGCCCGGGGTGGCCTTGCCGCACAGGGACAGGGTGCCGAGCACCGACATCTCGGTGGGGCTCAGCGACTCGTCGACCCGCTGGTGCTTGAGTCGGCGCGACAGGCGCATCACGGCGGAGCGTAGGGAGTTCACGGCGGCAGCGTCGTCGCCATGGGTAAGGTCCGGCATCTCTTTAGCGTAACTCATTACTCTGGCTAAACAAGCTGGAGTGCACGACGATTCCCGTGACACGGACCACTGAAACCCGATCTTCACCCGTACGAGTGAAGGGGCGGCGGAAAGTGAACGGCATCGGAAGCCTGGCCCCGACCCTCGTGTCATGGGGACCAGTGTGCTCAGCCTGCGGATAGACGGGGAGCTGCTCGATCGGCTCCGGCACCATGCGGCGAAGAGGGGGATGAGCGTCCAGGACTATGTGGTCCGGACGCTCGTCCGCGACGACTTCGACGAGCGGTTCCAGGCCGCCGTCGACGAGACGGAGAAGTTCTACGGGGTCAACGGGGTCACGTGAGGCCCTGTGGATCCCGTGAGGGCCTCTCCGGATCAGGTGAGGCCGGGAGCCGGCATCAGGTGAGATGGAGGGCCGGCATCAGGTGAGACCGAGGGCCGGCATCAGGTAGTAGAAGGCGAACACGGCCGACACGACGTACATCGCGGCCGGGATCTCCTTGCCCCGGCCGGCCGCCAGGCGCAGCACCACGAAGGTGATGAAGCCCATGCCGATGCCGTTGGTGATCGAGTAGGTGAACGGCATCATCACCATCGTCACGAAGGCCGGGATGGCGATGGTGTGGTCGGCCCAGTCGATCTCCTTGACCGAGCCGGCCAGGATCAGGAAGCCGACCGCGAGCAGGGCCGGGGTGGCGGCCTGGGACGGGACCATCGTGGCGATCGGGGTCAGGAAGAGCGCCACGGCGAACAGGCCGCCGGTGACGACGTTCGCGAAGCCGGTGCGGGCGCCCTCGCCGACGCCGGCGGTGGACTCGACGAAGCAGGTGGTGGCCGAGGAACTGCTGGCACCGCCCGCGGCGACCGCGATGCCGTCGACGAAGAGGACCTTGTTGATGCCGGGCATCTGGCCCTGGGCGTCGGTCAGCCTGGCCTCGTCGCTGACGCCCATGATCGTGCCCATGGCGTCGAAGAAGCAGGACAGCAGCACGGTGAAGACGAAGAGGACGCCGGTCAGCACGCCGACCTTGTCGAAGCCGCCGAAGAGGCTGACCTTGCCGAGCAGACCGAAGTCGGGGGTGGCGGCGGGGTTGCCGGGCCAGGTGGGGGTGGTGAGACCCCAGGACGGCACCTTCACGACCGCGTTGATGATCACGGCCAGGACCGTCATCGTGACGATCGAGATGAGGATCGCGCCGGTGACCTTGCGGACGATGAGGGCCAGGGTGAGCAGGGCGCCCAGGACGAAGACGAGCACGGGCCAGCCGTTGAGGTGGCCGTCGCCGCCGAGTTGGAGCGGGACGGTGGTCTGGGCGACGTCCGGGATACGGGAGATGAAGCCGGAGTCGACGAGGCCGATCAGCATGATGAACAGGCCGATGCCGATGGAGATGGCCTTGCGCAGTCCGTAGGGCACGGCGTTCATGACGCGCTCACGGAGCCCCGTGGCGACCAGCAGCATCACGATGAGGCCGGCCAGGACGACCATGCCCATCGCGTCCGGCCAGGACATCCTGGGTGCGAGCTGGAGGGCGACAACCGAGTTCACACCGAGGCCGGCGGCGAGCGCGATCGGCACGTTGCCGACGACTCCCATCAGCAGGGTGGTGAACGCCGCTGTCACGGCCGTCGCCGTCACCAGCTGGCCACTGTCGAGCTGGTGCCCGTACATGTCCTTCGCGCTGCCGAGGATGATCGGGTTCAGCACGATGATGTAGGCCATCGCGAAGAAGGTGGCGAATCCGCCGCGGATCTCGCGGGGCAGGGTGCTGCCCCGTTCGGTGATCCTGAAGTAGCGGTCGAGGGCGCCGTATGCGGGCGTGCCGCCCGGTTGACCGGGCGCGGGGACCTTGGCGGGGGCCGAGGTGGGCATGCGAGACCTCATCACCAGCGACTTTCCCCCAGGAGCCTTGGTGTTTCGTACGAAGAGAAGTAGCCGGACACAAACGGATTCAGTATGAACATATGACCTCGGGAACGCTATCTCCGCGCGTAGATACCGGGCGGAGAGCGGGGCCGTAAGCTGTCCCCATGGACGTGTTCTCTTCGGGATCCCTCAAGCACGAGGCGCCGGAGCCCCTGGAGGGCCCCATCGTCCCCACCATCGTCGGTGGCACGATCCTCTGGTTCGTCCTCTTCCTGGTGCAACTCCCCTTCTACGGCTGGTTCGACGACCACGGCCACGCGTGGTGGGTGTGGACCTGCCTGGCCGGGGGCGGGCTCGGATTCATCGGCATCTGGTACGTCCGCCGGCGGGAAGCGGCGATCAAGAAGTCGGACGCCGAGGACGGGCCGGCCACTGCCGCCGAGTGACCGGCGGCCCGTAGTACCAGGGCATCGCTCACCCCCGTCTCCTCTCCTCCGCAAGTCGGATCTTCCGCCCACTCGGCGGGTGAAGGCGTAAATCCGCACGTACCGTCGGATGCATGACGCACATCGACGCGGGCGCCGAAGTCGACCCTGCGCACCCCACAACAGCCCTGACGGTGACCGGTCTCAGCACCGCCGAGGTCGCGGAGCGGGTGGCCCGGGGGCAGGTCAACGACGTGCCGGTGCGCAGCAGCCGGTCCCTGGCCGAGATCGTCCGCGCGAACGTCTTCACTCGGTTCAACGCGATCATCGGTGTGCTCTGGCTGGTCATGCTGTTCGTCGCGCCGATCCAGGACAGCCTGTTCGGCTTCGTGATCCTCGCCAACACCGGCATCGGCATCGTCCAGGAGTGGCGGGCGAAGAAGACCCTGGACTCGCTCGCCGTGATCGGGGAGGCCCGGCCGACCGTACGGCGGGACGGGGTCGCCTCCGCGGTCGCCACCAGCGACCTGGTGCTGGACGACCTCATCGAGTTCGGGCCCGGCGACAAGGCCGTCGTGGACGGGGTGTGCGTCGAGGCCGACGGGCTGGAGATCGACGAGTCGCTGCTGACGGGAGAGGCCGATCCCGTGGTCAAGCGGCCGGGCGACCAGGTCATGTCGGGCAGCTTCGTGGTCGCCGGCGGCGGTGCCTTCAAGGCGACCAAGGTCGGGCGCGAGGCCTACGCCGCCCAGCTCGCCGAGGAGGCCTCCCGGTTCACCCTCGTCCACTCCGAGCTGCGCTCCGGTATCTCCACGATCCTCAAGTACGTGACGTGGATGATGATCCCGACCGCGATCGGCCTGGTCATCAGCCAGTTGTTCGTCAAGAACAACGACCTCAAGGACTCGATCGCGCGGACGGTCGGCGGGATCGTGCCGATGGTCCCGGAGGGGCTGGTCCTGCTCACCTCCATCGCGTTCGCCATCGGTGTCATCCGGCTTGGCCGAAAACAGTGCCTGGTGCAGGAACTCCCGGCCATCGAGGGCCTCGCCCGTGTCGACACGGTCTGCCTCGACAAGACGGGCACGCTGACCGAGGGCGGCATGAACGTCACCGAGGTGCGGGCCCTGGACGGCGGCGACGAGTCGTACGTACGCAAGGTCCTGGGCGCCCTCGGCGCGTCCGACCCCCGGCCGAACGCCTCGCTCCAGGCGATCATCGACGCCTACCCGGACGTCGAGGACTGGCGCCGCACCGAGTCGCTGCCGTTCTCCTCCGCCCGCAAGTACAGCGGCGCCTCCTTCACCGAGGGCAACGGGGAGAGCGGTACCTGGCTGCTCGGTGCCCCGGACGTGCTGCTGCCTGCCGACGCCCCCGACCTCGCCGAGACCGAGCGGCTCAACGAGCAGGGCCTCAGGGTGCTGCTGCTGGCCCGGGCCGTCCGCGGCCTCGACGATCCCGAGGTCGCCGCCGGTACCCAGCCGGCCGCGCTCGTCGTACTGGAACAGCGGCTGCGGCCGGACGCGGCCGACACGCTCGGCTACTTCGCCGAGCAGAACGTCCGCGCCAAGATCATCTCCGGGGACAACGCGGTGTCGGTGGGCGCGGTGGCCGCCAAGCTCGGGCTGAACGGTGCCACGGTGGACGCGCGCCGGCTCCCCGCCGACCGGGACGGCATGGCCGAGGCGCTCGACGAGGGCACGGTGTTCGGGCGGGTCACCCCGCAGCAGAAGCGGAACATGGTGGGCGCGCTGCAGTCACGCGGGCACACCGTCGCGATGACCGGCGACGGCGTGAACGACGTGCTCGCGCTGAAGGACGCCGACATCGGCGTGGCCATGGGGTCGGGGTCGGAGGCCACCCGGGCGGTCGCGCAGATCGTGCTGCTCAACAACAGCTTCGCGACGCTGCCCTCGGTGGTCGCGGAGGGCCGGCGGGTCATCGGCAACATCACGCGGGTGGCGACTCTCTTCCTGGTGAAGACGGTCTACTCGGTGCTGCTGGCCGTCCTCGTGGCGTGCTGGCAGGTCGAGTACCCCTTCCTGCCCCGTCATCTGACGCTGCTGTCCACCCTGACCATCGGCATCCCGGCCTTCTTCCTGGCCCTCGCGCCCAACAGGGAACGGGCCAGGCCCCACTTCGTCCGGCAGGTCATGCGGTACTCGATACCCGGCGGGGTGGTGGCGGCGGTCGCGACCTTCGTGACGTATCTGATCGCCCGTCACTACTACACCGGCAGCGACGCGTTGGACGCGGAGACCAGCGCCGCCACGCTGACGCTCTTCCTGATCTCCATGTGGGTGCTGGCGATCATCGCCCGCCCCTACACCTGGTGGCGGATCGCCCTGGTCGCGGCGATGGGTGCGGCGTTCCTGGTGGTCCTGGTGGTGCCGTGGCTCCAGGACTTCTTCGCGCTGAAGCTGGTCGGGGTGACGATGCCGTGGCTGGCGGTCGGCATCTCGGTGGTCGCGGCGGCCGTCCTGGAACTCGCGTGGAGGTGGGTCGACCGCCGCGTTGCCGCTTAGCGCTGGGCTAGGGCCCTTCTTGCCTACGAGGCTCCTGTGGAGTGTTGTCTGCGGGAGCATCGTGGCTGGTCGCGCAGTTCCCCGCGCCCCTTGGGGGCGCGGTTCAGCGTACGTCGACGTAGTCGCCCGTGGCGCTGACTGCCGGGGTCGTCGAGGTGCCGGCGAAGCTGAAGCGCCAGTAGCCGTCGTAGGCGGCCGTGGCGGTGGCCTTCACGTTGCCGGTCGAGTCCGAGGTCACCGTCTTGACCGTGGTGTACGTGGTGGTGCCCGCCTTGCGGAACTGGAGCTTGACCGGCTGGGCGGTGTAGCCGTGGTACTGGCCGTCCTCCCAGTTGGCGCGGGACAGCTTGCCCGTGGAGGTCACGGTCTTGCCCTTGTAGACCGGCTCGGGGCCGGCGTTCACGGTCAGCTTGGAGTAGCGCTGCACCAGGGTGGTGGCGAGGGCGCCCTGGTCCTTGTAGCCGACCTTGCTGTAGTCGATGCTGCTGGAGGACGGGTCCTGGCCGTTGAAGGCGGTCGCCTCGGCGGCGGCGTGCCAGGTACCGGCGTCCGCGTTGGCGAGGTCGCCGTCGGCGGGGTGGATGTCGATGGAGCCGGTGCAGGTGGCGGTGGTCGACGAGGTCGCCGTGCAGGTGGAGAAGTCGTCGTCGTAGACCTCGTTCGTCGGGGCGTCGTACGAACCGCGGTAGATGAAGGCGTCGGTGAAGAAGTCGTCCGCCGTGATGTCGACGTCCGTGCCGTGGGTCAGCGTGTAGGTGACCGCGGCGGAGACCTCGTTGGTGGTGCCGACCTTGATCGCGGAGGCGATCTTGAAGTTCGAGAAGCTGACGTCCAGCGTGTACGGGGTGCCGGAGTCGGCCGCCTGTGCCGCCGGAGCGGCGAGGGCGGAGAGGGCCAGGGCGCCGGTCAGGGCGGAGACGGCGGCCAGCTTGGCTCTTGTGCGCATTGCGTTCCCCAGGGGGAGAAGTGATCGAGGAGTCTTTTTGACTCACGCGATCAGATCCACGAGGGGTGGGACTGGTTGTAGCCACTCGGCTTGATTTGATCGTTGCGTGGGCAACCTTTGGCTTCCGCATGACGAAAGCGGAACGCCGGCCTCAGGAAGTCCCGGGTGTGACTGAGCGCGCTGGGGCCTGTCCGGCCGATCTTGTCGACGTCGCCGTGGGCGGCCGGCGCCGCGGGCCGCGCGGCTTCTCCTGCCTTCGCCGGGAGGCACCTCATTTCGCGCCCAGCAAGAGCGGCCGGACGGACCTTGGTCGGGGCAGCGGAAATGTGCCGTTCAGCCACCGTATTGACGGTTTAGCAAGTAGCGTGCTCGCTGATCGTCCTATCGTCAGGGGGGGCTGTGGCGGAGCAGCGGGCGCGGCTGGCCGAGGTGGAGTTGGACAACGGCCAGGTGATGCTGGTGGAGGTGGTCTCCAGCGGCGGTGGTGATGTGGCGGCGTCGGGTCGCCTGCACCTGTCGCAGGTGAAGGAGACGCTGGGCGAGGTCAGCCGATGGGCCCTGGAGAGCGTGCGGGAGGCACTGCCCCAGCCGCCCGACCGGCTGGAAGTCGAGTTCGGACTCAAGCTGGCGGTCAAGTCCGGTCGGCTGCTCGGCGTCCTCGCGGAGGCCGGCGGCGAGGGGAGCATCACGGTCAAGATGGGCTGGGACCGGGTAGCCGAGCAGCACCCGGACACGACCTGATGGACCGTACGGCGCTCGGCACGGAACTGGACGAGCTGGCTCGCCGGCACGCGGTGGCGGTGCGGCTCGGAAGCAGGTTCGCCGGCAGCGGCTTCCTACTCACCTCCGACCTGGCGGTCAGCTGTGCGCACGTGGTCGCGGACGCACCGCACGAGGTCGGTATCGAGGTCGGCGGGCGCCGGTACGGCGCGGCGGCGGTCGAGTGCCTACCGGCCCGGCCCGGCGACGGCGACTACTACGCCTTCCCCGACCTCGCCCTGATCCGACTGACCGAGCCGGTGCCGGACCTGGACGGGGTGTGGTTGGCCGAGCACACTCCAGCGGCGGGATCCACGGTGCTGGCCCTCGGGTACAGCACCTACACCACCGAGGCCGGGCCCGCGGTGGACTCCCTGCACCTGCGCGTCGCCGGTCAGTCGGGTCCGATGCTGCGGGTGGCGGACGACCGGGTGGTGCCCGGGATGAGCGGTGCGCTGGTGCTCGATCCGGCCAGCGGCCGGGTGTGCGGGATGGTGAAGGCCTCCCGCGACCAGGACAACGTCCAGGGCGGCTGGATCGTGCCGTGCGAGGTGCTGGCGCGGCATGCCGCCGAGCGGTTGGCGGGTGCGGCTGGGCACCGGCCTGGCACCCGGTGGTTCGACCTGGCCAGTGGGCGCGCCGAGTTGAGCCGGACGCTGAGCCGGACGCTGTTCGGCACCGAGGACCCGGTCGCCGAGCCGCCGGCGCCGCCGCCGGACCCGCGCCCCTCCTGGTGGCTGGACACCCGCAACCAGGTGGTGCCGTTCACCCCGCGCCCGGAGCTCGACGAGCTGCTCGGCTGGTGCGGCGACCAGTCGGGCCCGGCAGTGCGGCTGGTGACCGGCAGCGGCGGGGCCGGGAAGACCCGACTGGCGATGCGGTTGTGCTGGACACTGCGTCAGCAGGGCTGGCTCGCGGGCTTCCTGCCGGAGGGGCTGGCGGAGGGCAGCGAGACGGTGACGGAGACGGTGGCCGCCGGGTACCGGGTGCTGCTGGTGCTCGACTACGCCGAAACCCGCGCCGAGGAACTGGGGACCCTGCTCAAGGGGCTGGCCCGGGTGCATGATTCGGCGCGGATCCTGCTGCTGGCCCGCTCCGACGGACCGTGGTGGACGACCGTGACCACCGAGTTCGAGCAGGTCACCGACCCGCGGCCGGTGCCGCTCTCCCCGCTCGCCGAACGGCTCGGCACCCGCCACGTGGTGGCCGAGGCATGGCGGGCCTTCAACACCGCCGTCCTGAACCGCGCCGCGCCCGAACTGCCGCCCCGGCTGGCCGGCTCCGACAGCTCCGACAGCTCCGGCGATGCGCTGACCCTGCACGCCCTGGCCCTCGACGAGGTGCTGAGCCAACGGGACGGAACCTGGTCGACGGCACCGGACCCGCTGCTGGCCATCCTCGGTCACGAGCAGCGGTACTGGCGCAGAATGAGCCGCGAGCACGGACTGGCGCTGGCCCGGGACCACGTCCGCCTGCGCCAGACGCTGGTGGTCCCGACCTTATTCGCCGCCGCGGACGGCGATCAGGCGGCGACCGCGCTCCAGGCTCTGGCCGAGCTGTCGATGGCCGCGAGCTCCGAGGCCCGCCCGGCTGCGCAGTTGCTCCGCCAGCTCTACCCGCACGCCGAGCTGTACTGGGCTCCCATGCAGCCCGACCGGCTGGGCGAGGCCCTGCTCCTCGACGTGGTCGCCGAGGCCGACACCGTGGCGGCGGCCACCCGGCTGCTGGTCGCCATGCTGTCCGAGTGCGACACCCAGCAGGCCGCACGCGCCCTGGTGGTGCTGAACCGCGCCGCGTACCCCTTCCTTGCCGCAGCGACGGAGCGGACCGAGCGACTGGCGGCCGTGCTGCCCGCCCTGGTGCGGCAGCAGCCGCGCTGGTTCGCCACCGCCGCGGTGGCGGTCCCGCTCAGGCTGACCGAGGAACTGCTGTCCGCGCTGACAGCCGTGGCCCAGCAGGCCGACGCCGACCTGCTCCAGGAGATCCTCACCCGGCTGCCCGAATCTCACGGCCGGCTGCAGAAGTTCGCGGTGCTGGCCGCTCAGGAGCTGGTGAACCGGCGGGCGGCCGCGCTGCCACGCTGGGGCTCTGCCCGGTCGCAGCCGGCCGAGGCGGACCGGTTGGCCCAGGCACTGAGTGAACTGGCGGTCCGCTGCGAGGGAATCGGGGAGTTGGCGGAAGCGGCCCGGGTGACCGAGCAGGCGGTGAAACTGGCCCGCAAGTTGGCCGGCGTCGACCCCCGCCGCTACCAGCCGGCCTACGCCGACTGCCTCGACGTCCTGGGGCTGCGGCTGTACAACCTGGGTCAGATCGAACAGGCTCGGCGCGTCTGCGAGTCGGCGGTGCGCGAGTGGAAGGACATCGTCCGCAAGGACGTCCGGTTCGCTCCCCGGCTCGTCGACGCGCTGCTGGGTGTGGCGCAGCTGTGGTCGGAGACGGGCCACGGCGGCCGCGCGCTGTCCGCGTTCCAGCAGGCCGCCGGCCTCTCCGTCGAGCTGATCAAGGCCGACCGGTTCGCCCACGGGCGGCAACTCGTCCGCTGCCTCCACGCGTTCAGTGTCCAGTTGAGCCGGGAGGGGATGCACCCGGCGGCGGTGGAGCAGGCCGAGGCTTGCCTGGTGGCGACGAGATTGTTCGAGCCCGAGTCGCCGGAGGAACTGTCGGCGGTGGCCGACTGCATGGAGAACTACTCACGCACCCTCGCGGCCGTCGGTCGGGTGGACGAGGCCATCGACTGGAAGGGTGAGTGTGCGCAGACCCGCCAGCGTGCGGTGGGCATGTTCGTTGCCGTGACCTTCCCTTCCCAATACGCCGTACCCGCTGCCCCGGCGGCTGTACTGGAGCCCCTGGTCATCACCCTGTACGGGCTGGCCCACCTGCTGGATCGGGCCGGGCGCGGTGAGGAGGCCGAGACAGCCCGCGCGACGGCGGCGCGGGAGCACCTTCGGTTGGCCTACACTCCCGGTCCCGAAGGCGGCACCCAGGCCTACCTGGAGTTGTCCGAGGCGTGGCTCAGGCAGATCGCGGCCTCCGACGGGTTCTTCCGGGACCTGCCGATCATCTGAGTCGTTGATACGACCATGGGGCATAGGGGTGATCTGACTGACGCGGAGTGGGAGCGACTTGAGCCGCTTCTGCCGGTTGGCAACGGTCGTTGTGGCAGGTGGCGGGACCATCGGCAGGTGGTGAACGGGGTGCTGTACCGGGTCCGGACGGGCGTCCAGCGGCGCGACCTGCCCGAACTGGCCGTGGAAGACCGTGCACGAGCGGCATCGGCGCTGGTCGGCGGACATCACTTGGGAGCTCCAGCGGGTCCAGGTCGAGGCAGATCCGGCCGGATCCATCGACTGGGTCGTCTCCGTCGATTCCACGTCCGTGCGCGTTCATCATCACGCGGCCGGCGCCCGGGTCGAGGCGTCGGCCGCGGTAAAAAAGGGGGCTCCGCGTAGGCGATCAGAACCGCTGGATACGGCGGCCTGCCATGATCAATTGAAAGGTGACTCGATGAGCCAGTACTTCGACATGGGCGACGAGACCCTGTGGAACCCGTCCAATGGCACGTCCCGTATGTTCCAGCGCCAAGTGGCGGTCTTCGAGGCGGAGCTGGAACTCTCATCGGGCATCGGTCCGATGGAGAACGACGAGTGCCAGATCGATCCGATCACCTTTGAGGCTTTCGTTAACGCCCTGCTGGCGCTCGAACGGTTCGCCGATCCGCACAGGCGTCGGAATCGGGAGCGGAAGACGCGGAGCCAGGACAGGCAGCCACCGGCACTCCTTGGGCAGAAGAGCCGGGGCACCTTCCGTGCGCGGCATGCGCACGGCCAACTCATCCCCAAGGCGCCATATCTGGTTGACCCAGCCGCCCGCTACCTCGCGGATGGGCAGCCCCGCGAG
Source organism: Streptomyces sp. NPDC050997 (assembly GCF_040660135.1). Lineage (NCBI taxonomy): Bacteria > Bacillati > Actinomycetota > Actinomycetes > Kitasatosporales > Streptomycetaceae > Streptomyces > Streptomyces sp. NPDC050997. Next base: position 118,823 of record NZ_JBFAGK010000025.1, read on the forward strand.
GTCCGGATGCTGGTCCTTGAGAAGATCGTGCACCAGCTCTGCGGTGATCTCGATCTCGGAGTTGGTCATGCGAAGCCACATACTGGGGTAGGCGGAGCGGCTCTCGCCCTCCGCTGTCGCCGCCGGTTACGACGTCACGTCGACGTAGTCACCCGCGGCGTTGACCGCCGGGGTCGTCGAGGTACCCGCGAAGCTGTAGCGGAAGTAGCCGTCGACCGACGCCTTCACGGTGGTGCTCAGGTTGCCCGTGGAGTTCGTCTTGATGGTCTTGACCGTGCTGTACGTGCTGGAGCCCGCCTTGCGGAACTGCAGCTTCACCGGCTGGCCGGTGTAGCCGTGGTACTTGCCGTCCTCCCAGTTCGCGCGGGACAGCTTGCCCGTGACCGTGATGGTCTTGCCCTTCTTCACCGGCTCCGGCGAGGCGTTGACCGTCAGCTTGGAGGTTCGCTGGACCAGGATCTTGCCGAGGCCGCCCTGCATCTTCTCCCCACGGGGGCTGTACGTGAGGGCCAGTCCGCCGCCCGACCAGGTGCCGGCGTCGGAGTTGGCCAGGTAGTCCTCGACCGGGTCGATGTCGATCACGCCGGTGCAGTCGGCAGTGGTCGCCGAGGTGGCGGTGCAGGTGGCCGGGTAGTCACCGACCAGCATGTTCGTCGCGTTTTCGATCGACGAACCCCTGTACAGGAAGGGGCCGTTGGCGAAGTCGTCGGAGGTGATGTCGATGTCGGCGCCGTGGGTCAGCGTGTAGGTGGCCGTGGTGGAGACGTGGTTGGTCGTCCCGACCTTGACCGCCTTGGCGACCTTGAAGTTCGAGAAGCTGACGTCGGGGGCGGGCGGAGCGACGGCGGCGGCGCGGAACACGGTTCTGTGCGACAACGCCTGCTCGGCGCGCGCACGGTAGGAAGTATCGGAAGAACCGTCGTCGGCCTGCGCGGCCGGGACGACGAACGCGGAAAGAGCGAGGGCGCCGGAGACGGCGGCCACGGTGGCGCGTATACGCATGCTGATCCCCCACGTGGAAAAGGGCTCCGGGGGTGGTCGTCCCCCGTGGAGCCTGTTGAGTCACGTAGTCAGATGCGTGGCGGATGAGAAAGGTTTCACCGTCACAAGAGAGAAGGGCGCCGACGGAAACTCCGCCGGCGCCCTCTCCTACGTCACGTCACCTGCCGCAGGTCACCTGTCACAGATCACCTGTCGCAGGTCATCTATCGCACGTCGACGTAGTCACCGGTGGCGTTGACCGCCGGGGTCGTCGAGGTACCCGCGAAGCTGTAGCGGAAGTAGCCGTCGACCGACGCCTTCACGGTGGTGCTCAGGTTGCCCGTGGAGTTCGTCTTGATGGTCTTGACCGTGCTGTACGTGCTGGAGCCCGCCTTACGGAACTGCAGCTTCACCGACTGGCCGGTGTAGCCGTGGTACTTGCCGTCCTCCCAGTTGGCCCGGGTCAGCTTGCCCGTGACGGTGATGGTCTTGCCCTTCTTCACCGGCTCGGGAGAGGCGTTGACCGTCTGCTTCGAAAGCCTCTGGACCTTGTGGGTCTTGTAGAAGTCGTTCGAGTAGATCTCGCCGTCGTTGGACAGGGCGGCCACGGTGACGTGCCAGGTACCGGCCAGCGTGTTGGTGAACAGCTCGCCGATCCCGTCATCGACCAGTCCGGGCGTGACCGTGATGGTGAGCTTGCACTTCGACGTCGTGGCGCTGGTCGCCGTGCAGGAGGCGGCCTCTTCATTCGGCGGGAGGTAGCCGTCGACGTCGTCGAGGCTCGCGCCGTGCCAGAGGTCGATGTAGGCGTCCGCGATGCCGCTGGCGTGGGTGGCGGTCAGGGACACGTTGATGGTCTTGGCGACGGTGGTGCCGAGAACGATGTCCTTTCCGGCGTTCACCGTCACACCGGAGACGGTGGGCGCGGCGGCGGCTCCGAACGTCGACCTGGCGGACGAGGTACCGAAACGCTCCGCGACGCTCGGCCGGTCAAGGCTCGTCGCGCCCTGCGAGTCGGCCTGCGCTGCCGGCACGACGAGGGCGGAGAGGGCCAGGGCGCCGGAGATGGCGGCCACGGTGGCACGTATACGCATGTATTCCCCACGTTAAAGGAGGGTCCCGGCACTGGCTCGTTGCTCACGGCTCGTCGTCGTTGCGGGACCCAAGCGATGGTGAAGTCTGTTGACCCACGTGAAGAGATACACGGCGTATGCAAAAGGTTGTACGGGAGAAGTGAACTTTTGACACGAAAGCCCTGGGGAACGAACAGAGTTGAGTCTTCCCGCGCCCCAGGGCGTCCGTCCCGCTCATCCGCCCAGGCTCAGTCGAACCATCGATCCCGCTCCAGCTCCTCCGTCCGTGACGGGTCTTCCAGCAGGGCCGCTACCTCGAACCGGCGAGGCCACTGGCCCGCCTCCCAGGCGAGGCCGGCTGCCACGCCCTCCAGGGTCGCTGCGTGGAGAACGCCGTCCGTCGTGAGACGCCAGTCCAGTTCGACCCCGCTGACGACGAGTTCCTCGTGTTCGACGTACGTCGAAGGGGTGCGCGGGCCCAACAGGACCCGTACCGGCTCCGGGACGTCGTGCTCGGTGCCCTCGGAGTCGACCTCGCCCGTGACGGACTCGCTCAGGCGTCGTACCTGGAACAGTTCGGCCAACTCGGCGGCGCGTGCCGGGCGTACGGGCAGCAGGGGGACGCCGTCCGTGAAGGGCAGCAGGTCGGGCGAGTCGACGACCACGGCGTCGGCGGCGTCCACGACCCGGACCTGTCCGTCGACCACGGCCCGCAGCTCGTCCGGGAGGGTCACCTGATCGGGGTCCAGGTCGGCCAGGGCGCTGTAGAGGGCGTGCAGTTGGGCGCCGGTGACCTCGCGGTCCGGGTCGGCGAGGCGGTGCAGCAGTTCGGCGGCACCGCCGGGCTCGGCGAGCAGGGCGGAGACCGAGGTGCGGACGCCCAGCGCCCGCAGTACCTGTTCGTCGTCAAAACCGGTCGCGTCGGCCTCGTCGTAGAGCCCGCGCAGGAGGGGGTCACCGCCGGCGGCCAGGAGACCGGCGGGGCGGCGGCCGTCGAGGACGGGGTTTCCGCGCAACCACCAAGCCGTGTACGGCCGTACGACCTCGTGCGTGCCGTCGGGGAGCAGGATCCGCACGGGTTGGACGAGAGCGTCACGCAGCGGGGGTTGCGACAGCAGGGCCAGCGCCCGGGGCCATTGGTCCTCGTCCACCAGGTCCAGGTCCCGTACGGCGACCAGTTCCGTGGCGACCGGCGGTACGGGCGTGTCCGGGAACCGGTCGAGGATGTCCTCGCACCACACGTCCACGGCGTCCAGCAGACCAGGGTCGTCGGGTTCGGCGAAGTCCCCTTCGCGGGGCTCCAGTTCGTCGGGGTCCAGGACGACGTCGGTGGCGCGGACGAGGGCGAAGGTGGCGAGCACCCCGCAGGCGGCCAGCGGCTGGTCACCCCACTTGTCCGCCAACTCCGAGTCCACAGTGGCGAGTTCATCCTCGCGCATGACCTGGTGGAAGGGGCTGCCGGGCAGTACGAGCTCGCCCGCGGGAGCGAGTTCGCCCTCCTCGTCGGGCAGCGCGAGGGCACCGAGCCAGGGTTCGTCACCGGGCTCCAGGTTCGCGTCCCGCACGAGCGCGAGGACGGTGTCGGCAAGTTCCTCGGCGTCGGGCGCGTCCTGCTCCCAGTCCAGCCCGCCCTCCTCGTCGAGGGAGGCGGCGACGGCGGCCCGGACCTGCGGGGTGGTGAGCACCGCGCGCGGGGTCGCGGGCAGGGCGCCGAGCTTCTCCAGGAGGGGGTGGGCGGCGTCCGGGTGGGCGACCTTGAGGCCGAGACGGGCGAGGATCTCCGGGTCGACGGGGGCGCCCTCGGAGGTGGGCAGCAGGACCTGCCGGGGCCCGATGGTCGTGCGCCCGTCGGCGAGCGGCACGGGCAGCCCGGACAGTCGGTCCGGGTCCACGCCCGACAGGCTGTCGTAGAGCTGCCGCCACCAGTCCGGGTCCTTCTCCAGCCCGGCCAGCCGGTCAACGGCGTCCGTCAGCGGAACCCGGGCGACACCCAACGTCCGCAGCTCGACGCGCCGTTCGAGCCCGGCGGGGAGGATGGTGGGAAGCACCTCGGCGAGGACCCGCACGGTCTCGGCGCCCGCGCCCTCCACCACCTCGGCGTCACGGGGCCGCAGAGCCTCGGGCAGGCCGTCGGCGTCCGACTCACCGAACGCCTCAACGTCCGGCTGGCGCGACACCTCGACCTCCGCCCGGCCCGACGCCTCTACCGCCGGCGGCAGGAAGGACGTACGAGGCAGCCGCTCCAGGATCGCCTGCCGCAGCGTCCCGTCCAGCTCGCCCTTGCCCAGCGGGCCGGGCACGAGGTCGATGATGCCGGCGGTCACCGGCCGCCAGCCGGCGAGGAGTTCGGCGTACGCCTCCGCCGCGCGCTGCACCAGGAAGTCGGTCAGCGGGCCGGGGGCCGCGTGACGGCGGGTGGTGTCCAGCGGGAAGGACGCGATGAGCAGGGCGGGCACACCGAGGGGCTCGTCGCTGGGGGTGGGGGCGTGCACGACGGGGCTGGTGCGGGGGCGCCCCGGGGTGCCGTCCTCGTCGACGGGCACGGCCCAGGTGACCGACCAGTGCGGCCGCAGTCGCTCCTCGACGGGACGGTCGACGAGCAGGTCGGGGGTGAGCGGCCCGTGTGCGGCGGCCGTGTGCCACCGGGTCGTACCGTCCCGCGAGTCCGCTACGACGGTGAAGGCGCCGTCGGTGTGGCGGCGCAGGGTGCGTGGGGTGTCGTCGCCGATCTCGATCACGACCTCCGCCAGCCCCGGCAGGGCCAGAAGCAGGGCGTCGTCCACGCTGTTCAGCAGGCGTTCGGCGAGGTCGGCGGCGGCCGGGTCGCGCAGGGGCAGGATGACGGCCGTGTCGTACGGGTCGGGGGCGGTGCCCTCGGCGGCGAACGGGAGCCGCAGCAGGGGCACGTGTCCGTCCCGTCGGCGGACCTCGTCCCCCAGCCCCGGGCTGTGCCGGGCGACGTCGGCGGCCAGCTCCCGGGCCTCGGCGAGGGACCAGCGGACACCGCCGTGCCGGCCGACGACCGCGGGTTCGTCGGTGACGGACAGAACGGCGGCGAAGCCGACGCCGAAGCGGCCGATGGTGTTCTCGTCGGTGCCGCGTTTGGCGGAGGCACGGAGCGTGGCCAGGGACTCGACACCGGCCGCGTCCAGGGCGGCGCCGGTGTTCGCGGCGACCAGGGCACCGTCCCGGAGGGTGAGCCGGAGCCGGCCCGGGACACCCGCCCGGGCCGCGGCGTCGGCGGCGTTCTGAGCGAGCTCCACGACGAGCCGGTCCCGGTATCCGCCGAGGACGAGGTCCTCCTCGGCGTTGGCGTCCTCACGGAACCGGGCGGGGCTGGTGGCCCAGGCATCCAGCACGCCTCGCCTGAGGCGAGCGGTACCGAAAGGATCCGCACCCTCGGCCGCGGGCCGCACGAACTTGCTCACGTTGATTCTCCTCGTCGGCGTGACGACGAAGGTACCGTCTGAGGACTGCGGGCGCGCCACGCGCCCCAGGCCTCGGCCACGCTCCAGGCGTGGTCAGGCTCCAGGTAGCGAGCTCCTGACCACAGGCCCCGCACGATCAGCCGGGCCCCGGACGGCCTCGCCCATGCCGCCCGGGACGGAAACCCGGCGAAATCAACACGCTGCTTGGCAGTTCTTCACATTTCCCCGCGCGCCCCCGTCCCCGGGCCCTCGACCGGACAAGCCCCGGACAGTCACCGTACGCAACGGAGTCATCACTGTTCACGGTAAGCATGGGCAGCCACTCTGAGTGACGTGATCCAAGAAACCGCCACCCCCGAGGCCCGACTCGGCCCTGCTCGCCACCGAGCAACTCCGCTCCTGGGAACTCCCGTTGGACCCGGCACGCCAACTCGTCGCCGAACTCGCGACCAACGCGGCCACGCAGAGCGGCAACCGCCCGCCCTGCCTCCAGGACCCCGCCCCCCGACGCCGAGTCCGGCCGGGACCTCGTCCACGTGGAGGCACTCGCCGACCGCTGGGGCGTAGCCCTGGGACCACGCCCTCGCAAGACGATCTGAGCGGAACTGGGCCTCGTACCGTGACCGGAAGATGAAAGCCCCGCCCCTCCCGCCCACGGCGGCAAGGGGACGGGACGGGGGTGTCCGCCCGCAGCGTCTGGCGCGTCAACACCGCCCACTCACCAAGAAACCGATTCCGCGCC